>CAVZPE010000014.1:0-44130 GCA_963776915.1 uncultured Acidobacteriota bacterium | reverse complement strand
GACGCCGCGGTGTCCGAGTACAGGAGGGAGCACGGCGTCGACGCCGAGTACCTGAACGCCGTCGGCTGGCTCGCCCGCGGCGCCGCGCTCCTCGGAAAAACGGAGAAGGCCTGGGCGTACGTGGCCGAGGTGCGACGGGAGATCCCCGGGGAGAAGCCCGGGCTCGTCGGCGCCCTCGGCGCCGCGATCGAGACGGAGGGACGCCTGAGGGCCGCGCGCGACGGGCGCGGGCCGGCGCTGAGGTTCTACGAGTCCGAGTACACGCGCGCGAAGGACACCGAGCTGCGCTGCCGCATCCGGAAGAACGTCAATCTCCTGTCGCTCGAGGGACAGCCGGCGCCGGAGCTGGCCGTCGCCGCGCACGCCGGCGCCACGCCCCGGCGGCTGGCCGACCTGAAGGGCCGGCCGATCCTCCTCTTCCTCTGGGCCCACTGGTGTGGCGATTGCCGCGCGCAGGCGCCCATCGTCGGCCGCGTCCTCGAGAAGTACCGGCCGCGGGGGCTCGCGGTCGTCGCCCCGACGCGTCTCTTCGGCACGGGAGACGACGACAAGCCCGCGACGCCTGCGGAGGAGACGGCCCACATCGAGAAGGTGTGGCGGGAGCACTACGGGATGCTGGACGGGGTGTCCGCGCCGATCGACACCGAGACGATGGTCCGCTACGGCGTCTCCTCGAACCCGACGCTCGTGCTCGTGGACAAGGCGGGGCTCGTCCGCCTCTACACGCCGACGCGGATGTCGGAGGCGGAGCTTTCGAGGCGCATCGAGGAGCTCGTCGCGGAATAGGCGGGCGGGGCGCCCGGCCGTCTCCACGGTAGAATGCGGGGACGCCGCATCGGGAGAGTTTTGCATGAAGGTCGAGGTGTCGCGCTTCAACAGCACGACGTTCGAGCTCGTCCATCCGGCCACGAAGCAGCGCGCGTTCGCGAAGCGCGAGGACCCGGAGTTCCTCGCGTGCCTCGATGCGGAATCCGCGCACGCGAACCGGCTGAAGAAGATCCCGTTCGGCCTCGGACGGCTCTTCGGCGAGCCCACGATCGAGATCACGGACGCGCGCTGGGGCCAGCTCCGCGCGAGAATCTCCGGCGCGATCCGGATCCCGCGGATCGATCCGACCTGACGCCCCCGGCCGGCGCTACTTCTCCTCGAGCTCCGACCAGCGTGCGTAGAGGCGGTCGACCTCGGCCTGCTTCTCCTCGAGCGCCGCGAGGACGGCGACGAGCCTCACCGCGTCGCTCGCGTGGGCCGGATCTTCACTCTGCCTGCGGAGATCGTCGCGGACGGATTCCGCCGCCTGGATGCGCGCCTCCATCCCCTCGAGCTCGCGCTGCTCGTTGAAACTCACGCGGCGCTTTCGCGCCGGCGCCTTCGCGGCCGTGCGGCGCGCGGGGGCCGCGCCCTTGCGCTCGGCGACCCACGCCTCCCACTGGTCGAGGCCGGCGAGCGCCGTGAGCGTGCCCCTCCCCTTCTCGTCCCGCGCGAACGCGAGGATCCGGTTCGTGACGCGGTCGAGGAAGTACCGGTCGTGCGTCACGAGGATGACGGCGCCCGGGAAGTCCGCGAGGCAGTCCTCGAGCACCTGCAGCGTCGCGAGGTCGAGGTCGTTCGTGGGCTCGTCGAGGACGAGGAGGTTCGTCTTCCTCAGCATGAGCCGGGCGAGGAGGAGCCGGCTCTGCTCGCCGCCCGAGAGGCGGCTCACCTTCATGTCCCTCTGCTCCTCCTTGAAGAGGAACCGGTCGAGATAGCTCCTGATGTGGACGAGGGAGCCGCGGTACTCGACGTGGTCGCCCTCGGGGCAGACCGTCCGCGCGACCGTCGACTCCGGGTCGAGGCTCTCGCGCCCCTGCTCGAACGTGACGGGCTGGAGGTTCTCCGCGCGGAAGATCTCCCCCGTGTCGGGCTTCTCGGTTCCGAGGAGCGTGCGGATGAGCGTCGACTTGCCGCAGCCGTTGGGCCCGAGGAGGCCGATCCGGCTGTGCGGCGTGACGAGGAGGTCGAGGTGCGCGAAGAGGACGTTCTCTCCGTACGCCTTGCCGATCCCCTTCGCCTCGATGAGCCGCTTCGGGTTCTTCTCCGATGACTGGAAGTCGAGGCGGACGCTCTGCGACCGGTTCCTCTCCGCGAGCTGCCCGACCTCGGTCTCGAGCGCGCCCGCCCTCTGGATCCGCGCCTGCTGCTTCGTCGAGCGCGCCTTCGCGCCGCGGAGGAGCCACTCCGTCTCGCGCCGCAGCTGGTTCCTCAGCGACGACTCGCGCTGCGCGTCGGTCGCGAGACGCTCCTCCTTCACCCTCAGGTACGTCGCGTAGTCGCCGCGAACGTCGAGGAGGCCGTTCGCGTTGCGCCGGTCGAGCTCGAGGATCCGGTTCGCGACGCGCTGCAGGAACAGCCGGTCGTGCGTCACGGTGACGGTCGCGTACGGCGCCCGGGCGAGCAGCTCCTCGAGCCAGAGAATCGCGTCCACGTCGAGGTGGTTCGTGGGCTCGTCGAGGAGCAGCAGATCGGGCCTGCGCACGAGCTCGCGCGCGAGGGCGACGCGCTTCTTCCAGCCTCCCGAGAGCGTCGCGACGGGCGTCTCCGCGGTGCGGCCCTCCGTCGCGAGCGAGAGGCGGGCGATGAACTCGTCCGCGGCGAAGCCGGCTTCCCACTCCTCCACACCGCCGTGCGCGGCCGCGGCGCCCTCGAGCACGGCCTCGCGGATCGTCGCGCCGTCGTGGAAGACCGGCATCTGGGACAGGTACCCGATGCGCAGCCCCCTCTGCGGCGCGCGCGCGCCCTCGTCCGGCGCGAGGTCGCCGGCGAGGATGGAGAGCAGCGTCGACTTCCCGGCCCCGTTCGGGCCGATGAGGCCGATGCGGTCGCCCGGGTCCACGGAGCACGTGATCCCCTCGAACAGGGGGTGCGATCCGAAGGCCTTCGTGAGGCCGACCGCGGTCAGGAGGACTCCCATGGAACGAGACTCGGCCTCCTGGCGTCCGGGTGGTGGGCGGGTAGGAAGGGGGAAAGTGGCGGGGCCGACGGGGCTCGAACCCGCGACCTCAGGCGTGACAGGCCTGCGCTCTAACCAACTGAGCTACGACCCCGATTTTCGTCCCCTGGCGGATGCGCCGCGGGCGGAGGCGGAGTATACAGAGGCCGTGCGCGGCCGCAAGAGCCTTGCAATCCTGACACTCGCGGCCCTCGGGCTCCTCTGGGCCGCGCCCCCGGCCGCGGGCGCCGAGGGGATGCGGATCCTCACGTTCGTGCCCGGCGTCGCGAGCGGCCGGCTCCCCGTCACGGTCGACCTCGGCTCGTCGCCGCCGCCGGCCGCGCTCCTCCTCGACGGCCGCTCCGCCTGCCGCGTGACGGCCCGGCGACAGACGTGCACGATCGACCTCGGGTCCGCGCCGCGCGTGCGCCTCCTCGAGCTCGTGCGCCGCGACGGCTCCGGCCGCGCCGTCGAGCGCGTCCGCCGCTGGCTGAACAAGCCCTCCGTCGCGCACGCCGAGGTGCTGCCCCGGACCGACTGCGTGAAGGCGAGCGGGCCGTGCACGCTCTCCGTCGCGTGGTCGCACGAGCAGGACCTCCCGCCGGCGCTCCTCAGCGTCTCGATCGACGGAAAGAAGGCCTACGAGGGTCCCGTGCGCGACGTCGCGATCCCGTTCGCGGCCGAGCGCCCCGTGAGGATCGTCGCGGTGGACCTCTCGTTCGTCGACGGCGAGAGGGCGTCGGAGACGCTCCTCGTCGGCAGCGGCACGTCCAGCGCCGTCGAGGCTCCGCTCAACGCCGTCGTCGTCTCGACCCGCGGCGAGCCCGGCGCCGTGCCGCCGGTGCCCGCGACGCTGGGCGGCCGGACGGTGCGCGCCACCGAGACCGGCGAGAGCGACGTCCTGTTCGTCGTCGCGCCCTCGGCGATTCCGAAGCTCCTCGCGCTCGAGGCCGGCGCCCAGAAGGCCTTCACGAAGACGAACTCCCGCCTCTCGAAGCTCCTCTCCGGCATCACGCACGTGATCCACTTCTCCCCGCTCGCGACGCGCGCGTCCTACCGCTCGGCCGACGAGGTCTCGGACCGGCTCTTCCGCCTGCAGGGCTTCGACTGCACGCCCGGCTCGGGCCACCGCGACCTCATCCTGCCCTGCGTCGACAAGGCCGTCCTCACCGGCGACCAGTACCGTCTCGCCGCGACCGTCACCTCCGGGGCCTTCGTGCGCGCCGCGACGCCGCGGCGGCGCGTCGTCGTCCTCGTCCTCGGAGACGACGAAGGCCGCGCCGACCAGAGCCTCTTCGGCCCCGCCGAGGCGCGGGAGTACCTGTCGGAGATCTTCGTCCCGCTCGCGGTCTGGAGGGTCGGGCGGGCCTCCGGCGGCGGCTGGGGCGAGGGCCGGCGCGTCTCGACGCCGCAGGAATTCGTGGACGCGTGGGCCGCGCTCCGCGCCGAGCTCGACGCGCAGCGGATCTGCTGGGTCGCCGAGGACCTCGACCCGGCCGCGTTCCGGCTCGCGCCGGAGGACGCCGGCGTCGTCCTCGCGGGCCGCGGAGAGGGGGCCGCGCCGCTCGCGGTCGCGTCCGCC
Organism: uncultured Acidobacteriota bacterium; assembly: GCA_963776915.1. Classification (GTDB taxonomy): domain Bacteria; phylum Acidobacteriota; class Thermoanaerobaculia; order UBA5066; family UBA5066; genus Fen-183. The sequence goes on along the minus strand of CAVZPE010000014.1, from coordinate 39,583 downwards.
GCCGAGCCCGAGGAGCCCGGGACGCCCGTCGCGGCGGAGGCGGCCGCCGCGCCTTCGAAGGTCTCGAAGAAGAGCGTCTCCGCCTCGCAGGAGGTCGGGCTCGTGAACCTCGACGCGGTCGTGACGGACAAGAAGGGCCGCCGCGTCACGGGCCTGAAGGCCTCGGACTTCACGCTGCGCGTCGGCGGCAAGCCGGTCGCGATCACGAACTTCTCCGAGTACGAGCCCCCGGCCGGCGCCCCCGCGGGAGCCACGTCCACGGCCCCCGCCGCGCCCGCCGCCGCGCCCGTCGAGCGGCCGAAGCGGCGCGTCGTCCTCTTCATCGACCGCCTGACGCTCGGCGACCAGCGCCGCAGCGCCCGCTTCTTCGGCTCGCTGAAGGACTTCGTCGTCCGCACGATCCAGCCCGGCGACGAGGCGGCCGTCCTGACGTTCGACGAGTCCCTCGCGACGCGGGTCCCGTTCACGGGCGACACCTTCGCGGTTCTCAAGGCGCTCGACGACCTCGCGAAGGAGAGCGCGCGGCCTCCGGCCCTCCTCACCGGCGTGGAGAACGCCGAGAAGCTCGTGGCCGAGATCGCCCAGGCCGAGCGGGAGATGGCCGCGCGGGAGGGGCGCGGCCAGATCGGTCCGCCGCCGATACCGGTCGAGGCGCGCGCGCCGCAGCAGGCCGCGATCAGCCCGACCGTCCTCGCCGAGATGCGCGGCCTCGCGATGCAGGAGTGGTGCCGCACGAAGAACAAGGCGGCCGCCCTGCGGGCCGTCCTCACCGCCCTCGGCGGCCTCGACGGGCGGCGCGTTCTCGTCGTCGCCTCTCACCGCCTCTCGCGCTATTCCGGCATGGAGTACTTCCTCACGAAGAGGCTCGACGTCGACGTCACGATTCCGCCGGAGGCGCGAGAGTTCGACACGCGCGACCTCCTCGATTCCCTCGCCGAGGCCGCGAACGGCTACGGCGTCACGCTGCACGGCCTGTATCCCGAGGCCGGCGGCGACTTCGACCTCTCCGTCGTGCAGAGCACGACCCCGCAGTTCACGGGCCAGCCCATGAACGGGCGCCGCGGGATCTGGATCGACGCGAACGAGACCGACGGCCTTCACCTCGCCGTCGATCCCACCGGCGGCTTCGTGGCCGTCGGCGCCGAGCAGGCGGGCGACGTGCTCGCCGGCGCGGCGAAGGACCTCGAGTCCTTCTACTCCCTCGGCTTCCCCGTCGAGGGCCTCGCGGCGGGCAAGCCGCTCGACGTCGACGTCAAGGTCGACGTGCCCGGCGCGACCGTGCGCACGCGCCGCTCCGTCGTCCAGCGCGGCGCCGCCGACCGCGCCGCGGACCGCACCGTGTCGAACCTCTTCAGCCGCGTCGCCGCGCCGGGGTTTCCGATCCAGGCCCGCGTGACGTCGACGGCTCCCGCCGACAAGGGCCGGGTGAGGGTCGCGTACGCGGTGTCGATCCCGGCCACCGATCTCGCGCTCCTCCCGGTCGCCGGCGGACGCGCGGCGAAGATCGCCGCGTTCGTCGCGCTCCTCGACAAGGGCGACGTCACGCAGGCCCCGCCCGTGCGCACGGAGTTCAAGCGCAACGAGGACGCCTCCGGCGACGCGAACGCCCACTTCACGTTCACCGGCGAGGCGGTCGTCTATCCCGGCGCCGTGATCTCGATCGGCATCCTCGACGAGGCGACGCAGGAGTCCGGCTACGACCGGATCGAGGTGCCCGGCCCGGCGAAGAAGTAGCGCGGCTTCGGCGCGGGGGCGGACGGCGCTGATTCACGTGCGCTCTTGAAAGTCGGCGGGCACGGGGACCAACCTCGTCCATGCTGACTTTCCTGACCCTGCTGCTCGGAGTGGCCTGGGGGACGCAGGAGATCGAGCTCAGCGCCCCGGCTGGGACGGCGGCGGTCGAAATCTTCCTCGACGGCGAGAGGCTCGCCCGCCGACACCGGCCGCCGTGGACCTTCGCGGTGGACCTCGGCCCCGTCCCCGCGCCGCATCACCTCGACGCCGTCGCGCTGAACGCCCGCGGCGTCGAGATCGGCCGCGTGCGGCAGAAACTGAACGTCCCGCGGCCGGAGGCCGAGGCGACGCTCACGCTCCTTCCGGGCGCCGGCGGGAACGCCCGCATCGCGCGCCTCGAGTGGGAGAGCTTCGTCGGCGTGAACCCCGTCAGGATCACGGTGACGTTCGACGGGCGCCCGCTCTCCGCGCCGGATCCGAAGCGCATCGAGCTGCCCGCGTTCGTCCCGGAGCAGCTGCACTTCCTGCGCGCCGTCGTGGCGCTGGACCGGGGCTTCCGGGCCGAGGCCGAGATCACGTTCGGAGGGCGCAAACGCGACGAGACGTCGCGCGAGCTCACCGCGGTTCCTCTCCGGATCCCGCGAGGCGCGCTCCCCGCCCCGGAGGCGATGACCGGCTGGCTTTCCGCCGGCGGCGTGCCGCTGCGCGTCGCCGCCGCCGAGAGCGGCGACGCGCGGGTCAATTTCGTCCTCGACACGGAGGGCCCGAAGGCGTTCGAACGCCTCGGCGCCGCGCTGCTCTTTCACGAGGCTCTGGGCACGCTGAAGGGCGATCCGGAAGTCCGGACGCTCTTTTCCTACGCGAGCAACGCCGCCGGATCGCGCGCGAACTACGACGTCTACCCGCGCTCCTTTCCTCTCTACATGGGGAACGGGCTCCTGCACGCCCTCGCGGAGTCGACGGCGCCTCCCGAGGCGCCCGGGAGATGCCCGCGCACCGCCGACGCCGCGACGACGGCCGGGCTCGCCGCCGCCGCGTGGTCACACCCGCGGGCGGTGGTCGTCGTCCTCTCCGGCGACCCCGACGCGAGCGTCCTCCCCGCGGCGTACGCCCGCCGCTTCCTCGAGGACCTGAGCGTCCCGCTCTTCGTCTGGGTCGTCGCGCCGGGTGCGCCGGACGCCGCTGCGGCGTGGGGAGGCGGCCTCCCGGTGCGGACGCGCGCGGAGTTCCGCGCGGCCGTGCGCGACCTCCAGGCGGCGCTCACCGAGCAGCGGATCGTGTGGGTGGAGGGCGCGCACCTCCCGCAGTCGATCTCGGTCTCCGCCGACGCGCCGAAGGGCGTCACCGTCGCGCGGTAAGGGGCCGCGGGATCAGCCCGGAGGCCGGATCGTCGAGGCGTCGGCGGGCCGCAGCTCGCGGCAGGCGTTCGGCTCCACCGTCCACATCGCGTTGGCGACGCGCCAGGCGCCGTCGAGCTTCACGAAGTCGAACACGTCGATTCCGCAGTGGCTCGTCTTGCCGTCGATCCAGAACTCGTAGGGCGCCCAGACGACTGCGATGCCGCCGCGGATGAGCACGGTGGGTGGCCAGTAACGTGCGTGTTCGTGGCCCGCGCAGTCGGCGCGGGCGGAGGAGTGCTCGTGCAGGCGGAGAGCGCCAGGATCGCCGTCAGGCACACGATTCGCGTCATGCGAGTCCTTTCGGAGCGTGCGGACCGGGCGGCTGGTACCGGAAGACCCGCCCCCGCCTTCTCCAAGACGGATGTAGAGCGGTGCACGCCCATCTTATGCGAATTCGACTCGGTCTCGGCGGGTTCGTCGCCGCGCCGAACGGCGAACGAATCCGCCCGCCCCCTCCCGTTCAGCCCAGCGTGAATCGGGCGTAGGCGGGTCCGACGGGGCACGCGCAGCCCGGCCCCGACTCGGTGATCGTCGCGTTCCACGACCCCGAAGCCGTCCAGGAGGTGTAGGGGCCGTGGCTGGAGCCGGAGAGCTGGAACAGGCCGCTGCCGCTGCCCGTGCACGGCGGGTCGAGGGTGATCGTGAAGGTGCCCCACACGTCGTCGCTGAGCGTGCCGTGCGCCTTGCCGACGCCCGCGATCTTCATGTCGAAGGTCCGTCCGGTCTGCGTGAATTGGAAGTCGGGAGAGCCGAAATCCTTCCGGTCCGATTCGCACTGGACGAGCGACATGTTGCCGAACCCCAACGAGGGACCCGGGGGACCGGAGGGCTCCGTCGGACTGCCGCACCCGAGTCCCAGGAGAGCGAGCGCACCGATCGCGGCCCGGCGGAGGAACGATGTGACCAAGAACAGCCTCCCGATCGAAGTGTCGAGCACGCCTCGGGGATTTCTCTTCGCCGCGGCCGCTACTCCTGCTCCGTCGTCCGCACGAAGCCGTGGCCGACGCCGGTCGCGTCGAGGTAGTAGCCCGTGATCGCTCCCGAAGGGTTGATGCTCGAGGGGAACGTACCCTGGAAGCTCCCGGGAACATCGAACGTGGTGATGGTGCCGTTCGCCTCGCGCACGAAGCCGTGGCCCACGTTGCCCGCGTCCATGTAGTAACCCGTGATCGCCCCCGAAGGGTTGATGCTCAGCGGTACGGTGGCGAGGCTGTCCGGGGGATCGAACGTGGCGATGGTGCCGTTCGCGGCGCGGACGAAGCCGTGGCGCTCCTCGTCCCCTGGGCCCGTCGAGGTCCAGAAGCTTCCCGTGATCGCCCCGGCCGGGTTGATGCTCCAGGGTCTCGTGGCAACGCTGCCCGGCGGGTCGAACGTCGTGATGGATCCGTGGGCCGTGCGCACGAAGCCGTGGACACCACCGCCCGTGCGCGGCTGGTAGAACCCCGTGATCGCCCCCGATGGGTTGATGCTCAGGGGTTTCGTGGCGGCGGCGTCCGGGGCCTCGAAGGTCGTGAAGGCCCCGTGGGCCGTGCGCACGAACCCGTGAAACGTCGCACCGCTCTCATCCAGGTAGTTACCCGTGATCGCGCCCGAGGGGTTGATGCTCAGGGGTTCCGTGAAGCTGCTGCCCGGGGCATCGAACTCCGTGATCGTGCCGTTGGCCGCGCGCACGAAGCCGTGTTCGAAATAGTCGGAGGCAGTGTAGAACCCCGTGATCGCCCCATTCGGATTGATGCCCGTCGGGTTGGTGCCGAAGACGCTGTCGGGGGCATCGCAGGTGGTGATGGTCCCTCTCGCCGTGCGCACGAAGCCCTGGGACACGAGGCTCGCGTCGACGTAAGCCCCCGTGATCGCCCCCGCGGCGTTGATGCTCGAGGGATAGGTGCCGAAGAAACCGCCCGGGGCATCGAACGTGACGAAGGACTGGGCCATCGCGGGCGTCGAAGGTGTCGCCAGGGCGACTCCGAGGGTGCCAACCGCAAGGGCGAGGAACTTGACGCGTCTCATCGTTCTTCCTTTCGACCTCGTTGGGCGGCCCGACAGAGTCGTCTCACCGCTCCTCCGCCGGGCGCACGAAGACAAAGCAAACAAGTGCCGCTGTCAAGTTAGATGACCAGTCCGGCTGCCGGCCACCGATGCACCTGCACTACGCCTTCGGGACGCAGCGAGCGAGATGGCTGGTGGGAGGTGCCGGGATCGAACCGGCGACCTGCTGCGTGTAAAGCAGACGCTCTACCGCTGAGCTAACCTCCCGGACTCATCTTACGGGCGGCGCGGAACAAACGGACCCGCCCGGCACATTCCCCGGGGAGGCGGCATGGAGCGCTACAACCTCGTCGTGATCGGAGGGGGCTCCGGCGGCCTCGTCGTCGCGGCGGGCGGCGCGGGCCTCGGGGCGCGCGTCGCGCTCGTCGAGAAGCACGTCCTTCCCTTCACGCCGCCGGGCCGCGCTCCCGTGCGGGGCATGGGCGGCGACTGCCTGCAGTACGGCTGCGTTCCGTCCAAGGCGCTGCTCGCCGCCGCGAAGGCCGCGCACGCGGCGCGCGAGGCGGGGCGCTTCGGGATCCGGGGAGCCTCCGATCCCGGCCCGCAGGATCTCGCGGCCGTCATGGGCTACGTCGGCCGCGCGCAGGCCGAGATCGCGCCGAACGACTCCGTCGAGCGTTTCACCGACCTCGGCGTCGACGTCCTCCTCGGCGCGGGCCGGCTGAAGTCCGCGCACGAGGTCGAGGTGGGAGGGACGACGGTCTGGGGACGGCACGTCGTGGTCGCGACGGGCTCGCGCGCGCGCATTCCGAACGTCCCGGGCCTCGCGGAAGCCGGCGTACCTCACGAACGAGACCGTGTTCGGCCTCCGCGTCCTTCCGAAGCACCTCCTCGTGATGGGCGGCGGGCCGATCGGCGTCGAGCTCGGCCAGGCGTTCCGCCGCCTCGGCTCCAGGGTCACGATCGTGTCGGCGTCCGCCCTCGTCTGCCCGAAGGAAGACGCCGACGTCCAGGGCGTCCTCGAGATGCGCCTGAGGGAAGAGGGCATCGTGATCCACGACGGCGCGCGCGCCTCGAGGGTCGCCGCGAAGGGCGGGACGAAGGTCGTCACCGTGAAGCCCAAGGACGGCGCGGAATTCGACGTCGAGGCGGACGAGATCCTCGTCGCGACGGGCCGGCGGCCGAACGTCGAGGGTCTGAATCTCGACGGCGTCGGCGTGAGGACCGGCCCGCAGGGCATCGAGACCGACGCGAAGTGCCGCACGAGCGTCCCGTCGGTCTGGGCGATCGGCGACGTCGCGGGTCCGTACCTCTTCACGCACTGGGCCGGCCACCAGGCGGGGATCGTCCTGAGAAACACGCTCTCGCCGGTGGCGCTCGCGACCTGCGACGCCGAGAACCTGCCCTGGATCACGTACACCGACCCCGAGATCGCGCGGGTGGGGCTCGGCGAGGACGACGCGAAGGCTCGCGGCATTCCGCACCGCGTCTTCCGCGCGGATTTCGCGCACAACGACCGCGCGGTCTGCGACGGGACCGCCGGAAGGCACTTCATGAAGGCCGTCGTGGACCACAAGGGGCGGATCCTCGGAGCCTCGATCGTCCACCCGCACGCCGGCGACCTCCTCGGCGAGGTCGTCCTCGCGAAGAAGAACGGGCTTCCGCTCTCGGCGCTCGGCTCCGTGATCCACGCCTACCCGACGCTCTCGGAGATCCACGGCGCCGTCGCGCGGGAAGCGCTCAAGACGTCGCTCACGCCGGGGCGCAAGGCGCTCCTCACGAAGCTCGCGGCGTTTCTCAGGAGGTAGCGGGTGCAGGAGCTGCTCCGGAGCTTTCAGGGCTGGGTCGTCGGCCTCGGACCGGCCGGCTGGGTGCTCTACGCGCTCGCCTACGCGGTCTGCTGCGTCCTCTTCGTGCCCGCCTCGATCCTGACTCTCGGGGCCGGAGCGCTCTACGGGCTCGGAACGGGCACCGCGATCGTCCTCGCCGGGGCGACGCTCGGCGCGACGCTCTCCTTCCTCCTCGCGAAGTCGGTCCTGAGGGCGAGGATCGAGAAGATGACCGCGGGCAACGCGAAGTTCGCGGCGCTGGACAGGGCGATCGCGAGGGAGGGCGCGAAGATCGTCTTCCTCGTCCGCCTCTCTCCCGTCTTCCCGTTCACGTACATCAACTACGCGTTCGGGCTCACGGGCGTGAAGACGCTTCCGTACGTCCTCGCGTCCTTCATCGGGATGATTCCCGGCACCTTCGCCTACGTCTACCTCGGGGCCGCGGCGCGGACGGCCGCGTCGGGCGGGACGGACGCGACGAAGAAGGTGCTCCAGATCGTCGGCGCGGTCGTGGCGGTCCTCGTCTCGATCTTCGTCGCGCGCGTCGCCACGAAGGCGATCAGGGGCGCGGGCGTCGGCGGGGACGCAGCCCCGCCGGCGCCCGGCGCGGAGTGACCCGGGGAGTCTTCGCCGGGGCCGGCCTGATCCCGCCGCCGCTCCGTTACCGGACGCTGTCCGAGAGCGCGGAGACCGTCTGGAGCGGCGCGGCGATGTGGGACACGTCGTCGAGGACGACGGGCACCGCGGCGGCGCTCCCGTCCCACTCGAAGGCCGAGAGCGAGCCGTTCCGCTGGCGGATCTCGTCCATGCGTCCGAGGGGACGCCCGAGAAGGAGGGCCATGAGGATGCGGTTGAGCCTTCCGTGGGCCACGACCAGGGGTGCGCGGGCGCCCGTCGCCCGGAGCCGGACGAGGAAGCGCCCGGCCCGGAGCGCGGCGCGCGCCGGAGACTCCCCTCCCTCGGGCGCGAGGTCCGTCTCCCCGGCCCGCCAGCGCGCGCGCATCGCCGAGACCTCCTGTTCGAGCGCCCCGTCGAACGGCCGCCCGGACCACGCACCCCAGTCGAACTCGACGAGGTCCGCGTCGACCGACACCGAGAGGCCGTGCGGAGCCGCGACGACCCTCGCCGTCTCCATCGCGCGGACCATCGGGCTGGCCCACACCGCGTCGATGCCCTCGTCGGCGAGACGGATCGCGAGCGCCTCCGCCTGGCGGCGGCCCCGGGCCGAGAGCGGCGTGTCGAAGCGCGAGCCCTGCAGGGAGCCGGCGAAGTTGCCCTCGCTCTCGCCGTGCCGCGCGAGCCGGATCAGCATGCTGGCGGCGGATTCTATGCCGAGCCCTCCTCGCCTATCATCCGGCCCCGAATGACCCGCTCCGCGCGCGACTTTCCGCTCGTCTCCGCCGCCCTCGACGACCCCGCGATCCGGGCGCTCTTCACCGAGCGCTTCCTCGTCGCGACGGAGATCTACGACGACCTCGTGGACGCCGCGTGCTGGAAGCTCCTCGGCGACATCGGCGCGCGGCCGGGGCCGGGGGAAGAGAGAGAAGAAGAAGAGATTCTTGCGAAATACCCCATGCGCGCCCACCCGGTTCTTCGATACATGATCGAGAAGCTGACGGACGCGGGATTTCTCCTGAGAAGGTCGGGTGGCGCCGCCCGCAGCGGGCGACGCCCCGACGTCCCCCGACGCCGCTGAAGATCTTCTTAGAAGGGTGGCGAGCGAGGTGCAGCGGGAATCGCCCCGACGTCGCCCGACGCCGCTGCCCCTCTTCACCTTCTAAGAAAATCCGAATCTTCCTTCACCATCTCCCTCGCCGAGACGCCGGAGGCGCTGAACGGTCCCCGGTCGTCGCGTCCCTCGCCGCCGAGCTCGCGGCCGCCGAGCCGGACGCCGCCGTCGGCGCCGAGATCGTCTCGCTCCTCGCGGACGAGGGGGCCGCGTTCCTGCGCGGCGAGAAGACCGGCGAGGAGATCCTCTTCTCGCCCGCGCGCCTCCCGCTCTGGATCCGCTACTTCTCGAACGCGAACATCCTCTACGCGATCAACAACACGCTCGGCGCCGAGACGCTCGCGCGCGTCCTGCCGCCCTCGGGCGCGGAGGTCCTGGAGGTGGGCGGCGGCTGCGGGAGCGCCGCCGAGGCCGCGCTGTCCCGCCTCGGCGAACGCGTCTCGCGCTGGCGCTTCACGGAGCTCGTCCCGACGTTCGCGCGCCGCGGCGAGCGCGCCGCCCGAGCGGCCGCCGGAGCCGGGACGCTCGTCGAGGCCGCGAAGCTCGACATGACGAGGCCCTGGGAAGCGCAGGGGGTCGCGCCCGGCTCCTTCGACGCCGTCTACTCCGTGAACTGCTTCCACGTGGCGCCCGACCTCGGCTTCGTCCTCGCGGAGGCCAGGGCCGCGCTGAAGCCGGGAGGCGTCGTCGTCGTCTCCGAGTGCGTGAAGCCGGGCGCGCACCCGCCGCCGTCCTACGTCGACTTCGTCTTCGACTTCCTCACGAGCTTCACGGACGTGAAGACCGACCCGGTCCTGCGCCCGAACCACGGGTTCCTCTCGCCGGCCGCGTGGCGCGCGTCCTTCGCCGCGGCCGGCTTCCGCGACGTCGAGGTCCTCCCGGACGTCGACGCGGTCGCGAAGCGCTTCCCGAAGTTCTTCGTCGGCGCGGTCGTCGCGCGGCGCTGAGGGGCCGCGCTCACTTCTTCTTCCCTTCCGCCCGGCGCAGGGAGCCGCGGGCCACGAAGGTCGCGACGTCCTCGACGACCTCGCGGTCGACGTGCCCGGTCTTCTCGTACTCGTCGGGCGTTCCGGGGCCCTCGCCCGGCACGAAGAGGTGGTTCAGCTTCGGGTAGGCCTTCAGCGTCGCCCGCCGGTCGCCCTTGAGGGCGGCCTGCCAGAGCGCGAAGTCCTTCATGGTCACCTGGTAGTCGCGCCCGCCCTGCAGCACGAGGATCGGGATGCCGAGCCGCGAGGCCGTCGCCGCCGGTGTCTCCTTCCGGAGCTCGAGCCAGTAGGCCGGCGGCGCCCCGAAGATCGTCTCCGTCGGGGACGAGAGCGGCCGCCCGGCGTAGAGGTCCGCGAGCGCGTTCGCCTCGCGGCGGAGGGACGGGGCCATCGCCCTCTGGGCGTCGCTCGCGCCCGGCCCGGAGAGCGCGTCGACCTGGTCGCGGACCACGTCGGACATGGGACGCGAGGGCGCCGCGAGGAGGACGATCCCGGCCGTCTTCCCGTCCATCTGCGCGATCCGCGGCGCGAGCAGCCCGCCGAGGCTGTGGCCGAGGACGAAGACCCGCGCCGGATCGACCCCCGGCGCCCGGCGCAGCACGGCGAGGGCGGCGACGGCGTCGTCGAGCACCTCGTCCTTGAGCGTCATGTCGCGCGTCCCCGCGAGCTCCTTCTGGTACGTCTTCGTCCTCTTCTCGTAGCGCAGCACGGCGACCCCGCGCGACGCGAGGCCCTGCGCGAGGTCCTGGAAGACGCGCGCGCCGCCCACCGTCTCGTCGCGGTCGTGCGGCCCCGACCCGTGGACGAGGACGATCCCCGGGAAGGGCCCGTCCCCCTTCGGGAGCGAGAGCGTCGCGGGCAGCGTCACGAGGCCGGACGCCACGGAGGCCTCGCGCTCGAGGAAGGACGACGGGTTCACGTACGCGGGGGCGGTCCAGTCCGGCCGGGCCGCCGACTCGGGGGAGAGGAACATCCCGGCGAGGCGGCCGTCCGGACGCATCGTGAGCCGCAGCTCCGTGCGCTGCTTCTCGAACTCGCAGCTCGAGAACGCGAGCGTGAACTCCCCCGCCGTCTTCATGCGCGGCTCGCCGCAGCCGCGCAGGGCGCCGGCGCGCTGCAGCGTGTCCGTCCAGAAGACGCGGAGGGAGGCGTCGGGCAGCGCCGCCTTCATGGCCTCGTCGAAGCGCGACTCGAGCGCCGCAAAGTCTCCCGACTTCAGCTCGATCGCGACCTGGCGGGCGATCTCGGCGCCGGCCGCGGCCGGCAGCAGGACGACCGGCTCCGCCGTCGCGCCGCGCGGCGGGGCCTGCGCGACGGCGAGCGGCGAGACGCCCGCGGAGAGGAGGAGGACGAGGGCGATTCTCGTGGACGGCATGAATCAGTTTACTCATGGAGCGTCCCCGATTCGTTCTGATACTGTCCCCCGTCGCCATGAAAATCCACGAATACCAAGCGAAAGAAGTTCTCCGCGGGTTCGGCGTCGCCACCCCCCGCGGGCGCGTGACGGACTCGCCGGAAGAGGCGGGTCGGATCGCGAAGGAGTTCGGCGGGCGCGCCGTCGTCAAGGCGCAGATCCACGCGGGGGGCCGCGGCAAGGGCGGCGGCGTCAAGCTCGCGAAGAGCCCCGAGGAGGCGGAAGCCCTCGCCCGCAAGATCCTCGGGATGCAGCTCGTGACGCACCAGACCGGCCCGCACGGGCAGAAGGTCAAGAAGATCCTCGTCGAGGAGGCCCTGGACATCGCCCAGGAGCTCTACCTCGGGATCACGCTCGACCGCGCGATCGGCCGGCCCGTCATGATGGTGAGCCGGCAGGGCGGCATGGAGATCGAGGTCGTCGCGGCGAAGGACCCCGATGCCATCATCAAGGAGCCGTTCGAGCCCTCGTGGGGCCTGCAGCCGTACCAGGCGCGCAAGCTCGCGGACGCGCTCGGCCTCAAGGGCGAGACGCACAAGAAGGCCGTCGGCTTCCTGATCGCGCTCGCGAAGGCGTACGTCGCGACGGACGCGTCGCTCGCCGAGATCAACCCGCTCCTCGTCACGGGGACGGGCGACGTGATCGCTCTCGACGCGAAGATGAACTTCGACGACAACGCGCTCTTCCGGCACTCGGCGATCCACGAGTACCGCGACCTCGACGAGGAGGATCCGCTCGAGGTCGAGGCCAGCGAAGTTCGGCCTCAACTACATCAAGCTCGACGGAAACGTCGGCTGCATGGTGAACGGCGCCGGCCTCGCGATGGCCACGATGGACATCATCCAGTACGCGGGCGGCAAGCCCGCGAACTTCCTGGACGTCGGCGGCGGCGCGAACGAGGAGCAGGTCAAGAACGCGATGCGGATCATCCTGTCCGACGCGAACGTGAAGGCCGTCCTCATCAACATCTTCGGCGGCATCATGCGGTGCGACATCATCGCGACCGGCGTCGTGAACGCCGTCAAGGAGATCGGCATCAAGGTCCCCGTCGTCGTGCGCCTCGAGGGCACGAACGTCGAGGAGGGGAAGGCGATCCTCAAGAGCTCCGGCCTCGCGGTCATCCCCGCCGACGGCATGAAGGACGCGGCCGAGAAGGTCATCGCGTCGCTCGGAAAGGCGGCCTGAGATGGCGAACTGGATCTCGAACGACACGAAGCTCGTCGTGCAGGGCCTCACGGGGCGCGAGGGCCGCTTCCACGCGCTCGCGAGCCGCGACTACGGCACGCAGGTCGTCGCCGGCGTCACGCCCGGCAAGGGCGGCACCGCCGTGGACGGCATCCCCGTGTTCGACTCCGTGAACGCCGCCGTCAAGGCGACCGGCGCGAACGCCTCGATGGTGTTCGTGCCGCCCGCGGCGTGCGCGGACGCGATCATGGAGGCGTCCGACGCGGGAATCGCCCTCATCGTCGCGATCACGGAAGGCATCCCCGTCAACGACATGATCAAGGCGAAGGACTATCTCGAGCGGGCGGCACGCACCGACCCGAAGAAGGCCAGCCGCCTGATCGGGCCCAACTGTCCGGGCATCATCCGCCCCTCGGCCAAGGTCAAGATCGGCATCATGCCGGCGCGCATCCACAAGGCGGGGTTCGTCGGCGTCGTCTCCCGCTCGGGGACGCTCACGTACGAGGCCGTCGGACAGACCACGGCGCTCGGCTTCGGGCAGTCGACGTGCATCGGCATCGGCGGCGACCCGATCAACGGCACGAACTTCATCGACGCGCTCACGCTCTTCCGCGACGACCCCGAGACGCAGGCCGTCATCATGATCGGCGAGATCGGCGGCAGCGCCGAGGAAGAGGCCGCCGAGTGGATCAAGAAGAACCTCGGCAAGCCCGTCGTGTCGTTCATCGCGGGCCGCACGGCGCCTCCCGGGCGCCGGATGGGCCACGCGGGCGCGATCATCTCGGGCGGCAAGGGCACGGCCGGCGAGAAGGTGAAGGCGCTGAAGGAAGCCGGCGTCCACGTCGCGGACTCGCCCGCGCTCATGGGCGAGACGCTGAAGAAGGTGCTCGGCAAGTAGCCTCGGGCTCCGTATCGAACTCAGGGGCGCCTTCGGGCGCCCCGTTTCGTTGGCGGACTCAGCCGCGGGTGACGAACTCCTCGGGTGAGAGCACGCGGCCGGGAAAAGCCTTCGCGAGCTTCCGATCCGCGCTCACGAGCGGCTTCCCGAGGCGCTCCGCCACGAACACGAACTCGGCGTCGTAGCCGGAGATCCGGCCCCTCGCGGCGAGAGCGAGGCAACCCTCCGTGAACTCCTCGAGATCGAAGTCGGTCACGAGCCGGTCCGCCTGTTCGAACGCCGCGATTGCGCCCGGCAGGCGCAATCCCCGCGCGCGCATCGAGGTCGCAAGGACGTTGCGCAGCTCGGATCTCCAGAGAGCGGGAGCGATCCACTCGGGATCTCGGGCCGCCACCTCGAGCGCGACCGTCCGTGGCCCTCGCCCGGCAGAACGGTCCGCACGATCAGACTCGTATCGACGACGATCACGGTCGCCCCTGCCGCTTCGCGCGGTCGACGAAGGCCGCGGTCAGCGGCTTCATGTAGGAGAGCTTTTCGTGGAGGCGGCGCAGGGCAGCGATCGTTTCTTCCGCGGAGCGCTTCCGGAGCGCGACGCTGCTCTCGAGGCGCGACAGCGCCTCCTGGTTGAGGCTGCGCCGGTTCTGCCTCGCTTCTTCCTTGAGCTGATCCACGAGCTCCTCGGGGACGTTCTTCAGGGTGAGCGTCGCCATGACGCCTCCGGTATCCATTATGGATCCGTTTTGGATACTTTGGAAGAAGGGCGATATCGCCGTGATTCATGCTCACCATGGCGGCGGGCCGCGTTCGAACGAATTCTCCTTCGAAGGAGAACGAATGCGGCGCGCCGGATTCGCAGCACCACTCTTGCTTTCCTCGCTGCTCGCGGCCTGCGCGCACCGGGATGCACCCGCACCCGCTCTCACCCCAGGTCCAGCCGCCGCGCCCTCGACGGCATCGGCCGACCCTCGCGAGGGGAAGCGTCGCGGTCGAGTTCCTCGCCGATCCGGATTCGCCGAAGCCGAAGCTCGGCGAATCGCAGGAATTCACCCCGGCCGCACCTCTTTCGACGCGCCTTCCCGCCTACCCCGCCGCCGCACTCGAGGGCGGGGGCCCCTCGGCCGTCGTCGCCGTCCGGCTGATGATCGACAAGGGGGGCGCGGTCTACGAGGTGAAGGACAGCCCGCGTCTCGCACCCTGCGTCGGGCCGTTCGCCGGCGAGTTCCGTGCGGCCGTCGAAGCCGCAGTCAAACGATGGGCATTCACGGCGGCGCGAATCGACACGCTCGGTGCCCCGCGCCCCGACATGCCGCAGCGCCCCCTTGCCGCCACCCGCTACGTGCCGACGTATCTCGACTTCGCTTTCCGGTTCACGGTCGTGGACGGAAAGGGCGTCGTGACGGTCGGCGGGGAGAAGCCCGTCGACGCTCCCTCGACGCCCCCGGAGCGGTTCCGGTAGTTCTCGTCCGCCGTGGGCCGCGTCTTCCAACGGGCACTACCTTGAAGACGATGCGCGCCGCCCTCCGGGTTTCCCTCCTGGCCGTCGCCCTCGTGGCGATCGCGTCGCCCGTTCGTGCACAGGGCCGCCGCCCGGGCCCCGTCTCGCCGGCGCCGCAGCCCTCCTCTCCCGTGCCGACCACGCGGCACCTCCCTTCCCCCGCGTCGGTCATGTGGATCGCCGCTCATCCCGACGACGAGGCGCTCGCCGCGCCTCTCCTCGCACGCTGGTGCGGCGACGGGCACGCGCGCTGCTCGTTCCTCGTCGCGACGCGCGGGGAGGCGGGGCCTTGCCTCCTCCCGGGAGGCTGCCTGCCGGATCTCGCGACCGTTCGAAGCGCCGAGGCCGGCGCGGCGTCCCGCCTCTTCGGCGCCGACGTGATCCTGCTGTCTCTCCCGGACGGCGGCGGCGTCTCTCGGCCGCCGTGGGCCCCCGGCACTGCGGGCAGCCCGGACCTTGCCGCGACGATCGCGGCCTTCATCCGGGCCGAGGCGCCCGAGCTCGTCCTCACGTTCGACCCCCGCCACGGCACGACGTGCCATCCCGACCATCGCGCGATCGGCGAGCTCGCGCTCTCGGCCGTCGCCCTCCTCGACACGCCGCCGCACGTCTTCCTCCTCGAGACGCGCGTCGAGATCGACACGGAGTCGGTCGCGTTCCGCTTCGCACCCGCGGCCGAGGGGACGATCCGGTTCGACGCGAACACGCCGGTCACCTCGACGGGGCGCCCGGCCTGGGGGGCGATCGAGGCGGACATGGAGCGCCACCCGAGCCAGTTCGACGCCGCGTGGCGCGCGGCCGTCTCGCACGTGCCCGAGGCCGACCGTTCCGTCTTCCTCGCGCGCGCCGCCGATGTTCTCGCGCGACCCGTCTGGACCTGTCCGTAGCGTCGCGGCGGCGACCGCCGCGGCAAGACGTGCGCGGGCAACCGGGCGGTGGCAAGGCTCCGCCCGCGTATACTCCGCGGCCGCATGGAAAAAACATTCGCCATCATCAAGCCGGACGCCGTCGAGTCGAAGTGCGCCGGGAAGATCCTCTCGCGCATCGAGGCGGAGGGCTTCCGCGTCGTCGCCCTGAAGCGCCACGGGATCTCGAAGGCCGAGGCCGAGGCGTTCTACGCCGAGCACGCGGGCAAGGGCTTCTTCAATTCCCTCGTCGCCTACATGACGTCGGGGCCCGTCTACGTCGCCGTCCTCGAGCGCGCGGGCGGCGTCGCCCACTGGCGCGCCACGATGGGCGCGACCGACCCCGCCAAGGCCGACGCCGGCACGATCCGCAAGGAATTCGGACAGTCGATCGAGCGCAACGCCGTGCACGGCTCGGCGAACCCGGCGGACGCGGCCCGCGAAGTCACGTTCTTTTTCCCGGCCTCCGACCTCCTCTGACCCCGCATTCCGTAACGCGCGTCACACTTTCGTGCTCCGGGGCCGTCTCTGGCGGCCCCTTTGCTTTTCAAATCGCGGAAAGTGGCCGACACTCCCTGAGGGGCGCCCCGGACGACGGCCTCAAACCATGCTGACGCAGAGACTTCCGATTCTCCCGCTGATTCTTGCGCCCGCTCTCATGGTGGGGGCGGGGGGCTCTGCACAGGTTTCGACACCGGTAAAAAAGACCAGTTCGGTGTCCGTCGGGTACGTAATGGTGCCTTTCGTCCTCACCGATTTGAAAGGCAAGCCGGTCTCCGATCTCAAGGAGGCGGACGTCACGCTCCTCGTGGACGGTCAACCCGTCCTGACGGACCTGTTCTCGCGCAGCGACGACGCGCCGGTGTCCTTCACGATCCTCCTCGACGGCTCCGGCTCGATGGGGCTCGTCGGGAAGATGGACGGCGCACGCGCCGCGGTGCGCACGCTCGTCCAGCAGAGGCTTCCCGGCGACGACTTCTCGCTCTACGTCTTCTCGTCGGGCGCGGTCCGCGAGGTCGTCCCCTTCACCTCGAACACGGCGGCGCTCCTCGCGGCCGTCGACGCCGTGACGCCCCACGGGCGCACGGCGTTCTACGACGCGCTCGCGCGCATGCCCGACCGCACGCTCCTCGGCCGGAACGGCTCGCGCGCGATCGTCCTTCTGACCGACGGAATCGACAATGCCTCCGAGCTCACGCGCGACGACCTCGCGGCGCTCCTCGAGGGCGTGGACGTTCCCGTCTATCCGATCGGCCTGCGCTCGCCGGGGCCGCCGGTCGTGCCGCCGCCCGGCGTGACCCCGGAGGCGCTCCTGAACCTCGACATCCTCGGCCACGTCGCGCGCCTGTCGGGAGGCCTTCTCTCGATCGTCGACGACGCCGCGCAGCTGCCGGCCGCGATCACGCGCGTCGAGAAGGACCTGCGCACGCAGTACCTGCTGGGCTTCACGCCCACGGGCGCGGGCCCGGTCCGCTACCGGCGCATCTCGCTTCGACTTTCAGGCCCCGCACGACCCGTCCGCGTCCGGGCGGGCTACCGGGGCACCTTGCCGCCTCTCAAGGGCGGCTGAAATCCAAACAGGAGGACCCATGAAGACCCCCGTCACTCTCCTCGCGGCCGCCGTCGGCCTGTCGCTCGCCGGTTGCGCGACGACGACCGACATCGACAAGAAGATCGCGGAGTCGCAGACCAAGACCGACAAGAAGATCGAGTCGGTCGAGACGCAGGTCGAGCAGCTCCAGGAAGGCCAGAAGGCGACCTCGGGCAAGGTCGAGGAGCAGGGCAAGCAGATCGAGCAGCTCGGCCAGTCCGCCAAGGACGCGCTCGCGCGCGCCCAGGAGGCCGGCGTCCTCGCGAAGGGCAAGATCGTCTTCCAGCAGTCGTTCGCCGAGGACCGCGTGCGCTTCAAGATCAACTCCTTCGACCTGACGAAGGAGGCGAAGGCCGCCCTCGACGAGTTCGCGACGAAGGTGAAGGCCCTCGACAAGGGCGTGTACCTCGAGATCCAGGGGCACACGGACGACACGGGCGGCACGGACTACAACGACCAGCTCGGCCAGCAGCGCGCCGAGGCCGTCCGCCGCTACCTCGCCCGCCAGCACCACCTCGCGCTCGGCCGCATGTCGACGATCTCGTACGGCGACACGATGCCGGTCGAGAGCAACAAGACCGCGCTCGGCCGCGCCAAGAACCGCCGCGTCGTCATCGTCGTCCTCGAGTAGAGAAGAGAAGAAAAGAAAAGAGAAATTCTTTCTGCTATCGGTGGCCGCATGCGCGGCCACCGAAGAAGAAACGTAACGCCGAGGGGCGGCTGTCAAGGACGCGCTTTGCGCGCCGCGCAGCGGTCGAAGATCCTTGACAGCCGCCCCTCCGCGGGCCCTCACGGGCCCGCTGATTTCTTAGAAGGGTGTGTTTGTGTCGCGCGCGCGAGTGACCGCGGGAGCGACACTTGCCGACACGACCTCACTCACACCTTCTAAGAGAATCTTCTCTTCTATTTCCTTCTTTTCCCCTTCTTCCTCAAGTCATCCAGCAGCTTGAGGAAGTCGCCCGGAGGGTCCGCGTCCAGCGAGACCTTCTTCCCCTCCGGCGTCGTGAAGCCGAGGTGCCCGGCGTGGAGCGCCTGCCTGGGGAACGGGACGGGGAACGGCCTGGCCTTGCGGTCGCGGTAGACGGAGTCGCCCACGAGGACGTGCCCCGCGTTCGCGAAGTGGATGCGGATCTGGTGCGTGCGCCCGGTCTTCAGGCGCGCCTCGACGAGCGTCGCGATCCCGAAGCGCTCGAGGACGGTCCACTCGGTGACGGCCTTCAGGCCCGGCTCCCCCGGCTTGGCGACGCCGCGGCGCCGCTCGCCCGGCTCGGCGACGAGGTCCTTGTCGAAGGTGCCCGCGTCGCCGACGAGGTCGCCCTCGACGACCGCCCGGTAGCGCCGGTCCATCGTGTGCGCGCGCAGCTGCGCCTGCATCCCGATCAGGCCGCGCCGGCTGCGGGCGAAGACGAGGATGCCGGACGTCTCCTTGTCGAGACGGTGGACGACCGACACGAACGTCCGCGCGCCGCCGCCGTGCCGCTTCTGGACGTACGCCGAGACGCGCGCGAGGAGCGTGTCCTTCTCCTTGGCCTCGGTCGGGTGCGTGAGGAGGCCGGAGGGCTTGAAGACCGCGATCGCGTCGTCGTCCTCGTAGAGCACCTTCAGCGCCGTCGCGACCCGGCGCTCGATGCGGCGGTCGCGGTCCCACCTGACCTCTGCTCCTGCGGGGACGAAGGCGCCGGCATCGTTCACGACGGCGCCGTCCACCGTCACCTGGCCCTCGAGGACGGCGCGCTTGAGCCGCGCGCCCGAAAACTCCGGGTAGCGCGACCGGAGCGCGGGAACGATGCGGGAGTCCACGGCCCATCCTCGCACGTTCCGCCGGTTAGACTCGCGGCATGGCCGACCGATCCGTCTTCGAGCGCCGCCGCGCCCGCTTCTTCGACGCGATGGGCGAGGGAGTCGCGCTCCTGTTCGCCGCCCCCGAGGCCGCGTTCGGGTACGACATCGCCTATCGCTACAGGCCCGACCCGACCTCTTCTACCTGACGGGTTTCACCGAGCCCGGCGCGACCGCCGTCCTGGACGCGGACGCGCGGACGCTCACGCTCTTCGTCCTCCCGCGGGACCGCGAGCGCGAGACGTGGGAGGGCCGCCGGGCCGGTCCGGAGGGCGCCGAGAGGACGTTCGGGGCCGACAGGGCGTATCCGGCCGGCGAACTGGCCAAGCGCCTGCCCGACCTCGTCCGCAAGGCGCGCGTCCTCCATCACGCGCTCGGCCTCTCGGACGCGAACGACCGACTCGTCACCGGCCTTCTCGCGCGCTTCCGCCGCGAGGCGCGGCATGCCCGCCGGGGGCCGGAGAGCGTGGCGGACCCGACGGACCTGCTGCACGCGATGCGGCTCGTGAAGGCGCCCGAGGAGGTCGCGTCCCTCGAGCGCGCCGCCGCGATCGCGGCGGCGGCCCACCGCGACGCGCAGCGGACGGCCCGCCCGGGACGGTTCGAGTACGAGGTCGAGGCCGCCGTCGACCGGCGCTTCCGCGCGATGGGCGCGAGCGGCCCGGCGTACCCCACGATCGTCGCCTCGGGCGAGAACGCGACGATCCTCCACTACGTCGAGAACTCCCGCCGCCTCGCCGCCGGCGACCTCGTCCTCGTGGACGCCGGGTGCGAGGTCTCGGGCTACGCCTCCGACGTCACGCGGACGTTCCCCGCCTCGGGCCGCTTCTCGCGGCCGCAGGCGCGCCTCTACGCGGCCGTTCTCGCGGCCCAGCGCGCCGCGATCGCCGCCGTGAGGCCGGGCGCGCCGTGGGACGCCCCGCACGAGGCGGCGCGCGCCGTCCTCCTCGACGCGCTCCTCGACTTCGGCCTCCTCAAGGGCCGGCGCGAGGCGCTGAAAAAGAAGAACGCCGCGCAGCGGTTCGCCCTCCACCACACGTCGCACTGGCTCGGCCTCGACGTGCACGACCGCGGGCGATACCGCGACGAGCGCGGCCGGCCGCGCCCGCTCGAGCCGGGCATGGTCCTCACGGTCGAGCCGGGCCTCTACGTCAGGCCGGACGAGAAACGCGTGCCGAAGGAGTACCTCGGGCTCGGGGTCCGCATCGAGGACGACGTCCTCGTGACCGAATCCGGGGCCCGCGTCCTGACGGAGGGTGCTCCGAAGGCGCCCTGACGTGATCCGCTTCCTCCCGTTCGTCCTGAAGAACCTCCGGCGCAGGAAGACGCGGACGCTCCTGACCGTGGGCTCGATCGTGTTCCCGGTTTTCCTCGTCGCGTTCATGGCGACGTTCCTGAGGACGCTGAACCTCCCCGACCCGGCGCGCGAGCGCGGCCTCTACCGCCTCGTGACGCGGCACAAGGTCGGCCTCACGACGCCCCTGCCCTATGCGCTCGTGGACCGGATCGCCGCCCTCGAGGGCGTTCTCGCGGTCACGCCGATCGACCGGTTCGGCGGCGTCTACCGGGACGCGAGCGCCGGGAACGTCTTTCCGCGCTTCGCCGTCGCCGCCGGGCAGTTTCTCCGGGTCTTCGACGACGCGCGCATCGTGCAGGGCTCCGCCGAGGAGTGGAAGCGGGACCGCACGGGCGGCCTCGTCGGCGTCGCGCTCGTGAAGAAGTACGGGTGGAAGGTCGGCGACCGGGTCACGATCGCGGGCACGCTCTACCCCGTCGACCTCACGTTCACCGTGCGGGGCGTCTACAGCCTTCCCTACGAGAACTCCGCGAGCATCTTCTTCCACCGAACGTACCTCGAGGAGGCCTGGCCGCCCTTCCGCGGCACGGTCTCGACGATCTGGACGCGGTGCGCGGACGCGGCCTGCGCCGAGCGGCTCCCGAAGCAGGTGGACGACCTCTTCGAGAACTCGCCGAACCCGACGAAGACCGAGAGCGAGAACGCGTTCACGCTCGGGTTCGTCTCCCTCCTCGGGAACGTCCAGCTCCTCCTGACCTCGATGGGGGTGATCCTCATCGGCGTCGTCGTCGTGATCGCGGCGAACACGGTCGCGCTCAACGTGCGCGAGCGCGTCGTGGAGGTCGCCGTGCTGCGGACGCTCGGCTTCTCGCGCCCGCGGATCGTCGGCCTGATCATGGGCGAGAGCCTCGCGCTCGCCGGCGTGGGCGGGGGTCTCGGGTTCCTGCTCTTCGTCGGGCTGTTCTCCCGCCTCAAGGGCGCGCTCATGGAGACGCGTCTGTCGCCGTTCGCCGCCGGCATGAAGGTGTTTCCCGAGGTCGTCGCGCTCGCCGCCGGCATCGCGCTCGTCGTGGGCGTGCTCTCGGCGATCGTCCCGGCGGTGATCGCCGCGCGGCGTCCGATCGTGGACGGCCTGCGCGCGGCCTGACCGGCGCCTAGATCCAGCGGCGCGTGCGCGCCTTGAAGGACCGGTACTCCTCGCTGAACCTCCGCTCGAGGTAGGCCTCCTCGCGGTCGATCACGAGTCGGCGGAGCGCGAGCCAGACGGCCGGAAGCGCCGCGAGGAGCCACGCCGTATTCGCGAGGAGAGCGAGGCCTGCCGTGAAGACGGAGAGGCCGACGTACATCGGATTGCGCGAGAAGCGGTACGGTCCCCACGTGACGAGGGTGTTCACGGGGTGGTTCGGGTGCGGCGTCGTCTTCGCCCGGACGAACGTGAAGAACGCCCACCCGCCGAACGCGAGGCCGACGAGGGAGAGAGCGGAACCGGCGAATGCGGCCTCTCCCTCGACACGGAGGGGAACGAGGCGGACCGGGTCGAGCCAGCGCAGGAGATAGCCCACGCCGATCCCGAGGCCGAAGAGGACCGGAGGAAGCACGAGGACGTTCGCGTTGTCTTCGGTGGTCATCGGCGCCTCGCGCGGCAGGATACCCGGTGGCCCGCCGCGGCGTCCCACCGCGCCGTCCTTCAGCGCGTCTTCGCCCGGTGCCCTGCCGGGCCTCCCTCCTGCGCGGCGTCCGAAGGCAGCCACCTGCGGACCGTCCCGTCGTCCGTGACGAGGCACTGCGGCTCCGGGCTGGAGCGCAGCTCCGCCGACAGCCTCCGGTTGCGGTCGGGGGCGTGGTACGGAATGAACCGGACCCGCTCGTCGCTCAGGAACTGCAGCGTGTAGGCCGTGTCGTACCCCGCGTGGCAGACGCGGTAGCCCTCGGCGGTGATCGCCCGGAGCGGCGCGCGCGGGTCGGGCTCGAGAAGGATTCCCGCGACGACGCCGCGCGCCTGCCGCGCGAGGAACAGGGTCGTCGCGACGGCGAGCCCCCCGAGAGCGAGCGCGACGAGACGGGCGGGGACTCTCCGGGAGATCAGCCTGGCCGCCTCGCCGAGCCCGACCAGGACGAGCGCGATCGCGGCCGGGAGGACGGGCGTCACGTAGCGAAGCTGGGACGGGTCGACGTTCCGGAGGACGAAGAGGGCGGCGCCCGCTGCCGTGATGGCCCCGACGAGATCGAGCCCTTCGATCCCCGGAGGGTCCGTTCGGGACGCGCCCCTCAGCCGCCGCCGGTAGACGAACCCGAGGAGGCCGAGGCCGGCCACGCTCGCCGCGGCGAGGAGCGGCGGGGGCGCGAAGCCCTCGAGCCCGACGACCCTCCAGAAGCCCGTCGTCACGAACTGCACGAGGCGCGCAGGGATCCCGGTGAGGAGCCACGGGGGCGTGACGGGGCCGCCGGCGGGCTCGTACCAGCCCAGGAGCCCGCCCATCCAGACCGGCAGATAGCCCAGGGCGGCGCCGGCGAGGGCGGGTGCCGCCGCGCGCGCCGGGCTCCGCCGCGAGCGGACGAGGACGAGGGCGGCCACCGGAAAGAGCACGAAGACGATCGTCTGGTTCATCCACCAGCCGACTCCCGCGACGAAGCCCGAGGACGAAGCGTCCCCCGGCGCGGTCCAGCAGCGGGCGCGGACGCGTCAGGGCGTCCGCCGCCAGGTAGAAGAGCACCGACCCGAGCGCGAAGGACATCTCCGGCCCGAGCCCGCTCCTGTGCAACGCCGACAGTCGGATGAAGAACGGCGGGCCGAACGCCATCCACATCCCGGCGGCGACGGCGATCGCCCGGCCGAACAGCGCCTTGAGCGCGAGGAAGGAGACCGCGATGCCGAACGCGATCTCGGCCATCGCGGCCATGCGCAGGGAGATCGGGCCGCCGGCCGCGCCGGCGCCCGCCGGGTCGAGGAACGCCCTCCGGATCCCCGCCGCGAGGGCCGGGGTCAGGGGGCCCATGTAGTTCTGGCCCCAGTAGAAGACGTCGAATCCCCGTCCGTCGTGGATCTTCTTCGCCATGAGGCCGAAGATGGCGCTGTCGCCGTTCCAGCCGCGGAACGAGGCGTCCGCCGTCAGGAGCGGAAGCCTCACGAGGACGAAGACGGCCAGGATCACCGCGATCCACGCGGCGCTCCCGAGCGCCGGCCGACCGCCCCCGGCGTTCACGCTCCTGGCCTTACTTCTCCACTCCGAGTCGCGTGAGGAGGAACGCCTCGTCGAGCGCGATCTCGTGCAGGTAGTCGTAGCGCCCGGACGCGCCGCCGTGCCCCGCGGCCATGTTCGTCTTCAGGAGGAGCGGGTTCGCGTCGGTCTTGAGCGTGCGCAGGCGCGCGACGTACTTCGCGGGCTCGTGGTAGAAGACCTGGCTGTCGTTGAACGACGTCTTGACGAGCATCGCCGGGTACGCGCCCTTCTTCAGGTTCGTGTACGGGCAGTACGTCCGGATGACGTCGTACTCGTCCTTCTTCTCCGGGTTCCCCCACTCCTCGTATTCCCCGACCGTGAGCGGCAGCGTCGGGTCGCTCATGGTGTTCAGGACGTCCACGAACGGCACGTGCGAGACGACGGCCGTGAAGAGGTCGGGCCGCATGTTCACGACGGCGCCCATCAGGAGGCCGCCGGCGCTCCCGCCCTCGATCGCGAGGCGGTCCTTCGCGGCGATCTTCTCGGCGACGAGGTACTCGGCGGCCGCGATGAAGTCCGTGAACGTGTTGCACTTGTTCTTCATCCGCCCCGCGTCGTGCCAGGGCTTCCCCATCTCGCCGCCGCCGCGGATGTGCGCGATGACGTAGACGAACCCGCGGTCGAGGAGCGGGAGACGGTCGGACCGGAACGTGACGGGGATCGGGATGCCGTACGAGCCGTAGCCGTAGAGGAGCGTCGGGAACGGCCCGTCCTTCAGCGTCCGCGCCTTCCCGTCGGCCGTCTTCGAGCGCCAGACGACCGAGAGCGGGATCTTCGTCCCGTCCGCCGCGGTCGCCCAGAGGCGCGCCGAGGAGTACCTCGTCCTGTCGTAGCCGGGGACCTCGAATTCCTTGAGCAGCGTCGCCTGGCGCGCGTCCATGTCGTAGTCGAAGACGGACTGCGGCGTCACGAACGACTGGTAGCCGTAGCGGAAGACCTTCGTGTCCCACACGCGGTTCGTCTCGGGGCTCGCCGCGTAGACGGGTTCAGGGAACGACACGGCGTGCGATTCCCCCGTCGCGAAGCTCCGGACCGTGAAGCGCGGGAGCCCGTTCGCGCGCTCCTCGAGGACGAGGTGGTCCTTGAAGAGGTCGATGCCCTCGAGCATCACGTCGGCGCGGTGCGGGACGATCTCCTTCCAGTTCGCGCGGCCCGGCGAGGCGACGGGAGCCGTCACGAGACGGAAGTTCCGGCCGCCGGAGTTCGTCCGGATGTAGAAGAGGTCGCCGCGGTGGTCGACGTCGTACTCGTGGTCCTGCTCGCGCGCGGCGACGAGCGTCCATGCGCCCTGCGGCGCGTCGGCCTTCAGGACGCTGGCCTCGGACGTCGTGTGGCTCGAGCTCTCCATGACGAGCCACTCCCGGCTCCTCGTGCGGCCGACGTGGACCGCGAAGCGCTCGTCCTTCTCCTCGTAGAGGAGCGCGTCGGCGGAGACGGGCGTTCCGACCGTGTGCCGGTAGACGCGGTGCGAGCGCTTCGTCGTCTCGTCCTCGACGGTGTAGAAGAGGGTCTTCCCGTCCGCGGCCCACGCGACGCTCGTGACGCGCAGCATCCGCTCGGGCAGGAGCGCGCCCGTCTTCAGGTCCTTCACGGCGAGCGTGTACTGGCGGAAGCCGGTGTCGTCGGTCGAGTACGCGAGGAGGCTCCCGTCGTCGGACGGGCGGAACGCGCCGAGCGACATGAACTTCCTGCCGGCGGCGAGAGCGTTCAGGTCGACGAGGACCTGCTCGGGGCCGTCCGGGGCGGGCTTTCTGCAGTGGATCCGGTACTGCTTCCCCTTCTCGGTCCGGTAGTAGTAGAGGAACGCGCCGTCGCGATAGGGCACGGAGAGGTCCGTCTCCTTCACGTGCGCGAGCATCTCGTCGTAGAGCGCCTTCTGGAGGGGCTCCGTCGGCTTCAGGACCGCGTCGGTGTACGCGTTCTCGGCCTCGAGGTAGGCGGCGACCTCCGGATTCGGCTTGTCGCGCAGCCAGAAGTAGGGATCGGGCCGCGGATCGCCGTGCAGGAGGTGGGTCATCTCCACCTTCTTGGCCACGGGTGGAGTCGGCGGCGCGGGCGCCGCCGTCTGGGCGTTGGCGGGGGAAGCGGCGGTCGTCATCGTGAAGAGAAGGATCGGGAGGGACGCATGTCGCAAGAAGGCCTCCAGTGCCGGGAAGGGCGAGGTTACCTCAGGCAGGAAACGTGCCGCGAAGCGCGGGAATCAGGCGCCCGGGAGGCCCTTGATCTGCTGCTCCATCGCCTCGAGTCCCTCGAGGACGCGCAGCGTCTGCGAGCAGCGGTCGCACTCCCCCGGCGCCTGCGGGCACGGCTTCTCGGGGCAGAACGGCTCTTTCGCGGCCATGAGCAGGCCCTCGACGACCGTCTTGACGCGCGCGCGCACCGGGGACTCGGAGGTTTCGCGGAGCAGGCGGATCAGCTCCATCTCGGCGGGGCTGAGCATCGCGACGACGGGCTGGTTTCCCTGGCTCACGGGCGGCCTCCTGAGACGGAATCCTAGGCTCCGCCGGGCGAGAGGGGGTACGAAGCAGATGAATCAGGGCCGCGCGAGCGCCGCGAGCGCCCGCGAGGCCCGGTCGATCTTGCGGAAGACCGGGATGCCGCCGCGCTGGAGGACCATGACGAAGTCGTCGTAGAGCCTTCCCGGAGTCGACGTTCACGACGACGGGCTTTTTCGTCTCCCGGAAGAGGCGCAGGAGCTCCTGGGCGAGCGAGGCCTTCGAGAAGAGGTTCTCCGCGTGCGCGCCGAACGGGTCCGGCGCGAGGATGTCGAGCGCGGGCGTGACCGGGATCGGGGAGACGAGGAGCATGTCCACGCCGGGGTCGTCGAGCATCGCCGCCGCCGCCTCGACGAACGCGGGCGTGTCCGCCATGGGCGTCGCGTCGACGGGGTTCGCCGCGTGTGCGATTCCGGGCAGGCAGGCCTTGAGGCGCGCGAGCGTCGGCGCCGCGAGCGAGGCGGACGTCAGGCCGTAGAGCTTGTCGAGGACGGCCGAGCACTCGAAGCCCGCGTTCGAGAGGACCGCGAGGCGGCGGCCGCCGGGAGGCCGGTCGCCGAGCATCGTGTGGACCTTCGTGATGTCCTCGAACATGTCGAGGGACTGCGCGACGAGGACGCCGGCGTTCTCGAGGAGCGCCTGCGCCACGGCGTAGTCGCCCGCGAGAGAGGCCGTGTGGCTCCGCGTGGCCTCGGCGCCGAGCGCGGTCTTGCCGGCCTTGAAGACGATCACGTGCCGGCCCTCGGACGTGACGCGCCGCGCGGCCCTCACGAAGCGCTCGCCGTCGCCCGGCGCGAAGCCCTCGATGTAGAAGACGAGGAGGCGCACGGTCGGGTCGTCGGCGAAGTACTCGAGGAAGTCCGCGGCCGTGAGGTCCATCTGGTTGCCGTAGGAGATGGACGCGCGCGGGAAGACGATCCCGTCGAGGTTGCTCGTGAGCGAGACGAGATACGCGCCGCTCTGCGACACGGCGACGAGGGAGTCGCCCCGCGCGTCGTGGAACGGCAGCTTGTACTGCGGCAGGAAGAACGTGTTGTACTGGCGCTTCGACACGATCCCGAGGCAGTTGCCGCCCACGAGGACGGGCCCGCCGTCGGGGCGCGCGTGCGCGTCCGCGAGCGCCTTTCGCAGCGCGGCCTCGAGGTCGCCCCGGCCCGCCTCGCCGAACCCGCCGGGGATCAGGATGATCGACTCGGCCTTCCCGTCCGCGAGCGCGGCGACGACCTCCGTCGCGGCCGGCGCCGGCACGGAGACGACCGCGAGGTCGACCTTCTCGGGCAGCGCCGCGACGGACGGCACGCACGGGACGCCGTCGATCGACGCCTGGTGGGCGTGCACGACCCAGAGGTGCCCGTAGGCGACTCCCTCGGACTGCTTGAGGTTCTTCAGGATGATCCGGCCGGGGTTCATCTCGGACGCGGACACGCCGATCACGGCCGCGCTCTTCGGCGCGAGGAGCTTCGCGATCTTCGCGAGGGGGCGCGACGCGTGGACCGCGCGTCGCGCCGAGAGACGAGCCTTGCCGTCGGCGGCGACCCACCGGCCGTCGGCGCAGAGCAGCAGCGGATTGACCTCGAGCTCCTCGAGAGTGGGATTGCCGAGAGAGTTGTCCGGAGAGAAAGAGAAGAGAAGATTCTTAGAAAGGGTTTCGAGCAGCGAGGCCACCGCATCGAGCGCGAGCGGCGGCTGCGCCTGCCCTCTATTCCTTTCAAAGAAAATCTTCAACGCCGGATGCTTGTTCACGGCGGCCTGGAGGCCTTGCTTCACCTCTCCGGGCCGCAGGATCACCGTCGTCGCCCCGGGCGCGAGACTCCCGTACCACTCCGTCAGCAGGCCTCCGAGCCCGAACACCAGCACCGGCCCGAACGCCGGGTCCTGCTTGAAGGAGAGGAGCGCCTCGGCCGCGGGCGTGCCGGAGGCGGGGACGAGCTTCTCGACGACGAGGATCCCGGGCGCGACGCACCGGGCGCGCGCAGACCCACGTCGTCCCAGATCCTCTTTGCCGCAGCAGGGACCGCGGCTGGATTCTTCTTAGAAAGTGAAAGATCCGCCGACGTCCGACTTGTGGGCGAGATCCGGCGACGCGATCTTGAGGACGACGTCGCCCTCGGCGCCTTCCTTCTCTAAACCTTCTAAGAAATCTCCCAACTGCCTTTCGACCTTGCTTCGGCTCGCCCGGCCAGAAGAAATGCCGCGGTACGTCGAAGCCCGCCGACGCGAGCAGCGCGTAGACCTCGTGCTCGAGGAGCGCGGCCCTCCCCGGGACGAGGACGCCGGCCGCGGCTGAGGTCATGCCCCGGGGAACCCCCGCATCTGGAGCTGCATCGCCTCGAGCCCTTCCAGCATCCGCGTGACCTGGACGCACTGGTCGCAGTTCGCGTGCACGCTCGCGCACGGGACGCCGTCCGACTGGTGCTCGGGGCACTTCGGCTCGCGGGCGAGCTCGATGAGGGCCTCGACGAGGGCGTTCACGCGCGTCCTGAGCGCCGACTCGGGCACCTCGCGCAGCGCGCTCACGAGGCGCCACTCGGCGGGACTGAGGCTCCGGTTCACGTTGGTCACCATGGGTCCCCTCCTCAGTTGCCGGGCGTGACGGACTTGACGCCCCAGGCGAACGCTTCCTCGTTGAGCGGAATGAGCGCGCACTTGTCCTTGAGCGCCTGCCTCAGCGCCGTCTTGAACGTCTCCTCGGGGAAGATCCGCGTCGAGGCGCAGAGCGCGCCGAGGGCGACGACGTTCTTGACCATCGCCTTGCCGAGGTCCACGGCGATCTCCGTGAAGGGGACGCCGACGACCTTCACCCCGTCCGCGACCTTCGGGACGTCGTGGATGACGGAGCTGTCGTACACGATCGTCCCGCCGGGCACGACGTCCGGCGCGAACTTCGCGAGGCTCGGCGCGTTGAACGCGACGAGGATGCGCGGGTGCGGCGAGGCCGGCGACAGGACCTCGTCCTCGGCGACGTGGACGTCGGCGTAGGACGTGCCGCCGCGCGACTCGGGCCCGTAGCTCGGGATGTGCGTCGCGTCGAAGCCTTCCGCGATCGCGGCGCGCGCGATGAGCATCGCGGCCGTCTGCGCGCCGTCGCCGCCCGCGCCCGCGAGCTTGAGCGCGACGTCGCGGCCGCCGAGATGCTCCGGGAAGCCCGTCGCGAACCGGGGCGCCTTCTCGGCGGAGGCGCCGACGAGGCCGGCAAGGCGCGCGCCGTCGAAGCTCGGCGCGGGAGACTTCGCGCGCGGCTCGACGACGACGTCCTTCTTCACGCCGAGCGGGAAGATCGGGAGCATGCACTCCTTGACCCACTTCTCGGACTCCTCGGGCGTCTTGCCGAGGTGCGTCGGGCACTCGGCGAGGACCTCGACGAAGGCGAAGCCGCGGTTCTCGACCTGCAGCCTGCATCGCCTTCGTGATCGCCTTCTGCGCCTTGATGCGCTGCTTGGCGTCGTAGAGGGCGACCCGCTCGACGTAGATCGGCCCGTCGAGGCCCGCGATGAGCTCGGCCATCTTCATCGGCTGGCCCATGGCGGCCGTCCGGCCGTCCGGGCTCGTCGCGCTCTTCTGGCCCATGAGCGTCGTGGGCGCCATCTGGCCGCCCGTCATCCCGTAGATCGCGTTGTTCACGAAGATCACGGTGATCGGGATGCCGAGCTGCGCCGTCGAGACGATCTCCGCGAGGCCGATCGACGCGAGGTCGCCGTCGCCCTGGTAGCTCACGACGATCGACTCCGGGTTCGCGAGCTTGTGGCCGATCGCGACCGCGGGAGCGCGGCCGTGGGCCGCCTGCGAGTTGCCGACGTCGAAGTAGTAGTAGAGGAAGACGGAGCAGCCGACGGGCGAGATCGCGACCGTGCGGTCCTGGATCCCCAGCTCCTCGATCGCCTCGGCGAGGTACTTGTGGGCGAGGCCGTGGCCGCAGCCGGGGCAGTAGTGCGTCGCGTGGGCCTTGAGGCCCTCGCCGCCGGAATGGCGCTCGAAGTTCTCGTAGAAGACGCTCACGCGACCACCTCCTCGCGGGACAGGACCGCGTTCACGACCTCACCCGACTGCGGCAGGACGCCGCCCATGTGGCGGACGTGCTCGATCGCGGGCGCCGCGAGCCCCGCGTGCGAGAGCGCGAGCCTCAGCTCGTCCTCGAGCTGGCCGGCCGACGCCTCGACGACGACGAGGCGCCGCGCCTTCGGGAGGAGCGGCTTCAGCGCGTCGATCGGGAACGGCCACACCGTGAGGGGCCGGAAGAGCCCGGCCTTCACGCCCTGTTTCCTCAGCGCCTCGACGGCCCCCTTGGCCATGCGGGCCGGCGTCCCGATCGCGACGACGAGCACCTCCGCGTCGTCGCAGAGGAAGAGGTCGGCGCGCTGCTCGGCCGCGTGCATGCGCGCGTACTTCTCGTTGAGGTGGACGTTGAACTTCTCGAGGTCCTTCTCGTCGAGGTAGATCGACGACATCAGGTTGCCGCGGTGCGCCGCGTCGCCGAAGACCGCCCACTCCGGCAGGCCGGGCTTGACCATCGTCTCCGGGCAGGACGACCTTGCCCGTCATCTGGCCGAGGTAGCCGTCCGCGAGGAGGACGACCGGGTTGCGGTACTTGAAGGTCAGCGTGAACGCGAGGATGGAGAGGTCCAGCATCTCCTGCGGCGTCGAGGCCGCGAGGACGATCGCGTGCGTGTTGCCGTGGCCGAGGCCGCGGCAGGCGAGCTTCACGTCGGACTGCTCGGGTGCGATGTTCCCGAGGCCCGGGCCGCCGCGCATGACGTCGACGAAGACGCCCGGCACCTCGGAGCCGATCATGTAGGAGATCCCCTCCAGCATCAGGCTGAAGCCCGGCGAGGACGTGAACGTCATGCACGGGAGCCCGGCGCCGCCGCAGCCGTACATCATGTTGACGGTCGCGACCTCGCTGACGGCCTGGAGGAAGACGCCGTCGAGCCGCGGCTGGAGCTTCGCCATGAGCTCGGCGCCCTCGGTCGAGGGCGTGATCGGGTAGCCGTACACGTGCCGGCAGCCCGCGAGGAGCGCGCCGACCGCGGCGGCGTAGTTCCCCTTGAGGACCATCGGCTCGGACTTCGGAAGGGGAATGGTTTCGGCCGGGATCGCGGCCGGCTTCGGGCGCGCCGAGGCGCGCTCGCCGAAGAGCTTCGCGGGGTCCTGCAGCTCGAAGTCCTCGCCCTTCCTCGGCTCGGGCCTCAGGCCGTAGGGCTCGGGGCAGGCGTCGATGCAGAGCCCGCATGCGTTGCAGTGCTCGAGGTTCAGGACGACGGGGACGAGACCCGTGAGCGGGTTGATCTCGTGCCCGACCTCGATGCAGTGCTTCGCGCAGGATTCGATGCAGCGCCCGCAGCCCTTGCAGAACTCCGGGAGAAGCAGCGGCTTGGGTCGTTCGCGGACGGGGACCGCATGGCCATGGAGGACCCTCCGGCGTGAAATTTGACGGCCTTGCGCGGGATTCCGCCAGAGAGCAGATGAATCAGTGTCTCAAGTCATTCAGAAAGAAGAACCTGCGCCGCCCCCGCCGAAGCCGCCTCCGCCCCCCTTGAAATCCGGCTGGTCGGCCGGCCTCGACGCGGGCGCGTGGGCGCGAGGACCGGGACGAGCTCGACCGCGCGGAAAGCCGCCTCGTCCGCGTACAAGGCGTCCGCCGTGAACCCGCCGCGCTCGCCTCCGGAACCGCGGCGGAGCCATCGGTTCACCGCGAGCGCGCCCCCCGCGAGGAGCGCGCCGGCGGCCGTGAGGACGATCCTCAGGTCCGCGAGGTGGACGTACTCGCGCAGCGTCACGAGGGAAAGCGCCGTGAGAACGAGGCCCGCGTCGAGGAGGAGCCGGCGGCGCCTCAGGGCGCCGCGGGCGAGGACGGCCAGCGGCACGAGCGCGGTCCCGAGGATCGCGGCGGCGCGCAGGCCGTCGCCGGGCCAGCCGTCCGGCAGCAGCCGGTTCCGGCCTCCCAGGTCCTCGATCACGTGCCGGTCGAGCGACCAGAGGTTCGCGGCGGCGTAGACGGCCGCGATGCCGCAGACGACGAGACCCGAGGCGCACGTGCGGTGCGACGGCGCCCAGGACGGCCGCTCCGCGAACCTCCCGGCGAAGGCGCTCAGCGCGACGCCGCCCGCCACCCACAGGAGGCGGCCGTGCGGCGCGCGCGCGAGAAGGACGAACAGGGCGCCCGCGGCGAAGCACGCGAAGACGGCGTTCCCCCAACGCCAGGCGCCGAGCGCCAGCATCGCCGCGGCCCCGGCGAGAACGAGGTTCGGTCCTTCGGGTTCGCGGAGATGAAGATTCTCTTCGAAGAGGAGGAAAAGGGCGGCGACGAGCAGGACGATTCCCCAGAAGGAGGCCGCCTCGACGCCCCCGCGGAGCGCGATGGCGAGCAGAGCGGGCCTGGAGCTCCGCCATGGCAATGAATGCCACACCAAGAACGCGCAAAGGACCCACGCGCCGGACACGTTCGGGCGGACCGAGAGAACGACCGCGCCGAAGACGGCGAGAAGGATCGAACGACGAGAGAACGAAAAAGAGAACGCGCCACAGCGGGGCCGGCAATGTTCTCGGCTCGGGATACCTTCTGAGGATTTCTTCGAAGGTGCCCTCGCTCACGGCACCCGCTCTCTTCCAGCCGCGCGCGGCGGAGCGGACCTCCTCGATGCGCTCGGCCGAAACCCATTCCCCTTTCAAAGAAATCCTCTCTTTCCTCGGTCCCCTTTCATGGAAACCTTCTCTTCCCCCGGTCCCCTCTCACGGAACCCTCATGTGGCGGTGGGCGAGGACGATCGTCCCGAGCGCGGCGCACCCGAGCAGGGCCGCCAGCAGCATGCGGCCCGCGAAGTCGCTCCCGCCGCCCGAAAAGACCGCCCGCATCATGCCGAGGTATGCCGCGAGGACCGCCTGCGCGAACGGCAGCGTGCGCTTCCAGCGGTACGCGGCCGCCGCGATCGCGGTCGAAGCGACGAGGAGGGCGAGGAGCCATCCCGGCCATCCCGGCGCCGCGAACACGCCCGACAGGAACCCCGCGAGCGCGAGAAGGACGCCCGCGTTCACCCAGACGTCCTCGAAGTGCGCCTTCCTCCCGGCGCGCGCCGTCAGGATGCCGGCCGCCGCGAAGAGCGCGCCCGTCGCGAGCGCTTCCGCCCTCAGGCGCGCCACGTCGCCCGTCCCGAGGGACGCGTGCGCGAGGCTCAGGGAGACGCCGCGCCAGGCGGCGAACGACGCCAGCGCGAGCGAGAGGAGCATCCGCGAGTCGAACCGGTACGCGAGGGCGCCGTAGAAGAGCGCGAGGACGAGGAGGTGAAGCGGCCACGCGGGACCGAGGAGCCTCGACTGCGCCTCCATCCACGCGAGATCGGCCGCGGCGAGAAGCGCTCCCAGGAGGAGGACGTAGTCGAACGCCGGGTGCGGGGAGGCGGACGGGCCCCAGGACGCGGGCGCCGACCGCCGCCACGCCCACGCGAGGCACGCGCCGGCCGCGAGCCCGACCGCGCCGGCGATCGCGGACGGGCCGAGCCGCCCGGCGTTCTCCTTCAGGAGGAGCCCGACGCCCGAGACGACGAGGAGGACGCCGACGTAGAGCGCCGCGCGGATCTCGGCGCGCACCGACACGAGCTCCCCCCGCGCGGCGCGCGACAGCGGCGCGGCCTGCCGCTCCTCCAGCACGCCGTCCGCACGGAGCCGGTCGACGGCGGCCGCGACCTCGGGGCTCATCTCACCGCGTCTCGATGCCCTCGGCGATCTTCACGTCGAGCGTCTGCTTCACCTTCGTCTTCCCGTACGTGAGCGTCACGGTGTAGGAACCCGGACGCACGAACCTCTTGCCCTCGCTGCTCGACTCGGACAGGAACTCCTTCGTCGGCTTGAGGTCCCACGCCACGCGGCCGAAGCCGGGCGTCCCGGGCGCCTCGAGCTTCGCGACGGGCACGCCGCCGGGTCCCTCGACCGTGATCTTCACGTCGTCCACCGTGAGGTCGCGGATCCAGTACGTGAAGACCGCGCCTTCGGGAGGGTTCTTCCCGCGGAAGACGGCCTTCCCGTTCCACTCGCTCCAGCCCGAGAAGCGGTTCGTGCCGAACGCGGGCTTCGGCGGGAAGAGGTGCACGTCCTCCGCCGCGATCCCGGGTGTGAACGCCTCGAGGGCCGAGATGTCGTCCGCGATGAAGAGGCTCCGCCCGTGCGTCGCGATCACGAGGTCGCGCTCGCGGGGGTGGATCGCGAGGTCGTCCACCTCGACGGTGGGGAGGCGCCCGAACTTCGTCCAGCTCGTCCCCCGGTCGAGAGAGACGTAGAGGCCGAACGCCGTCCCGGCGAACAGGAGCGACGGGTTCTTCGGGTCTTCGCGGATCACCTTCACGGGGCCGTTCCCCGGCAGGTTCCCGACGACGCTCGTCCAGGTCCGGCCGAGGTCGGCGGTCCGGAAGGCGAGCGGAGCGTCGTTGCCCGACCGGTACGCCTCGACGGCGAGGTACGCCGTCTTCGCGTCGTGGGCGCTCGGCTCGATGCGGCCGATCCACTGGCCCTTCGCGGCCGGAGGCAGCGAGGCCGTGAGGTCCGTCCACTTCCCGCCGCCGTCCTGCGTGACCCAGAGCCTGCCGTCGTCGGTCCCCGCCCACAGGAGGCCGGCCTTAAGCGGCGATTCCGCGAGCGCGTAGACGACGCCGTACGTCTCGGCGCCGCTGCCCGTCGCGGTCGTCTTCTCCGGATCCTGCGCGGAGAGATCGGGGCTGACGACGGTCCACTCCTCTCCCCGCGCCGCGAGGCGGAAGACGCGATTCCCGCCGAGATAGAGGACGCCCTTCTCGTGGCGGCTCGCGAAGAGCGGCGCGCACCAGTTGAAGCGGAACGCGGGGTGCCCCTCCTCCGGCTGCGGTCGGAGGTTCTTGCGCTCGCCGCTCCTCAGGTCCATCCGGAAGACGTTTCCGCCCTGGGACTCGGCGTACACGACGCCCGGCTCGGCCGGGTCGAACGCGTTCGAGAAGCCGTCGCCGCCGCCGAGGTTGATCCAGTCCGCGTTGCGGATCCCTTCCTTCGTCCCCGTCGCGGACGGCCCGAGCCAGTTCAGGTTGTCCTGGAGCCCGCCCGCGATGCGGTACGGCGTCGCGTCGTCGAGGGCGATGCGGTAGTACTCGCCGGCGGCGATCCGGTCGAGGTGCGCCCAGTTCTTCCCGCCCTCGAAGCTCTGGTAGACGCCGCCGTCCGTCCCGAGGACGAGGTGCTTCGGGTTCCGCGGGTCGACGGCGAGCGCGTGCCCGTCCGGATGCACGGCCTCGCCGAGGTCCTCGCGGAAGCTCCGCCCGCCGTCGTCCGAGACGTGGAGCGCGATCCCGAGGACGTAGACGCGCCTGTCGTTCGCGGGATCCACGCGAATCTGGCTGAAGTAGAAGGGGCGCGGGTCGAGCGGGCTCGTGCGCGTCCACGTCTCGCCGCCGTCCTCCGAGCGGAACACGCCTCCGCGTTTCGTACGGACCTCGCGGATCGGCGTGGCGCCGCCCTCGGCCGTCTGCACGATCGCGTAGACGATCTTCGGGTTTGCCCGGAAGACGTCGAGGCCGACGCGCTGGAGCGAGCCCGGGAGGCCCCCGCCGAGCTTCTTCCACGTCGCGCCGCCGTCCGTGGACTTGAAGATGCCGCCCGCGTCCTTTCCGTCCGAGGCCTCGGGACCCGACGCGAACGACCACGGCGTCCTCAGGCGCGCGTAGAGCGCGGCGTAGACGACGTCCGGGTTCGAGGGGTCGAGGACGACGTCGCACGCGCCGACCTTCTGCGCGAGCGCTCCGGGCGCGCCGAGGACGAGCGTCCACGTCGCGCCCGCGTCCGTCGTCTTGTAGAGCCCGCGCTCGCCGCCGGGGGTCCAGAGGCTGCCGAGCGCCGCGACGTACGCGATCTTCGGGTCCTTCGGGTGGACGGCGATCCGCGCGATCGCGCGGGAGGTCGTCAGGCCGACGCGCGTCCACGTGGCGCCGCGATCCGTGGAGCGGTAGACGCCGTCGCCCCAGCCGGCCGTGTTGCGGTCCGTCCCCTCGCCGGTCCCGACCCAGACCGTCTTCGGGTCGGCGGGCGAGACGGCGACGGCGCCGACGGAGGCGACGGCCTCCTTCTCGAAGACGCCCTCGAACGTCGCCCCGAAATTGGCCGTGCGAAACACGCCGCCGGTCGCGAGCGCGACCCAGAACCCGGCCGGGTTCTCGGGGTCGAGCGCGACGTCCGTGACCCGCCCGCCCATCACGGCGGGTCCGATGGACCGGGCGGTAAAGGCGCGAAGCCCGGATTCCGGCACGGCTCGCGCGGGGGACGGGGCCGGGCGCGGGCGCGGGAGCCGCCTTCCTCGGGGCCGGGAGGGCCGTCGACGGGAGGGCGAGGACGAGCAGGCTGAGGGCGAACGGGCGGACGGACATGCGGTCACCTCGGGGTGGGGATCGGCTCAGGATACGGTACAGTGGCCGCGTATGCCGCTGCGTTGCGTCGTCGTGGGCGCCGGGGGCCAGCTCGGCCAGGCCCTCGTCCGCGAGCTGCGCAAACCCGGACACGAGGTCGTCGCGCTCACGCGCGCCGCGCTGGACGTCACGCAGCGCATGGTCGTCCTCGACAAGGTCGCCAGGCTCCGTCCGGAGGTGATCGTGAACGCGACCGCCTTCGGCGTGGACGCCTCCGAGGACGACCCGAAGATGGCGCTCGCCGTCAACGCGTTCGCCGTCCGGTCGCTCGCGGACGTGGCCCGCGCCTGCGACGCGGCGCTCGTCCAGTACTCCTCGGACTTCGTCTTCGACGGCACCGCGACGGCTCCGTACCGGGAAACGGACCGCCCGAACCCGCTGAGCGTGTACGGGGCGACGAAGCTTCTCGGCGAGATCTACGCGCCGGGCGCGCCGCGCTTCTACGTGCTCCGCGTCGAGAGCATCTTCGGGATCCCCGGCGGGAAGGGCACGATCGACAAGATGGTCGCCGAGGCGCGCCTGGGGCGGACGATCACGTCGTTCTACGACCGCAAGGTCTCGCCCGTCCACGTGGACGACGTGGCGGCCGCGACGCGGAGGCTCGTCGAGAAGAAGGTCGCGAGCGGCGTCTACCACTGCGTGAACTCGGGTTTCGCGACGTGGCACGAGATCGCGCTCGAGATCGTGAGGCTCGCCGGAAGCGCGTCGAACGTGATCCCCGCCTCGATCGAGCGCTCCGGGATGCGCGTCTCGCGCCCGCTCTTCTCGGCGCTCTCGAACGAGAAGCTCGCGAACGCCGGCATCGACCTCCCGCCGTGGCAGACCGCGCTCGACCGCGCGGTCCGCGAGGCGCCCGCGCCCGCGAAGCCGATCTCGGCCGTGCGGCCGAAGACCTGACGGGTCAACGCCCCGCGGCGATCACGAACGCCCAGTTCGCCGCGAGGGCCAGTGCCGCAGCGCCGCCGGCCCATCGCGGAGGGGCGCCGTCCGGCACGCCCTTTCCGGCGAGCGCGCGCACGAGCGCCACGAGCCCGCCCGCGACGAAGACGACGATGACGAGCGTCACGAGCGGGTTCCACAGGAGCGCCGCCGGGACGTCGAGGCGGGCCAGCGCGAGGAGGGCGCGCGTCGCCCCGCACGTCGGACACGGGACGCCCGTGAGCGTGTGGAACAGGCAGGCGGGCGCCCCCGCCGCGAGGGTTCGCGCGAACGGGGCGGCCGCGGCGCCGGCGAGCGCCGTGCCGCCCCAGAGAAACGCGAGCTGCCGCTCCGGCGCCACGTCTACCTGTTGAACGCCGAGAAGAGCGCCGCGCCCGCGAAGACCATCCCGATCGCGATGCAGAGGCAGCAGAGGAGGGACGGCAGCAGGATTCCGATCAGCGCCTTGCCCTGCGTCGTCTTGTGGAGCTGCTGCGTGCCGAGCATCATGAGGTAGATCCGCCAGACGGCCATGACGAGCCCGCCGACGAACGGGATCACGAGGGCGATGTGGGCGACGCTCGAGTACGACACGACGCGGAACGTGCCCTCGAACTGCGACTTCGAGCCCGCGAGCGCGCCGACGATCATGAACGAGACGTGGAGGATCGCGCTGCCGATGAAGAGGCCGATGACGATAAAGATCGGCGCCAGGATGATGTTCACGATGAGGCCGCGGCCCGCGCCCATCATGGCGAAGTGCTGGTACTGCGCCGGGAGCATCCGGAGCATGCCCGCTCCGAACATCGAGCCCCAGACCGCGTTGAAGATCGCGCCGACCCACGCGACGATCAGCGCGAAGAGAAGCGGCCGCGTGTAGTCGCCGGTCTCCCGCGTGAGCCTCCAGGCCTGCTCGGGAGCCGTGATGAACATCTTCGCGGTGTCGAGAAACGACTCGGGGCCGATGGCCTGCGTCTCCCACGCGAGGCCGGCGCCGTAAGGCGGCATCGGAGGCGGACCCTGGGGCGGCGGAGGCGGCGGCGGCGGATATCCGGACCCGGGCGGCGGAACGCTCGACATGGAGTCCTCCTCTTGGGATTGCTAACCGGATCCTATCGCTGCTACGCTGCCGTGCGTAGACTTTGGAGGATTTCCGAATGCGACTGCTCCGTCCCCGTCCCGTTCCATTCGCAGCTCTTCTCGTCCTCCTCGCCCTGGTTCCCGTCTCCAGCGCCGCGGAATCGCCCGCGGCGAGGAAGAAGTTCGGCGTCGACGACCTGTGGGCCGTCAAGCGGGTCGGGACGCCCGTCCTCTCGCCCGACGGATCGCGCGCCGCCGTGGCCGTCACCGCGTACGAAGGCGACGAGATGAAGGCGAACGCCGACCTCTGGCTCGTGGACGTCGCGTCCGGCTCTTCGCGCCGCATGACCGCGAGCCAGGCGTCCGACACGTCGCCGGCGTTCAGCCCGGACGGCAAGCGCCTCGCCTTCCTCTCGAAGCGGGAGGGCGACGCCGCGAACCAGCTCTACGTCCTGCCGCTCGACGGCGGCGAGGCCGAGCGCCTCACGGAGATGCCGACCGCGGTCGCGAACCCGAGGTGGTTCCCGGACGGCAGGCGCATCGCGTTCCTCGCGAACGTCGTCGCCGGAGCGGAGTCGCCGGAGGAGACGAAGAAGGCGCTCGAGAAGAGGGAGAAGGCGCCGGTCAAGGCCCGGACGACCGAGAACCGCCTCTACCGCTTCTGGACCCACTGGCTCACGGACGGCGAGTACCCGCACCTGTTCGTCGTGGACGTCGCGACGAAGAAGGTCACGGACCTCACGCCCGGCAGCAGGCGCACCCTCGGACTCGAGGAGAGCGGTTCCTTCTCGATCGCGCCGGACGGATCCTCGATCGTCTTCGCCGCGAACAGCACGCCCGAGCCGTACGCGACCCTCAACTGGGACGTCTTCCTCGTGCCGGCCGCCGGCGGCGAGGTGAAGAACCTCACGCCGGCGCGTGCCGGCGAGGACGTGAACCCCGTCTTCTCGCCCGACGGGAAGACGGTCGTCTTCGGGACGCAGCTCAAGGCCGACGGCTGGCCCGACTACACGCGCCTCGCGCTCCTCGACGTCGCGTCGGGGAAGGTCACGCTCCTGACGGACGGCTGGGAAGATTCCTGCGGCGGCTGGACGTTCACGAAGGACGGGAAGACCGTCGTCTTCACGGCCGAGGCGCGCGCGCGCACGAACCTCTGGGCGATCCCGGTC
>CAVZPE010000013.1:0-235204 GCA_963776915.1 uncultured Acidobacteriota bacterium | reverse complement strand
AAACCAATATTTTTTTCCGTGCCATTTCTTCTTCCCCTTTCTGCTGTCAAGACATTACCTCCTATGGAAATGATTACCTTAGAATCCCTGAAATTGCAAGGTTTAGAGAAGCTCCCCCCCCGCTTTTAATCTTTGTTTCTGAAATGAGAGCCTGGATTGGGCGGGGGAATGGCGGCGCGCCCTCCCCGGGCCCCGCCATCGTTGATTTCCTGATGCTTTGGCAAAAGTGAACCAGGGGGAGCAAGGGTTCCGGCAAACGTTGCAATGGAACCCATTCTGTGTTAATGATGGGAACGTATTTCCCCGCAACTGCTCACGAGCGCGAGCTGTCGGCAATTTTCGAACCGGGCGTGGCCCCCCCCCTCATTTTCCCGCCAAAGGTTCGGTGATTTTTTTACGAGGTCTTCATAGTTAATATTTTCCCTCTGCGATCTCTGCGCTGAAAAGGGCTTTGAGAATGGGACCTAGAGACCCCTTGATTCGACAGGTGGCGGATTGGATCCGCAAGGCCCAGAAAGTCATTGTTTTCACCGGCGCCGGGGTCAGCACCAAAATCCGGGATCCCCGATTTCCGCAGTCCGGCAGGGGTCTGGCAGAAATACAACCCCGAGGATTTCTACTATCAAAAGTTCATTTCCAGCGAAGCGTCGCGGGAAAAATACTGGCAGATGAGCAGGGAGTTTTACGAACCCCTGAAAAACGCGGAGCCCAATGAGGCTCATCGGGCCATTGCGCAATTGGAAAAAATGGGGAAAAGTTCACTGCGTCATCACGCAGAACATCGACAACCTGCACCAGCGCGCGGGAAGCTCCCCGGAAAAAGTCATCGAGCTTCACGGGACGGCGGTATCGGTGTCCTGTTTGAGCTGCCCGGAAAAGATACCCTCGCGAGGAAATCCAAACCCGGCTCCTTAAGGGGCTGCGCGTTCCCCCCTGCGACGCCTGCGGCGGAATCCTGAAGCCGGATACGGTATCCTTCGGTCAGCCCATGCCTCCCCGGGAAACGGCCGAATCCTTTGACCGCGCCCGGAGCTGCGACCTTTTCATCGTGATCGGCTCTTCCCTGGTGGTTCAACCGGCCGCTTCGCTTCCGCTGGAAGCTAAGGAAAACGGGGCGAACTCGTCATTATCAATCGCGACCCCACCTATCACGACGTCTATGCCGATGCGGTCATCCACGGCTCTGCCGGGGAAGCTCATGCGCCGGATCGTCGAGGCCGTCCGGGAAAATCCCCCCTCCGTTTGAGAAAGGCCTTCCATTTTATGAAAAATGAAAGAATCGTCTGGAAGAGCGAAAATTTAAATATTTTCGGCGAGATGTACCTTCCGGCGGGATCCCCGAGTCCCCTTCCCTTCCCTCGTCATCTGTCACGGAATCCCGGGGAAGGCGAAGGGGACCGACGACCCGGGATACCCCGCTCTCGCGGAGCGGTTTTGCCAAGAAGGTTTTCTCGTCCTGATCTTCAATTTCCGGGGGACAGGAGCGAGCGAGGGGAATTTTGACATCCTCGGCTGGGCGCGCGACTTGGAAGGCGGGCTGGACTACCTGGACCGGCGGTCCGAAGTCGACCGCGAAAGGATCTACCTGATGGGGTTCAGCGGAGGAGGGGCGGTGTCGATTTATGTAGCCGCCCATCGGAAAGAAATCGGGGGCGTGGTTTCTTGCGCCTCTCCGGCCGAGTTCCAGGATCTGTTCACTGGATGGGGGCTGACCGATTTCCTGGCTCATGCCCGCGAGGTTGGCATCATCCGGGATCCTCTTTTTCCCGCCTCGATTCCCGAGTGGAAAAAAACCTTCGAGACGGTAAAACCTGTGCAGTGGATCGCCAAAATCCCTCCCCGCCCCTTGTTGCTGATTCAGGGGAGCGCCGATGAGGTGGTGGATCCTTGCCATGCCCATCTCCTCTACCAAAAGGTGAAAGGACAAGCTGAGCTCTATGAGATCGAAGGAGCCGGGCATCGGCTTCGACCTGGAAGAGCGGGCCATGAATAAGGCCCTGGAATGGCTGAAGAAAATAGCTTTCAGCGATCAGCAATCCGCGGCCAGCCGAAACCCCTTAGAGCGCTAAGCGCTTTGCGGAATGGCACCTTGAGCCGCTGTTATTTGTATCTTTGCCTTGTTCCCCTGTTTCACTCGCATTTTTTGGCTGATCGCTCATTGCTGAAAGCTGACAACTTAAGGAGTTGACATGCCCATCAAAGAAAGCTATGAGAAGGCCCTGCGGAAGGCCGTCGAAACCGCCCCTTATTATCAGCTGCTGCAAATCCGGCTCGAGGAAATCGACGCGGGTTTTGCCCGGTTCCGGATGCCCTTCCGGAGAGAGTTGATGCAGGCTTACGGGGTGGCTCATGGGGGCGCGATCACATCTCTGGCGGATACGGCCGTCGCGTTTGCCCTCATGACCCTCATTCAACCGGGAGAGCGGGTGACCACCGTGGAGATGAAAATCAATTTTCTCGCCCCCGTGGTCGAAGGGGAATTGATCGGGGAATCGCGGGTCATTCAAAAAGGGAAACGGCTGGCTCTGGCCGATATGGACGTAAAGGACGAAAAAGGAAAGCTGATTGCCAAAGGCCTGGCGACTTACATGATTCTAAGTCCTGGCCAAAAAGAGGAATCAGGGGTATCCTTGGGAAGATAAAGATTTTAGGATCTGGTAATAAGCTCCAGATGCAAGGCGCGCAAAAGCCGAGGGAGTGAGGCGCACTTACAGGTGCGCCGCAACGACGAGGTTGCCGCGCAACGCCGCAGATGGACTTTTTA
Organism: uncultured Acidobacteriota bacterium; assembly: GCA_963776915.1. Classification (GTDB taxonomy): domain Bacteria; phylum Acidobacteriota; class Thermoanaerobaculia; order UBA5066; family UBA5066; genus Fen-183. Next base: position 232,440 of record CAVZPE010000013.1, on the reverse strand, counting down.
CGAAGCCATCAAGATTGCTCCCGGGTCGCGGTTCGAATAGAATGGGGGAGGAGTTTTTTGAAACATATTTCATGGAAATCCTGAAAAAATACTGGAAATTCATCCTTGCCTACGGCCTCCTGGTCATTGTTCTCATCCTCCTTCTCTATTACTACCGCGAGGTTTATGAACTCGTCCGCGAGATGATCCGCTTCTTTTCCAAGCCGGAAGCGGTTGAACGCTTATATCGCCGCCGATGACGATGACGCCCCGCGGTTTTCATCGGACTGCAGAGCCTGCAGATTCTCTTCGCCCCTATCCCCGGAGAACTGACCGGCTTTATCGGCGGTTATCTCTTTGGCATCGGGCTCGGTTTCGCGTACTCGACGATCGGTCTAACCCTCGGTTCTCTGATCGCCTTTTCAATCGCGCGGTATTTCGGCATGCCCCTTGTCCGGAAATTTGTCGGCCAGGAGCTCATGGCCAAATTCGATTACCTCATGGAGCACAAGGGGGCCTTCTTTTCCTTCATTTTCTTTCTCATCCCCGGAACGCCCAAAGATTATTTCTGCTACATCCTGGGTTTGAGCCCTATGCACTTGGTCACGTTTATGATCATCTCCACCATCGGCCGCCTCCCCGGAACGCTTCTCTTAACCATGCAGGGGCAGGCGGTGCAGTCGGAGGATTATCGGACCTTTTTCGTTGTCCTGGGACTCGCCCTTCTCGCGGGCGTCGTCGCCTTTATCTACCGGGACCGCGTGGAAACCTGGTTCCAGCATAAGAAACCGGGCCACGGGAAGGAACAACCCTCCCCTCCCCGTCATCGCACCAAGAGTCTTCGTCCCGCTGAATTCCCATACCTTGCTTCACCGCGGTTCGGATCTGCGGCAGGGTCCAGGCATCGCCGGTCAAATGATTCACGGCCGCATAATTCTGGAGCAGGCGCACCCCCTGGACATCCAGGGCTACGGGGTCTCCTGAGGCCAGGATTACCCCGGATGAACCGCCAGTCCGATCGCCGGTCCGCCGCTGATACAAAAAGAAATTCTCCCGTCCATGAGGATCAGGTCCGGTTTGACCGGGGTTCCCATCTCCACCGCCCGTGGGGGGACAAACATCTGGTTGTCTCCATGGAGGGCCATGCGGTCGAAGAGATGCGTCAGGCCGACGGCTCGTCAGCTTCAAACTCATGGAAAAACCGGCTATGAAATGGGTTTTCAGGGTGGGCAGATAAACGATCTTGTCAAATTCTTCCATTTCCTTGGGGTAGCCCACGAATTCAAAGAATTCTCCGTCAACCGGGACATCGAGATACGGCGAGCGGTCAAAATCCAGGAGCGGGATCTTGAGTTCGGCCATCTTGGCGGCCAATCCGGTTTTTTTGAAGACTTTTTCCGTGGGAACCCAGGGCCGCCCGGCGCTCTCCCCGACCGTGATCCGCGAGCAGCCGTTTTCGCGCAGAAGGTCGATGACCGTCGTCAGGAAATCCAGCGCCGTTGAGCCGGGAGGGGGATCATCGCTGTTGTAATTGGGCTTCAGGAGGATGCGGTCCTGGGCCTTCAAGGATAACGGCAGGCCGCCCAGAAGGTCGATGGACCTGCGGAGATCCTCTTTCAAATTTTTTCCCGCCACCACGAAGGAAACGAGGGCCTTGCCGTTTCTGGTATAGGGGTTCGGCCGGCGATGGCGAAGGTTCACTCGCCTGATGATTCTTCTTCATCAAGCGGGTAGTCTTTGGGCCTCATGGCTGCTAAAATAGCGTGGTATTCCTCGCGATGAAAATTCAAATCCTCCGGCTTGAATTCCATTTTGTCTCCTCCTGATGAATTTAGATGAAGAATGGATTCGCTGGGTAAGATCTTTTCACACCTTATATTATCTTAGCGGGAAAGGATTTTTCTGCCAAGACAAACTTGATGATCCCGTAAAAAGTCTGAAAGCTCGTCGTTCCGTCATTCCGGCGGAAGCCGGAATCCGGTGTTTTCAAATGCTATAAATAACCTGGACTCCGGAGCCTGCCCCCAACCCATCTGGGCTCACCGGACACGAATTTTACGGAATCATCAAAAAAAGATGATCTCGCAAAAAATCGCCGGACCGATGGTTTTGTAAAAAGCTCCGGATGCAAACCGCGAGAAAAACTAAGGAGGGAGGGCGCATTTACAGGTGCACCGCAACGACCAAGTTGAAGCGCAACGTCGCAGATGGACTTTTTACGAAACCATCAAAAAAATCCTGAAAAATCTATTGGCAAGGAAAAAGGAATAAGCGAAAGAGTGGCCATGGGAAATCTTGAATCCACGATCCAGTATCTGAAGGAATATCTCCGCATTTCTTTGTCGTGAATTGCCGCCGGTGGTTTGGATCCTGAGAGGTTGGCCGACTCAAGGCCTGTGCGGGAAAAACGAGGAAGACAATGGCAAGGTATAAGGAAACGATCCAGTGCGTCAACGAGGCCTGCGCTAAATCTCTGGAGGTTGAATTCACCGATGCCACCCGCAAGGTGCGCCTCACCTGCCCTTTCTGCCGGCAGCTTCATCCAGATCGAAATCATCCTTCCGATCGCGGGGGCATCGCCGACCGGGTCGGCCTGCCGGAAAACGGCGCCAAAATGAAGATCGTCGTATCTCCCGGCGATTAAAGAAAAGCGCGGAAAAGAGCTTTTCATCGCCCTTTTCCCCTTTTCACCCCTTTCCCTTTTTTGTCACATCGACGGCCATTTCGTACGGATTCCACCGTGTAACCGGCCTTCTTCAAATCTTTGGCAATCCCGTCGGGCGCCTGGGTCTTGACCCGGATCACGCGATCTTTCTTTTATCGGCCGATGGAGGCCATACCCCGATGACCAAAATCGTATTTTTATCTTGACAAAATCCTTCAAAAAGATATTAAATACCCCCATTTGGGGGAGTAGGATCAAGACGATCAGAATTCAAACCTGCCTTTAATCGCGGAAAGAGCCATCGGCTGCTTGTTGCCGTCTTTCTGTTTATCAAAAACCGAAAAACACAAAATGTCTGGTCTGGGTTTTTTTGTCCGTACCAATGATGATGTTCTCGTAAAAGCTCCAGATGTAAGGCCGGCGCTCCCTTTTGGGTGCAAAGATCGGGTTTTAACCATAGGGTTCCACTGAAATCCAACCAAAGGAGGGGAAACGATGTTGAAGACAAGAATGAATCATAAGGCGGCAGTATTCATAGCGGCTCTTGCCGCCGTCTTCGCTTTTTCGGCGATCGACCCGGCTTACGCCGCGGAGCGCAAGTCGATCCGCTGGTCGACCTCCAGCACAGGTTCTTACGGCTACAAGGTCGCGGCCCAGATGGTCAGAGTTTTAGAGGAAGGGCTTGGCGGCCAGTACACTGTCACTGTCAACCCGTATCCGGCGACGACCAACGCCATGAAGGCAACGATGGATGGTGATGCGGAAATCGGTTACACAGCCGATGTCGGAATGACCCAAACGTATACCGGGGATGGCCCCTTCAAAACCTTCAATCCAGCCAAATCGAAGACGGCGCAGATCGGTATGTGTACCCGATGGAGTCGTTTATGGCCGTGCTGGCCTCGAAGGCCGGGCCTAGTCCTGCGACTTCAGTGGCAAGCCGGGATCCTTCACTCCCGCCGGCTTCATGAACTGGCTGAATTTCCAGCGCATCTTCAAGGCGCTCGGCTACCAGTTCAAACACGTCCAAATCGGCGAAGCGGCCCAAGGGCCACGCCCTTCAGGCCGGGACTATCGTTGGCGCTGTCGCCTATACGACCGCAGGGCGGTCGCTGCCGTCCTATTGGCGCGAGACAGAGTTGCGCATTGATATCAAAGCGATCAACCCGAGCCCGGATGAGATCAAGAAGAAGCCGACCGGCAGCGGGCCTCGCTCCCGTGGAGATTGATGCCACGAAAGCTTTCAGCAAGGATGTCGGCGTGAAGACCGTCCTGGGCGTGCCGATCCTGTTTGCTTACAACGTGCGTGCGGATATGCCGGAGAGGTCGTCTACAAGATGCTGAGCACGTTCTATGATAAGCGGGAAAGCCTTGCCAAAGCCGACCCGGGATTTGGACCTATGGCGAATGACTTCATTGGCATGCAGGTGAAAGGCATCAATGCCAATCCAACCGTTCCGGTACATGCGGGGCTGGCGAAGTTCCTGAAAGAGAAGAAGGCCTGGGAACGATAAGTGGATCATCGCCGGCAGCAAATGATCCCCCCAAGGGGGTGTAAGGGGTGAGGAACCTGCGGGGAGAAGATCAGGGCCTCACCCCGGGGCCTGCCCCGGTTTTGCATGCCATGCCACAGGCCGCGCGTGGACCGCTCCCGGGCGGCTCGCGACTCCGTCGGAGGGAGGAATTCGGCCGTATTCACGGAGCGTCGTCGTTTGTTGGGTCCATGCTTAGGGCTGAAAGGCGGCAGACGCTTTGGGTGGAGAGGGAAAAACCATGCTGATTGACGGAATCAAGCGCCACGCCAACCTCAAAAACCTGATCTTCGCCTTATCATCCTTTATGTTCTTCTGGCTCTGTTGGTACTTTTATACCGGCTTTGGAGGCCCGAGCGAACTCGTGGCGAACCTTGTGCCGATCGCCCTGATGGTGCAGATCCTGCACATGTATCAGAGGGATTATATATACAAGCGACTGCCGCCGATCGCAAATCGTATCCTGGTCATTATCTATCTCGCCATCTGTCTTTTCGCGTTCTACCATTTCATGATGGAGTCTCAAGATATCTCGATCTGGCGACAGGGCTCTTACACCCGGGTGGACTTCATTATGGGTTTGCTGGTTTTCCTCTTGGTGATGGAGCTTTCCCGGATCGCCACGCTGTTTTGGGTGAACGTGATCATGGTTTTCTACACCCTGCGGGCGATCCGAGTCCGATCGACTTCTTCTGGCATCCGGGGACCACCTTCTACCGGGTGATCACCTCGAGCACGGTCGAACTCTCGACCGGCATTTACGGGCTCTACGCCCAGATCGCGCTGACCACGATCGGGGCTTTTTTGCTTCTGGCGGCGGCCGCCCGCGGCTTCGATGCCCAGGGAGCGATGGTCGGTTTCATGCGGCGTCGAGCCGCCGCGCGAGCCGAGAGGCACGGCCGGGACGAAGGAGGGCCGCCCGGACTCGGAGGAGCGCGTCGCCGGGACGACGACGCCGTTCGAGGCGAAGGGCGCCACGCGCCACGTCCTCGTGTGGGTGGACCTCGAGCAGCTCCCCCGCCGCTCGATTCTCGACACGGCCGATGCGCTCCACAAGGCGTTCGACCACGCGCCCGCGGGTCGGTACGGCCTCGCGACGCACTTCGGCGGCACGTCCGCCCGCGTCTGGGACGCCGATTCCGTGGACTCCTTTCTCGTCGAGGCCGACCGGATGAGCGCCGAGGTCGCCGAGGACTCCGGAGGCGCCGCCCTGAAGACCGCGGGCGCGCCCGGCATGTCCTCGGCCCGCGGCATGGACTCCCCCCTCCAGTACGAGGCGCGCAAGCTGTACGAGTCCTCAGCTCATCCGCGACCTCATCGCGACCGAGACCGCGGGCGGCGACACGCGGCTGATCGTCCAGGCGATCTCCGAGTACCTGTCGGCCGAGCGCCGCCGCGTGCGGACGATGCTCGAGGACCTCAAGGAGACCGCCGAGCGGTTCTCGGCTCTGGAAGGCCCGCGGCACCTCTTCTACGTCTCGGAGGGCTTCGAGCGCGTGCCCGGATTCGACTTCCTGGCGCGCCTCAGGGCCGAGGAGGTCGCGAACGTGCGGCCTGCCGCCTCCTCGGGCGGGGGCTTCGGCTCCCGCTCCGGCGCCTCCCGCGGCCGTGTCCGGCGCGGGCGGCTTTCCCGACGATTCCCGGGGCGCCCGGGGCGTCGCAGGAGATCGGCGCGGGCCGCTTCGCGTTCGACGCCGGACCCCTGTCCGAGGCCGACGACCTCGCGCGCTGGCTCGCGGCGTCGGGCGTCACCGTCAACTTCATCGACCCGGGCTCGCTCGCCCGGGGCCTTCCCTCCGCCGAGGACAAGTACGCCTTCAGCCCGGGCCTCCGCCAGGACGAGGCGCGCAACCAGCAGGAGACGCCGATGCGGTACGTCTCGGAGACGGGCGGCCTCGCGCGCCTCTCGACGAACGACGTCGCCGCGGCGCTCGAGGGCCTCCTCGACGCGACGACCGCGACCTACCGCATCGGCGTCCGCCTCCAGGGGGTGGACCCGAAGAAGACGTACTCGGTCAAGGTCTCGACGCGGAAGGCCGGCGTGAACATGCTCGCGCGCTCGGCGTTCAAGCCCGCGGGGCCCGCGCCGACGCGCGGCCGCGACGCTCGGCCGAGGACGCGCGGCACGCCGGCGTCGCGGCGCGTGCCGACGAGCGGCGGCCGGGCGCGGCGCGCACCGCGAAGACCGCCGATCCCCGCTCACGCTCGAGTGGATGGGGCGCGCCTCGACCCCCTCGCGCCGACCCCGCGCCGGCCCTACTGGAAGCTCGAGGTCCGGATCCCGCACGAGGAGCTGCGGTTCGAGCCCGAGTCCGACGCCTTCGTCGCGAGCGTGAAGATCGCCGTCGAGGCGGCCGCGGTGGACGGGCCCGCGCGCGACTCGGTGACCGACGACTGGTTCCTGTCGTACTCGGGCGACGAGTACAAGGAGGTCCGCGACACGGCCGCGACGAGGCTCGTGACGCTCCAGCTCCCGCCCGGCCGCTACGACCTGCGCGTCTCCGTGAACGACGCGCTCGCCGGGACGTTCGGGCAGGCGACGCTCCGCGTCGACGCGCGCTGAGTAGACTCGGGCGCATGCCGCGCCTCCCCGGCCCTCCCCCGCCGCACGGCGACTTCTCCCCCGACGATTTCCGGCGCATGGGCGAGGCGGCCGTCGAGCGCCTCGCGCGCTACTTCGAGACGCTCGAGTCGCGGCCCGTCCTCGCCCGCACGAAGCCGGGCGACGTCCTCGCGCAGCTCCCGCCGCGCGCGCCCGAGGAGCCGGAGGCGTGGGAGGCGATCGAGCGAGACCTCGACCGTCTCGTCGAGCCGAACCTCACGCACTGGCAGCACCCGGGCTACCTCGCGTACTTCGCGAACACGGGCACGGCGCCCGCCGTCGTGGGCGACTTCCTCGCGGCCGGCTACAACCAGGTCGGGATCCTCTGGCGCACGTCGCCCGTCCTCACGGAGCTCGAGCAGGGCGTCGTGCGCTGGCTCCTCGACCTCGTCGGGCCTGCCGTCGGGCGCGGACGGCTTCGACGGCCAGCTCGCGGACACGGCCTCGCACGGCGTCCCTCATCGCGCTCGCCGCCGCGCGGGAGCAGGCGTTCCCGGACGTCCGCAAGACCGGCCTCGCGGGCCGGCCGGCGGGCGCCGTCTACTGCTCGGAGCTCGCCCACTCCTCGATCGACAAGGCGTGCGTCGTTCTCGGCTTCGGGACGGAGGGCCTCGAGGAAGATCCCGACCGACGCCGAGTTCCGCATGGACGTGTTCGGCCCTCGCGTCCGCCGTCGCGCGGGACCGCGCCGAGGGGCGCGTCCCCGTCGCCGTCGTCGCGACGGCGGGGACGACGACCGTCACGTCCGTCGACCCGCTCGCCGCCCTCGCCGACCTCTGCGCGCGGGAGGGGATCTGGCTGCACGTGGACGCCGCGTACGCGGGCTCGGCCGCCGTCCTGCCGGAGATGCGGCCCGCTCTTCGCGGGCTGGGAGCGCGCCGACTCCGTCCTCTACAACCCCCACAAGTGGATGCTCGTCCCGATCGAATGCACGGGCCTCTTCTTCCGCCGGATGGAGCGCGTGCGCCGCGCCTTCTCGGTCGTCCCGAACTACCTCGAGACGCCCGAGGGCCAGACCGTGCGCGAGTACATGGACTACGGCGTCCAGCTCGGCCGCCGGTTCCGCGCCCTCAAGATGTGGATGGCGCTGCGCGCGTTCGGCGCCGCGGGCGTCCGCGCGCGCATCGCGGACGCGCTCGAAGAGGCGCGGTGGCTGAAGGGCGAGCTCGAGAAGGAGCCCGGCGTCCACGTCGTCGCGCCGGCGCCGTTCTCCGTCGTCGCGTTCCGCTGGCAGCCCCCGGGCCTCGACGACGCGGCCGCCGACGCCGCGAACGCCCGGATCCTCGCGAGGATCAACGAGGACGGCCGCACCTTCATCTCGCACGCGCTCGTCGCGGGGCCGCTACGCGCTCCGGGCCGCGATCGGAAACGTCCGGACGGAGCGCCGGCACCTCGAGGGCTTCCTCGAGGCCTTTCGGGCGGCGGTCTCGGCCGAGACCTGAGACCGCCCGTTCGCCGGTTCCCGCCGACCGCTCGCCGAAAAACTCCCGCATCCGGAAACGAACACGCTTCGGATATCGTACGAAGTGAGTCTGAATTGCTTATGGAACCTTTAAACAAATCGGCCGACCTCTCCGCCCTCAAGATCGACCGCGCCGACGAGCCGCGCTCGCGCCGGCTCCTCTGGGCCGGCGTCGCGACCGTCTGCGTCGCCGCGGTCGCGATCCTCTTCTTCCTCGCGCGCTCCGGCGGCGTCGCCCTCCGGGCGCCCGAGGTCGCGACGACGCGCGTCGCCCTCGTGACGCCGACGCAGGCCTCCACGGTCCTCACGGCCTCGGGCTACATCGTCGCGCGGTCCAAGGCCGAGATCTCCCCGAAGACGGTCGGCCGCATCGCGTGGCTGAACATCGAGGAAGGCCAGAAGGTGAGGAAGGGCGAGCTCGTCGCGCGGCTCGAGTCCCAGGAGCTGGAGGCGCAGAAGCGCCAGTACGTCGCGGCGCGCGACCAGGTCCTCGCGCAGCTCGTGAACGCGCGCCTCGAGCGCGACCGCGCCAAGGCGCTCCTCGACGACAAGATCGGCTCGCAGCAGGCCTTCGACGCGGCGGACTCGCAGGTGCGCGCCCTCGTCGCGCAGGCCGCCGTCCGCCGAGCAGCAGATCAAGTACACGGACGAGCTCATCAAGAACGCCGAGATCTACTCGCCGATCGACGGCGTCGTGACCGTCAAGAAGGCCTTCCTCGGCGAGACGGTCGCGCCGCAGGGCTTCGGCGGCGCCGGCTCGGCCGGGCGCGACGTTCGCGGTCATCGTCGACCTCTCGTCCCTCGAGATGGAGGCCGACATCAACGAGCAGAACGTCGCGAAGCTCTCGATCGGGCAGCCGGCCGAGGTCGCGCTCGACGCCTACCCGGACAAGCCGTACAAGGGCCGCCTGCGCCAGATCGTCCCGACTGCCGACCGCCAGAAGGGCTCCGTGAAGGTCAAGATCGAGATCTTCGGCAAGGACGCGCGGGTCCTGCCCGAGATGTCCTGCCGCGTCGTCTTCCTGAATCCCGGGGCGAAGGTCGACGAGAAGGCGAAGCCCAAGGTCATGGTTCCCGCCGCGTCGCTCGTCGAGGTCGGCGGGCAGAAGGGCGTCCTCGTCGTCGCGAACGACAAGGCCGTCTTCCGCCCGCTCGTCCTGGGCGCCGCGGAAGGGTCGCAGGTCGAGGTCGCGTCGGGCGTCGCCGGCGGCGAGGAGATCGTCGCGGACGCCGCCTCCGCGACGCACGGCTGGCGCCGCGAGCAGAGCGTGCGCCTCAAGAAAGACTGACCCAGAAGACACGAAGGAGAGCCGCATGGCGACGCCCCTCATCCAGATCGACTCCCTCGTCAAGCAGTACACCCGCGACACGCAGGTGCTCACCGTCCTCGACAAGCTCTCGGTGGCCGTCGACGAGGGGGACTTCGTCGCGCTCATGGGCCCGTCGGGCTCGGGCAAGACGACGCTCCTGAACCTGATCGCCGGGATCGACCGGCCGACCTCCGGACGCATCCTCGTCGGAGACGCCGAGGTGTCGAAGATGAGCGAGGCCGCGCTCGCGAAGTGGCGCAGCGCGAACGTCGGGTTCATCTTCCAGCTCTACAACCTCGTGCCCGTCCTGACGGCCTACGAGAACGTCGAGCTGCCGCTCCTCCTCACGAACCTGAACCGGGCGCGCCGGCGCAAGCAGGTCGAGCTCGCGCTCTCGGTGGTCGGGCTCTCGGACCGGATGGATCACTACCCGCGCCAGCTCTCGGGCGGGCAGGAGCAGCGCGTCGCGATCGCGCGCGCGATCGCGACCGACCCGAAGCTCCTCGTCGCGGACGAGCCGACCGGCGACCTCGACGCCAAGGCCGGCGAGGAGATCCTCGTCCTCATGGAGAGGCTCAACGCGGAGTTCAAGAAGACGATCGTCATGGTCACGCACGACCCGAAGGCGGCGGGCCGGGCCCACCGGCTCATCCACCTCGACAAGGGCGTCCTCAAGGAAGACGTGCACGCCGAGCGCGGCAAGGCCGTCGGCATGGCGGCCGCGGTCGCGGCCTCCTCGACCTGATTCTCCGGAGGGCCGGTGAAGTTCTTCCCGTACGTCTTCAAGAGCCTCTTCCGCAAGAAGACCCGGTCGCTCCTCACGCTGGGGTCGATCCTGCTGCCGCTCTTCGTCGTCTGCCTCATGGGGACGCTCATCCGGACGCTCGACCGGCCGCCCACGGGCGCCGGGATGTACCGCATCGTCGTGCGGCACAAGGTCTCGCTCTCGAACTGGATTCCGGAGGCGTACCGCGCGCGGATCCAGACCCTTCCGGGAGTCGAGGACATGTCGATCTGGTGCTGGTTCGGCGGCAAGTACGTCGACTACGCCCCGAAGAACTTCTTCGCGCGGTTCGGCGTCGAGCCCGCGAAGCTCCTGAAGGTCTTCGACGAGGCGAAGATCGTCGAGGGGAGCGCCGCGGACTGGATCGCGGACCGCTCCGGCGCGATGGTCGGGACCGACCTCGTGAAGAAGTTCGGGTGGAAGCTCGGCCAGAAGGTCGTCCTGCAGGGCGACATCTACCCCGTCAACCTGGAGCTCACGATCCGCGCCATCTACGACGCCGCGGGCGGGAACAACGCGGCGCTCTTCTTCAACTGGGCCTACGTCGAGGAGGCGCTCCCGCAGGTCAAGGGGAGGATCGGGACGTTCTACATCCGCGCGAAGGACGCCGAGGCGGTCGCGCGACTCCCGAAGCAGATCGACGCGCTCTTCGAGAACACGGACGCTCCGACGAAGACCGAGACCGAGAAGGAGTTCCAGAACGGGTTCGTCCAGATGCTCGGGAACGTCAAGCTCATGCTGAACGGGATCAGCGCGGCGATCGTCTTCGTGATCCTCCTGATCGCCGCGAACACGATGTCGATGGCGGCCCGCGAGCGCGTGAACGAGATCGCCGTCCTGAGGACGCTCGGCTTCCCGAAGGGAGACGATCCTCGCGATGATCGTCGGCGAGAGCCTTCTCCTCGCGCTCCTCGGCGGCGCGCTCGGCCTCGGCCTCTTCGTCCTCGGGTTCGGCGGCTTCAAGGCCGCGCTCATGAACACCCCGATGTCGGGCTTCGCGACGGGCATGCGGCTCTTCCCGTCGGTCCTCGCCGTGGGCTTCGGGATCGCCGTCTTCATCGGCCTCGTCGCGGGGATCGTCCCGGCCGTCGGCGCCGCGCGGCGCTCGATCACGGACGGGCTGAGGCAGGTCGGCTGATGAAGTTCCTGCCGCTCGTCCTGAAGAACCTCCTGCGCAAGAAGACGCGCTCGGGCCTGACGATCGGCTCGATCCTGCTCCCCTTCTTCGTGATCTGCCTCCTCGGGACGTTCGTCGCGATGCTCGACGCGGACCCGTCGCAGGGGCGCGGGATGTTCCGGATCGCGGTGCGGCACAGGGTCTCGTTCACGAACTTCCTCCCGGCGTCCCACCTCCAGAAGATCCGGCAGCTGCCGGGCGTCAAGGCCGCGATGCCGTTCAACTGGTTCGGCGGGCGGTACGTCGACTTCTCCGCGTTCAACGTCTTCGAGCGCTTCGCCGTCGACCCCGCCGTCTTCTTCGACGTCTTCGACGCCGACGGCGTCGTCGAAGGGATCGGCCGAGGCGTGGAAGGGCGACCGGAGCGGCCTCCTCGTGGGCGAGCTCCTGATGAGGAAATACGGCTGGAAGCTCGGGCAGCAGATCACGCTCACGGGCGACATCTGGCCCGGCGTCTACACGTTCACGATCCGCGCCGTCTACCGCGGCAACGACGAGGCGGCCGTCTTCTTCGACCAGAAGGTCATCGACGAGACGCTGCCCGCGCGCGCGCGGGCTCTACACGATGATCTGGCTCAAGGCCGTCGACGCGTCCGCGGCGCGCGACCTCATCCCGCGCATCAACGCGCTCTTCGAGAACTCGCCGTGGCCCGTGCGCGCCGAGACCGAGAAGGAGTTCCAGAACAACTACCTCGCGCTCCTCGGGAACGTGAAGCTCTTCTTCCGGAGCCTCACCGCCGTCATCGCGACCGTCGTCCTCCTGATCGCCGCGAACACGATGGCGATGGCCGCGCGCGAGCGCGTGACCGAGCTCGCCGTCCTGCGGGCGATCGGCTTTCCGAGGCACACGATCTTCGGCCTGCTCCTCTCCGAGAGCGCGCTCCTCGCGATCTTCGGGGCGGCGGCCGGACTCCTGGCCTACCTCGCGCTCTTCCCGAGGCTCGCGCGCCGTCGTCCTCTACTCCCCGCTCGCGGGCGTCGCGTCCGCGCTGCGCATCTACCCGGACGTCCTCGCCGGCGCGTTCGCCGTCACGGTCCTCGTCGGCATCCTCGCGGGCCTCGTGCCCGCCATCCGCTCCGTCCGGCGCCCCATCGCGGACGGTCTCCGTCTCGTCGCCTAGGAGGAGCTCCCGATGCTCGGCATCCCCCTGAAGTACAACATCCGCAACCTCTTCGTGAGGAAGGTCACGACCTCGCTCACGGTCCTCGGGATCGGGCTCGTCGTCGCGGTCTTCCTCTGCGTCATGGCGCTCGGCGAAGGGCTCACGCGCGTGTTCACGGCGTCGGGATCCGAGAGCAACGTCCTCGTCCTGAGGCAGAACTCGCAGTCCGAGCTGCAGTCGGGGATCTCGCGGGACCAGGTGCCGCTCATCCTGACGCTGCCCGGCATCGCGCCGGACACGGACGGAAAGCCGCTCGCGTCGCCGGAGCTCGTGGTCGTCCTGAACCTCGAGAAGGTGGGCGGCGGCTCGTCCAACGTGACGATCCGCGGGATCGGCGAGAAGGGGATGAAGCTCCGGCCGGGCCTCACGCTCGTCGAGGGCCGCTGGTTCACGCCGGGCAAGTCGGAGGTCGTCGTCTCCAAGAGCGTGAGCAAGCGCTTCAAGAACTGCGAGACCGGCCAGACGATCCGCTTCGGGGCGTACCGCTGGACCGTCGTGGGCCTGTTCGACGCGGGCGGCACGGCGCCCGACAGCGAGATCTGGACGGACGTCGAGGGGATGATCACGGACTTCAAGCGGAACGGCTACTCGTCCGTCCTCGCGAAGACGGCGGGGCGCGCGGCGCGCGACCAGTTCGTCGCGGGTCTCGCGGGCGACGCGCGCCTCGCCCTCGAGGGCAAGGTCGAGCGCAAGTACTACGACGACCAGACCTCCACGGCCGCGCCGATCAAGTTCCTCGGCTTCTTCGTCGGGATCGTCATGGCGATCGGCGCGTGCTTCGGCGCGATGAACACGATGTACGCGGCCGTGGCCGCGCGAACGCGCGAGATCGCGACGCTCCGCGCCCTCGGCTTCTCGCGGATCTCGATCCTCGCCTCGTTCGTCTTCGAGTCCCTCTGCCTCGCGCTCCTCGGGGGGCTCGTCGGGTGCGTCCTCGGGCTCCTCGCCGTGAAGCTCGCCCTCTCGGGCGTCACGGGCACGACGAACTTCGCGACGTTCTCCGAGGTCGTTTTCGCCTTCCGCCTCACGCCCGCGCTCCTCGGCACGGGAATCGTGTTCTCGCTCGTCATGGGATTCTTCGGCGGCCTCTTCCCGGCCGGCCGGGCGGCCTTCACGAAGATCACGAACGCCCTCCGCCAGGTGGGATGATCCCCGGCGAGGCCATGCCCTTCTTCCAGGACCCGCCGCGCCTCGGCAACCAGTGGGAGGAGGACCGCGTCGTGCGCGGCCTCCTCGCACGGAAGCTCCCGCCGGACGCGTATCGCGCGGCCGAGCCCGACCTCGCGGAGACGGGAGCGCTCGCCGGGGGGCGCCTGAGGGACCTCTTCCTCGCCGAGCCCGACGCGAGGCCCGGCCTCGTGAACTGGGACGCCTGGGGCCGGCGCGTCGACCGCATCACGCTCACCCCGCTCTGGCGGGAGACGGCCCGGCTCGCGGCGGAGAAGGGCCTCGTCGCGCTCGCCTACGAGAGGCCCTTCGGCGGCCTCTCGCGGCTCGTCCAGATGGCGCTCGTCTACCTCATGGAGCCGTCCTCGGGCGTGTACTCCTGCCCGCTCGCGATGACGGACGGCGCGGCGAAGACGCTCGTCCTCTCCGGCAACCGCGCCCTCGTCGAGCGCGCCCTCCCGCGCCTGACGAGCCGGGACCCCGCCCGTGCGTGGACGTCCGGACAGTGGATGACGGAGCGGACCGGCGGCTCGGACGTCGCGATCTCCGAGACCGTCGCGCGCCCGGCACCCGGGGGGTTCCGCCTGTTCGGGACGAAGTGGTTCACGTCCGCGACGACGTCCGAGATGGCGCTCACGCTCGCGCGGCCCGAGGGCAACGGGCCGGGAGGCTCGGGCCTCGCCGTCTTCTACCTCGAGACGCGCGACGCGGACGGCCTCCCGAACGGGATCGAGATCCACCGCCTCAAGGACAAGCTCGGGACGCGCATGGTCCCGACCGCCGAGCTCGCCCTGAACGGGACGCTCGCGACACCCGTCAAGGGGCTCACGGACGGCGTGAGGAACATCGCGCCGATGCTCGCGATCACGCGCACGTGGAACTCCGTCGCCGCGGCGGCCGGCATGCGGCGGGCCGTCGCGCTCGCGCGCGACTACGCCGCGCGGCGCGTCGCCTTCGGGGCGCCGCTCGCCGCCAAGCCCCTCCACCTCGAGACGCTCGCCGACCTGCAGGCGACGTTCGAGGGCGCGTTCCACCTCGCCTTCCGCGCGGCCGAGCTCCTCGGCCTCGAGGAGGCCGGGGAGGCGGGCGCGCACGAGGCCGCGCTCGTGCGCTTCCTCGTTCCGATCGCGAAGCTCACGACGGGCAAGCAGGCCGTCGCCGTGGCGAGCGAGGCGCTCGAGGCCTTCGGCGGCGCCGGCTACGTCGAGGACACGGACCTGCCGCGCCTCCTGCGCGACGCGCAGGTGCTTCCGATCTGGGAAGGGACGACGAACGTCCTGTCGCTCGACGTCCTCCGCGCCGGCGGAAAGGCCGGCGGGATCGGACCCGTCGCGCGCGAGGTCGAGAGGGCGCTCGCGGCCGCCGTGGACCCGCGCCTCGCTCCCGCCGCGGCGCGGGCCCGCGCGGCCGTGCGCCGCGCCGAGGCCTGGCTCGCCGACGCCGCGGCTCGCGGGGGCGGGGCGGTCGAGGCCGGCGCCCGGCGCCTCGCGCTCACGCTGGGGCTCGCGCTCGAGACGGCCCTCCTCGCCGAGCACGCGGCGTGGGCGCTCGGCGAGGGCGACCCGCTTCCGGCCCGCGCCGCCGAGCGCCTCTCGCGGCGCGGCCTGGACTTCCTGGACGGAGCGGCCGACCCCTGCGAGGCCGCCACGCTCGCGCGCGACACGCGCGAAATGGCCCGCTGAGCTGCGATAGAGTCTCGCCCATGGCCGACTGGCTCGTGAAGACGGAACCCGGGGAGTATTCCTTCGAAGATCTGAGGAAGGAGAAAGAGACGGTCTGGACGGGCGTGAAAAACCCCGTGGCGCTGAAGAACCTGCGGGCCATGAAGACGGGCGACCGCGTCATCGTCTACCACACGGGAAACGAGAAGAGCGCCGTGGGCGCCGCGACCGTCTTCTCATTCGAAGAAAATCCGAAAAACGCCGCGGAGCCGCGAGTCGTCTTTCGCGCGGGAAAACCTCTCCCCCGCCCTATTCCACTCTCAGAAATCAAATCTTCTTCCCTCTTCTCCGATTCCCCCCTCGTCCGCATCGGACGCCTCTCCGTCGTGCCCCTGACGCGCGCGCAGTACGCCTTCCTCGCGAAGGGCTGATGTTCTTCTCGCGCGCGCAGGAGGTCGCCCTCGCGGTGATGCCTCTCCTCGACCCGCGCGGCCCGGCGGGACGCGGCCGGGGCGTGAAGGACCTCGCGGCGGAGGCGCGCGTCCCCGCGCCGTTTCTCGCGAAGGTCCTCGGCCGCCTCGTGGACCGCGGGCTCCTGAGGAGCCGGCGCGGCCGCACGGGCGGGTTCGTCCTCGGCCGCCCCGCCGGGGAGATCACGCTCGCGGACGTCGTCCTCGCGCTCCAGAGGAAGGGCGACCTCGAGGCGGCCTTCCCCGAGCCGCCCGGCGCGGCGGCCCGGCTCCTGGCCCCCGTGCGTCGCGACTTCCTCGAAAGGCTGCGCGGGACCCGCCTCGCGGACCTCGCGTCGGCGCTCCCCCGGTCCTGACGCGCGGAAGGCCCGGGACTCTGGCAGGATGCGGGCGGAGGTTCGCATGTCGCATCCCGTCAAGGACCCCGTCAGCTGGCTCTATCCCCCGATCGAGCCGAACCGCACGGGCATGCTCAAGGTCTCCGACGTCCACACGCTCTACTGGGAAGAAAGCGGGAACCCGAAGGGCAAGCCCGCCGTGTTCCTCCACGGCGGCCCCGGCGGCGGCTCGGACCCGAAGGTCCGCCGCTTCTTCCACCCGGACAAGTACCGCATCGTCGTCTTCGACCAGCGCGGCTGCGGCAAGACGCACGCCGTACGCGAGCCTCGAGGCGAACACGACCTGGGACCTCGTCTCCGACACCGAGAAGGTCCGCGAGCACCTCGGCATCGACAAGTGGCAGGTCTTCGGCGGCTCGTGGGGCTCGACGCTCGCCCTCGCCTACGCCGAGAAGCACCCCGACCGCGTGACGGAGCTCGTCCTGCGCGGCATCTTCCTGCTCCGCAAGAAGGAGATCGACTGGTTCTACCAGGAGGGCGCGTCGATCATCTTCCCGGACGCGTGGGAGCCGTACCTCGCCCACATCCCCGAGGCCGAGCGCGGCGACCTCGTCAAGGCGTACCACAAGCGTCTCACGAGCGAGGACCCCGCCGTGAGGCTCGCCGCCGCGAAGATCTGGAGCGGCTGGGAGGGCGCGACGTCCAAGCTCCTCCCCGACGCGTCGTTCACGGGGCACTACGAGGAGGACGAGTTCGCCCTCGCCTTCGCGCGCATCGAGGCGCACTACTTCGCGAACAAGGGCTTCTTCGAGGTCGACGGCCAGCTGCTGCGCGACGCCGGCAGGATCCGGAACATCCCCGGCGTCATCGTCCAGGGCCGGTACGACGTCGTCTGCCCGATCTTCAGCGCCTGGGCGCTCCACCGCGCGTGGCCCGAGGCCGACCTCATCATCTCGCCCGACGCCGGGCACAGCGCCTGGGAGCCGCCGAACTGCCGCGCGCTCGTCGCCGCGACGGACAAGTTCGCCTGAGGGACCTCCGCGCGTTCCTGGACGCGCTCCGGAAGGAGAACGACCTCGCCGTCGTCGAGGCCGAGGCCGATCCGCGCCTCGAGATCCCCGAGATCCACCGGCGCGTGATCGAGGAGGGCGGCCCCGCCCTCCTCTTCGCGCGCCCGAAGGGCTCGGCGTTCCCGGTCGTCACGAATCTCTTCGGAACGAAGAAGCGCCTCGACCTGGCATTCGGCGCGCGGCCCCTCGAGTTCGTGCGGGCCGCGGTGCGCGCGGCGACCGAGCTCGTGCCGCCGACGCCCGCCTCGCTCTGGAAGTTCCGGTCGTTCTTCGCCGACGCGCTGCGCGTCGGGACGACGCGGGCGCACGCGGCGCCCGTGACGGACGTCGTCGAGACGACGCCCGACCTGACGCGGCTGCCCGCGTTGACGCAGTGGCCCGGGGACGGCGGCCCGTTCCTGACGCTGCCCGCTCGTCTACACGGAACATCCCGAGCGCCGGGAGTCGAACCTCGGGATGTACCGGATCCAGATCCACGGCCCGCGGACGGCGGGCGTCCACTGGCAGATCGGCAAGGGCGGCGGCTTCCACTACCACGCCGCCGAGGCGAAGGGCGAGGCCCTGCCGCTCACGATCTTCCTCGGCGGCCCGCCCGCGCTCATCCTCGGTGCGGTCGCGCCGCTGCCCGAGGGCGTGCCCGAGCTCCTCGTCGCGTCGCTCCTGCTCGGGAGGAAGCTCGAGATGGCCGACGTCGCGGGCCACCCGCACCGGCTCGTCGCGCGCGCCGAGTTCGCGATCACCGGCAACGTGCCGCCGAAGGTGAGGCGGCCCGAGGGCCCGTTCGGGGACCACTACGGCTACTACTCCCTGCAGCACGACTACCCCGTCCTCGAGGTGGACCGCGTCTTCCGCCGCCAGGACGCGATCTTTCCGGCGACGGTCGTCGGGAAACCCCGGCAGGAGGACTTCTTCATCGGGGACGCGCTCCAGGAGCTCCTCTCGCCGCTCTTCCCGCTCGTGATGCCGTCCGTCGTGGACCTCTGGAGCTACGGCGACACGGGCTTCCACTCCCTCGCGGCGGCCGTCGTGCGCGACCGCTACGGGCGCGAGGCGATGGCCTCGGCGTTCCGGATCCTCGGCGAGGGCCAGCTCTCGCTCACGAAGTTCCTGCTCGTCACCGACGCGCGGCGCGACCTGCGCGACTTCCGCGGCCTCCTCTCGCACGTCCTCGCGCGGTGCCGGTTCGAGACCGACCTCTTCCTCTTCGGGAACCTCGCGATGGACACGCTCGACTACACGGGCCCGAAGGTGAACGAGGGCAGCAAGGGCGTCCTCCTCGGCCTCGGCGACGCCGTGCGCGACCTGCCCGTCGGAGTTCCGCGGGCCGCTGCCGGCCGGGGCCTCGTCCGCGGCGGTCTTCGCCCCGGGCGCGCTCGTCGTCCAGGGCCCGGCGTTCGCGGCCGACCGCGCCTTCGCGGACCGGCTCGCGGCGGACCCGGCGGTCGCGGCGTGGCCCCTCGTCGTCCTCGCCGACGACGCCGCGGCCACCGCGAGAGACGCGCGCGCGTTCCTCTGGCGCGTGTTCACGCGCTTCGAGCCCGCGGCGGACGTCCACGGAGCCGCGCCGCGTCGTCCGCAACCACCTCGCGTTCTCGCCGCCGGTCGTGATCGACGCGCGGACCAAGCCGTGGATGCCGGAGCGTCGTCGAGGCCGATCCCGCGACGTCGCCCTCGTCGACCGGCGCTGGCGCGAGTACTTCCCGAAGCGCTGACCGACAGTTTCTGTCGGACCGGCGCCTTCCGGAATCCCACGGCTCGCCCACGGGCGACACGTTTCGGCGGTTTTGCCCGCATTTCGGCCCGGCCCGGATCGTGCAGGGCCGGAGACGGACATGCCCGTCAACCTCGGTGTCGGCGACGTCCTCGCGGAGTCCGGCGACCTCACGGTTCGCCGTCTGAGCCGCGCGTCCACGTGGCAGAAGACGCACGGCGGCACGATCGAGCGCGCCCTGCTCTCGACCGGAGCCGTCAGCGAGGAGATCCTCACGTCCGCTCTCGCGCAGGCCTACGGGCTGCCCGGCATCTCGCGCGCGGCCCTCCTCTCGGCTGACCCGGACATCGTCGAGTGCCTCCCCGCCAAGGAACGCCGGCGCTTCCGCGCGTTCCCGTTCTCCCTCTCGGGAAAGATCCTCATCGTCGCGATCTCGGACCCGCAGAACATCGTGCTCCAGAAGAACCTCGCGATCGCGACCGGATTCTCCGTGGAGCTCTTCGTCGCGCCCGATCCCGTCCTCGAGGACGTCATCGAGCGCTTCGAGGGCCGCCCGGCCGGGCACGCCCCGTCTCCGGGCGCGGCGGCCCCGATCCCGCCGGCCGCCCCCGCGGCTCCGCCGCCGCCCGACCGAGGACTGGATCGACCGCCTCGGCCGCGCGCTCCTCGCCGAGGCCCTGCGCTTCGACGCGACCGAGCTCGAGCTCGGAGCCGACACGCACGGCGCGTTCCTCCGCACGTTCGACACGGCGCATCCCGCCGTGACGCGTCGCCTCTCGGCCGCGCTCCTCGCGCCGCTCGTCGCGTGGTTCCAGTCGCGCTGCCGCCGTGCGGAGGGCTTCGTCGCCGAGGCGAGCCGCGCCGGCGAGCGAGCCGAAGCGCCGCCGCATCGACCTCATCGCGGCCGACTCGCACGGCGTGCGCGTGAGCCTCGTCCCCGTCGGGGACGGCGTCGAGCTGCCGCCGCCCGCGAAGGTGGACGTGAGCTGCCCGCACGAGCGCGTCGACGGCCACGTCTTCTGCCCGCGCTGCGGCGACGTTCTCTGAGAGGCGTCGCCTTCCGTCACGCCCGGGTCTCGAGCTCCGGCTCGTGACGGTCACGCCGGCGGCGGGGCGCCGCCGCCCGCGTTTCGCCGCGATTCCCGCCCGGGCCCCGGCCGCGGCCGCGCCGCCTGCGGCGCCGCCGCCGCCTCCGCCGCCCTCGGGCCTCGGAGCCGCCTCTCGGCGCCGGATCCAGCCGCCTGCGGGCGCGCGCTGCTGCGGCGGGCGAGGCGCCTGCTGGACCTGGGCGCGGCTCCTGCCGGGGCTGAGCGGGGACCGCCCGGCGCGCCGCTGCCCCGCGTTCTGGCCGCTGCGGCCGCGGCGCCGCCTCCGGCGTCCGCCGCCCTCGCCGGGCTGCTCCGGCCGGCGCCGCCTGCCCGCCGCCCTGTGCGGCGCGCTGGCGCTTCTCGCGCTCGCGCTGCGCCTGGCGGCGCGCCTCGTCCTGCTGCTTGTGGCGCTGCCGCTCGCGCTGCCGGCGCTCGTCCTCGGCCCTCTTCGCCGCGAGCGACGGCCTCGTGCTTCTTCCGCCACTCCGCCTTCGATCTCGTCGGCCTCGACCCTCTCCTCGTCGGTCAGGAGCTCGCGGATCGTGACGAGGATCCGGGTCCTGGCGGACCTGGGCGCGGATGAGGTCGACGATGCGCGCGCGGATCGGCGCCGCGGCGTCCGCGACGATCGCCGGGAGGCGGTCGGCGTCGGACAGCACCATGCGCGTGAACGCGACCCGCCGCGTCTCGCCGGACTCGGCGTTCGCGAGCGTCAGGACGTAGAGATCCTGCTCGTGCTCGAGCCCGTGCTCGACGAGGGCGAAGCCCGGGAGCGCTTCCGTCGCGAGCGCCGTCAGGAGATCGATGTTCTTCTCGCCGATTTCCTGCGTCTGCTCCATCGAGACGACGCGGTCCCGGAACATGCGTACCTGGCCCATGCGCGCGCGAGTCTACCAACCGCGGGCGGGCGGCCGGAGTCAGACCGTGACGCCGCCGAGCGCGAGCACGCGCCGGGCGTGGTCGTCGGGTCCGAACGACGCCCTCAGGCGCGCCGCGCCCGCCGAGAGGCGCGGCCCGAGCCCTCGCGCACGAAGAGGGCCATCGCGCGCGCGAGAGCGGCCGCGTCGCCGGGCGGCACGAGAAGCCCGCTGTGCCCGTCCTCGACGACGTCCTCGAGTCCCTCGACCCTCGTGCCGATGACCGGCCGGCCGTACGCGAGCGCGTCCGCCGCGATGCCGGACCCGGTCGCGTGCCGGTACGGGCACACGACCGCGTCCGCGGCGGCGAACCAGAGCGCGCGCTCTCTCTCCGGGCAGGTAGCGCAGCTCGAGGCGGACGCCCGCGGGCGCCCACGCCTCCAGCCGCCGCGCCTCGCCCCACGGCTCGCCCGCGAGGACGAGGAGCGCGCGCGGCACGTCGCGGCGCAGCGCCGCGAACGCGTCGAGGAGGACGTCCCAGCCCTTGTACGGCCGCAGCAGGCCGCTGAAGAGGAACACGGGCGCGTCGAGCGGCACGCCGAGCTGCCCGCGCGCGGCGTCGCGGTCCGGGAGGACGGCCCGCGGCTCCGCCGGGTGCGGCACGACCGCGATCGGCGCGTCCGGACGCTCGCCGCGACCTCCCGGGCGCTGCGCGCGTTCTGGACGGCGAAGCGGTCCGCGCGCCGGAGCACCGCGCGCGTGAGCGCGTCCTTCCAGCGGGGTGCGACTCGTGGTCGAAGACGTTGTGGCAGAGGAGAAGGCGAACGGTGGACGGAGACTCGGCGCCGAGCGTCGCGAGGAGCAGCGAGACGTGAGGCGCGAAGTACGAAGTCCACCAGGGAAGGATCAGAAGAGAGATTTCTTCGAATGAAAGAAGGCGGGCGGCCCGCACGAACGAGCAGAGGGTTCAATCCGTCGAGGAACGACCTGGGAGGAGGCGCCACCGCGAGCGCGCAGCGCCGCGGCAGGGCGCTCGGCTGCTCTCCCCTCTTCACCTTCTAAGAGAATTCTTCCTCTTCTCCTTCTCTCCTCCGAATAATCCGTCGTCCCCGGATACAGGAACTTCGGGTACATCCGCGAGAAGCCGACGACGACCGGGTCGACGCCGAGCCGGCGCATCGCGGCGAGGAGGCGCGCGTCCTGGTCCGCGATCCCGCTCCGCCACGGCGGGAACGGGCCGACGAGGGCGACGCGCGGCTTGCGGGCGGGCACGCCGCGATTATCGGCGCAGCGTCGCCTTTCCGTCCCGGACCTCGACGACGAGGAAGCCGGCGTCCCGCCCGACCTCGTCCCAGACGCCGACGGAGATCCGCGCCTCGTCCGACGGCGACGACGACGGGCAGCTCGTACGTGAAGTGGCCCGCGTCCGCTTTCTCCGCGTCGCCGCCCGGGATCTCGAACGGCTGCCGCTGCCGCACGACGTCCGAGAAGCTCCCGTCCGCGGCCGCGGACGCGACGAAGACGGAGAACGCGCCGCTCTCGCCGCGCGCCGATGGCGTGCGCGCGAGGCGCGCGACCGGCACGGACAGGGTCAGCGTCACCGTCGTCTTCCCCTTCTTCCTCTCCGCCTTCGACGCCGTCGAGCGCGACGGGCAGCCGCGACGCCCCGCTCGGGCCGGAACAGGTTCGAGAGGACGCGGTCCTCGACGCGCTCCTCGGGCGTCTTCTCGACGACGGTGCGCCGCGCGCGCACCCGGAGGCTCCGGTTTCTCGTCTTCACGTCGACGGCGAGCGCCTTCCCGACCTTGCCGCCCGGCGCCTCGACGCCGAGCGAGTACGGCCGACTCGAGGTCCGCGACGATCCGCGGCGCGAGCGCGGGCGCCTCCTTGTAGCCGAGCGTGAACGTCCCGCCCGTCTCGAGCGCGACCGGCTCGAGAGCCGCCGCCTCGTTCTGGACGATCATGTCGCCGCGCGCGCCCTCGACCGGCCCGTTGATCTTCGGGTTGGCAGTACGCCGACGCGTCCGCCCGGACGACCGCCGCTTCGTCCGGCCAGCCCGGCGGGAAGAGCGTGTAGATCGTGACGCCGTTCGCGTTCGCGGCCTCCGCGACGGACTCGACGATGCCGTGCGCGTTGAACTCGCGGGCATCCGCGGGAATCGAGCCGTACGTCACGGGTCCGGTGAGGAAGAACTCGAGGCCGGCGAGGTCGGAGAAGCGCTGGCTCGCGTGGACGACGATCTTCCGGCCGGGCAGTCCGCCGAGCGTGGAGAAGACGGCCTTCAGCGCGTTCGCCTTCGCCCTCATCTGCGCGTAGGCCTCGGCCGCGGCCGCGCGCTGCGACACCTCGACGCCGCTCGAGACGCTCGTCCGGGGGAGCGTCTGGAACCACGCGGCCTCGTCCTCGAGCTGCCGGCGGGTCGTGTCCGCCTCGAGGGGGCGGCGGCTGAGACGTTCCTCGCGCGCGAGGACGCGTTCGATCGCGGCGAGGTCGGACGTGAACGGGACGACCGTCCCCACCGACCGGTTCCACGTCACGATCATCGCGTCGTCGTCCGGCGCCACGACCGTCTCGCTCAGCACGGACCTCAGCGCCTCGAACGTCGCGTCCGCCTTCCACGTCTCGCGCAGCTGAAGGCGATCCACGAAGAGGACGACGTGGCGCGGCGGGCGGGCGGCCGCGGGCGCGGCCCGGGGGCCGCGGGCCGGGGCGCCGCGCGCGTCCGGGGCCGGCCCGGAAGGGTCATCCCGAGCGGGGCCGGCGCTCGTAGAAGTTCTCGATCGCGCCGGGCCTGCCGCCGATCCTGACCTCGAAATCCGCGGCCTTCAGGCCCGAAACGGGCCTTCCGTCCTTGTCCGTCACGACACGTCGAGCTCGAGGATCGAGGTCTCGACGGAGCCCGTGACGCGCGGAAGCGTCGGGCGGATCCTGGGCCAGGACGGCTGCAGGGAGGACACGAGCACCGGGGCGAGGAACAGGCGATGCGACTTCATGGCGCCTCCGACCGAGCAGGACACGTGCCAGCGTCGACCGTCATCGGGACAGGAGGAACGCCTTCAGGTACTCGCCCTCCGGGCAGTCGATCGACACGGGATGGTCGGGGCCAGCGCCGCGCCGCTCGAGGATCCTGACCTCGCGGCCGGCGTCGAGCGCGGCCGAGAAGAGGACCTTCTGGAAGAGGTCGGCGTCCACGGGGCCGGAGCACGAGCACGCGAGCAGGAGGCCGCCCGGCGCGAGGAGCTTCAGCGCGAGACGGTTCACGTCCTTGTATCCGCGGCAGGCCCGCTCCACGTCCCCGCGCCGCTTCGCGAAGGCGGGCGGGTCGGTCACGATCAGGTCCCACGTCTCCCCCGCGGTGACGCGCGCGCGCAGGTCCTCGAAGACGTCGGCGCAGACCGTCGCCGCCGGCGCGTCCGCCGCGTCCACGTCCTGCCCGTTCGCCCGGTGGTTCTCGCGCGCGAGGTCGAGCGCGGGCCGCGAGGCGTCCACGTGGACGACGCGCGAGGCGCCCCCCGCGAGGGCGGCGACGCCGAACGCGCCCGAGTACGAGAACAGGTTCAGGACGCGACGGCCGCCCGCGAGGCCGCGCACGACGTGGCGGTTCTCGCGCTGGTCGAGGAAAAAGCCCGTCTTCTGGCCGCCGGCGAGCTCCGCCACGAACCGGAGCCCGCGCTCGCGAGAACGCGGCGCGCGCCGGCACGGGACCGCCCGCGAGGACCTCGTCCTCGAGCGACAGGCCCTCGCCCTTGCGCGACGAAAGGTCGTTGCGCTGGAGGATCGTCGCGCCCGGGAACCGGCCGGCGAGCGCCGGAAGCCAGAGCGGGCGCGCGCCGTCCGTGCCCCCGGTCGTCGCCTGCACGGAGAGGACGTCGCCGTAGCGGTCCACGACGAGGCCCGGCAGGAAGTCGCCCTCCGCGTTCACGAGCCGGTAGCCGTCCGTCGCCGCGGGAACGACGGCCTTCCGCAGGGCGACGGCCGCGTCGAGCCGCCCGGCGACGAGCGAGGCGTCGAGCGGGCGGTCCTCGAACGTCCAGACGCGGATCGCGATGGGCGAGGCGGGCGACGCGAAGCCCCTCCCGACGAGGCGCCCCTCCGCGTCGCGCACCTCGACGGGGCCCCCCGCCACGGGCGCGCCCGCGCTCGAGGCTGCCCGAGAAGATCCACGGGTGGCGGCGGCGCGACGCGGCTTCCCGGCCGCGCGCGAGCGTCAGGACCTGCACGCCGGCACGATACTCCGCGGGTTCCCGCCTTGACGCGACCCGGCCCGCGGGTCGACACTTCTCGGGAAATCGTGCGTGAAGCCAATGTGATCCCGGCACAGGTGCTGGCGGAAGCCGGCACGACCGATCCCATCGAGCTCACGAGACTCGGCGTCGCGGCCGCCATGGAGGAGCGCTGGAAGGCCGCGCTCGTCCTGCTCGCGGAGGCCTACAAGGTCTTCACGGCCGATCCGACCTACAAGGAAGGGACGCTCAAGGTCGAGACGGACGCCGAGGAGCCCGCCGCGCGGAAGCAGGCGCGGGGGCGGATGTTCTCGTACTACGGCCTCGCGCTCGCGATGTCGAGCCCCGCGCGCGTCCCCGACGGCGCCCGCTTCTGCGAGATCGCCATCCAGAAGGAGCCCTACCAGGCCGAGCACTACGTGATCCTCGCGCGCATCTGGCAGGCCGGCCGGAACCGGCTCAAGACGGTCCAGGCCGTGGACCGCGGCCTCAAGGAGTTGCCGAAGAGCCAGGCCCTTCTCGAGCTTCGCGGCGAGATCGGGTGGCGGGAGAGGAAGGCGATCGGTTTCCTTCCGCGCGAGCATCCCCTGAACGCCACGCTCGGGAAGATGCTCCGGAAGAAGCGCCCGCCCCGCTGATCAGCGGGCGAGAACCGAGATCCCGAGCCACACGAGGGCGGCGACGACGGCGGCCGCGGGGATCGTGAGAATCCAGGCGATCACGATCGTCCGCGCGACGCCCCACCGGACCGCCGAGAGCCGCCGGACGGACCCGACCCCCATGATCGCGCCCGTGATCGTGTGCGTCGTCGACACGGGGATGCCGCCGAGCGACGCTCCGATGAGCGTGACGGCGCCCGCGAACTCGGCGCAGGAGCCGCCGATCGGCTTGAGCGGCGTGATCCGCATGCCCATCGTCCGCACGATCCGCCAGCCGCCGGAGAGCGTTCCGAGGCCGATCGCCGCGTGGCAGAGCAGGACGATCCAGAACGGGATCTCCATCACCTTCAGGTGCCCCGTCGAGAAGAGGAGCGACGGCGATGATCCCCATCGTCTTCTGCGCGTCGTTCATCCCGTGCCCGAACGAGAAGGCCGCCGCCGAGACGAGCTGGACCTTCCGGAACCCCTTGTCGAGAGGCTCGGGACGCGCCCGCCGGAAGATCCACGTCACGGCGAGGAAGAACAGGAATCCGAGGACGAGGCCGAGCACCGGCGAGAGGACGATGAAGACGAGCGTCTTGACGAGGCCCGTCGGGACGAGGACGCCGGGCCCGGCCTTCACGATCGCCGCGCCCGCGAAGCCGCCGATCAGGGCGTGCGAGGAGGAGCGACGGGAGCGCCCACCACCAGGTCAGGAGGTTCCAGACGATCGCGCCCACGAGCGCCGCGAGGATGAGGATCGGGTCCACGACCGCCGGGTTCACGATGTCCTTGCCGATCGTCTTCGCGACGCGCGTCTCGAGCGAGAACGCCGCGACGAAGTTGAAGAACGCGGCCCACGCGACGGCCACCTTCGGCGTCAGGACGCGCGTCCCGACGACCGTCGCGATCGAGTTCGCCGCGTCGTGGAAGCCGTTGATGAAGTCGAACGCGAGCGCGACGAAGACGACGAAGAAGATGAAGCCCATCGTCGGCGCCGCTACGAGGACTTCAGGACGATCTGCTCGAGGACGTTCGCGACGTCCTCGCAGCGGTCCGTCGCTTCCTCGAGGACCTCGTAGATCTCCTTCCACTTCAGGAGCGTGATCGGGTCCTTCTCGGTGTCGAACAGGGCGCCGATCGAGATGCGGTTCAGGCTGTCGGCCTCGTTCTCGAGGCGGTTGATCTCGACGCAGAGCTCGAGGATCGCCTTCCCGTTCTTGAGGTCTCCGAGGAGGCCCATGGCGCGGCGGATCGCGTCCGCCGACTGGACGAGGAGCTCGGTCGCCTGCTTGAGGCCGGGCCGCGGCGCCGGGATCTTGTAGAGGACGAAGCGGTTCGCGGCCGCGTCCATGAAGTCGAGGACGTCGTCGAGGGCCTTGACGAGGGCGTGGATGTCCTCGCGGTCGATCGGCGTGATCCACGTGCTGGACAGGAGCGCGAACGTCTGGTGCGCGACCTGGTCCCCCTCGTGCTCGAGGTGCTTGATGCGGGCCACCTTGAGGGAGACGTCCGTGAAGTCGGCGGCGAGCGCGTCGAGGGCCCGCGCCGCCTCGACGATGATCTCCGCCGCGCGGACGAACTGCGGGAGGAAGCTCTCCTCCCGGGGAAACAGCTTGATCACGGAGCCTCCGTTCGCGGCGGAGAATAACAAAGGCTTTTCGCCGAACTTACGTCTCATTTACATGGGAGGCCCGAAGAGAGGATTTCTCTAGAAGGTGAATACCCCGGCGCGCCGGCAAGCGCGGCCCGCTCGAGCACATGGCACGATCCGGCCATGCCACTTTACCTTCGAAGAATCCTTCCGTCGCCTCTCCGCCTGCCGGCGGCGTCTCTCTCGGGCGCCGGCGCCGCGCCGGCGCCGCCGCCGAAGCCGAAGCTCGCCGTCGTGATCTCGATCGACGGGCTCGGCTGGGCGCGCCTCGAGAGCTACCGCTCGCTCTACACCTCGGGCCTCAAGCGCCTCCTCGACGAGGGGTTCGTCCAGCGCGCCGCGCGCTACCAGCACCTGAACACGGAGACCGGGCCCGGACACGCCGCGCTCGCGACGGGCGCCCCGCCCCGGGTCACGGGCATCGTCCTGAACAGCTGGTTCGAGTCCGGCGCCGACGGCGTGCTCCGGAACGTGTACTGCACGGACCAGAAGGACCCCGCCACCGGCCGCAAGATCGCCGGCCCGGGCAACCTGCGCGTCCCGACGCTCGGCGACCGGCTCGTCGAGGCCGCCCCGGGGGCGCGCGTCGTGTCCGTCTCGGCGAAGGACCGCGGCGCGATCTTCCTCGCCGGGAGGAACCCGGCGCACGCCGTCTACTGGTACGACGGCGACACCGGCCGCTTCCACACCTCGGCCGCGTACCGCCCTCCGGCGGCGGCGGAGGCGATCGTCAAGAAATTCAACGACACCCAGGCGGGGGGATGGCTTCCGGCGCGTTTCGGCCTCGTGTGGGACAGGCTGCCCGAGCCATCCGCCGCGCCGGGCGCAAAGCCCGTCCCGACCGCGGTCCCGCTGAACACGATCGCGCGCTTTCAATTCGCGACGCACGGCGTCGGCTTCCCCCACGACCTCTCGACGTACGGGCGCCTTCCGGCGGGCGGCCCGTACGGTTACTTCGGCGGGATCTATCGCAGCCCGTTCGTCGACGTCCTGACCGCGGACCTCGCTCTCGCGTTCCTGAACGACGCCGTGCTGAAGCTCGGGCAGGGCAACGTCCCGGACCTCCTCGCGATCTCGTTCTCGGGCCACGACCCCGTCGCGCACGATTACGGCGACGAGAGCGAGGAGGCGCGCGACACGCTGCGCCGCCTCGACCTCCAGATCGGCCGCGTCCTCGACGCGCTCGACGCGCGCTTTCCGAAGGGGACGGTCCTCGTCGCGCTGTCGGCGGACCACGGATTTCCGATGATCCCGGAGGTCGCGAAGGCGCTCGACCGGAACGCGAAGGGCGGCCGGCTCGAGACGGGCCGCGAGACGCTCCACAACGACCGCGAGCGCCTGAACCGCCTCCTCGACGACGCGCTCTGCCTCGACCGCTCGGCGAAGGTCGTCGGCGCGATGGACGGCTGGGATCTCTTCTACAGCCGCTC
Organism: uncultured Acidobacteriota bacterium; assembly: GCA_963776915.1. Classification (GTDB taxonomy): domain Bacteria; phylum Acidobacteriota; class Thermoanaerobaculia; order UBA5066; family UBA5066; genus Fen-183. The sequence continues at coordinate 203,458 of CAVZPE010000013.1, read as the reverse complement.
CGCGTTCCCGTACAGGACCGTGCCGGGCGCCTGCGGCCCCGCGGGCTCGCCCGTGACCGCGGCCGACGTCGACCGCGTCCTCCCGAAAGTTCTCGAGAGCGTCTGGAACGAGGAAGTCGAGGACGTCCTCCTCGTTTCCGCGCAGTCCTCCTGGCCGGACACCCCCGTGCGGGCGTTCGTCCTCAACGACTTCGACCGGGAGCGCTCCGGCGACGCCTTCGTGATCCCGCGCTGGGGCGTCATGAGCTCGTACAACCCCGGCCGCGGGGCGATGCACGGCACGCACTACGAGTACGACATCCACGTCCCGCTCGTCTTCTGGGGCGCGGTCAAGGCCGGGGTCTCGGACGCCCCGGCGACGCCGTACGACCTCGCGCCCACCGTCGGACGCTGGCTCGGCGTCGCGCTGCCGGACGCCGTCGGCAAGCCGCTCGACCTGCCGCGGTGACGGACGACGCGCCGCGGCCGCCGCGGGGAAGGCGCCCGCGCTACGCGGGGACGCACCCGCGGCGCTTCGGGGAGAAGTACAAGGAGCACGACGCCGACCGCTTCCCGGAGACGCGCGCGAAGGTGCTCGCCTCGGGCAAGACGCCCGCGGGGAGCCACGTGCCCGTCCTCGTCGCCGAGGTGCTCGAGGCGCTCGCGCCGAAGCCGGGCGACGTGGCCGTGGACGCCACGCTCGGGTACGGCGGCCACGCGGCGGAGATCCTGAAGCGAATCCTTCCGGGCGGCCGCCTCGTCGCCCTCGACGTCGACCCCGTCGAGCTGCCGAAGGCCGCGGCGCGGCTCGAGGCCCTCGCGGCGCACCTCGGCGCGGCGGGCGCCGTGAAGGCGGTGAAGCGCAACTACGCCGGGCTCGCGAAGCTCCTCGCGGAAGAAGGGCTCGGGCGCGGCGCCGACGTGATCCTCGCGGACCTCGGCGTCTCCTCCATGCAGCTCGACGACCCGGAGCGCGGCTTCTCGTGGAAGCACGACGTCCCGCTCGACCTGAGGATGAACCCCACGCGGGGCGTCCCGGCGGGGAATCTGTCTGCTTCGGATGAAGAGAGAGGAGATTGAAGATCTTCTTAGAAGGTTCGGAGACGAGCCAGAAGCGGCGGGGATCGCGAGGCACCTGGCCGAGGCGGCCCGGCGGGTGGCCGAGACCCGCGGCTCGGCGCCGGAAGCGGCGCCTCACGAAGCGACGTCCCGCCCGAGCCGCGATTCTTCCCCTCTTCACCTTCAAAGAAATCTTCCTCTTTCTTCTTCTCTTCCTCCTCTCCGAACTTCGGACGTCGCGGCTGCCGTCGAGCTCGCCTACGAAGGACGAACGTCCCGTGACGCGTCCGAAGCAAAGAAATCTTCTCTTCAGCGGACGTTTCAGGCGATCCGCATCCTCGTCAACGACGAGCTGGCGGCGCTGGAGGCGTTTCTGCGCGACCTGCCGCTCTGCCTCGCGCCCGGCGGACGCGTCGCGATCCTCACGTTCCACTCCGGCGAGGACCGGCGTGTCAAGAAGGCATTTAAGGCGGGCCTCGAGGCCGGGACTTACGTCCGCGTCGCGGACGACGTGATTCGCCCGACGCCGGAGGAGCGGCGCCGCAACCCCCGCTCGTCCTCCGCGAAGCTGCGCTGGGCGGTTCGGGCAAAGTAGTCAGAGAGAGACCAGTTTTTCTCTCCTTGCGCGCCCGAGCGTGCGGCTACAGATTCAAGGCCTGTGCTCAGGCGACAGGAGGTACTTCATGCATTTCAAACCGCGCCTTGTGAAGCGTCTCATCGGAGCGTGGCCCGGCCTGCTTGCGGTCGGCGCGGCCTCTCGCCGGATCGCCGTCGATCGCGGCCGAGAACGGCCGGTTCATCCCGGCGAAGCGGCCCGCGAAGACGGCCGAGTCCGTCGCGGCCGTCCCATCCCGCGTGAACGTGCGCGTCGTTTCGATTCCCCAGGAGTGCCCCGCAGACGACAACGAGGCCATGAGCGCCGTGAAGGCGTTCATCGACCCGGTCACCGGCGAGCTGCGGGCGCCGACGCCGGCGGAGCAGGCGGCGCTCTCCCGCGCGATCGCGCCCGGGGCCGCGCGCCAGGCGCAGGCCGCGCGCGTACCCGTCGTCCGCGCCAACGGAATCCTGAGCTTCGAGGTCGGCGAGGAAGGGATGCAGGACCTCGTCGTGCGCACGGGCGCCGACGGGAAGCCGGTCTTCCTCTGCACGCCGCGTTCCGAGACGCCGAAGGCTCTCACGCGCCCGCTCGCTCCGAAGAGCGGAGCCGCGAACGAGGAGAGGTGAGGTCATGAAGAACTCGAAAATCGGCCTCTTCCTCGCCCTCCTCGCGGCGGCCCTTCTCGTCCTCGTCGCCGCGCAGACCGCCTCGGCGGCCGCGACGATCACGATCGTCAACGTCAACGCGCCCGGCGTCGGATTCAACGATCCGACGCCCCTCGCGCCCGTCGGGGGCAATCCCGGCACGACCCTCGGCCAGCAGCGCCTCAACGCGTTCACGAAGGCGGCCGAGATCTGGGGCGGGACGCTCGACAGCAGCGTCGAGATCACCATCCAGGCGAGCTTCGTGGGGCTGACCTGCACCCCGACCTCCGCCGTTCTCGGCTCGGCAGGAGCGATCCAGGTCGTCCTCAACAGCGGCGGCGGCGGCATCCCGCCGTTTCCCGGCCTCGAGGCGAACACCCTGTACGGCACCGCCCTGGCGAACAAGCGTCTCGGCTTCGACGCCATTCCCGGTCCCACCGGCACGAGCGCCGACGACATCCGGGCCCGGTTCAACAGCAACATCGGATTGCCGGGATGCCTGACGGGCATCAACTGGTACTACGGATTCGACGGCAACCACGGCGCCAACATCGACCTCGTGACGGTGCTCCTGCACGAGTTCGCCCACGGCCTCAACTTCCAGTCCTTCGCGAGCGTCTCGACCGGGGCCCTGCTCGGCGGCTTCGACGACGTCTACGAAAAGAGGATCCTCGACCTCTCGACCGGCAAGACCTGGCCCGAGATGACCGAACGCCGAGCGCGCGGCTTCCGCGATCAACCCCCAGAAGGTCGTCTGGGACGGCCCGGTCGTCACCGCGGCGGTTCCCGGACGTCCTCGCGCCGGGCACTCCGCTCCTGCACGTCAGCAGCCCGGCCGCCATCGTGGGCAACTACTCGGTCGGCGCCGCCTCCTTCGGCCCGCCGCTCTCGTCTCCGGGGATCACCGGCACGGTCGTGCAGGCGCTCGATCCCGCCGACGCCGCCGGGCCGACGACCTTCGACGGCTGCTCGGCGCTCACGAACGCGGCCGCCGTCGCGGGAAACATCGCCCTCGTGGACCGCGGGACGTGCGGCTTCGTCGTCAAGGTGAAGAACGCCCAGAACGCGGGCGCCATCGCCGTCCTCGTCGCGGACAACGTCGCGGGAGGCCCGCCGACGGGTCTCGGCGGAAGCGGACCCGACGATCACGATCCCCTCGGTGCGCATCACCCTCGCGGACGGGAACACGATCAAGGCCCAGCTCGGCGCCGGCGTCGTCGCGACGCTGGGCGTCGACCTCTCCGTCCGGGCCGGCGCCGACGCGGCCGGCCGGGCGCTCCTCTACACGCCGAGCCCGGTGGCGCCCGGCTCGACGATCTCGCACTGGGACACGAGCGCCTTCCCGAACCAGCTCATGGAACCCAACATCAACGGCGACCTGACCCACGCCGTCGCGCCGCCGCAGGACCTGACGCTGCCGCTGCTGCGCGACGTCGGCTGGTTCCCGGACGCCGACCTCGACGGAGTCCCGGACGACGCCGACTGCGAGCCGCACTCGAACTTCGCGCCCACCGTCGTCATCGGCGGCTGCGATTCGGGAGTTCCGAACACGTTCTTCACGAGCGGCTGCACGATTTCCGACATGGTCTCGCACTGCGCGGCCGACGCCGGCAACCACGGCGCCTTCACGAGCTGCGTCGCGCACCTCACGAACGACCTCAAGAAGGCCGGCGTCATCACCGGCAATCAGAAGGGCGCCATGCAGAGCTGCGCGGCGGGTGCCGCGATTCCCTGACGACCCGTCCTCGCGATTCGGTTGACCTCGTCGGGGCCGGCCTTCGGGCCGGCCCCGAACTTGTTAACGTACGGCACGATGCCGACCTCCAGCGCCTCGCACCACCGCCCCGACGGGCTGCGCGGGATGCAGCTCCTGCAGTCCCCCGCGTGGAACAAGGGCACGGCGTTCACGGCGAAAGAGCGCACGCAACTCGGACTCCACGGCCTCCTGCCGCACCAGATCGAGACGATCGACGAGCAGCTCGTCCGCGCGTACGAGGCCTACCTCGGCAAGCGGACGCCGCTCGGGCGGCACATCCAGCTCCGCGCCCTGCAGGACACGAACGAGATCCTCTTCTACCGCCTCCTCCTCGCCCACATCGAGGAGATGATGCCGATCGTCTACACGCCGGTCGTCGCCGAGGCGTGCCAGCAGTTCAGCCACATCTACCGGCGCGCGCGCGGACTCTTCATCCCCTTCGACATGCGCGACTCGATCCCCGAGCTGCTCCGGAACCGGTCGAACCCGGACGTGGACGTCGTCGTCGTGACGGACGGCGAGCGGGTCCTCGGCATCGGCGACCAGGGAGTCGGCGGCCTCGGCATCCCGATCGGAAAGCTGACGCTCTACACGCTCATCGGCGGCGTGCCGCCCGCACGGACGCTCCCGATCGTCCTCGACGTCGGGACGAACAACGAGGAGCTGCTGCGCGACCCGCAGTACTTCGGGTACCGCCACAAGCGCGTGTCCGGCGAGGCCTACTTCGAGTTCGTCGACCGCTTCGTCGAGGCCGTCAAGGCCGAGCTGCCCGGGACGCTCCTGCAGTGGGAGGACTTCGCGACGCCGAACGCGCGGCCCCTCCTGAACCGCTACCGCGATTCGCTCCTCACGTTCAACGACGACATCCAGGGCACCGCGGCGGTCGCGCTCGGCGCGCTCCTCGCGGCGTCGCACGTCGCGGGGCGGCGCCTGCGCGAGCAGACGATCGTGTTCCTCGGGGCGGGCTCGGCGGCGATCGGCGTCGCCGACACGCTTCGGGCCGAGATGATCTTCGAGGGCCTCTCCGACGCCGAGGCGCGCCGCCGCTTCTGGGTCGTGGACGTGGACGGCCTCCTCGTCGACGCGCGGACCGACCTCGCGCCCGAGCAGCGCGTCTACGCGCGCGCCGCCGACGAGGTCGCCGCCTGGCCGCGCACGCACCGCGGGGCGATCGGCCTCGCGGACGTGATCCACGGCGTCGAGGCGACGGTCCTCATCGGGCTCTCGACGGCCGCCGGCGCCTTCACGGAGGCGATCGTCCGCGAGATGGCCGCCAAGACGCCGCGGCCCGTCATCTTCCCGCTCTCCAACCCGACGGCGCGAGCGGAGGCGAAGCCCGAGGACCTCATCAAGTGGACGGACGGCCGCGCCCTCGTCGCCTCCGGCTCGCCGAGCCCGCCCGCGGTGCTGGGCGGACGCGCCTGGCTCATCTCCCAGTGCAACAACATCTTCATCTTCCCGGCCGTGGGCCTCGGCGTCGTCGCGGCTCTCGCGCGGCGGGTCTCGGACGGGATGCTGCTCGCCGCGGCACGGCGCCTCGCGGAGCTCTCGCCCGCGCTCAAGGACCCGGCCGCGTCGCTCCTCCCGCCGCTCGGCGATCTCCGGAGCGTGGCGGTCGAGGTCGCCGCCGCGGTCGCGGAAGCGGCCGTGCGCGAGGGCCTCGCGCCGGCCGCCTCCCCGGAGGACCTCCGTGCCCGCGTCGCCGCCCGCCAGTGGTTCCCCGCCTACGACGAGGAAGGCTGACGGGCGAGCGCTTCAGGGTTTCTGCGCCGCCATGTCCGGCGGCACCGGCGCCTTGGGCTCCTTCCACGCGCCGGGCTTCGCGAGCTCCTTCAGGAGGATCTCGACGCCCTTCTCGAGGGACGGGTCCCCGCCCTTCACGCGCGAGCCCGCGTCGTCGACGACCTCGACGTCCGGCGCGACGCCCTCGTTCTCGACGACCCAGTGACCCTCGCGGTCGTAGATCCGGAACGTCGGGACCTCGAGCGTGCCGCCGTCGACGAGGTGGGGGTTCCCCGAGAGGCCGATGAGCCCGCCCCACGTGCGCGTCCCGATGATCGGACCGAGCTTGCTCAGGCGGAAGAAGTACGGCAACGCGTCTCCGCCCGAACCCGAGTAGGAATTCACGAGCATCGCCTCCGGGCCGTCGTGGGCGAAGCCGGGCGCGGTGAACCGCTCGAGTCCGCGGCGCGCCCAGAAGGCGAGCGTCTTGCGCGAAAAGTACTCGATCATGCGGTCCGGGATGAATCCGCCGCCGTTGTACCGCTCGTCGATGAGGAGCGCGGGCTTGCCCGCCTGCGAGTAGAAGAGCTTCTGGAGCATCCGGTTGCCCTCGAACGCCGTGTCCGGAAGGTGGAGGTAGCCGACCTTGCCGCCCGACAGCCTGTCGACCATCGCCATGCGGCTCTTCACCCAGTCGAGGTAGCGCAGGTTCTGCTCGGACGTGATCGTCCGCACGAGAACCGTCCGCGCGCCCTCCGCGGCCGGCTTGTCCGACACGAGGAGCGAGACGACCTTCCCGCCCTTGCCCTCGAGAAGACGATACGGATTGTCGGCCGTCGTGAGGTCGTGCCCGTCGATCGCGAGGAGGAAGCTCCCCTCCTTGACGTCGACGCCCGGCTCCGTGAGGGGCGAGCGCCACGCGTCGTCCCAGTTCTCGCCGGGGAAGACTTTCGCAATGCGGTAGCGTCCGGACGCGTCCGCCGCGAGCTCGCAGCCGAGCATGCCTCCCGCGACGCGCGGGACCTTCGGCTGGTCCCCGGATTCGACGTACGTGTGGCCGGAGTCGAGCTCTCCGATGATCTCGCCGAACAGGAAGTCGAGGTCGCCGCGGTACTCGACGTACGGCACGAGCGCCCCGTACCTCTTCCCGAGCGCCGCCCAGTCCACGCCGTGCAGCTTCTCGTCGTAGTACCAGTCGCGGACGATCCTGAGTCCGTCGGCCCACATCTGCCTCGTCTCGGCCGCGACGTCGAGCTTCATCTTCAGGCCCGAGAGGTCGAGCTTTCCGTCGCCGGCCTTGAGCGGCGCCTTCGCGTCCGTCACGAACCAGTCCGGGCCCATCCGGTAGAGAAGCTTCTTCCCGTCGTTCGAGATCTCCCAGCCTTCGACGCCGTCGAGCGCCTTCTCTTCCTTCCTCTCCTTGAGGTCGTAGCGGTAAAGGGCGCGGCTGCCATGGCTGCCGCGGCCGCCGGCGCCGTCACGGACGTACCAGACCGCGTCGGCCGTCGACGCGAGCTCCGGGTAGTCGCCCGCCGGGACCCCCGGCAGAGCCTCCGTCCGCGCGACGAAGCCCGAGGGCTCGATGGACGTCGCCGGGGGTTCCTTCTTCTCCGCCTTGTCCTTGTCGCCCTTGCCCTCGTCCTTTCCGTCCTTCTTCCTGCCGGACGCGTCGGCCGCGTCCTTCGCGTCGGTTCCCTTCTCCTCGTCGTCCTTCACCGGAAAGAGGGACGGCGTGCCGGACGCGAGCGCCGTCGCGTAGACGCGCGTGGCGTGCGGGTAGACGTAGTTGAACTCGTACGCGGAGAAAACGGGCGTGTAGTCGCGCTCGGAGAGGAAGAAGAGATACTTCCCGTCGGCCGAGAACGCGGGGCCGTGGTCGGGCGTCAGGCCGTCGCCGAGGAGGAACGTCTTCTTCGCGGCGGCCGACCACACGGCGATCCCGGGCAGGCGCGTCGGGTGGCTCTTCTCGTAGGCCAGCCACTTCGAATCGGGCGACCACGTGTAGACGTCGAGGTCCTCCTGCGTGCCGGTGTCGACGTCCGTGACCGCGCCCGAATCGACGTCGAGGACGCGCAGGCGGTGCTTGCGGTCGCCGTACGCGAGCTTCTTTCCGTCCGGGCTCCACGCCGGGTCGTACTTCCACGGCGCGCCGTCCTTCGTGAGCTGCCGGGGCGCTCCGGATCCGTCCGCCGCGCGCACCCAGATCTCGTACTCGCCGGTCGCGTCCGACAGGTACGCGACGCGATGCCCGTCGGGCGACCACGCGGGCGCGCGCTCGCGCACGCCCTGCGTGCCCGTGAGGTCGCGCGTCGGGCCGTCCTTGGCAGGAACGCTGAAGAGGTCGCCGCGCGCGTCGAAGACGACGCGGGCGCCGCTCGGCGAGAGGCTCGCGCCGCGGATGAACTCCTTCACGTCCTTCCACGCCGTCCCGACCGGGGCGCGGTCCGACGCGAGCGTGATCGGGATCCGCGCCGCCTTCTCCGTCTTCGGGTCGAGGCGCCAGACGTACCCGCCGTTCATGAAGACGATCGCGCTCCTGTCCGAGGCGAGCGACGGCCAGAGGACGTCGAAGTCGGTGAAGCTCGTGACCTTGCGCGTCGCCTTCGTCTTCACGTCGTACGCGAACAGGTTGAGCGTGTGCTCGCGGTCGGACGAGAACCAGATCGTGTCCCCGTTCCACATCGGAAAGTTGTCCGTGCCCTTCCAGTCCGTGATCCGCGTGGATGCCTTCGAGGCGAAGTCGTAGACCCAGACGTCCTGCGCGAGGCCGCCGAGCGTCCTTTTCCACGTGCGGAACTCGGCGCTCAGGGGGCAGTACGCGAGCTTCGTCCCGTCGGGCGAGAGCGACGCCGTGCCGCCCTCCGGGATCTCGAGCGGCGTCTCGAGCCCGCCCTTCGGGTCGACGACGTAGTAGCGCCCCAGCCGCTCACTCCACGGGACGCGATTCATCCTCACGAGGATCTTCCCGTCCTTCGTCCAGCCGAGGACCCAGTCGTCGAAGCCGCCCCGGGGCGGCATCGGCCCGACGTCGTTGTAGAACGTGAGCTGCTTCGGCTCGCCGCCCCACGACGGCATGACGTAGACCTGCCGCGTGCCGGAGTACTCGCCCGAGAACGCGATCCACTTCCCGTCCGGCGAGATCTTCGGGAAGAGCTCCTGGCCGGCATGCGTCGTGAGGCGGTACGCGGCGCCGCCCGCGACGGGCGCGCGCCAGAGGTCGCCCGCGTACGTGAAGACGACGAAGTCGCCCCAGGCGTCGGGATAGCGCAGGAGCCGGGCCTCGGGCGGGCCGTCGGCCGCGGCGAGAGAGAGGGCGGGGAGGACGAGCAGGCACACGGGCAGCAGGAGGGCGAGGAGGCGGGCGCGGATGTTCATCGGGTGGAGAATACGGCGGGAGCGGGGGAAGGGTTGCGCGCCCGAGGCGGCGCAGCTCGGGATCTCCGCGCTCAGGAGCTTGATATCGTCAGGCTCGCCGTCGCTGCTCGTCGCAAACTTCGTTTGTAAGGAGATCGTCATGAAAGCACTCCTCGCTCTTTCCACGGCAGCCCTCATTCTCGTCGGCGTCTCGGCATCAGCCGACGACAGCGCCGCCATCGCTCAGGCCCAGGTCGCTGCCAAGAGCTGGCTTGCTCTCACGGACAGCGCGAAGTACGGCCAGAGTTGGGACGCCGCGGCGTCCCTCTTCAAGGGCGCCGTCACGAAGGCGGACTGGGAGAAGGCGATCAGGGCCGTCCGCGCGCCACTTGGCGCCGTGAAAGCCCGAAAGGTAAAGTCGGCAACCTTCACGCGCACTCTTCCCGGCGCCCCTGATGGCGAGTACGTCGTGATTCAATTCGAATCACAGTTCGAGAACAAGGCCGCTGCGATCGAGACGGTCACGCCAATGCATGACAAGGACGGCGCCTGGAGGGTTTCCGGCTACTTCATCAAATAGGTGAGACGAGCCCCTGCGGCGGAGCGTGGGCGGCCCGCGCGAACGAGGAACGCGCAGACGAGGAGCAGGAGTCCGGCCGTCAGGAGCTCTCCCGGCGCGCCCCCGACGATCGGGGGGCGGTCCTTCTGCGCGACGCCGAGCGCGACGAGCGCCGCCACGAGGACGCCCGCCAGGCCCTCGCCGGCGACGAGCCCGGAGGCCGCGAGGACGCCCGCGTCGCTCTCCGACGGCGGCAGGCCCTTGCGGGCTCTGTCCACGACCGCCCGCGCGCAGCCGCCGACGAAGATCGGGGCCATCGAGGCGAGCGGCAGGTAGACGCCGATCGCGAACGCGAGGCCCGAGATCCCGCACAGGATCACCGCCATGGAGAGGCCCGCGCCCGTGAGGACGAGCCCCCACGGCAGCGCGCCGGACAGCACACCCTCGATGATCGTCTTCATGAGCATCGCCTGCGGCGCCGGGATCTCCTTCGTCCCGAACGTGTAGGCCTTTCCGAGGAGGAGGACCGTCGCCGCGACGCCCCAGCACGCGAACGCGGCGCCGATGAGCTGACCGAGCTGCTGGCGGGCCGGCGTCGCGCCGACGAGCCAGCCCGTCTTGAGGTCCTGCGAGATGTCGCCCGCCTTCGACGCGGCGATCGCGACGATCGTCCCGACCGTGAGAACGGCCGCGCGCGCGTTGCCGTCCGTCCAGCCCGCCGCCGCGAAGAGCGACGCGACGCCGAGGAGCGTCACGAGCGCGATGCCGGACGTGGGCTGCGAGGAGACGCCCACGATCCCGACGATGCGGGCCGCGACCGCGACGAAGAGGACGCCGAAAACGCCCACGCCCGCCGCGCACACGGCGCGCGGGAGCGGCCCCATGCCGCCCGCGAAGACGCCGGGCACGAGGCCCGCGGCGAGGACGACGACGAGGATGCCGCCGAAGACGAACCAGCCGGGCAGGTCGCGGTCCGTGCGCGCGCGCCCGCCCGTGTGCGCCCCGCCGCCGCGCACGCCGCGGATCACGGCCGGCGAACGCGCCCGCCATCGTCGGGAGGTTCTTCAGGACCGTCAGGATGCCCGCGGTCGCGACGGCGCCCGCGCCGATGTACCGCACGTAGCGCGACCAGATGTCGTCCGCGGACATCGCCGAGACGAGCCGTGACGGCTTCGGGAGCGAGCGGCGCCGTCAGGCCCGCGCCGATCCACGCGATGAGCGGGATGAGGACGAGCGACGAGACGACCGAGCCCGCGACGAGGACGCCGGACGAGCGGTACCCGAGGATGAAGCCCACCGCGAGGAGCGCGGGGCCGAGCTCGACGGCGACCTCGGCCTTCGGGAGGAACGGCAGCGCCGTCCCGACCTCGAGGCGGCACGAGGAAGAAGAGGCCGACCGCGAGCTTCACCGCCGCGCCGACCGCCATGCCGCGGAAGATCCACGCGCTGCCCGCTCGAGTCCGCCGCCGTCGCGCGCAGGACCTCGGCGCACGCCGTGCCTTCGGGTACGGCAGCTCGGCGTGGGCGTCGACGATCAGGAGCCGCCGCAGCGGGATCATCGCCGAGAGGCCGAGGAGCGCGCCGAGGAAGCAGAGCGCGACGACCTGCAGGTACGGCGGCGCCATGCCCCAGAGGAAGAGCGCCGGGATCGTGAAGATCGTGCCCGTCGCGAGCGACGGTCGAGGCGGAGCCGATCGTCTGCGAGAGATTCGCCTCGAGGATCGTGCCCTTCGTCCCGAAGAGGCGGAAGAGCGCCACCGTCATGACGGCCGCGGGAATCGACGCCGAAACGGTCAGCCCGACGCGCAGCCCGAGGTACGCGTTCGCGGCGCCGAAGACGAGGCCGAGGAGCACCCCGGCGACGACGGCCTTCGCCGTGAACTCGGGGATCGACTCCTCGAGGGGAGAAACGCCCTGCGGCTCGGACACGGTCCCGGGACTCTAGCAGCGCCCGCGCGCGCCCGAACTAAGATCGCGGCATGTCCGCCGAGCCCCGGGAGCCCCGCTCCCAGACCCTGCTCCTCCACTGCCCCCTCCGGCTCGGCCTCGCCGCGAGCCTGACCCGGTTCGTCTACGACCACGGCGGGCGGATCCTCTACCACGACCAGTACGTCGATCCCGGGATCCAGCACTACTACACGCGCCTGCGGTGGGACGCCTCGGACTTCACCCTGCCGGACGCCGGGATCGGCGCCGGCCCTCGCCGACCTGATCGGGGAAGGGCCGGACGTCGCGTGGTCCCTGCACGCGTCGGACGAGGTGGCGCGGCTGGCCGTCTTCGTCTCGAAGGATCCGTCCTGCCTCTACGACCTCGTCGCGCGGACGCGCTCCGGCGAGTGGCGGGCCGAGATCGCCCTCGTCGTCGCGAACCATCCCGACCTCGAGCCCGTCGCGCGGACGTTCGGCCTGCCGTTCCACGCGTTCGCCGTCACGCCGGAGAACAAGGCGGAGGTCGAGGAATCCCAGCTCGCGCTCCTCCACGGCGCGCGGATCGACCTCGTCGTCCTCGCGCGGTACATGCAGATCGTCACGGGGCGGTTCGTGCAGGAGTACCCGAGCCGGATCATCAACATCCACCACGCGTTCCTGCCGGCGTTCCCCGGGGCGCGCCCGTACCACGCGGCGCGCGAACGCGGCGTCAAGATGATCGGGGCGACGAGCCACTACGTGACCGAGACGCTCGACGCGGGACCCATCATCGAGCAGGACGTGCGGCGCGTGACGCACCGGCAGTCGGTGCAGGACCTGATCCGCCTCGGACGGGATCTCGAGAAGACGGTTCTCGCGCGGGCCGTCTGGAGCCACATCCGCCACAAGATCATCGTCCACCGGGGGCGGACGGTCGTCTTCGACTGACCCGTCCGGAGCAAGACAGGCTGAAGGACGGAGACGCGCGCGCTGCGCGCGAGGGATTTCTTCGAATAGGATGGGGGCATGACCATGCGCCAGCCCGCCATCGTCGCGCTGGGCCTCTGCGGCCTGTCCCTCTTCCTATTCGCAGAAAATTCCCTCTCTTCTCCTTCCTCCGTCTCCTCCCCCTCCGCCTTCGACGCCGCGTTCACGCGGCGGACGATGCGGCTGGACCTCTTCCACACGGGCGGGCCGAAGGGCGAGGTCCTCGCCGTCGCCGCCGCCGGCGCCGTGGACGACGGGCCGTGGGCGGGCAGCCTGACGCGCCTCCTCGACGACACGAACCTCGGGACGTACTTCTTCGAGGTGCGCGACCCGAAGACGAACCGCGCCCTCTTCTCGCGCGGCTACTCCTCGCTGTACGCCGAGTGGGAGACGACGGGCGAGCCGAAGAAGGCGTCGCGCACGTTCGCCGAGTCGCTGCGCTTCCCGTGGCCGAAGGCGCCCGTCCAGGTCATCCTGTCGCGGCGGGACGCGGCGAACGTCTTCCAGCCGATCTTCACGACGGTCGTCGACCCGGCCGACGCGAACCCCGCGCCGCGCGCGCCCCTCGGGAAGGTCTGGACCGTCTTCGAGAACGGGCCCGCGACGGAGAAGCTCGACCTTCTCATGCTCGGGGAGGGTTACGCCGAGAAGGACCTCCCGAAGTTCCACGCCGACGTGAAGAAGCTCGTCGACCTCCTCTTCTCGTACGAGCCCTTCAAGTCGCACCGCGCGGACTTCAACGTGCGCGCGCTCGACCTGCCGTCGGCCGAGACCGGCGTCCTGAGACCCGATTCGAAGATCTTCCGGCGCACGCCGCTCTCGGCCCAGTACGGGATCTTCGGATCCGAGCGCTACGTCCTGACGTACGACGAGCGGGCCCTGCGCGAGGCGGCCTCCGCGGCGCCGTACGACTTCCTCGAGATCCTCGTGAACGACGCGCGCTACGGCGGCGGCGGCATCTTCAACGACCAGGCGACGGCGGCCGTGGACTCGTCGTGGGCCGAGTACCTCTTCGTCCACGAGTTCGGCCACCACTTCGCCGGCCTCGCGGACGAGTACTACACGTCCGACGTCGCGTACGAGACCGGAGGGGAGAAGCCGGAGCCGTGGGAGCCGAACGTGACGGCGCACCCGGCCCGTCCGGGCCTCAAGTGGGCCGACCTCGTCGACGCGGGGACGCCGCTCCCGACGCCGTGGGAGAAGGAGAAGTTCGAGACGCGCAGCCGCGAGATCCAGAAGACGCGCCGCGCGATCGTCGCTGCCGGCAAGCCGCCGTCCGCCCTCGACGAGCTGTTCCGCGAGGAGGCGAAGGAAGAGACCGCGCTCCTCGGTTCGATGAAGTGGTCCGGGAAGGTCGGCGCGTTCGAGGGCGCCGCCTACGAGGCGAAGGGCCTCTACCGCTCCTCGGCCGACTGCATCATGTTCACGCGCGACAGCGTGGGCTTCTGCCCCGTCTGCCGCCGCGCGATCACGCGGGTCATCGAGCAGTACGCGAGGCCGTAGGCCCCGCTCGTCCCGTCAGCCCCAGCCCATCCGCTCGCGAGCGCCGTCACGTGCCCCAGGCGAACTTCCCGATCGGGTACGCGAGGTCGCTCACCGCTTTCGCCTCTCCGCGAAGAACTTCTTCACGAGCTGGATCTGGCCGGCGTGGTAGAGGTCGTGGGCCGCGACGCCCGCGACATCTCTCCCGCGGTCCATTGCCATGCCGTGCGGCGAAGGCGTTCTCAGGGAGGGATTCGACGAGTCGGCGCAGCGAGTTCGTGCTCCGAATCGAGGAGCGCGAGCGCCGCCTTCATGGATCGGGCGTCCTTGACCTTCGGCTCCGGAAAGAAATTCGATCCTTTGAAAGGAAAAGATCCGCGCTTCTCGCCCGTGAGCCGCCGGCGCGCGACGTACTTCCAGTACGCGGCGTGGAGGACGAGATCGTAGACCGAATGGCGTCCGCGGCCCGCCCGGAAGAAGGCCACCTCGGGCGTCAGGCCGCGAAGCGAGCCGCGGAGGTTCGGGCCGTGCCAGGAACGACCGTCGAAGGCGCGGCGGAGGTGCGCGAGCAATTGTTCGCGGGTATCCATTCCTCGAATCTACGGCTGCCGCCCTGGTCTCCTTCCAAGAAGATCTTTCGCGTTTCTCTTCGGACCTACCCCTCAGCCCCAGCGCGGCTGCTCGTCGGGGCTGATCCCGAGCGAGATCTTCCCGACGATCTCGTGGGCGAGCGCCGAGTTCGCGGGGTGGAAGCGGCCCGCGCGGCAGTCGCGGAAGAGCCGCTCGAGCTCGCTCTTCTTGAACATGCCGAAGCCCGCCCGAGAGGTCGAGCGCGCGGTCCACGATCCGGAACGCGCCCTCCACGGCGTGGTACTTCATCGCGACGAGCCGCAGGAACCAGTCGGGTCCGATCGCGCCGCGCGACCAGTCGTGCGCGATCGCGTCGACGTGGGGTCCGATCGACTCGAGCTCCAGCGAGATCTCCGCGATGCCGTGCTGGATCTCGGGGTGGTACGTCATGGGCCGCGTCAGGCCGATCGACGTCTTCGTCTTCAGCTGCTCGACGATGACGTCGCGCGCCCTCTGCCCGATCGCGTAGTAGACGTTCGCGAAGCCGACGAGGCCCCACGTGAAGAAGCCGAGGATGAACATGTCGACGCCCGCGACGCCGGCGGGGACGACGCGCGCGACGTACTTGTCCGGGACGAAGGCGCCCTCGAGGATGGTGTCGTCGCTCTTCGTCGCGCGCATCCCGAGCACGTCCCACGTCTCCTTCACGGTGACGCCCTTCGTGCCCTTCGGCAGGAAGACGTGCACGATCTTCGGGCGCGGCCGGGTCGCTCGTGTCCATCGCGTGGAGCCCGAGGCGCGTCCAGACCGGGCGTCAGGCTGCCGAAGGCCTTCTTTCCCGTGATGCGCCAGCCCCCGTCGACGCGCTCGGCCTTCGAGGTCGACAGGAGGCCGGGGATGTCGTTGCCGTGCTCGGCGTGGCCCGCGGCGAAGACCTCGCCGGCCGCCGCCTCCTTCAGCACCCACTCGCAGGACTTGTCGCCGCTCCGCCAGAGGTCGGCCGCGTCGCCCACCCAGTAGTTGTGCATGTTGAGGCAGAGCGCGGTGGCCGGCGCGTAGTGCGCGAGGCGGCGCGTCTCGAGCGCGACCTCCTCGAGCGTCATGCCCGCCCCGCCGAACTCCTTCGGGACCGCCATGAGGAGGTACCCCGCGGCCTTGAGGTCGTCGAAGTCCTCCTGGCAGAAGCGGTTCTCGCGATCGTAGAGCGGCGCCCTCTCGCGGCACTTCTCGAGCAGGGCGTCCGTCAGCACGGGCTTCATCGCGACCGCCATGGGCCACCTCCGAAATTCGCCCCGAGATGATTTTCCGGGGCCGGATTCTTTGCGGATCCCGGTCGAGAGTCAATCTCAATCGCAGCGCGTAATATTCCGGCAGGAATCAGGCTTCGGCGGGCCTCAGCCCGCGAGCGGGAACCGGCCGAGGGGAGTGTGGACGGGCGGCCCCGAGCCGAGGTCGCTGCGCGTGAGGACGAGCGCGTCGACGGCCTGGACTCCGAGGTCGCCGACCGTCGGGACGAACGCCGCGACGGCCCGGGCCGCCTGCCGCGATCCGCGCGGGTCCCGGGCCCGGGCGAGCGTGAGGTGCGGCGCGAAAGGTCTCTCCTCCGGCGGGAAGTCGCGGGCGGCAAGCTCGGCCGCGAGAGCGGCCGCGAGCGCGACGAGGGCCTCCCGGCCCGTTCCGAGCCCGGCCCAGACGACGCGCAGCGGCCCGTGCGCCGGGTAGCGGCCGATTCCGCGGACCTCGAGGTCGAAGCGCGGCACGCGCGCGCAGGCGGCGCGCGCGGCCTCGGCCGCCGCTTCAGCCCCGGCCGGCGGGAGGTCCGCGAAGAAGCGCAGCGTCAGGTGGAGCTGCTCCTCGCGCACCCAGCGCAGGTCGCGCGCGCCGGACAGCGCCGCGCGCGCCCTCCCGAGCGCCTCCCGCAGGGCCGCGTCGGCGACCGGCACGGCGAGGAACGCGCGGATCTAGCCGTCCCCCTTGTCGAGCTCCCCCCGCTCCACGGCCTCGTCGGACTCCTCCTCGTCGTCGGCGAAGAACCAGGCCTTCGCGCACGCCTTGCCGCAGAAGGACTGCGACCCCGAGCGGACGGCACACGAACGGCAGTACCTCTTCTCGCAGTACGAACACTCCGCGATCAGGGCGCGCTCGTACATCTGCTCGCACTGCTCGCAGAAGAGGTAGGGAGAGTTCTCGTCCTCGTCGTGCTCTTTCCGGCGCACGCCGGAATCATACGGCCTGAGAGACGAGGAACATGGTGGCGGCGGGCGGAATCGAACCGCCGACAAAGGGCTTATGAGACCCCTGCTCTGGCCATCTGAGCTACGCCGCCTGATCGATCCCGGGGTCCGGGGCGGAGGGCGGATGATAGCGCAGCGTGGCCGAGAGCCTGCCCGACCGCTTCGCCCGGAACCTCGCCCGGACCGGCCTCCTCGCGGGGGCGGGCCGGCTCGCCGTGGCCTGCTCGGGCGGCGGCGATTCGACCGCGCTCCTCCTGCTCGTCCACGGCTGGGCGGCTTCCCGCGGAATCCCGGTCGCCGCCCTGCACGTCGCGCACGGGCTGCGCGGCGAGGCGGGGCTCGCGGACGCCCGCTTCTGCGCCGATCTGACCGCCCGGCTCGGCGTCCCGTACGGGTTCCTGTCGGTGGACGTGCCGTCGGAGAGGAGGAAGGGCGAAAGCGTGGAGGCCGCCGCCCGGCGGCTGCGCTACGGCGCCCTTCTCGCGGTGGCGGCCGACACGGGAGCGGTCGTCCTCACCGGCCACACCCGCGACGATCAGGCCGAGACGGTCCTCCTCCACCTCGAGCGAAGGCTGGGCCGCGGGCGAGGCGGCATCCGGTCGACGCGGCCGGACGGCGTCGTGCGGCCCCTGCTCGACTTCTCGCGCGCCGAGCTCCGCGCCTGGCTGGAAGCGCAGGGCGTCCCCTGGCGCGAGGACGAGACGAACGCGAACGAGGGCTTCGCGCGCAACCGCGTGCGGCGCTCGGTGCTGCCGGGCCTCGAGCGGCGCATGCCGGGCGCGACGGAGCGCCTCGCGCGGGCCGGTGAGGCGTACTCCCGCCGCATCGACGCGCTCGACGGGCGGCTCGACCGGGCGATGGCCGAAGAGAAGATCTTCCTAGAAGGTAAATTGCCCCGCGCATTCTTCAACCGGCTGTCCGACGAGGAGGCCGGCTCGCCTTCTCGTCCGCGGTGGCCGGGAGCCGGGGGGGCGGCCGGCGCCAGGCGCCGGCCGCCCCCCCGGGCGAAAGCAGATCGAAAGAGTGCTCCTCGCGCCTCCGCCGCGATCCCGTGTTCCACGAGTCGTTTGCGGGCAAGAGGCTCACGGCCACCCCGCGCTTCGTCCGTCTTTCACCTTCTAAGAAGAAAAGCCACCGAAACGACCTGAGCGGACGCATCCGGCGACGAAATCGGGTCCTCGCATCCCCCCTTGATAGACTTCCCCGGGTGGCGATCGCCTTCGACGAACGGTACGGCCCCGCCGACATCGCGCGGCGGGTCGCGGACATCGGCCGGCGGATCGGCCACGACTACCCGGACGGCCCCATCGTCCTCATCGCGATCCTGAAGGGGGCCGGGTTCTTCGTGGCGGACCTCGCCCGGGCGGTGCCGCGTCCCGTGCGCTGCGAGTACATCGACGTCCTCCGCGACGGCGAGGCCGAGAAGGTCGTCAACTACCACTTCCTCGCGCCCTTCGACGTCGGGCGACGCGCACCTGATCATCCTCAAGGACGTCATCCGCAGCGGGATCGTCGAGAGCTGGCTCCTCTCCCAGCTCCGGGAAGAAAAGCCCCGGTCCGTGCGTTTCGCCTGTGTGGTGGACCGTCCGCAGGAGAGGAAAAGCTCGCTCCTCGCCGATTACGTGCTGTTCCCGTCCGAGGAAGGGGTCCTCGTCGGGATACGGCATGGAATACCAGCGGGAGGGCGGGAATCTCCCCTTCATCGCCCAGGTCCGGACCGAGGGGGAGTCGCCGTTCGAGACGAGCGGCGAGATCGCCCGGCGCGCGCGCCCCTGAACCGCGTGAGCCCGTTACACGTAAAGAAGGAAGCCGAGGGCATTTCAAGGTGAACACAACCGTCAAGAACATCCTGCTCTGGATGGTCATCCTCGTGGTGATCCTCCTTCTGTTCCGCCTCGTCGACGTCGGCCGGGCGAACACCGCGACCGTCTCCTTCACGGATTTCATGGAGATGGTCAAGAAGGGCGACGTCGAGAAGGTCACGATCCGGGGGCAGGAGATCCGGGGCTTCAAGAAGGGCGCCGTCGAGGGCCGCGAGCCCGCCGTCCGCACGTACGCGCCCGGTCTACAACGACCTCACCGCCGACCTCATGAAGGCGAACGTGAAGATCACGGCCGAGGAGCCGCGCGAGGGCTCGTTCCTCGTGATCCTCCTGCAATGGGCGCCGATCCTGTTCCTGATCGGCCTGTGGATCTTCATCATGCGGCAGATGCAGACGGGCGGAAACCGCGCGATGGCCTTCGGTAAGTCGCGCGCGAAGCTCCTGACGCCGAACCAGAAGAAGGTCACGTTCAAGGACGTCGCCGGCTGCGAGGAGGCCAAGGAAGAGCTCGCCGAGATCATCGACTTCCTCAAGGAGCCCGCGAAGTTCCAGAAGCTCGGCGGCAAGATCCCGAAGGGCGTCCTCATGATGGGCCCGCCCGGCACCGGGAAGACTCTTCTCGCGCGCGCGGTCGCGGGCGAGGCGAACGTGCCGTTCTTCTCGATCTCCGGCTCGGACTTCGTCGAGATGTTCGTCGGCGTCGGCGCGAGCCGCGTCCGCGACCTCTTCGAGCAGGGCAAGAAGAACGCGCCCTGCATCATCTTCATCGACGAGATCGACGCCGTCGGCCGCCACCGCGGCGCCGGCCTCGGCGGCGGGCACGACGAGCGCGAGCAGACGCTCAACGCGCTCCTCGTCGAGATGGACGGCTTCGAGGGCAACGACGGGGTCATCCTCGTCGCGGCGACGAACCGTCCCGACGTTCTCGACCCGGCGCTCCTCCGCCCCGGCCGCTTCGACCGCCGCGTCGTCGTCGACCGCCCGGACGTCAAGGGCCGCGAGGGCATCCTCAAGGTCCACACGCGCACCATCCCGATGTCCGACGACGTCGACCTCTCCGTCGTCGCCCGCGGCACGCCGGGCTTCGCCGGCGCCGACCTCGCGAACCTCGTGAACGAGGCCGCGCTCGCCGCCGCCCGCGTCGACAAGAAGAAAGTCGACATGGTCGACTTCAACTACGCCAAGGACAAGGTCCTCATGGGAGCGGAGCGGAAGTCGATGGTCATGTCGGACGAGGAGAAGAGCGTCACCGCGTATCCACGAGGGCGGCCACGCGCTGATCGCCGCCTTCGAGGAGCACACGGACCCGCTCCACAAGGTCACGATCATCCCGCGCGGCCGCGCCCTGGGCCTGACGCAGCAGCTGCCGCTCGAGGACAAGTACACGTACTCGAAGGAGTACATCGAGGCCGAGCTCGCCGTCATGATGGGCGGGCGCCTCGCCGAGGAAGTCTGCATCGGGAGGATCACGACCGGCGCCTCGAACGACTTCGAGAAGGCCACCGAGATGGCGCGGCGCATGGTGTGCGAGTGGGGCATGAGCGAGCTGGGGCCCATGTCCTTCGGCCGGCCCGAGGGCGAGGTCTTCCTCGGGCGCGACTTCTCGCGCCAGCCCGACTACTCCGAGGACACCGCGCGGAAGATCGACGACGAGGTCAACCGCATCGTCGACGACCTCGTACGCGCGCGGCAAGAAGATCATCATCGAGCACCGCGCCGCGCTCGAGGAGATCGCGAAGATGCTCCTCGAGAAGGAGTCCCTCGACGGCGAGGAGATCTACGCGATCATCAAGCGGGTCACGGGGCACGAGGTCGCGAAGCGGCCGCCCGTGAAGCCCGAGCCGCCGAAGCCCACCGCGCCCGCCACCGTCACGCAGAAGGACGAAGGCGCCGCGCCGGCGGGAGGACTGATCCCGGTTCCGGCGTAACGCTTCTCCGCACGAATCACGAACCGAACGGGCCGCGATTGCGGCCCGTTTCGTGCTCGCGGGGTTCAGCGCTCCGGCGCCTTGATCGCCGCGGGCATCGCCGTCGCTCTCCTCCCGTCTCTCGGCCTTGTGGAGCTCAGTGGCGGATTCCCTGGTACAGGCTGCTCATTCGGAAGGACCGGTAGTCGGAATCGGCCACCTCCTGGACGTAGACCGTGGTGCCATCGGGGAGCATCTCGATCGACTGGCCGAACAGCCCCCCTCCCTGGGAGCCCGAGTCGAACACGTAGTTCCCGTTCGGCATGCGGTCGGCGGTTCCCAGCTCGGCGGAGTAGTTCCCCACGTCCAGGTTGACCACGAGCGTCGCCGTCATGGCGTCGTTCGTCGAGCCGCCAGACCTGTCCGCGGCTGTGCGCGCTCGGATCGCTCGACCCGTGCGCGTGTTGCCGTTGTCGAAGAGCAGCAGCGTCGAGTCGTCGAGATAGTGCGGATAGTGCTGGTGTGAGAACCACGGGCTCGGGTCGGAGGAGCTCACGCTGAAATCCCCGCCCTGCCCGAGCCGCCAGATCACGTGACCGTCACCGCTGCCACGCGCGTAATCGATCTTGATCACCCAGTCCTGGTGACGGACGGAGATCAGCGAGGTTCCCGTCCGCCGGCGACCAGCTCACCGCGTTCTCGTGGAGCCAGTCGACCGCGCCGGGCAGCGGGCACGGCGCGCCCGTGCACAGCTCACCCAGGATGGGCGCGCGGTTGACGTCGAGATGGTCGAAGGCATCCCAGGTCCAGACCACCTGGAGGTCCTCGTCCAGCACCATGAGCATGTCGCCCGCGTAGCGAGTCGGAGTCCCGCCCACGTCGACCGTCCTTTGCGTCCAACCGAGGGTCACGATGTCCCCGCTGGGCAGGCGCGAGAACTCGTGGTGAAAGCCGTAGATGATCTCCTGCCCTCTCGCCTTCAGTTGCGCGTTCACGGCGTCGATGTTGGTTTCGCGGAGCGGGTTGCCGGCGAGATCGATCTCCCGCAGCACGTTCAGGCCCAGCGTCCGGTGGCTGTCGCGGCCACCCAGCAGCACGGTGCCGTTCGGGAGCGGAGCGCTGCCGGGCTGACCGATCCCGACAGGCCCGACGCGAGCGGATCGTAGTACCACTCGAGGCGCCCGCTCAGGTCGGTGGCCAGCAGGTTGACGGCATTGGCGGCGGGACGTCTCGCGAGGTTGTGGTAGATGAGGTCGCGCCGAAGATCGGCGCCCGGACCCGGAGCCTGGCGGATGGTGAAGGCCGGAATGCTCAGCGTCGCGGGCGGCGTCCCCGTCGTGAAGAGCAGGGGCAACGGCGAGGCGTGGTCGTCCTCGCCGCCCACCTGGACCATCTCGTACGTGGTGTTGGCCAGCATCCCCGCCACCACGAAGTTCCGGCTCTGGCCCCGCTCGCAGGGGAGCGCGTTCGTGCGCCGTCCACGGCGCGTCGGGGGGACCGTTCGACGGGCCGGAACCGGACGCGGATCGCGTCGTGCCGTGACAGGGCGGCGCGCTGTAGAGAGCCACCAGGGGGTTGAGCGTCGGGGTGACGACCGCGTCTTCCCCGGTCACCCGCGAGCTCACCCGGTCGGGCACGACAGTGGACGTCACCTGCACGCCATCGAATCCGTCCTTGACCCGGACCCTGACGTCGTACGCGCCTTCCTGCATGGGCGCCCAGGCGAAGGAACCGTCGAGGCTGTAGTCGCGCACCATCGCGAATCGGTGGTGCGCCCCGTTCATGCTCCGACTCTTCGCCGCTTCTCCTGGCCTCGGGATCGACCGGCGACGCTGAACTGGTAGACCGGAGCCGGCCCGCAGTTCGCGGCCGTCGCCGTCCAGACGATCCGCTCCCCGACGAGCTGGGGGAAGGCGCGCTCGGCTGCAACGACACCGTGCAGCCGCCGGGCTGCGCGGTGGCCGCCGGCGCGTAGAGGAACGCGACCGCGACGGCGGATATCGTCAATGCGGCACTGTGTCGTTTCATCTGTCATCTCCTCGCTCATCGTCGCTCTCGAGCCTGATGTCCGGCGCTCTCACCTGGGTGAACGGGAATCGCCCGCGGATCTGGTCACCGGCCGTCCGCTTTCTTTCCGACGGCGAAGCGGCGCGCCCGCAAGTCCAGACGCATGAGAGTGATAAGATCCCTGCACTCGAAGGAGCGATCAGTCAGCACGACGGAGAAGCGGATTGGTCTCGACGTCATCGCACGAAGTGACGGGCCTGCTCGCGAAGTGGAGCGGCGGCGACAAGGAGGCGGAAGAGGACCTCTTCCGCCTCGTCCACCAGGAGCTCCGCCGCATCGCGCGCCGGTACGTCGCGCGCTGGCGGCGTGGCCAGACCCTCCAGACCACCGCGGTGGTCAACGAAGCGTACGTCCGGCTGGTCGCCCAGCGAGGGTCGACCTGGCAGGACCGCGCTCACTTCTTCGCCGTCTCCGCGAAGGCGATGCGCCACATCCTGATCGACTACGCGCGGTCGCGAGGCTACGCGAAGCGCGGCGGTGGGCTGGGGCGGGTGACGTTCGACGAGGCGGCGGTCGCTCCCGTCGAGAAACCCGCGGATCTGGTGGCGCTCGACGAAGCCCTGGCCCGCCTGGCGGAGGACTATCCCCGCCGGAGCCAGGTGGTGGAGCTGCGCTATTTCGGCGGGTTGACGAACGAAGAGATCGCCGAGGTGCTCAAGGTCTCGCCCGCCACCGTCGAGCGCGACTGGAGGTACGCCCGGGCCTGGCTCCACCAGAAGCTCGCGCGCGCGTGACCCGGGATGACGAGCGAACGACCGAGACAGGGTCGACGACGTCTTCCAGGCGGCGCTGGACCTTCCACGCGCACGAACGGGATGCCTTCGTCGAACGCGCGTGCGCCGCTGACGCGGATCTGAGACGGGCCGTCGATCGGGCTGCTCGGCGCCCACGAACGCGCCCAGGCCGACGGGTTCATGGAAGGCCGAGCCTTCGAATCCGCGGTCGAGCGCGACGGGAGCGAAGACGACCGGGCGGCGGTCGGCCAGCTCATCGGCCGTTACCGCGTGGTCGATCGGATCGGCGGGGGCGGCATGGGCGAGGTCTTCCTCGCGCACGACGAGAGCCTCGATCGCCGCGTCGCCCTCAAGCTGCTGACCGGAGGTCTCGCGCACGACGAGGAGCGCGTGCGCCGGTTCCGTCAGGAGGCGCTCGCCGCCTCCTCCCTCAACCACCCGAACATCATCACGATCCACGAGGTCGGCCCGTCGGACAGGGCGGCTTCATGGCCACGGAGTTCATCGAGGGCTCGACGCTGCGGTGGCTCATGGACGGCAAGCCGCTGCCGCTTCCCCAGGCGCTCGACATCGCCGTGCAGGTCACGCGCGCCCTCTCGGCCGCGCACGGCGCGGGCATCGTCCACCGCGACGTCAAGCCCGAGAACATCATGGTGCGCCCGGACGGGCTGGTGAAGGTCCTCGACTTCGGCATCGCCAAGTACAGCGAGGGGGCGGGCGATCGGACCGCGCGGGCGGCCCTGGTCCAGACGAAGACGGGCGCGGTCGTCGGCACCACGGCCTACATGTCGCCGGAGCAGGCGCGCGGGCTCGAGACGGATGCGCGCACCGACATCTGGTCGTTCGGCTGCGTGCTCTACGAGATGCTGGCCGGCCGGCCGGCGTTCGGCCGAGGACACGCCGTCGGACACGATCGCCGCCGTCCTCGAGCACGAGCCGGATTGGAGCGTGCTGCCGGAAACGGTGCCGGCCGGCATTCGGCGGCTGCTTCGGGGATGCCTGACGAAGGATCCCGAGGGGCGTCTTCACGACGTCGCTCGCGCACGCGTCGAGCTCGAAGAAGCGCTGGCCGTGGCCGCGGGTCGGACACGGCCCATGCGCATCCGGGTGGAGCGCGGCCCTGCGCCGGCCGCGCAATGCCGTTGCGGCGGCCGCCGTGGTCCTGGCCCTGGCTGGTCTGGCCGCGTGGTGGTGGATGCGCGCGGCCGGCCCGCGCTGGGCCCGCGACGTAGCGCTCCCCGAGATCGCCCGTCTCGTCGAAAAGGAAGACGACTACCACGCCTTCCTCCTCGCGCGGCAGGCGCAGCCGCACCTCCCCGGTAATGCCGCCCTTCAACGCTTCTGGATCGACCACACCTTTCCCCTCACCGTCGAGACGAATCCTCCCGGCGCCGAGCGTCCTGATGAAGCCCTACCGCGAGGTGGACGCGCGCTGGGAGCCGCTCGGCCGGACCCCCTTCAAGGCGCTGCGCGCTCCTCTCGCGAACCTGCGCCTGCGCATCGAGAAGGAGGGGTTCGAGCCCGATCGAGGTCGAGTCGGACTTCAGCGGGCGCATGCGCGTCCGTCGCTTCACGCTCGACGAGAAGGACAAGGCTCCGAAGGGGATGGTCCGGGTCCCGGGGGGGATCCACGAATACCCGGAGCCTGCCGTCGGTCGAGCTCGGCGACTTCTGGCTCGACCGGTACGAGGTCACGAACCGGCAGTACAAGGAGTTCGTCGACCAGGGCGCGTACCGCAGCCCGGCGCATTGGAAGGAGCCCTTCGTCAAGGGCGGCCGGGTCCTCGCCTGGGAGGAAGCCATGGCCCTCTTCCGCGATTCGACCGGGCGGCCCGGTCCCGCCACCTGGGAGGTGGGGACGTACCCCGACGGGCAGGCCGATCATCCGGTGGGCGGCGTGAGCTGGTTCGAGGCCGCCGCCTACGCTCGCTTCGCCGGGAAGGAGCTGCCCACCGTCCATCACTGGATGAGGGCCGCGGGGGACGAGCTTCTTCGCCGACATCCTGCTCCTCAGCAACTTCGGCGGCCACGGCTCTGCCCCGGTGGGGAGCCACCAGGGCCTGTCCCCCTTCGGCGCCTACGACCTGGCCGGCAACGTCAAGGAGTGGTGCTGGAACGCGGTCCGGCGAGAAGCGCGCTACATCCTCGGCGGCGGCTGGAACGAGCCGAGCTACGTGTTCGACGACCCGGACGCCACAGCCGCCCTGGAACCGCGCGCCCAGCCACGGCTTCCGCTGCGCGAAGTACGCGGCTCCTGCCCCGCCGGAGCAGCTGGCGGCGATCGACCTGGTGACGGTGACCCGCGACTATGCCGCCGAGAAACCGGTGCCCGACGCGGTCTTCCGGATCTACCGCGGCTTCTACTCGTACGACAAGACGGAGCTCAAGCCCACCGTCGACTCGGTGGACGAGTCCGAGCACTGGCGCCGCGAGAAGGTTTCGTTCGACGCGGCCTACGGCCGGGAACGCGTCCCGGCCCATCTGTTCCTTCCCCGGAACGCGAGTCCCCCGTACCAGACCGTGGTGTATTTTCCGAGCGGGGAGGCGTTTGCCCTGAGGACCAGCGACGACCTTCGGATGAGGAACATCGAGTTCCTCCTCCGGAGCGGCCGGGCCGTGCTGCAGCCCATCTACAAGGGCACGTACGAGCGCCACGTGCCCGAGAGCGGGGGGGGCCGAGCAAGGAGCGAGACGTCCTGATCCAGGTGGCCAAGGACCTCGGGCGCTCCATCGACTACCTCGAGACCCGGACCGATATCGACCGCGAGAGACTCGCCTTCTACGGGGTCAGCTCCGGGGCCTTTCTGGCGCCGCCGCTCCTGGCCATCGAGCACCGCTTCAAGGCCGCCGTCCTGCAGGGCGGGGGTCTGGCCTTCGACAAGCCCCTGCCCGAGGTGGATCCGTTCAACTTCGCCCCCCGCGTGACGTTGCCGGTCCTGATGCTGAACGGCCGCTACGACTTCGTCGACTCCGCCGGAGACGTCTCAACGGCCGCTCTTTCGCCTCCTCGCGACCCCGGCGAGGGACAAGCGCCACGTCCTGTTCGAGTGCGGCACTGCCGGCTATCCGATCCACGACCTCATGAAGGAGATCCTGGACTGGCTGGACCGGTACCTGGGGCCGGTCAGGTGAGTCCGGCCGCGGCGCCCATGCTTCTTCCGGGCGAGTCGGTTTGCATAAACACCAGCAAATTCTTATGCTTCATGCATGAGGACCACCTTTGACCTCCCCGAAGAGCTTCTCGAAGACGCCCGGAAGGCTGCTCGCCTTGCGACCAAGCGAGAAGCGGTCGTGGCAGGCCTTCAGGAACTTCTTCGAAAGGCGAAGAGGGAGGACCTGAGGCGGCTCGCGGGACGAATGGACATCCGCGTCGACCTCGGAAAGTCGCGCCGCCGTCCTTCGTGAGCGACCTCCTCGTCGATTCCTCGGTCTGGGTCGAGTTCTTTCGAGGAAATCCCCGCGTCGTCGCACGTCTCGACAGCGCGCTCGAGGCGGACCGCGTCGCGGTGTGCGGACCGGTACTCGCCGAAGTCCTCTCCGGGGCGAGGACCCGTGCCGAGTTCGAACGGCTTCGGTCGGCCTTCGAGGGCGTCGACGTACTTCCCGACCCCGCAGACGCCTGGCCGCGGATCGGCGAGGCGCGGTTCGCTCTGGCGCGTCGCGGGACGCAGGCTGCCCTCGTCGACCTCCTCATCGCCCTCACCGCCGCCGAGGCGCGGCACACTCTCCTCACGCGGGATGCGGACTTCGAACGCATCGCGGCGGTTCTGCCGGTCGACCTCGCCCGTGTCTGAACCCGTGCCCTCCTGCCGTCTGACGTTCCCCTCCGGGCGCGAGCTCGCGCTCGGGCCCCTGCCGGGCGTCATGGCGATCCTGAACGTCACCCCCGATTCCTTCAGCGACGGCGGACGCTTCGCGTCCGCCGAGGCGGCGGGGGAAGAGGGCGTCACGTTCGCGGAGCTGGGCGCCGCGATCCTCGACATCGGAGGCGAGAGCACGCGCCCCAGAGGCGCCGCGTACGGCGAGGGCGCAAGAGAGATTTCTTCGAGTGAAGAAGAGCGCCGCGCGTCCTTCCCGTCCTCTCCTACCTTCGAAGAAGTCTCCCGTCTCTTCCCCTCTCCGTCGACACACGGCGCGTCGAAGTGGCGCGCGCCGCACTCGACGCGGGCGCGGACATCGTCAACATCGTCACCGGCCTCGAACGTCTCCGACGAGATGCTCGCCACGATCGCCGCCGCGGGCGCAGCCGCTCGTCCTCAACCACTGCCGCGGCACTCCCTCTTCCACCTTCGAAGAATCTTCTTTCCAGAACGTCACGCAAGAAGTGGCGCAGGATCTGGAGAGAGCCCGCGAAAGGCGCGCTCTCTTTCCGAATCCGAGCAGAAAGAATCCTCCTCGACCCCGGCCTCGGGTTCGGCAAGACGCCCGAGCAGAACTTCGCGCTCCTCGGCGCGCTCGACCGCCTCGCGCCGCCCGGCGTCCCGCTCGTCGTCGGCGCGTCGCGGAAGGCGTTCCTCGGGACGGTCGCCGGCGCGCCCGTCGCGGACCGGCTCCCCGAGTCGCTCGCGGCCGCGGCCGTGTGCGCGGAGGCCGCCCGGACGCGGCCGATCCTCGTGCGCGTCCACGACGTCGGCGAGACGCTGCGTTTCCTCGCGGCCCTGGGCCGCGCGCGACGCGATCCTCTCGCGTAACATCGGGCCGAATGCGCAGACTGTTCGGCACGGACGGCATCCGCGGGAGGGCCGGGGAGCCGCCGCTCGACGCGGCGACGGTCTCGCGCGTCGGCGCCGCGCTCGCGACCTCGCTCGGGCACCCGAATCCCTCCGTCGTCGTGGGCTGCGACACGCGCGAGTCCTCGGGCGGCATCGTCTGGGCGCTCACCGGCGGCCTCACGAAGTCCGGCGGCCTCGTGCGCTTCGCGGGCGTCGTCCCGACGCCGGCCGTCGCGTGGCTCACGCGTGAGCTCGGCGCCGACGCGGGCGTCGTCGTCTCGGCCTCGCACAACCCGTGGGCGGACAACGGCGTCAAGATCTTCTCCGGCGAAGGGCGCAAGCTCCCCGACGAGGTCGAGCTCGAGATCGAGCGCCACATCGGCGAGGCGGCGCCCGCGCCGCCCGCGCCCGCCGTCGTCGAACCGGACCTCGGCCGCGCGTACGTCGAGCACCTCGTCTCGACGCTCCCCCACCGCCTCGACGGCCTCAGGGTCGTGATCGACGCCGCCAACGGCGCGGCGTTCCAGGCGGCGCCGGCGGCGTTCGCGGCCGCGGGCGCGACCGTGATCGCGCGGTGCGTCTCGCCCGACGGGAGGAACATCAACGAGCGCTGCGGCGCGCTACACCCCGAGGCCATGCGCGCGGCCGTCCTCGCCGACCGCGCCGACCTCGGCATCGCGCTCGACGGCGATGCGGACCGGATCATCGTCGCGGACGACGCCGGCACGCTCCTCGACGGGGACGACGTCCTCTTCCTGTGGACGCACGAGATGGAGCGCGAGGGCAAGCGTCCGGTGACCGTGGTCGGCACGGTCATGTCGAACTGGGGACTCGAGAAGGCCCTGAAGGACCGCGGCGTGACCCTGATCCGCGCGGCCGTGGGCGACCGGTACGTCGTCGAGGAGATGGAGAGGTCCGGCGCGCTCCTCGGCGGGGAGCAGTCCGGGCACCTCATCCGCGCCGACCTCACGACGACGGGCGACGGGACGCTCACGGGCCTCCACCTCGCCGCGCTCGTCGCGGCGTCCGGGAAGAGGCTCTCGGCACAGCCCCGCTTCGCGCACACGCCGCAGGTCCTGAGAAACGTGAGGGTCAGGGACCGCGTCCCGTTCGACGAGATCCCCGGCTTCGCACCGTTGTGGCGCGCCGCCGAGGCGAAGATGTCGGGGAGCGGCCGCATCCTCCTGCGCTACTCCGGAACGGAGTCCCTCGCCCGCGTCATGGTCGAGGGCGCGGACGCCGCGCTCGTGGACGCCGTCGCGTCGGACCTCGCGTCGCACATCGGAGCGCGCCTCGGCGCCTGACGCCCCGTGGGACTTCCCCTCGAGCCCTCGGACGCGCAGATCCGGCGCCTTCTCGACGACGCCGTCCGGCGCGTCGTCGAACACGTCGGCTCGCTCGCGGCGCAGCCCGCGGACGGAAGCGCGAACGCCGCCGCCGTGTCCCGCGCGCTGATCGAACGGGAGCCGCCCGAGGAGGGATCCGAGCCCGGAGAGCTCCTCGACCTCCTCTTCGACAGGGCGATCCCCGCGAGCTTCAACAACGCCGGGCCCGGTTTCCTCGCCTACATCCCCGGCGGCGGGCAGCCGTACGCGGCGGCCGCGGACCTCATCTCGGCGGCCGTGAACCGCTACACGGGCGTCTTCGCGCCGGCTCCGGCGCTCGTCCAGCTCGAGACGAACGTGATCCGGTGGTTCGCGCGTGCCGTCGGGTACCCCGCGAGCGCGGGCGGATTCCTGACGTCCGGCGGATCGCTCGCGAACTTCTCCGCGGTCGTCGCGGCGCGCCACGAGAGGCTGCCCGAGGACTTCCTGAAGGGCACGCTCTACGTCTCGGACCAGGGCCACCACTGCATCCGGAAGGCCGCGCTCCTCGCGGGCTTCCCCGCCGCGAACGTGCGCGAGATCCCGTCCGACGCGGCGTTCCGGATGCGCCTCGACGCCCTGGCCGAACGCCTCGCCGCCGACCGCGCCGCCGGATTCACGCCCTTCCTCGTCGTCGCGAGCGCCGGCACGACGAACACGGGAGCCGTCGACGACCTCGACGCCCTCGCCGGTTTCGCGGCGCGCGAGGGGCTGTGGCTGCACGCCGACGCGGCCTACGGCGGCTTCTTCGCCCTGACGGAGCGCGGACGCGCGACCCTCGCGGGACTCTCGCGCGCCGACTCGATCGTCCTCGACCCGCACAAGGGCCTCTTCATGCCGTACGGGTCCGGGTGCCTGCTGGTGAGGGAACCGGGCGCGCTGCGCCGCTCGCACAGCGTCCAGGCCCACTACATGCCGGGCATGCAGGACGACCCCGACAGCGTCGACTTCTGCGAGATCTCGCCGGAGCTGTCGCGCAACTTCCGCGGCCTCTCCGTGTGGCTGGCCGTGAAGCTGTGCGGCCTCGCGGCGTTCCGCGCGTCGCTCGACGAGAAGCTCGACCTCGCCCGCGAGGCCGCCGACGCCGTGCGCGCGATCCCGGGAATCTCGATCGTCGCCGAGCCGCAGCTCTCGCTCTTCGCGTTCCGGCTCGCGCCGGAGGGGGCGTCCCTCGCGGACTCGAACCGCCTGAGCCGCGAGCTCATGGCGCGCGTGAACGCGCGCCAGCGCGTGCTCCTGACCGGAACGCTCCTCGGGGACACGTTCGCGATCCGGATGTGCATCCTGAGCTTCCGGACGCATCGAGATCGCGATCGGCATGGCCCTGGACGACCTCCGGGAGGCCGCCGCGGCGCTCACGAGGGAATAAACCGCCCTCGAACCGACTAACGTAGGCGTGGACATGACCCGCCGACGCCTCCTCCTCCTCGCGTCCGTCCCCGTCCTCGCCGCCGGCGCCGCCCTCATCGCCCGGCCGCAGGGCGCCTCAAAAGGAGCCCCGATGAGCACCGCCCCCTCGACCGCCTCGTCCCACGAGCGCCCCGACCGGATCGTCAAGACCGACGCGGAGTGGAAGAAGATCCTGACGCCCGAGCAGTACCACGTCACCCGGCAGAAGGGGACCGAGCGCGCGTTCACCGGCCCGAACTGGGACAACCACGCGAAGGGCACGTACGTGTGCGTCTGCTGCGACCTCCCCCTCTTCGACTCGGAGACGAAGTTCGACTCGGGGACGGGCTGGCCGAGCTTCTGGCAGCCCATCGGGCCGGACGCCGTGCGCGAGGTGAGCGACCGGAGCTTCTTCATCGTGCGCACCGAGGTCCAGTGCGCGCGCTGCGGCGCCCACCTCGGGCACGTCTTCGACGACGGCCCGAAGCCCACCGGCCTCCGTTACTGCATGAACGGGACGGCGATGAAGTTCGTCCCGGCGAAGTAGAGGAGGGCGGGATGGCCGCACAGGCGCCGCCGGCCGAGACGAAGGGCTTCTCGGAGAAAGTGCTTTCCGAGGTCGACCTCGGGCCCGAGATCGAGGGCATGGCGGGGCGACAGCTCCGGATGCGCCTGATCACGATCGAGCCCGGCGGCGCCAGCGCAATCCACAGTCACGAGGACAGGCCCGGCACCGTTTACATCCTCGAGGGAAAGATCACGGACCACCGCGACGGCACCGCCAGGGAGTACGGTCCGGGCCTGGGCTGGCCCGAGGACAAGAACACGACGCACTGGCTTCAGAACACGGGGACCACCCCCGCGGTGGAGATCTCCGTCGACGTCGTCAGGAAGCCGTAGGCCCGCTGCGCGGCGCCCTACGTCGAGACGACCTCGTGGAGGTGCTCGCGCGCCGCGTCCGCGCGCCGCGCCATGTCGGCCGCGAGGGCCGGCAGGAGCCCCGGCAGGTGGAGCGCGTTCGGAACGAACCTCACGTAGCAGAGCCGCGGCGCACCCGAGATCGCGCCGAACGCGAACGCCGCCTCCGGCGCCTCGAGCGTCCAGGCGCCCGTCGCGTCGATCGCGAACGGCACCTCGCGCTCGCGCGCGTTGAGGTTGAGGGCGACGTCCGCCGTCGCGGGCGCGGCGTCCGCCGGGAGGAAGAGGCGCAGGAAGACGCCCGTTCCCATCTCCGGGTGGCGCTCGGAATGCCGGCCCTGAAGGAGCGCCGAGGCCTTCGGACCGAGCGGGTGGGTGCCCTCCAGCGGATCGAGGAACGGGAGGCGGGCGTCGAGGCCCTTCGGCGAGGCCTCGGCGCGCGCGCCGAAGGCTCCGAGGGCGTCCGCGGCGGCGATCCAGTCCGGCGGGTCCTTGAAGCGCGACGCGGCCACGCCCTCCGGCGCGATGCGCGCCGAGAGGAGGTCGAGCATCCCGTCCGGGTGCGGGCGCGAGCCCGAGCGCGGGTGCTCGCTCCGCGCGGCCGGCAGGCCGAGCTCGTCCTCGAGGCCCTCGCGGCCGCCCTCGGCGTAGATCGCCTGCAGGGCCGCCGCCGCCGACAGGAACCCGAGCGCGAGGGGAGCCGTCTCCTGCGTGACGAGGGCGGCCGACCAGAGGCGCACGACGCCGTCCTCGCGGTCCACGACGAAGCTCGCGAGCGGCGGGTAGCGCATCAGGTCCGCCAGGACGGTGGCCTGCCGGAGCGTGACGGAGTCCGCGAAGAGGACGTCGGTCTCGACGTGGACCCGGCTCGCCGCGGCCTCGCCCTCGCCGACGAGATCCTCCGCCCACACGCGCTGGACCACGCGGTGCGGCCACCACGAGAAGGACCGCTCGTCGCGGAGGGCCCACGCGTCGTCGATCAGCAGCCGCGCGAAGAGGTCGTCGACGAACGGCGGCCCCGGGTCGTGCGTCACACGGCCTCGCCGCCGGGCAGCGCGCGCTCGGCGATGACGTACTCGAGCCACGGGCCTGCCGCCGATCAGGTGCTCCACGATGATCCGTTCGAGGACGGGCGGGTCGCAGGAGTGGTACCACGTGCCCTCGGGATAGACGAGCGCGATCGGGCCGCCCGCGCAGATGCGCAGGCAGTTCGCCTTCGTGCGCTGGACCGAGCCGCTCTCCGACAGGCCGAGCTCCTTCAGGCGCGCCTTGAGGTACGCCCAGGCCGCGAGCCCGCGGTCCTTCTCGCAGCACTTCGGCTTCGTCTGGTCGCAGCAGAGGAAGACGTGCCTCTTCGCGTTCGGGATCCCGAGCGAGCGGGCGATCCCCGCGAGCCGTTCGGGCGATTCTTCGGGGCCGTCCATGCGCGGGGAAGGATAATCCCCCCATGCGAATCTTCGTCACGGGCGCCACCGGCCACGTCGGCTTCCGCGTCGCGACGGCTCTCCGCCGCCGCGGCCACTCCGTCCTCGGTCTCACGCGCACGGAGGCCGGCGCGGTCCGCCTCGCGCGGCACGAGGTCCACGCCGTCCAGGGCACCCTGCAGGACCCCGGCACCTGGCGGGGCGCCGAGGACTGCTCGATCCTCGTCCACGCGGCCGCCGACTACACGACGGACACGTTCGCGCTCGACCGCGCGGCCGTCCACTCGCTCCTCTCTCTGGCCGGGCGCGGGGCGGGCCCGAAGACGGTCGTCTACACGAGCGGCGTCTGGGTCTACGGGTCGACCGGCGACAGCCTCGTCGACGAGACCTCGGCGCTCGCGCCGCTCCCGATGACCCTCCCGCGGATCGAGACGGAGAAGGCCGTCCTCACGACCCACGGCGTGAGGGGCCTCGTGCTCCGGCCCGGCTGCGTCTACGGCTACGGCGGGAGCATGACGGCCGCGTGGTTCGCGGGCGCCTCGGCCGGAAAGCTCGCGGTCGTCGGCGACGGGTCGAACCGCTGGTCGACCGTCCACGCCGACGACCTCGCGGACGCCTACGTCCGGGCGATCGAGAGCGGGCTCGCGGGCGAGATCTTCAACGTGACGGACCGCTCGCGCGCGCCGCTCCGCCGCCTCGTCTTCGCCGCCGCGCGCGCGGCCGGCTTCGGCGGCGAGGTCCGCTGGATCCCGCTCGAGGAGGCGAGGAAGACGATGGGCGACCTGGCCGCCGCGATCGCGTTCGACCAGCACGTCGACTCGCGCAAGGCCGTCGCGCGGCTCGGCTGGCAGCCCGCGCACGGCGGGTTCGAGGACGAGGCCGCGACGTACTTCGCCGCGTGGAAGGCCGCGCAGGGCTGAGGCGGCGGACGGGTCAGCCGAACCGGGCGCGGTAGTCGTCGCGGCTCGCCGCGAGGACGGCGAGGGCCTCGTCGCGCCCGTAGACGTGCGTGATCTCGACGGTCTGCGGGGCGCCGCCGGGCTTCTGCTTGTACGTCAGGAAGTAGTGGCGCAGGCGGTCCACGAGGGAGCCGGGGACTTCCGTGACGTCCTCGAGCGCGCCGTACACGGCGTCGCCCCTCAGGACGGCGAGGACCTTGTCGTCGACCTCGTCGTGGTCGAGCATCCTCAGGCCGCCGATCGGAATGGCCGGCACGAGGATCTGCGCGTTCGTGATCGGCCTCTCCGTGAGGACGCAGACGTCCATCGGATCGCCGTCGCCCTTCAGGCCCGGCCGGCCCGTCTTCTCCTCGCAGAGCGCCGCCACGCGCGGCCCGCAGAACGTGCGCGGGACGAAGCCGTAGAGCGTCGGGCACACGTTCGAGAAGAGCTGGGGCCGGTCCACCTTGAGGATGCCGGTCGCCTTGTCGAGCTCGTACTTGACGGTGTCCGTCGGCACGATCTCGATGAACGCCGTGAACGCGGCCGGGAAGTCGGGACCCGGGTCCACGCCGTGCCACGGGTGGGCCGCGAACTGCGACGGGACGTCCATGACGCGGAGGTTATCCTGAGGGCGGTGACTCCGGAACTTTCGCCCGCCGACCGCGCCGCCATCGAGGCGCACGGCCTGACCGTCGAGGAGGTCGAGCGCCAGCTCGCGCTCCTCCGCGACCCGCCCCCGCCCCCGCGCCTCCTGCGCGCCGCGACCGCGGGCGACGGCATCGTGCGCATCGAAGCGGGACGAGCACGCGGACCTTCTCGCGCTCGCGGACGAGGCGGCGAAGGCCGGGCGCCTCGCGAAGTTCGTCCCGGCGTCCGGAGCCGCGAGCCGGATGTTCGCGTTCCTCCTCGCGGAGCGGGCCGGAGAGTCCGGAGAAGAGAGAGATTCTTCGAAAGCGTGCACGACGTTCGCCTTCGACGGCGACCTCGATGACATCGACCGCCTCGCGTCGACGCCCAAGGGCCTCCTGCCGTTCCACCGGTATCCGGAGGGCAGCCGCACCGCGTTCGAAGAGCACCTCTTCGAGGCCGCGGGCACGGTCCGGGACGCCGCGGGCCTCTGCCGCGTCCACTTCACCGTGTCGCCCGAGCACCGCCACGCCTTCGAGCACGACCTCGCCGAGGTGAGGCCGCGCGTGGAACGGGCGACCGGAGCCCGCTTCGACGTCTCGTTCTCCGAGCAGGCTCCGTCCACGGACACGATCGCCGCCGGCGAGGACGGGCGTCCTTTCCGCACGGCGTCGGGCGCGCTCCTCTTCCGCCCCGGCGGGCACGGAGCGCTCCTCGCGAACCTCGCCGGCCTCGCGCGGGCGGGCGGCGACGTCGTCCTCGTGAAGAACATCGACAACGTGGTCCCGGACGCGCGCCGCGGGCCGACGCTCCTCTGGAAACGGCTCCTGACGGGCCTTCTCGCGAGGATCGAGCGCACGAGCCGCCGGGACCGGCCGATCCGCGTCTGCGGCGTCGTGCGCAACGAGGGCGAGCCCGGCGGCGGCCCGTTCTGGGTGGACGGACCGGGGGGCCCCGAGCCTCCAGATCGTCGAGTCGGCGCAGGTGGACCACGGTGACGCCTCCCAGGCTGCAATCTGGAAGACGGCGACTCACTTCAATCCCGTGGACCTCGTCTGCTCGCTCAGGGACGGGGCGGGAAGGCCCTTCGACCTCGCCCGTTTCGTGGACGAGAGAGCCGTCTTCACGGCAGCCAAGACCCACGAGGGGAAGCCGCTCAAAGCACTGGAAAGACCAGGGTTGTGGAACGGTGCGATGGCCTTCTGGGAGACGGTTTTCGTCGAGGTCCCGAAGGAGACGTTCGCCCCGGTCAAGACCGTCCTGGATCTCCTCCGGCCCGAGCACAGGGCCTGAGCGCCGCGTAAGACGGGCCCTTCACGCGGCGGGGGTATCCTTCACCTCCCCCGGGAAGCCGAGGCCCCGCCATGTTCCACAACGAACCCCGACCCAAGCGCCGCCGCAAGCTGGTCCTCGTCGAGCCCGAGGCCGCCGCGCAGCCCGGGCCGGCGGGGCCCGGGCAGCCCCTCCTGAACCGCGAGCTCTCCTGGCTCGCCTTCAACCAGCGGGTGCTCGACGAGGCCTTCGACGAGCGCTGGCCGCTCCTGGAGAGGCTGAAGTTCCTCTGCATCACGGAGACGAACCTCGACGAGTTCTTCATGATCCGCGTGTCGGGGCTCCTCGACCAGCTCTCCTCGGAGGTCGTCGAGCGCTCGGACGACCGCCTCCCGCCCGCCGAGGCGCTCGCGCGCATCCGCACCACCGTGCTGGAGATGGAGGCGCGCCAGACCGCGTGTCTCGTCGCCGACCTCCTTCCGAAGCTCGCGGCAAACGGGATCGCCGTCCTCGCGTGGGACGCCCTCTCCGAGGAGCAGCGCGCGGGCGCGAGCGCGTACTTCCGCCGCAACGTCCTGCCGGTCCTCACGCCGCTCGCCGTGGACCCCGGCCACCCGTTCCCGTTCCTCTCGAACCTCTCGATGAACTTCGCGGTCGAGGTGAAGAACCCCGAGACCGGCGACGTGAAGTTCGCGCGCGTCAAGGTGCCCGCGGTCCTCCCGCGCCTCCTCCCGCTGCGCGAGATCCTCGAGGGCAAGAAGAAGGTGAAGCCGGAGAAGGCGGAGTTCCTCCTCCTCGAGTCGCTCCTGCAGGCGAACCTCGGCGACCTCTTCCCGGGCCTCGAGATCGTCTCGTCGCACCTCTTCCGCGTGACGCGCGACGCCGACATCGAGATCCAGGAGGACGAAGCCTCCGACCTCCTCGCGACGATCGAGCAGGAGGTCCGCCGGCGGCGCTTCGGTGCGGTCGTGCGCCTCGAGGTGGCGCCGAAGACGCCGAAACGCGTCCGCAAGCTCCTCGTCAAGCAGCTCGAGATCACGGAGAACGAGATCTACGAGGTCGACGGGCCGCTCGGGCCGGGCGACCTCATGTCCCTCGTGAAGCTCGAACGACGGGACCTCAAGGACACGCCGTTCTCTCCGGCCGTCCCCGCGATCCTGGGCCAGCCGGACACCTCGATCTTCTCCGCGATCCGCTCCGGCGACATCCTGCTGCACCACCCGTACGACTCCTTCTCGCCGGTCGTCGAGATGATCGAGCGGGCCTCCGAGGACTCGAAGACGGTCGCGATCAAGATGACGCTCTACCGGACGAACCCCGACTCGGGGCTCATCCCGGCGCTCGTGCGCGCGGCCGAGAACGGCAAGCAGGTGGCGGTCCTCGTGGAGCTCAAGGCGCGCTTCGACGAGGAGAACAACATCACGTGGGCGAAGTCGCTCGAGCAGGCGGGCGTCCACGTCGTCTACGGTGTCGTCGGGCTCAAGACGCACGGCAAGATCGCCCTCGTCGTGCGGCGCGAGAAGGACGAGATCCGCCGGTACGTCCACCTCGGGACCGGCAACTACAACTCCTCGACGGCGCGCACGTACACGGACTTCGGCCTCATGACGTGCCGGCCCGAGTTCGGCGAGGACGCGACGCGGTTCTTCAACGCGCTCACGGCCTTCGCCGGGAAGACGACGTACTCCCGCCTCGTGACCGCCCCGAAGGACCTGCACCGCTGGGTGCTCGAGTCCATCGCGCGCGAGACGGCGCACGCGCGCGCGGGAAGGCCGTCGGGCATCCGGGCGAAGATGAACGCCCTCGTCGACCCCAAGGTCATCGCGGCGCTCTACGAGGCCTCGCAGGCCGGCGTGCCCATCGACCTCCTCGTGCGCGGGATCTGCTGCCTGACGCCCGGGCTGCCCGGCGTCTCCGAGACGATCCGCGTCCGCTCGATCGTCGGCCGGTTCCTCGAGCACAGCCGGGCGTTCGTCTTCGAGAACGGCGGCGAACAGGAGACCTGGCTCTCCTCGGCGGACTGGATGCAGCGGAACTTCTTCCGACGCGTCGAGATCGCCTTCCCCGTCGTCGAGCCCGCGCTCGCGAAGCAGGTCGTCGAGGCGCTCGACACGATGTGGCGGGACAACGTGCGTGCCCGCGAGCTGAAGTCAGACGGCACGTACGTGCGGCTCGCGCCGAAGGAGGGCGAGGCCGCCGTGGACTCGCAGACCCTCTTCGTCGAGGACGCGCGCCGCAGGGTCCTGAAGGCCGTCGAGGCCTTCCAGCGCCGCGGCGCCGAGGCCTTCGAGGCCGCCGAGCACGCGACCGGCCCCGAGCCCGTCGAGACGACGGGCTAGTGCGCGGGCGCACTCTCCCCTAGCGTTCCACCTCGAAGCTCGCGGGCGGGTTGAGGACCGGCTCCTGCGCCGTGAGCGTCGTGCCGTTGACGGGGACCACGATCAGGTGCGTGTTCGCGCCGAAGGAGACGTTGACCTCGTAGAAGCCGTGCGGCGAGACGGCGATGAGAGTCCCCGGCACCTGCTTGAGGTCGGCCATCGGGCACGTGACGTAGACCTTCATCGGGACGTCCATGGCGCTCTCCTCATCCTCTTCGTGTGCACAGGATAACGCGAGGGCGCCCCCGGGTGCCTGTCGACGGTCTCGAAGGCCGACGAGTCGGTCGTCCGGAGCCTGAAGGAGACGGCGCTACGGTCCGTCCTCGCCGTCCTCGTCGCCGTCGTCGTCCCCGACCGGCTCGCCGCGGTATTCCTTGAGCTTCCGCTGGAGCGTGCGCAGGCCGATCCCGAGCGCCTCGGCGGCCTTGCGGCGGTTCCCGCCCGAGATCTGCAGCGCCGTGAGGATCGCCTCGCGCTCGATCTCGTCCATCGTCTTGCCGACGAGGCTGCCCGCGAACGGCGCCGCCTCCGGCGCGGACGCGGCGGGCGCCGCCGCGGAGGGAGCGTCTGCCGTCGCCGCCGTGACGGGCGGGGCGGCGGGCGGGACGGCGGGCGCCGGCAGCTTCACGGCCGCCCACTCGCCGGAGCGCGGCCGCCCCGGCGCGCGCGCGCGGATCGCGGGCGGAAGGTCCGCGACGTCGATCCGCGGCCCCGCGGCGAAGAGGACGGCGCTCTCGAGGACGTTCTTCAGCTCGCGCACGTTGCCCGGCCACTCGTAGGCGACGAGCGCGGCGAGCGCGGCGGGCGTCGCGCCCGTCACGGACTTGCCGTGCTCCTCGGAGAAGACCGCCCGGAAGCGCTCCACGAGGAGCGGGATGTCGTCCTTGCGCTCGCGGAGCGGCGGGATCTCGAGCGTGACGACCGAGAGCCGGTAGAAGAGGTCCTGCCGGAACCGTCCGACCTCGATCTCCTTGACGAGGTCGCGGTTCGTGGCCGCCACGAGCCGGAAGTCGACGTCCTTCCCCTCGTTCCCGCCCACCGGCGTCACGCGCCGCTCCTCGAGGACGCGCAGGAACTTCACCTGCAGGTCGGGCGGCATCTCGGAGACCTCGTCCAGGAACAGCGTGCCCCCGGCGGCCTGCTCGATGCGGCCCATCCGCTTCACGAGCGCCCCCGTGAAGGCGCCGCGCTCGTGCCCGAAGAGCTCGGACTCGATGATCTCCCGCGGGATCGCGCCGCAGTTCAGCGCGACGAACGCGCGCGCGCGCCGCGGCGAGTTGTGGTGGAGCGCGTTCGCGACGAGCTCCTTCCCCGTCCCGGACTCGCCGACGAGGAGGATCGTCGTCTTCGCGGGCGCGACGACGCGCAGCTTCTCGAAGAGGCGCTCCATCGGCTTGCTGATCCCGAGGATCGCCTCGAAGCCGAAGCGCTTGTCGAGGCGCTCGCGCAGGTCGCGGATCTCGCCCGCCTGCCGCGCGCGCTTGAGCGCGGCCTCGGCCCTGAGGCGCAGGTCGTCCTTGGCGAGGGGCTTGGCGACGTAGTCGACGGTGCCGAGGGCACGCGCCGAGAGGAGCGTCTCGACGTCGCCGTGCGCCGTCACGAGGAGGACCGCGACGTCGGGACGCGCGGCCGCGAGCTCGGACGCGAGCTCGAGCCCGGTCTTGCCGGGCATCTTGAGGTCCGTCACGACGAGGGCGACCGACGGGTCCTCGACCGCGCGCTCGAGCGCGGAGTCGGCGTCCCCGAACTCCTCGACGCGGCGGCCGTCCGTCTGGAGGGTCAGCGCCATCGCCTTGCGGCTGGCCGCGTCGTCGTCGACGACGAGGACGAGCGGGGCCACGCTCACGACCGGCCGCCTTGGGGGCGCAGCGCGCGGTCGAGGTCGTCTTCGGACCACACGGGAACCCCGAGGGACTTCGCCTTCTCCAGCTTGCTCCCGGCCTCTTCACCGGCGATGACCGCCGTCGTCTTCTTCGACACGCTCGAACTCACTTTCCCACCTGCCGACTCGATGGCCACCGTCGCCTCGTCCCGCGTCCGACGGGGCAGGGTCCCCGTGAGGACGAAGATACCTCCGGACAGGGCTCCGCCCGGCCCCGAGGGCCCGGCTTCTTCCGTCATACGGACGCCGGCCTTGCGGAGTTTCTCGAGAAGCCGCCGGTTCGGGGGGTGGGCGAACCACTCGAGGATTCCGCGGGCCGTCTCGGGTCCGATCTCGGGGACGGCCGTGAGGGCCTCCTCGTCCGCCGCGAGGAGCGCGTCCATCGACGTGAACCGCCGCGCGAGGACCTTCGCGGTCTTCTCGCCGACCTGCCGGATCCCGAGCCCGAAGAGGAGCCGGGAGAGGCCCGCGTCCTTCGAGCGCTCGATCTCGGCGACCACGTTGGCCGCGGACTTTTCGCCCCAGCGCTCCAGCGGCGCGAGCTGCCCGGCCTCGAGGTCGTAGAGGGACGCCACGTCCCTCAGGAGGCCCGCCTCGCGCAGCTGCTCGATCCGCTCGTCGCCGAGGCCCTCGACGTCCATGGCGCGGCGCGTCACGAAGTGGCGGAGCGACTCGGCGACCTGCGCCGGGCAGCCCGGGTTCACGCACCGCACCGCGACCTCGCCCTCGCGCCGCACGACGTTCTCGCCGCAGGCCGGACAGCGCGCGGGCATCACGAACGCCTTCGCGCCCTTCGGGCGCTTGTCGAGGAGGACGCGCGTGACCTTCGGGATGACGTCGCCGGCCTTTTCGACGGCCACGGTGTCGCCCGACGCGGACGTCCTTGCGGGAGAGGTCCTCCATGTTGTGCAGCGTCGCGCGGCGCACCGTCGAGCCCGCGAGGAGGACCGGCGTGAACTCCGCGAC
The DNA here is from genome assembly GCA_963776915.1 of uncultured Acidobacteriota bacterium. GTDB lineage: Bacteria > Acidobacteriota > Thermoanaerobaculia > UBA5066 > UBA5066 > Fen-183. The sequence goes on along the minus strand of CAVZPE010000013.1, from coordinate 162,202 downwards.
GGGCGTCAGGACGCCGGTGCGCCCGACCTGCACGACGATGTCCGTCACGACGGTCGTCGCCTCCTCGGGCGGGTACTTGTACGCGATCGCCCCGCGCGGGAACTTCGCGGTCTGGCCGAGGCGTTTCTGGTCCGCGAGCGAGTCGACCTTCACGACGACGCCGTCCGTCTCGAACGGCAGCTCGTGGCGCTTCGTCTTCCACTCCTCGATGAACGCGAGGATCCCGTCCACGTCTGCGACCACCGCGCGGTGGGGATTGACGGGGAAAGAGATTTCTTCGAGTGAGAGGAGGCTCTCGGCTCTGTCTCTCCGGTTCCCCCGGGCCTTCCCAGCGGGCGATGGAGTAGAGGAACGCCGAGAGGCGGCGGCTGGCGGTGATCTTCGCGTCGAGCAGGCGCAGCGAGCCCGCGGCCGAGTTGCGGGGGTTCGCGAAGAGCGGCTCCCCCGCCTCCTCGCGCGCGGCGTTCAGCCGCGCGAAGGACGCCTTCGACATGTACACCTCGCCGCGCACCTCCAGCAGCCGGGGGATTTGAAGATTCTTTGAAGGTGAATGCCCCGCGGCCGCCGGCGCCGCTGGTCGCGCGAGCAGGCGCCTCCTGCAACCGCACCCCTCTTACCCTTCTCAGAAATCTCCCGGGCCGCCGCGCCCGCGGCGGCTCCCCTCTTCCCCTTCTCAGAAATCTTCTCCGAAATCCTCAATTCCAGCGGCACCGCGTGAATGGTCCGGACGTTGGGGGTCACGTCCTCCCCCGTCGTCCCGTCGCCGCGCGTCGCGGCGCGCACGAGGCGGCCGTCCTCGTAGACGAGCGAGACGGACAGGCCGTCGATCTTCAGCTCGCAGACGAACTCCGGCGTCCGGCCGAGCCGGTCGACGACGCGGTCGGCCCACGCCTTCAGCTCCTCGGGCGAGTACGCGTTCTCGAGCGAAAGCAGCGGGATCTCGTGCCGGACGTTCGGGAGGCTGGAGACGGGCGTCCCGCCGACGCGCTGCGTCGGGGAGTCGGGCGTCACGAGCTCCGGGTGCGCCTCCTCGAGCGCGACGAGCTCTCTCAGGAGCCGGTCGTATTCGGCATCGGTGATCTCGGGGCGGTCCTCGACGTAGTAGAGGCGCGCGTGCCGCGTGATCGTCTCGCGGAGTTCGGCCGCCCGCTCCGCGGGCGCTTTCGTCTTCGCCACGGGCCGGATTCTAGGCGGCGCGGCTCCCCGGCGCGTCGACTTCCCGGCGCCCTTCCGCGGCGCCCCGCGCCTGCTAGCATTCGGCCCCGTGACCCCGCACCGCGCCGCGCGGCTGGCCGCTCTCGCCGCCCTCTGCGCCGCCGCGCGCCTCGAGGCCGGGCCCCGCGTCCCGCCCGTCGCCTCCTACACGATCGAGGCGGCCGTGAGCGCCGAGCACGTCGTCACCGGCAAGGAGACGGTCCGCTTCACGAACCGCACGAAGGCCGCCCTCCCGGACCTCGCGCTCCACCTCTACCTGAACGCGTTCCGCAACGACCGCTCGACGTGGCTCGTCGAGCAGAGGCGGGGCGGGGGCCGCCCGGACCGGGGGCTGCGCGCGAAGGATTCGGCCCACTGGGGCTGGTCCGAGATCCACCGCATCGCGCTCGACGACGGGACGGACCTGACGCCGGGCCTGAAGTACGTCTCGCCCGACGACGGAAACCCCGACGACCGGACGCTCGTCTCGGTCCCCCTCCCGCGCCCCGTCGCCCCCGGCGAGACGCTCGTCTTCCGCGTCGACTGGGAGGCGAAGTTCCCGCGCGCCGTCGCGCGGACGGGCTGGAAGGACGACTACCTCCTCGGCGCGCAGTGGTTCCCGAAGCTCTGCGCCGCGACCGACGCGGGCTGGAACGCGCACCAGTTCCACGCGGGCACCGAGTTCTTCGCGGACTTCGGGGACTACGACGTCACCCTCACCCTTCCGAAGGCGAACAAGGGCCGCGTCGGCGGGACCGGCGTCCTCAAGGAGGAGACGGAGCTCGCCGGCGACCTCGTGCGCGAGCACTTCCTGGCAGAGGACGTCCACGACTTCGCGTTCGCGGCCTGCCCGCGCTTCGAGGTCGTGAAGGACACGTTCAGCGCGAAGGGCCTCCCGAACGTCGACATCGTCCTCCTCCTGCAGCCGGACCACCGGCCGCTGCGCGACCGCTACCTGAAGGCGACGAAGGTCGGCCTCGAGGATTTCGGGACGCGGTACCTGCCGTACCCCTACCCGGTCGTCACCGTCGTGGACCCGCCGTGGGGCAGCCATTCGGAGGGGATGGAGTACCCGACGCTCTTCGTGGGCGGAGGCCGCGAGCTCGCGCCGAGGGCGGCGCAGTCCCCGGAGGGCGTCACGGTCCACGAGTACGGCCACCAGGTCTTCTACGGGATGCTCGCCTCGAACGAGTTCGAGGAGGCGCACCTCGACGAGGGCTTCAACACGTACGCGACGCTCAAGGCGCTCGAGGCGGCCTACGGCAATCCGTCGCTCGTGGTCCGCTTCTACGGCCTGCCGGTCACGTTCGCGGGCGTCGTCGTGCCCTACCCGTTCGGGGTGACGGACCGGTTCCACCGCTGGGAGATCGCGTCGCGCTCGGACGCGCAGGCCGTCCCCTCGTACCGGCAGCTCGACGGCAACGCGATCCGGAGCAACGCCTACCTGCGGACGGCCCTCCTCCTGCGCTCGTGCGAGAGGACGTTCGGCGAGGCCGTGTGGGCGAAGGTCATGAAGACGTACGCGACGCGCTTCGCGTTCCGGCACCCGACGACGGCGGACTTCCTCGGCGTCGTGAAGGAGGTCGCGGGCGAGGGCGTCGCGGCCACCGTCGCCGGGATCGTCGCGACCGCGGGCCCGGTCGACTACGCCGTGACGTCGGTCGAGACGCACGAGGCCTCCGGCCTCACGGGCTACACGGGCGAGGGCTCGGAGCGGAAGTTCGAGGTCGCGAAGAAGGGCACGACGGGAACCTACGCGTCGACCGTCGTCGTCCAGAGGTTCGGCGAGGCCGTGTGGCCGGTGGACGTCGTCTTCACGTTCCAGGACGGCTCGACCCTCACGCGGGCGTGGACCGGCGCCGACCGCTGGGTGCGCTGGAGGCTGCGCGGCCCGAAGCTCGTGTCGGCCGAGGTCGACCCGGCGCGCAAGTGCCTGCTCGACGGGAACACCCTGAACAACGGCCGCCGCACGGAGCCCGACCCGCGCGCCTCGCGCGCCTTCACGGCGCGCCTCATGTTCTGGGCGCAGAACCTCCTCGAGACGTTCTCCCTGCTCGGCTTCGCGGCGGGCGCATGAGACGCGACTCCGTCCTCGTCCTCGCCTCGCGCGGCGTCGTCTCGGCGCTCGGGACCTGGAAGGCGCTCCTCCTCGCGCTCGTCTTCAACCTCCTCCTCGCCTACGCGTTCGCGCACCCCGTGAACGCCGCCCTGCGCCAGGTCCTCGACCGGAATCCGTGGGGCGCGCGGCTCGCGTCCGCGAACGCGCCGCTCTTCGAGTTCTACGGCGAGCTCACCCGGGCGCGGCCCGACGTCCTCGGCGACCTGTCCGCGTGGGACGCGGTCGCGACCGGAGAGGAGGGGGCGCGCGGGGGCGGGCGGCGCGCCGCGCTCCCGGGGCTCCTGACCTCGACGGGCGCCGCGGGCTCCGCGGCCGGATTCGCCCTCCTCGCGGCGGCGCTCGCGGCGGTCCTCGCGGGCGGCTTCGCGGGCCGGTTCGGAAGCGAGAGGGACCGCGGGAGCCTCGCGGAGTTCGGCGCCGACGCCGCGCGCTTCGCGCTGCCCTCTCTCCTTCTCGGCGCGCTCTCGCTCGCCGGCATCGCCGCGGCCTGGCGCTGGGTCTACGCCGCGACGGGCCGCCTCTACGAGCCGGAGGACCTCCGCTACGAGTGGGAGGCGATCCTCCTCGGCCTCGCGCGCCTCGGCGCGTTCCTCCTCGTCGCCGCGGCCGTCCGCCTCGTCGTCCTCTACACGCGCGCCGCCATGGGCCGCGCCGGAAAGGCGAACCTGCCCGGCGCGCTCGGGGCGGCCCTCGGCTTTCTCGCCCGCCGCCCGGTGCGCGTCCTCGCGCTCGAGATCCTCTTCGGGGCGCTCGGCCTCCTGCCCCTTCTCCTGTGGGCGTTCCTCGGGCCCGTCTGGGACGGCCGCGACGGCGCCGCGCTGGCCCTCGTCGTCCTCGGGCAGCAGGCGGTCCTCCTCCTCCGGATCCTCGCCCGCGCCGCGCACCTCGGCGCCGCGTCCGCGTTCCTCGCGCGGGCCTCCGAGGCCGCCGGACGGGCCGCCTCTTCCGCGGGCCTCCCGCCGGCGGTCGCGTCCGAGAGCGAGCCGGCGCCCGAGCCGTGAACGCGATCGCCCTGCGCTCGAGGACGCCGGTCCGGTGGGCCGAGCGCGTCCTCGCCCCCGAGAACCTCCCGGCGTTCGTCGCCGACCACGCCGTCTGCGAGCTGCAGGCGTCCGTCTTCGCGCTCTCGCTCGTCGGGGCCTATCCGGGGGTGCCCGGCCTCGCCGACGCGCTCTCGGCCCTCGCGGCCGAGGAGCTGCGCCACTTCCGCAAGGCGTCGCGCGAGGCGAAGCGCCTCGGCGCGCCGCTCCCGACGAAGCGCCGCAACTGGTACGTCGCGGCCCTGAGGTCCGCGTGCCGCGGCGGCGCCGAGCCCGCGCGCGGCCTCGACCTCCTCCTCGTCGCGGCGCTCATCGAGGCGAGGAGCCACGAGCGCTTCGAGCGCCTCCTCGAGCGCGTCACCGACGCGCGCCTCGCGAGGCTCTACGGCGAGCTGGCCGAGGCCGAGGCGCGGCACGGCCCGATCTACCTCGACCTCGCGCGGGCGCACGCGGGCGACGCGGCGACGGCGAAACGCCTCGACGAGATGCTCGACGTCGAGGCGGCGGCGCTCGCCGCGGTCCCCCCGCGCGAGATCGCCGTCCACGGGGCGCCGTGAGGGTCAGCCGAAGAGGACCGAGCGCATCGAGAGGGACCCGAGGTCGAAGCCGGTCATCGGGAACGTGACGGCGTCTTTTCCGTCCGACGCGCCGAAGGCATGGAGGATCGGCTGCCAGTGCTCGAACGTCGGGTGCGCCCGTCGGCCGTCCGCGGTCTCGAGGGCGCGGACGAGCCACGCCTCGTCGCGCGCCGCGAGCGCCCGGGCCGTGTCCGCGTCGAAGCGCGCGGCCCAGTCCGGCGTCGAGGTGTCGCCGGAGCGCATCCGGCCGAACGCGTCCCTCAGGTCGTGCGTGAGATTCCCGCTCGCGAGGACGAGCACGCCCTCGTCGCGCAGCGGGGCGAGCGACCGCCCGACGGCCACGTGCCCTCCGGCCCCGAGGCGGACGTCGAGCGAGAGCTGGACGACCGGCACGTCGGCCCGCGGGAACATCCGGTGGAGGACGGCCCACGTCCCGTGGTCGAGGCCGCGGCCCTCCGTGGCCGACCCGCCCGCGAGATGCGCGGCGCGGCGCGCGAGCGCGGGATCTCCCGGCGCCGGATACCGCATCGCGTAGAGCGCCCGGGGAAACCCGCCGAAGTCGTGGATCGTCGCCGGCGGGTCGTCGAGCGTCGTGAACGTGCCGTCCGACTCCCAGTGAGCCGAGACGGCGAGGATCGCGCGCGGGCGCGGAACGAGACGCGCGAGCGCCGCGTGGCCGCGGCTGAAGACGTTGTCCTCGATCGCGTTCATCGGGGACCCGTGCCCGACGAAGAGGACCGGCATCCGCGTCACCGGGTCGCCCCCACGCCGGTCGCCGTCTCGCTCCGCATCCAGCGGCCCGACGGGAAGCCCGCGGCGAGCACGCGGCCGGCCCTGTCGTAGCGGACGAGGTACGTGAACGGGTCGACCTCGCGCGCGAGGTAGCCGAACCGCACGTCGCGCAGGACGACCCGGACGCTGCCGTCGGGCTCGACGTCCTCGCGCGCGGCCGGAAAGCGCGCGAAGCGGCCGAAGACGCCCGCGACGCCCGTCTCGAGCGTGCGCTCGGCGAAGGGGCCGTTCGACCGCGGGATCACGCGCGTCAGGAGGTCGTCGCGCGAGCGGTAGACGCCGGGCAGGCGCGCGATGATGGTCCGGAGCCCGCCCGCGAAGCCCGTCCGCGCGAGCTCCTCCGAGCCCGCGGCGCGGGCGCCCTCGGCGCCCCGCTTGCCGAGGTCGACGAAGGACGCCGAGGACGCTCCTCCCGTCGTCGGCGAGAAGGAGCCAGCGGTCCGGCGAGCCCGGCTGCGGAATCGCGGCGCGGGAGGCCGCCGAAGGCGCGAGGCGCGCGACGAGCCGCACGGCCTCGGCGTGCCTCGCGCCGCAGAAGAGGACGTACGCCGTCGCGGCGAGGAGGCCGGCCCGCGCGGCGAGCCGCGAGCGCGCGAGGCCGCGCCGCGACACGATCCACATGCCGACGAGCCCCATGAGGAGGAGGCCCGTGAGGACCGCGTCGAGGATGAAGACCCAGTCGAGCGCGTAGCGCGACCAGTCGAGGGGCGAGAAGAACATCGTCCCCCACGACGTGATCCAGTCCATCAGGACGTGCGAGAGCACGGCGACGCCCGAGACGGCGAGGAGCCGCGCGCGAAAGACCCGGCGCGCCGGAGTCCCGGGCGGTCCCGCCGCGGCGGGAGGGCGGACCGACGCGACGGCGGCGAGGAGAAGCGCCCACACGGGCAGGAGGACGAACGAGTGCGTGAGGCCGCGGTGCTGCGTGATGTAGAACTCGGGCGAGAACGGGGAGACGAGCGCGTCCGCGTCGGGGAACATCGCGGCCGAGAACCCGAGCCACGCCTCCCGCCGCGCGAACGCGCGGTCCCGGACCGCGTCGCCCGTCCCGGGGAGGGCCCGCGCGAGGAGGGCCCCGGCGAGCCCGTGCGTCAGCGTGTCCACCGGCGGACTTTACCCGCAAAAACCGGGCCGCCCGCTTTCGCTATCCTCACCCGCGTGAAGACACGCCCGCGCGTCGGGATCGCCGCCACGGTCCTCGCGCTCGCCTTCGCCCGCCACGCCCCCGCCCAGGACGCACCGGAAGAGGACGAGCCGGCGAAGGTCCGCCGCGACGTGAGCGTCGTCGCCACGCGCCTCGCGGAGGCGCCCGAGACGGCCGTCGTGCGCGTCGTGACCCGCGAGGAGATCGACGCGCTGCCCGGCGCCCACACCGTCCCGGACGTCCTGCGCTCCGTGCTCGGCGTCGACGTGCGGCGGCGCGGGCCGGGCGGCGTGCAGGCGGACGTCGGGATCCGCGGCGGCGACTTCAACGGGACCCTCGTCCTCGTGGACGGCCAGCCCGTCAACGACCCGCAGAGCAACCATCTCTCGTTCGACCTCGACGTCCCCGTGGCCGCCGTCGAGCGGATCGAGGTCCTCTCCGGTCCCGGCTCGGCCGTGTGGGGCTCGAGCCCGATCGGGGGCGCCGTGAACATCGTGACGCGCGGCGGCGACCTCGGACGGGCCACGGTGCAGCTCGAGGGGCGCTACGCCCACGGGACCGAGTCCCTCGACCAGGGCGGCGCGCGACTCGCCGTGCGCGTGGCCGAGCCCGTGACGGTCGGCGTGGACTGGTGGCGCGCCGAGACGGCGGGCTTCCGCGACGACACCGAGTCGGCGACCCGGATCCTCCGCGTCTCGAGCCGGTGGGACACCGGAAAGGGCCCCGTCACGCTCGGGCTCGGGCTCGCCGAGCGCGCGTTCGGGGCGTATTCCTTCTACGGGACGGCGTACCCGAACCAGCAGGAGTCCACGCGCACCCGCACGGCGACGCTCGCGGGATCGCTCGCGCTCGGCGGCTTCACGCTCTCGCCGTCCGTCTTCGTCCGCGCCCACCACGACGACTACGTCCTCGACCGGTCGGACCCGTCCTTCTACGAGAACCTCCACGACACCGTGACGTCCACCGCGAGGCTCTCGGCCACGCACGCGGCCCTCGGCGGATCGGTCGCGGTGGGCGCCGAGGGAGGACGGGACACGATCCACCTCGACGAGCCTCGGGGACCACGGGCGGGACCGCGGCGCCGTCTTCGCCGAGTTCGCGCGCCCGTGGGACACGGCCGCGCCCGGTTCCGGCGGGTTCCGCGCCGGGCTCAGGGCCGACGCGTACGAGGGCTACGCGTCGCACCTCTCGCCGTACGCGGGCGTCACGTGGACGATGGCGCCGGCCGTGACGCTCCACGCGTCCTTCGGCACGAGCTTCCGCGTCCCGACGTTCACGGAGCTCTACTACCGGGACCCGCAGACCGCCGGCGACGCGGGGCTCGAGCCCGAGACGGCCTGGACGGTCGACGCGGGCGTGCGGGCCGCGGCAGGCCCCCTCGACCTCGACGCGGGTTACTTCCACCGCGACGCGACGAACCTCATCGACTTCGTGCGGACGGCCGACGATCCCGTGTTCCGGGCGCGGAACGTCCGGAGGGCCGTGACGGACGGCGTCGAGGCGTCCGCCGCGTGGGCCCGCGGGCGCCCGGCCTTCCTCTCCGCCCTCTCGCTCCAGGCCGCGTGGGTCTTCACGGACCTCGCGGCCCTCGCACAGGCCGCGGGCGGCGCCGTCGAGGGGCGGTACGTCCTGGATCCGCTCCACGTGAAGCTGGACGCCACGGCGGGCCTCGCGCTCCCGGTGTCGCTCGGTCTCACGGCGCGCGTCTCGTACTTCTCCCGCCCGAGCTTCGCGGACGGCGTCTGGCTCCTGTCCGCGCGCCTCGCCTGGCAGGCGTTCCAGGGCCGGATCCTCGAGATCTTCGTCGAGGGCGAGAATCTCGGGAACGTCCGCTACGAGGAAGTGCCGGGCGTCCCGCTGCCGGGCCGGACGGCGCTGGCGGGCGTCAACCTCACCTGGTGAGCCTCGCGGGATCCGGGCCCCGTGCCGGCGCGTAGACTCGACTCGGGCCGACGCACATGGACGACTCGTCGCAGACCCCCCGAGCCACCCGGGTTCCCCTCGACGCGGAGCTCACGTTCTGGCGCGACGGCGGCCACGGGGAGGGCCGCCTGACGAACCTCTCGGCCAGCGGCTTCTTCACGGCGACGGAGGAGCCGGCTCCCGTGGGTTCCCGCCTCGAGATCAGCTTCACCCTCCCCCACGACCGCAGCGGCAAGATCGTGACGGGCGAGGTCATCGTCGTGCGGCGGGAAGAGGGGGCGCGCCCGGGCTTCGGCGCGCGCTTCTTCCGGCTTCCGCAGTCCGCCGCGCGGGTGATCGAGGAGTTCCTCGCGCGGGCCGCGAGCCGCCGCGTCTGATCAGGCGCCGGGGACGAGGGCCGAGAGGTCCACGAGCCGGATCCCGACCTTCTCGGCGTAGTCGTGGATGCGCTTCTCGCGGTAGAACTCGCCGAAGTACACGGCCGCGAGCCCCGCGTTCGCGACGAGCTTGAAGCAGTTCCAGCAGGGCGACGCCGTCGTGTAGATCTCGCCGCCCTCGATGCGGACACCGTTCATCGCGGCCTGGAGGATCGCGTTCGCCTCCGCGTGGACGGTCGCGACGCAGTGGCCGTCCTCCATGAGGCAGCCGACCTCGTCGCAGTGCGGGAGGCCGCGGAGAGAGCCGTTGTAGCCGGTGGAGAGGATGCGCTTGTCGCGGACGATCACGGCGCCGACGTGCTTGCGCGGACAGGTCGCGCGGCTCGCGACCTCGTGCGCGATGTTCATGAAGTAGCGGTGCCAGTCGACCCGGGGCGTCATCGCGCGCGGATCATAAACCGCGGCGCGCGGCGCCGGCGGTGTGCGGGCGCATAAATTATTATAATAATTTATATTTAATTAATAAATAATAATTAATAATTAATAAATAAAAATAATAATAACCTCGGCGGCTGCGGAGAGGCCCTGTTCGGGCTCGGCCGGTCCGCCGAGGGCCTGGCCGCATACGAGAGGGCGATCGCCATTCGCGGGGAGCTCGCGGAGTCGGACCCGAAGGACATGGGAATCCGCGAGGCTCTCGCGCGCGCCTACGCGAATCTCGGCTACAACCTCGCCGCCTCCGGGAGCCCCCGCGACGCGCTCGCGCGTTTCCGGAGGGCGCAGCCGGTCTACGACGACCTCCTCGCGAGGGATCCCTCGAACGTACAGATCGCATGCTCACGCGCGCTCCTCGCGAAGAACATCGGGGACGCGCACTCGGCTCTCGGAGAGTTGACCGAGGCCCGAAAGGCGTTCGAGCGCGCCGTCACCGCCTACGAGCGCCTGAAGGCCGAGGGCCACCTCCCCACGACCCACGAGGTCTTCCTTCGGGAAGGCATCGCGGGTCGTGACCGGTGCGACGCCTCCCTCGCCGCGAGGGGCGTGCGAAGGCATCCAAAGTCCGGTCCGACTCAGTAAGATCCGGCCGATGGACGTTCGACGGGTCGTCGTGACGGGGCTGGGAGCCGTGACCTCCCTCGGGAAGGATCTCGCGTCCACCTGGGAGGGCCTCGTCGCGGGCCGGTCGGCATCGGCCCGATCACGCTCTTCGACGCGTCGGCCTTCCGGACGCAGCTCGGCGCCGAGATCAAGGAGCTGCCCGGCGGGATTCGAGCCGGCCGCTCCGGCGGCGCCTCTCGCGCACGGACGTCGTCGGTCTCGCCGCCGCCGCCGAGGCGCTCGCCGACTCCGGCCTCGACCTCGCCCGCGAGGACCTCTCGCGGATCGGCGTCGTCCTCGGCGCGGGCGTGTCGGGCCTCCTCGACAGCGAGAACTACCTGCACGCCCTCATCGCGAAGGGCCCGCGCGGCGCACGCCCGACGCGCGTCCTGAACCACCCGCCCGACCAGACGACGGACCGCATCGCGGAGCGCTGGGGCTTCCTCGGCCCGCGCTCGTCGATCACGACGGCCTGCTCGTCCTCGGCGACGGCGCTCGGCTACGCCGCGGACCTCATCCGCCACGGCTACTGCGACGTCGTCGTCACGGGCGGCGCCGACACCTTCTCGCGCCTCACGCACGGCGGCTTCAACGCGCTGCGCTCGGTCGACCCCGACCCCTGCCGCCCGTTCGACCGGCGGCGCAAGGGGCTCACGATCGGCGAGGCCGCCGGCCTCCTCGTCTTCGAGGAGGAGGAGCACGCGCGGCGCCGCGGCGCGCGGCCCTGCGCGCGCGTTTCCTCGGTTACGGCGTCACCTCGGACGCGCACCACATGACGCAGCCCGAGCCCACGGGCGAAGCGGGCGCGCGCACGCTCGCGGCCTGCCTGAAGGCGGCGGGCCTGAACCCGGAGGACGTCGACTACGTCAACGCGCACGGGACGGCCACGCCGCAGAACGACTCCGCCGAGACCGCGGCGATCAAGCGGGCGCTCGGCGCGCGGGCGTACGAGATTCCCGTCTCGTCCATCAAGTCCATGCTCGGGCACTGCCTCTGCTCGGCCGGCGCGATCGAGGCGGTCGCGACCGTCCGGACGATCGAGACGGGCATCGTGCCGCCGACGATCAACTGGGGCGAGCGCGACCCGGAGTGCGACCTCGACGTCGTCCCGAACGTCGCGCGCGAGGTCCGCGTGAGGGTCGCGCTCTCGAACTCCTTCGCCTTCGGCGGAAACTCGACGGTCGTCGCGTTCGGGGCCGCGTGATCGGACCGGCCATCGCGAGGGCGGCGTGAAGGCGCCCGTGATCACGGCGCGCGAGCGCCGTCACGGCGCTCGGCGCGCACGCTCGCCGAGACGCGCGCCGCCCTCGCCGACGGCCGCTGCGCGATCGCGCCCATCGAGGGCCCCGGCGTGCCCGAGAGGCGCGACCGCTCCCCCGCCGCGCGCATCGGCTCGTTCACGACCGAGCCGGAGCTCCCGAAGAGCAAGGCGCGCCGCCTCGACCGCGGCAGCCAGTACGCGATCGTCGCCGCGCGCCAGTGCCTCGCCGACGCGGACTACGCGATGGCCGGGCGCGAGGAGCGGACCGGCATCCTCCTCGGCACGGGCTCGGCCGGCGCGGGCCCGCTCACCGAGTTCGAGCGGCAGATGGCCGAATCGCCCGAATCGGCGTCGCCGTTCCTCTTCCCGAACACGGTCGCGAACGCGCCGGCCTCGCAGGTCGCGATCGAGCTCGGGATCAAGGGACCGAACGTCACGATCACGCAGAAGGACCCCGCGCCGCTCAACGCGCTCTTCTACGGGCGGATGCTCCTCGCGGACGGACGGGCGGACGCCCTCCTCGTCGGCGCCGCCGACGAGTGGAACCTCGACTACCACCTCGCGTACGAGCGCGTCCGCGCGACGCGCACCGCGACGCGGCCCGGTTTCGTCCTCGGCGAGGGGGCGGCCCTGATCCTCGTCGAGGACGAGGAGGCCGCGCGCTCCCGCGGGGCCCGGATCTTCGCGCGCGTCGCGTCCGTCGTGTCCCGCGGCGCGCCCATCTCCCCGCAGAAGCGACGCGCGGACCCCGCGACGCTCGCGGCGGTCGTGAGCGCGGCGCTCGCCGAGGCCGGAGTCGCGCCCCGCGACGTCGGGCTCGTCCACCTCTCGCGGAACGGCGTTCCGACGACGGACGCGGCCGAGGAGGCGGCGCTCGCGGCCGTCTTCGGCCTCGCGCAGCCGCCTGCCGTCGCGATCAAGGAGGCGCTCGGAGAGAACCCGGCGATCGGCGCCGTCCAGCTCGCCCTCGCGGCCGACGCGCTGCGGGAGGCGCCCGCCCTCGGCGCCGTCCTCGTGAACGCCTTCGGGGCGGGCGGGAACTTCCTCGCGGCGGTGCTCACGGCGCCATGAGCGACCGGGTCTTCTCCGTCGCGTTCGAGGTCCGCTTTCCGGAGGTCGACTCGTACGGCGTCGTCTGGCACGGGCACTACGTCCAGTACTTCGAGGTCGCCCGCAACGCGCTCTGCGCGGCCTTCGGCCTCACGCCCGCCGACGCGCTCGCGCACGGCTACAAGGTGCCGATCACGAAGGTCACGATGGAGCTGAAGCGGCCCGCGCGGCTCGACGACCGGATCGTCGTCACGGCCCGCCTCGCGGCCCCCGACACCGCGAAGCTCGCGATGGCGTACGAGGTCCGGCGGGCCGCGTCGGGCGAGATCCTCGCGTCGGGCGCGACGGAGCAGGTGGTCCTCGATCCGTCCGGCCAGCTGCTCCTGACCTTCCCCGCGCCCGTGAAGACGCTCGTCGCGCGCGTCCTCGCGTTCCAGCGCGGCGAGGCGGAGCCGGACGCGACGAAGATCCTCGCGCCGGCCTGAGTCAGGCGCGCTTCGGGAACGTCGCCTCGGCGCGCGTGGGCTCGCCGGGCCGCGACGTGAGCGTGAGCGTGCCGCCGTGGGCCTTCACGATGCGCTCGGCGATCGGGAGGCCGAGGCCGGTCCCGGCGGGCTTCGTCGAGACGAAGAGCTTGAAGAGGTCCGCCGTCTTCGCCGGCGGGACGCCCGGACCGCGGTCGGACACGATGAGGCGCCACTTCGCGCCCGCGTCCTCGACGCGCACGTCGACGTCGCGTGCCGAGGCGCCCTCCGCCTCGACCGCATCGAGGGCGTTCGCGACGAGGTTCAGGACGACCTGCCTCACCCGCGACGGATCGAGCGGCGCGGGAGCGCCGCCCGCGCGGGGCGTGAACGAGAGCCGGACCTTCCGCCGGGCGGCCTCCGGCGCGAGGAATGCGACGGCCTCTCCCGCGGCTTCGTTGAGATCCGCGGGCACGGTGCTCAGGGGCGACGGGCGCGCATAGGACAGGAAGTCCCCGAGAAGGCGCGAGAGGCGCGACGTCTCCTGCCGCGCCGCCTGCGCGAGCTCGGCCGGCGGCGGGCCGCCGCGCGCCGTCTCGCGCAGCCGTTCCTCGAGGAGCTCGAGATTCAGCCCCATCGCGTTCAGCGGGTTGCGGATCTCGTGCGCGAGGCCCGCCGCGACCTCTCCCAGCTCCGCGAGGCGCTCGGCCTCGGCCCGCGCCTCCTCGGCGCGCCGGGTCCGGCGGACGAGGAGGAGGACCGCGGCCGATGCGGCCGCGATCCCGAGGAGCGAGGCGGTCGCGGCCGCGAACGTCCGGAGGTACAGCTCGCGGCGGAGCTTCTCGACGCGCTCGGCCGAGCACGCGGCGCGACACGCCGAAGCGCAGGACCGCGAAGTCCCCGACCGGCACCTCGAGGTCGTACGGGTTCGCCTCCGGGGCCTCGAACTCCCAGCTGCGCGACGCCGTGCCCGGCTCGACGGGCCGCACGTTGACGACCTTCGTCTCCTCGGGGCCCGGGCGCGAGCGGTCCGGAACCGTGAGCGTGCCGCGGTACGAGTAGAGGACCTCCTTCTTCGCGGCGTCGAGGACCTCGACCTCCGTGAGGATCTGCCGCTCGGCGACGCCCGACCGGACCAGGCGGTCGATCTCGGTCCTCTTGAGCTTGAGGACGTACGGGTCGCCCGCCGAACGCTCCGCGATCCCGCGGGCGAGACGCTCGGCGTCGAGCTTCGTGTTCAGGATCGCGTCGTTGACGACGTCCTTCGAGAGCGCCTTGAAGAGCAGGTGCCCGAAGAGGAAGACGGCCCCCGCCGTCAGGAGGCCGACGGCCACGAGGACGAGCGTGATGACGCGCCGGAACCGGACGGCGTCGGAATCGGCCACGGCCGGAGTCTAGCGGGACTCCGGCCGCGGCCGATCCGGCGGTTACCGGAAGTAGCCGTTCACGTCGAGCACGAGGTGGACGCTCCCGGCGGACCCGTCGTGCACCTTCACGCTTCCCGAGCCGTCGAGCGCGAGCTCGCAGCGTCGCGTTGTTCGCGCGCGTCTGGCCGGGACTGAAGTTGACCGTGCTCGTTCCCGGGATCGCGCCGTCGCCGGGATAGAAGACGAGGTTGCCCGGCGCGGCCGGCGCCACGATCGTGACGTTCGCCGACACGGCCGACGCGCCGGCCGGAATCCCGCAGGCGCCGGCGAGCGTGAACGCGCGGTCCGGGCCTCCGGACGCGAGCGCGGGGCCGCCCACGGGGCCGCTGGCGCCGCGCGTGTCGACGATCCGGCAGGGCGGGACCGTGTAGAACTGGACCGCCGACCCGGCCGGCAGGACCGTGACGTTCCCGAGGGCTCCGCCGAAGGGACAGGGCCCCTTCATGAGGCTCACGCTCAGCGTGAGCGGCGTTCCCGCCGTTCCGGCCGTGAACGTGATCTGGTTCGTGCCCTGGCCGGACGTGATCGTGCCGTTCGTGATCGACCAGGCGTACGTCGCGCCGAGGATCGAGGCGACGCTCGCGACGCGGTTCGGCGATCCCGCCCCCACCTCCGACGGCGCGTTCATGACGAGCGGCGGCGGCGGGGGGCAGGTCGGCGTCACCGTCAGGGCGAAGTCCTGCGTGAACGGGCATCCGTTCGCGTCGGACCCGCTGACCGTGACCGTGCCGGAGAAGGCCGCGGTCGGCGTTCCGCCGATCGTGACGGTCGACCCCACGACCTGAGTCGTCGGCGTCATCCCCGCCGGGAGCCCGGAGACGTCGAACGTGAACGGCGCCGTCCCGGCCGTCGGCGTCAGGACCTGCGCGTACGGCGACCCGGCGACTCCGTCCGGCAAGGCCGCGGGCGACAGGGCGATGGTCGGGCAGCAGGTGTACGGGGTCGTGTAGGTCTGGCACGCAGCGCAGAGACCGTCGATCGTCAGCGTGTAAGGGTACGAAGCGGCGGCGCCCGAATTCACCTCGCTCACGACGACGACGTACGTCTGGCCGGGCGTCGCCGTGAATGTGAAGTCCCGCTGCACACCGCTCGAGCCGGAGTCCGCAATGTAGTTGGACGCGATGCTGGCGGGGTTGAAGGAGCCGGCATAGGCCGACGCGAAGAGCTGGACGAGACCCGTCCCGCCGGGGAACCCCGGGTGATTCAGGCTGACGGTGAGGCAGCTTGCGGAGTTCGAGCAGTTCGTGAACGTGTAGGCGTCGTAGCGCCGGGTTCCCGACCCCGTGCGTGACCACGGTCTTCGTGATCCCGCACGTTCCGATGACGCCGTCGCGCGAGATGCGCGCGGTCTGGTTGCCGGTCGCGGCCGAGAAGCCCGCCGGCGCCACGGGGGTCGAGCCGTCGAGCGTCTCGGACACGACGGTGGCCGGCCGGCCCGCGCGCAGCCTGAAGGTCAGCGCCTGGGGACTGGTCCCGCCGGTGAACGTCACGGTCAACGTGAAGTCGATGAAGAGCGGGCACGAGACGGAGGTCGAGAGATGGAACGTGAACGGCGTGGCGTTCGAAGCCGTTCCCCCGCCGCCGATGTTCGGGTAGGCCGACGTGGCCGTGTCGATGGTCACGCCCGGGGTGGACGTGGTCAGCGTGGCCGAGATCGCCGTCGCGCCGACGGTGGCGTTCGCGTTCGTGAGAGGAACGACGAGCGACCCGCACTCGCCGGGCTCGACGCTGCCGTTGCCGTCTCCGTTGCCCTCGGTCAGGGCGGAAGTCCCCGGGATGAAGGAGGCCTGCGCCGCGGTGCCCGTGGCCTGCACGGCGGAGAGCGCGTCCAGGATGCCCGCGCCGCTGTCGCGGTCGACGCCCGCGCCCTCGACGTCGATGACGCCCGTCAGGAGAAACGACTTCAGCTGCGCCTGCGTCGCCACGGGGGCGGCCGACTTCACGAGCGCGGCGATCGCGCCGGCGTGCGGTGCCGCCGCCGACGTCCCGAAGAACGGGCTGAATCCCTGCGCGCCGCAGACGCCGCCGTCGGCCGCCGTGAAATCCGGCTTCTGCTGCGCCTCGCCGCCCGTCGAGGAGACGTCCCCCGGCGTGATCGGCGTCGAGTCGGCGTTGTAGAAGAAGCGCCTCGGACCGTCCGAGCTGAAGAGCTCCAGCGTGTTCGACGCGTTGAAGACGCCCGGGTACGGGCCCGTCGGGTTCGGGGGGAGCCCGAACGCCCCGGACGCGGGCGTGGCCGCGACGCTGAAGGCGTAGGGCCCGGGCGGCGCGTTGTGCCCGTGCGTGCTTCCGGCGGTCGAGATCGAGAGCGTGCCGCGCAGGGTGTCGAGGTGCAGGAACCGGGACGCCGCCCCCGTTCTCCTGACGATCACGATGCGGTCGTTCGCGCTCTCGGACCCGACGATCTCGAAGGGGTCCTGCGTTCCGTTCTGCACGTTCGTCGAGGACGCGCGGACGTCGTGCCCGTGCTGTTCAGCAGGAACAGGTCGTAGTCGTTCGAGGAACCCCCGAGAGGGTCCGACCAGTGGAGCGTGTTCGCGAATCCGCCGGCCGTGAGGACGTCGTAGGTCTGGCCGCCGCCGAAGTCGTGGACGTTTCCCGTCCCGGCGACCGGGGTCGCCACGGCGCCGCCGTCGACGAAGTCGCCCTCCCACGTGCCCGAGGTGCTCTTGTCCTTGCTGCCCGAGTTCCCCGCGGAGCTGAAGTACAGGGCGCCGGCCGCGGTCACGTCGACGACGGCCTGCGTGACGATGCCGCCGTTCGTGTCGGACACGACGCTCGGGGCCTGGCCCTTCTGGAACGGCGTCTCGACGAAATACCCGACGTCGTCGATGATGATGTCGCAGCCCGCGGTGCGGAGGTCCTTGATGTTCTGGGCGAAGCTCGCGATGTCGGGGAGCGCCGTCGCGAAGTACAGCGCGGCGCCCGGCGCGAGGTCGTGGACGATCTCGAGCATGGCCGTGCCTTCGTCGCCTTCTCCCGCCTGCCCGGGAAGGACCGTGACGGCCGGCAGGTCGCCCGAGGCCTGGAGCAGCCCGAGAGACGTGACCCCGTCCGACAGGACCCCGACCTTCACGCCGGCGCCGGTCACCCCGAGCGTGGACCGCACCAGGTTGGCCCGGTGCGTGACGTCGCCCTCCGAGGTCACGCTGCCCACCAGCGTCTTCCGCGCGAGCGCCGCCGTGAGCGCGGATCGCACGCGATCGACGCGCTCGCCTTCCCGGACCTCGCGCCAGACGATCGCGTCCTGCTTCGGCCGGATGAAGACGACCGACGGGATCGCGGCCAGCGTCTCCAGCTTCTGGAGCGGCACGCGGGCCCGGAGGCTCCGGTAGGCAGGCTGCAGGCTCGATGACCTGGCCGCCCAGGCTCCGGATCGTGTCGGTCAGGGTGTCCGGCCGGTGCGCGACGATGTCCACGACCGTGGCGGAATCGGCTCCGACGTCGACCGTCGTCTGAAGCGTCCCGACTCCCGCGGCGATCGCCTGTCCCCGGTTCATCCTGATCGCGTAGAGGAGGTTCGAGTCGATCTTGCGCTGAACGGGAGTCCGCGCGTCCTTCTCGGCGAGAAGCGCCTGGATCTGCGCGGCCGCCTGCTGGCCGATCGCCTGGGCCTCCGCCGGCCCGCCGCCGCAGGTGAGGACGACGAAGAGGAACGCGCTCGCACCCGCGCCGCAGACGCGGGCAAGCCACCGGACGACCGGCTTCGATTTTCATGACTCCTCCCGGGGTTGCGGGCGGAGCCTACCTCTCGCGAGACGGAGTCTCAACACGAAAGAGGAGGCGGCCGGCGCTTCGGGCCCCGGTCAGCGGAAGTAGCCGTTCACGTCCACGACGAGGTCCACCGTGCCCGCGGACGCGTTCTGGACCCTGAAGGTCCCCGATCCGTCGAGGGCGAGCTGCGTGAGGCCGTTGTTCGCGCGCGTGACTCCCGGACGGAAGTTGATCGACGACGCCAGAGACGGCGCGCCGTCGCCCCGGTACAGGAGGAGCGTGCCGCCCGCCTGGACGTTCGTGACGGTCACGTTCAGCGAGACGGCCCGCGCGTCCGACGGGATGCCGCAGACGCCCGCGATCGCGAACGTGCGGTCGGGCGACGGCGCGGGCAGCAGCGCCGGCCCGCCGAGCGGCCCGGTCGGGTTGCGCGTGTCGATGAGACGGCAGGGCGTGAGCGCGTAGAACTGGACGGCGGAGCCGACCGGCAGCACCGTGACGTTCGCGAACGCGCCGCCGTAAGGGCAGAAGTCCTTCGTCAGGCTGACGTTCAGCACGAGCGTCCCGGGCGTGCCCGCCGTGAACGTGACCTGGTTCGTGCCCTGGCCGCCCGTGATCGTGCCGTTCGTGATCGACCAGGCGTAGCGTCGCCCCGACGATCGACGCGACGCTCGCGACGCGGTTCGGAGAGCCGGCGCCGACTTCCGAGGGCGCCGTCATGACGAGAGGAGGCGGGATGGGACACGTGCCCGACACGCCCAGCGTGTCGAGCCCGATCGTGTCCGCGTTCGTCGAGCTGTCCGGAACGACGTGACGGAACGCGATGCGCCCCGCCGTCGGACCCGGCGGAAGACCGGACAGCGTGACCGTGAACTGGGTCCACGCGGTCGGGTACCCGCCCACGGTCAGGGACGGGTTCACGGTCGAGGAGCAGCGTCGTGAAGTCGCCGACGCTCGCGTCCGTGGCGCCGACGTTCGTGCTCGAGCCGTTCGTGCTCAGGCGCACCTCGAGCCTGTCCGCGGCGGGCGCGGACGTCTCCGCGCGCGTGTAGAACGACAGCGCCGAGCCGTTCTGGAGGTTCGGGAGCAGTCGGGGTGAGGAGCCACGTGCTCACGTTGCCGCCGAACGTCGCGCCGTTGAAGTTCGCGGCGGCGTAGCTGTCGGCCGAGCCGCCCTGCGCGGAGAAGACGGCCGGGTTCCCCTGGAACCAGCCCGTCGTGCCCGTGGGATTGCCGTTGTTGACCTGGACCCAGCCCGCCGCGCCGAGGCCGGCCACGGAGTCGAAGTTCTCGGTCAGGGGCTGGCCGAACGCGAACGCGGGCGCGAGGAGCGCCGCCGCGGCGAAGACGGGGAGGAGGCGCGAGGTCGGGTTTCGCATGCGCGGCTCCTTCCTAGTTCCAGCCGATGTCTTCGAGGAGCGGGAACGTCAGGTCGTTCGGGGGCGCGACCTCGTGCGTGAGGTCGCCGTTGATCGCGGGCTCCATGAGATGGTTCGGGAAGGCGATCGTGTCCCAGTGGGAGACGGAGGATCCCGCCTGGTAGGGATTCGGCGTGTAGAGCAGCGCCCGGCCGAGACCGTCCGCGCCCTGGCGGATCGCGAGGTTGATCCCGAGGTTCGCGGACATTCCGGAATGCAGGCGCGAGCGCGTCGCGAGCGCCGCCTTCAGCGCGTTTCCGTCCGCGAGCGTGACGCGGGCGGACGGGATCGTCACGGTCGCGTCCGTGCCCCCGAGCCCGGCCGGCGGAGAGCCGGCGACGTTGTCCACGACGACGGCGGCCACGGCGCCCGCGTCCTGGGCGGCCTTGACCTTGACGTTGAACGTGCACGTCCCGCGGTCCACGACCGCGATCTTCCCGTTCACGGCGGCGGCGTTCAGGGCCGAGAGCGGCGCGCACGCGAGGCCGGCGTTCGGCGCCGTGTCGACGACCTGCATGACCTCGCCCGTGACGCCGGGGCTGTTCAGCGCGGGCCCGAAGGACGCCGCGCCGATCGAGTACGCGCCGGCGACGGACGGCGGCGCCGTCACGGTCAGGAGCGGCGTGCCCGGCTGGAGGACCGTCGGCACGGCCGCCGTCGCGTTCGCGCCGTTCCAGACGAGCCTCCGGGTGTTCAGGGCCGAGGTCACGCGCTCGGCGTCCGTCATGTCGGACCAGGCCTTCCCCGTCGTCGTGTCGAGGAGGAAGTCGTCCCAGATCGACGGGAAGCCCGCGAGCTGGGCGCCTGTCGAGCCGTTCGTATAGGTCTGGAAGCCGAGCCCGTGCGCGAACTCGTGCTCGAGGACGGTCACGAGGTCGACGTTCGCGCCGTGGTTGTTGTCGAGGCCGAGGTAGAAGAAGACGCCGTCGAGGCATCCGGCCTGGCCGAGGTTGACGTTGAACCGCGCCCGGATGTCCGCCGTGGAGCTATTGAGGTCGTTCCCGAAGAGCTTGTTCGCGAGCGCCTTTCCGTACCAATGCCCGCCGACGGGGGCGCCGGTGAAGTCGCGGAAGACCAACGTCGCCCCCGCGCTGCCGAGGACGGCCGACGTCGCGTTGCACGTGAGAGCCTCCCACGTGGCGAGGACGCGGATCGTGACCGCGCTCGACAGCGTGGCGCCCCACTTGTCGGCGGCGGCCTGGAACGCGATCAGCCGCTGCTGGCCGAGCGTCGTGCCGGTGTTGCCCCCGACCGGGGCGACGACGGTCGCGTCGTTGAAGCCGACGCCCGCGGGATCGCCGTTCTGGATGACGATCGTGGCCGCGCCGAATGCGGGCGACCGAAAGGAAGAGGAGCGCGACGAGGAGGACGAGGCCGAAGCCCTTACGGAACACGGACCGCCTCCGTGCTCTCCTTCTTCGCTGTCTTATCGCCTATCTGTCATCCCGGTCTTCCCGGCTGCCTTCGCGGCGGCCGCGACGGCGGCGTCCGCGTTGCGGCCGCCCGTGACGCACGTCCGTCGCGAGCTTCCCGTCCGGGGCCTTCGTCGCGACCATGAAGCTCTCGTAGCGGCTGTCGAGGACGACGCCCACGGCGCCGCCCGGGCCGTACGTCATGAGGAGCGGAGCCTCGGGGGCGGGCGGGGCGGTCTTCGTGCCCGGCGGCGGCGACGTCAGCGCGCCGATCTCGGCCGCGATCCGGCTGACGGATCTTCCCCGTCACCGGGTCGACGAAGACGACGAGGCCCTTCGCGGGAGGGGCCGGGGAGGCGGGAGCCTCGCGCGCGGCGGCGGCCTCCTTGGTCGGCGGGCGGCGCGTCCTCGGCGAGGGCGAGAGAGGAGGTCAGGAACAGCGGCATCAGGACGAACGCGAAGGCACGCCCAGCATTCATCGCAACCTCCGGCGCTCTGTCTCGGAGTGACGCGAGACCGGCGGGACTCACCCGGGCAAAGACGAGACCGCTCAGTCCCCTCGCTTCAGGTACCGGAAGTCCTTGATGTCGTACTCCTTCATCTTCGCGATGAGGCTGCCGCGCGAGATGTTCAGGAGCCGCGCGCCGAGCGACTGGTTGCCGCGCACCTTTCGCATGACGCGCTCGATGACCTGGCGCTCGACCTTCTCGACGATCTCCTTGAGGTCGTCGCTCTCCTTGAGCGCGAGCTCGACGTGCTCGCCGGAGAACTTCTGGTCGAGGTCGGCGAGCGCCACCGCGCCCGACCCGACCTGGGCCGCGAGCCGGCGCACCTCGTTCTCGAGCTCGCGGACGTTGCCCGGGTACTGGTAGTTCAGGAGGGCGTTCATCGCCTCGACGTCGAAGCGCGCCGCCGTCGGGCCGCCGTGCCGCGCCGCGAGCGCGTCGAGAAGGGCGGGGATGTCCTCCTTGTGGTCCTTGAGCGGCGGGAGGCGCAGCGTGAGCGCCGAGAGGCGGAAGTAGAGGTCGTCGCGGAAGTGGCCGTCCTCGACGGCCCGCGTGAGCGGGCGCGACGTGGTCCCGATGACCCGCACGTCCAGCGGCACCGTGCGCCCGCCGGGCGCCGTGACCTCGCGCGCCTCGAGGAGACGGAAGAGGAGCGCCTGGGTCGGCGCGGGCAGGTCGCCGACCTCCTCGATGAGGAGCGTGCCTCCGTCGGCCTCGAAGAGCCGGCCGGTGCGCCGGCGGCGGTCGCCCGCCGTCGCCGCGAGACCGATGAGGTCCTCCTCGAGCGCCTGCGGGCTCGCGGCCGTGGCCGCGACGCGGACGAGCGGTCGACTGCGCCGCGGTGACAGTGCGTGCAGCGTCTCGGCGACGAGCGTCTTGCCCGACCCGACGTCGCCCACGAGGAGCAGCGGCGCGCGCGCCGAGGCGACGCGCGAGAGCGACGCCTTGAGGTTCTGCATCGCGATCGACGCCCCCACGAGAAGGCCGAGCGGGTCGTCGAGACCCGAGGCGGACGGCGAGGCGGGAACGCTGGCGGCCCCGCGCTCCCCGAACGCGCCCTCGCTGCGCTCGGCGTGCACGAACCCGACCGCGGCCGCGGCGTGTGCCGCGAAGTCGAAGAGCGCCGGGTCCGAGAGCGTGTCCAGCGGGAGGACGAGAAGCCCGACCGGGTCCGCGGCGGGGCGCGGGACCGGGAAGACCTTGAGGCGGGCGCCGCCCTCGAAGACGTCGCCGGGCCCCGGGAGCGCCCGCGCGTCCGCGAGCGCCTTGGCCGAAAGCTTCGGGAGAGTGCCCTTCCAGACCGCGGCGATCGCCTCGCCCTCGTTCGCGGGCTGCAGCGAGATGAACGCGAGGCTGTGGAGGGGCGTCGCGGAGGCGACGTACGTCACGAGGTCCTGGAGGACCTCCTCGAACGGAACAGGCCGGCGGAGGACCGCGTAGAAGCCGGCCCATGGGTCGGCCGCCGGCTGCTCCTCGGCGCGGCGGACCTCGGCGACGGCGATGGCGCGGGGCACGGGGGCCGGCACGGCCTGTCGGCCCGGCGCGGCGGCCACGAGGACGGGCGAGGGCTGCGGCGGGGCCGGGGCGAGAGCCGCCTGGGCGAGAGAGAACGCGTCGCGCCCGCGCGGCGGGGGCGCCGAGATGCGGTTCGGGTTCGGCGCCGGGCCGTTCAGGAGCGTGATCGTCGCCTCGCCGATGCTGATCCGGTCGCCGGCGGCGAGCGCCGCGGTCTTCACGACCGAGCCGTTCAGGGTGACGTCCGCTCCCGGGGAGGTCCCGAGAACCTCCAGCCGGAGCTCCTCGCCCGCGACCGAGATCCGGGCGTGCCGCCCGAGGACACCGCGCGCGCGGACGACGAGGTCGTTCCCCGTCGAGGCGCCGATGTGGATGACGTCCCGATGGACTTTGCGGATTTCCGATTCGCCGCCCGTCTTGCGGACCTCGAAGCTCAACATGGGAAGTGTCCTCCGACAGAGGAAGGGGGGTGCTTTGGTCAAACACGAGACTATCACTTGGAACCGCGTTGTCCAGAGGCCGACGACACGATTTGAACGCCGCCGGGCCGGCGGGCCGTAGAATGGCGGGCGAAGGCTGATTGCCGCCCCATATGCCCGCTTCCCCCCTCGACGGACCGCCCTTTCGCGGCCGAAACGCCCAGGCGCTGCAGCGGATCGTCGACACGATCCGGTCCGTCCTCGAGCCCGACGTCGTGGATCTCGAGTACGTCTTCGAGCCCCAGGGCCAGAGATACCGGTGGCGGATGACCGGCGTCCAGATCTCGCCCCTGAGGGCGGTCCGGACCGCGATCCGCGCCGGCGGACCGGGCGTCCTGTCGACCCCCTTCGCGGTGCCGGGCCTCGTCCGCGGGGTCCTCGCGCTGGTCCGCGGGCCGCGGCGCCCCTGGACGGATCCCGAGGCCCTCCGGTTCGAGGTCCTGCGGCCGATGCTCGCGCAGCTCCTCGAGTTCGCGGCCGCGTGCGAGATCCACGCCGCGGCGCGGCGGCGCCTCGAGAGCGCCGCCGACGCGGCGTCGACGCCCGTCCTCCTCATCCGGGCCTCGGGCGCCGTCCTCTACGCGAACGCCGCGGCGACGGCGTTGCTGTCGACGCCCCGCGCCGCGCCTCACGTCGTGACCGACGGCGGGCGCGAGGTCCCCCTGGCCGGATACCTGCAGCGGCTCGCGGCGGGCGCGCCCGCGGGCACGCGCCGCCGCGGCGCGCTCGGGGACGGGCGCCTGTTCGAGGCCTCCGTCGCGCGCTTCTCCGACGGCGAGGAGGAAGTCGCCGTCCTCACGCTGCGGCTCCTGTCGACGCTCACGCCCGAGGAGGTGCGGGCGCGCCTCGAGGAGCGCGGGGTGTCCGGCCGCGAGGCCGAGGTCGTCGGGGCGGTGCTCGAGGGGCTGCGCAATGCGGAGATCGCGCGCCGCCTCTTCATCACGGAGTGGACGGTCAAGGACCACCTCAAGCACGTCTTCTCCAAGCTCCGCGTCAACTCGCGCGGCGGCCTTCTGCGCGCGCTCGACGCGGGTCCGGGCTTCCCCTGCGCCGAGGAGACGCGCCCCGCCAGACCCCAGCCGGTTGAGTCCCGGCACCGTCGCACCCTCAAAATGTAGTGGTTAGGGCCCTCGGGCGCGTGGTAGCGTGCCGCCCCGAAGAAACGTCAGCCACGTCGGGAACTGCGGAAAAAAGGCGTTCATGTTTCGACTGAAGAAACTCGACATCCAGGGCTTCAAGTCCTTCGTGGACAAGACCGCGCTCACGCTCCCGACGCGCATCACCGCCATCGTCGGACCGAACGGCTCGGGCAAGTCGAACATCTGCGACGCCGTGCAGTGGGTCCTCGGCGAGCAGTCCGCGCGGAACCTGCGCGGCACGACGATGGAGGACGTGATCTTCAACGGCGCGGCCCGCCGCCGCCCGCTCGGGATGGCGGAGGTCACGATCACGCTCGAATCGCGGAGCGGCGAGGAGTGGGCCGAAACGGGCGGCGAGGTCACGATCGCCCGGCGCGTGACGCGCGACGGCGAGAGCGACTACATCCTGAACGGCAAGCGCTCGCGCCTGAAGGACGTGCAGGAGATCCTGCTCGGCACGGGCCTCGGCGTCCGCGCGTACTCGATCATCGAGCAGCAGAAGATCGACCTCATCCTCTCGACGAAGCCGCAGGACCGGCGCCGTCTCATCGAGGAGGCCGCCGGGGTCTCGAAATACAAGATCCGCAAGCGCCAGGCGGAGGTCAAGCTCGAGGAGACGCGCGGGAACCTGCTGCGCCTCACGGACATCGTCTCGGAGATCGACCGCACGTGCGCGTCCCTCAAGCGCCAGGCCTCGCGCGCCGCCCGCTGGAAGGAGCAGGCCGACGTCCTGGCGGCCCAGAAGCGGCGGCTCGCGCGCCTGCGCGCCGATCGCCTGGCGTCCGGCTTCGCCGAGGGCGAGAAGGCCCTCGCCGCGGCGACCGACGCCGAGGCGGTGGCGCTCGCGGAGCTCGGGCGCCTCGAGGCCGAGCTCGCGGAGGCGCGCCGCCTCGCGGACGAGGACGAGCGCGCCGTGCGCGAGGCGGGCGACGCGTTCGCGCGCGCCCGCGAAGGCCTGCTCGCGGCCGAGGCGGCGGCGGCGGCGGCCGTGCGCGAGGCCGAGGAGGCCGGGGCGCGCCGCGAGCTGCTCGAGGGCCAGAAGAAGGAGACCGAGGCGGACCACGTCCGCTTCGTCGAGGAGGCCGGCCGGAGCGCGAGGGCGCGCGAGGAGGCCGAGGCCGACCTCGCGAAGGCCGACGAGGCCGCGCGCGCGGCCGCGGAGGCCCTCGCCGCCGCCACCGCGAAGGAGACGGACGTCACGCTCCGCCGCGAGGGCGCGCGCCGCGATCTCCTCGCCGCGTCGGGCCGCTCCGCCGAGGCCGCGAACCGCGAGCGCGAGACGGCGCTCCTCGAGGACCGCCTCGCCTTCGCGCTCGCGAAGCTCGAGGAGCGGAAGGGCCGGGCGCGCGAGGTCCTCGCGGGCCGCCGCGCCGCCGTCGAGGAGGCCGCGCGCCAGGTCGCGTCCGCGTCCGCGACGCTCGAGGCCGCGCGCGCGCGGCTCGAGGGCGCGACGCACGGGCGCAAGGCCGCCGAAGAGCAGCTCGCCGTCCTGAAGGTCTCCCGCGACGCGCTCGTCTCCGCGCTGCACGCCGCCGCCGTGAGGACGGCGGCCCTCGAGACGACCCTCGCGACGCGCGAGGCGGGAGGCGAGTCGGCGCGCCGGGCGCTCGAGAGCGCGGGCGTCTCCCCCGCCGGCGTCCTCGCGGACCACTTCGAGGCCGCCTCCGGCTTCGAGACGGCCCTCGACGCCGCGCTGGGCGCCGCGCTCGAGGCCCCCGTCCTCGCGGGCCGGGCGGATCTGGACGCGGCGCTCCGCGCCGTCCGCGACGGCAAGCTCGGCACGGCGCGGTTCGTCCACCCCCTCCCGGACACGCCGTTTCCGCTCCGGCCCGCCGACCCGCGCGTCAAGGGCATCGCCCGCGACCTCCTCTCGCCGAAGTCCGAGAAGGCTCCGGCCTCGGCGCTCCCCGACGCCGTCGTCGTCGCGAGCGTGGACGACGCCCTCGCGATCGCCGCCGTGCACCCGGAGCGGACCATCGTCACCGAGTCCGGCGTCGTCGTGCGCGGCGCCGTCGTCGAGGCCGCGGGCACGGACGTGCCGGGCGAGGGCCTCTTCACGGTCCGGCGCGACCTCAAGGGCCTCGCCGCCGAGCGCGAGACGCTCGAGGCGAAGCTGGCCGACTCCGACGCCTCGATCGCGGCGCTGACGCGGCAGGCGGGCTCCTTCGCCGCGACGCTCGACGAGGCGGTCGCCGGAGCGCGCGCCGCCGAGCGCGAGCATTCCGAGGCCCTCGCGAAGGCCGAGGCCGCCCGCGAGGAGGAGGAGCGCGCCCGCAAGGAGACCGCCGTCCTCGAGGACGAGGAGCGGGGGCTCGCGTCCGACCTCGGCCGGGCCCGCGAGAGCCGCGCCGAGGCCGCCCGCCTCGCGGCCGCCCGCGCGGGCGAGATGGCGACCGTCGAACGGACGCTCGCCGAGATCGAGACCTCGCTGGACGCGGCCCGCGCCGCGCGGCTCGAGGCCGCCGAGGGCGACGCGACCGCGCGCAACGCCCGCGACGTCCTGGCCGAGCGCGTGCGCGCGCTCGCCGACGCGGCGGCCGCCGCCGAGGAGCGCTCGCGCGAGGCCGCCCGGCGCGTCGCCGAGCTCGCGGACGCGCTCCTCGAGGTCGAGGCGCGCCGGTCTCGCGTCCTCGAGTCGGGCGCTTCCACCGCCGCCGCCCTCGCCGCGACGGCCGCCGCCGCGACGGCCGCCGAGACCCGCCGGGCGGAGGTGGACGGCGCCTCCGCCGCGCGCCGCGAGGCGCGCACCGAGGCCGAGACCCGGAGCGCCGCCGCCCGCGAGGCCCTGGACGCCGCCCGCCGCGCCCGGTTCGAGGCGGACCTCGGCCTCGAGCGCCGGCGCGCCGACCAGGACCACCTCGTCGAGACGTGCCGCACCGAGTTCGGCTGCCTGCCCGGCGAGCTCCCCGCCCTCGAGAAGGCCGACGAGGAGATCGCCCTCGCCGAGGACGTCTTCGAGGCCCGGCTCGCCGAGGACGTCGTCGGCAAGACGCTCGCCCTCGAGCGCCTCGGCCCGGTGAATCACGCGGCCCTCGAGGAATACACGGTCGAGCACGCGCGCTTCGTCGAGCTCTCCGCGCAGAAGGCCGACCTCGAGAGCTCGCTCGCCCAGATCCTCGAGACGATCAAGACGATCAACCAGACGTCGTCGGCGCGCTTCGCGGAGGCCTTCGCGTCCGTCAACGCGAACTTCGGCGCCGTCTTCCAGCGCCTGTTCCACGGGGGCACGGCCTCGATGCACCTGCTCGACGAGGACGACCCGCTGGACTCGGGGCTCGAGATCATGGCGCAGCCCCCGGGCAAGCGGAACCAGACGATCGGCCTCCTCTCCGGCGGCGAGAAGGCCCTGACGGCGATCGCGCTCCTCGTCGCGATCTTCAAGTACAAGCCGTCGCCCTTCTGCATCCTCGACGAGGTGGACGCGCCGCTCGACGAGGCGAACATCGACCGGTTCACCTCCCTCCTCGTCGAGCTGTCCGAGGAGACGCAGTTCGTCCTCATCACGCACAACAAGAGGACGATGGAGACCGCCCAGGCCCTCTACGGCGTGACGCAGGAAGAGCCGGGCGTCTCGAAGCTCGTCAGCGTCCGGTTCGACTGAGTGGCATAATCCCACTGTGGGTCTGAGGGCCCGGGGATTTCCATGAGTTCGACGTTCGTCACCCTGGACAAGAAAGGCCGCGCGACGCTGCCGGAAGATGTCCGCGCGGCCCTCGGCGTCGAGGCCGGAGATTTCATCATTCTGGAGCGCACCGACCGCGGAACCTACGAGCTCGTCCCGGCCGCTCTCGTCCCGAAGGACCAGCTCTGGTTCTACCACCCCGCGATGCAGGAGCGGATCCGGAAGGCCGAGGCGAGCATCGTCTCCGGCCGCGGCACGACGACCGAGAGCCCCGAGGAAGCCTCGGCGTTTCTCGACGGCCTGAAACGGCACCCGCGGAAGCGGAAATAGCCGAGCGCGATCACGTGGCCGGCAGGATCGAACCTTTCAGGGCTGTCTGGTCCGAGAGCTGGAAGCGGTCCTACAGGGACTTGACCGTCGATCGGCAGCGATCCTGTGACCGCGCCGCGATCGCACTCCTCGAGAGGGAAGCGTCGTCGGGTCTTCGCGTGAAGCCGATTCAGCCCGAGAAATACTACTTCGAGGCTCGAATCAGCAGCGGCGACCGCATCATCTTTCGCGTCGAAGAAGGCACGATCTTCTTCATCGACGTCGTCAGGCACGACGACATCGATCGCTACGGAAGGCGGCCTCGGGCCCGATAGAGAGCCGGCTGGCCGGCCGCCGCGCCGGGACGCGCCCCTCGAGAAACTAGGCGGCCGCCTCCCCCGGGCCCGGCCGGTCCGTCGCGGCGCGATGGAGGGCCCACACGGAGAGCCCCGCGCACAGGACGAAGACGGCGAGGAAGAGGGCGAGGACGCCCCACTGCGAGGCGACCTCGAGCCGTTCGCCGGCCCGCGCGGCGGCGAGGTAGAGGTCGCGGACCTGGTGGCGCGTGACGATCATGAACAGCGCCGCCGCCGCGAAGTGGCCGAGGGCGACACGTGCGAGGCGCACGTTTCCGGGCGCGCCGACCGCGCGGACGAGGAGGCCGAGGAGGGCGAGGCCCACCAGGATTCCGAGGCCGAGCGGCGCCATCCTCGCGATCCCTCCGGTCACGAGGTCGAGGAGGACCGCCCTCGGGAGGGCCAGGAGGAGCCAGAGGCCCACGACGAACTGCGCCCCGGTCAGGACGAGCGCCGTGAAGAGGCCGAAGCGGGCCGCTCCCGGCGCCTCGTTTTCGAGCGCACGGGGAAACGCGGCGGGGAGAACCGCGGCCATCGAGACCGCGGCGAGGATGAAGTGGAGGAGGCGCGGGAAGAACGTCGGGTCCCCGAGGACGAGGGACGGGCGGCCCAGAAAGGCGCTCCAGAGCGCGGGCTGGACCGAGATGAGGTGGACCGACGTCTGGATGGCCGCGATCGCGAGGGCGAGGGTCGCCGAGAGGGAGAGCGCCGCCGTCGCGCTCTTCCCCGCCCGGAGCCGGAACTTCGCGACCCAGTTGAGGTAGTACGCGAGCATGAGAAGGAGAAGAAGGCCGAGCCAGACGGGGGCGACGAGGACCGAGGCCGTGTAGAAGAAGCGGCCGTAGAGCACCTGCATGAAGAGGAGGGGCGCGATCGCGAACGTGATCGCGAGCGAGAGCGCCCACGAGTTGATCTCCGTGAAGAAGAGCGCGACGGCCCTCCGCGATGCGGTCGGCATCGACGGCGGCTGGAGGACGGCGAAGAGCGCTCCGCCGAGCGCGGCGTTGACCGCGAGCAGGTGGAGGAAGAACGTCACGATCCAGAGGACGACGAGGAGCGCCGGCGGTCCCGGCACCGGCGCCGGGTCGAGGGCAGGGATCAGGTCAGCGCGCACGGGTCGCCTCCGCGGTCTTCACCGCCCCGGGGGTCTTCAGGGAGTCGAGGTAGGCGACGAGGGACTGCATCTCCTCGTCGGTCCCGACGAACGGCGGCATGAACGGGTAGTCCGGCTTCTGCGGCGGGGAGGCGGCCCACTTCGCCCCGTCGTCGCGCAGCGCCGTCAGGAAGAGCGCCAGGTAATCCGCGTCGGCGGCGGCCGTCCGACTGCGGATCGAGAGGTAGCCGTCGAGCGTGTGGCAGGAGGCGCACTCGGCGCGGAAGACGGCCCGGCCCTTCGACACCGGGTCGTCTCCCGCCTCGTGCGCCGCCCAGCGGGCCTTCGAGAGAACGCCCTCGCGGTTCAGCTTCTCGACCTCGGAAACGAGGATCCCGTTCGAGAACATGTAGCCCCGCACGACGAAGGGCTTGCGCACCCCCTCGCGGATCCGCTCGTACCCGCCGAGGAGGCCGAAGGCCGCCACGAGCGCGAGGACCGCCTGCGGCCAGCGGACGCTCCGCGGCAGGAGCGCGGCGAGAAGGGCGAGCAGGACCGAGGCTCCGAGGGCGAAGAAGAGGTGCCGCCAGCCCGTCGCGAGCGACGCGATCAGCGGCTTGTCGCCGAGGAAGTTGGCCGCCACGTCGGGCGGGAGCGCGGCCTTCCACCAGAAGAGCCCCGCGGCCGCGACGGCGACGCCGGCCGTCATGACCCGGCCGAGGAACCCGGCGAGGCGTACACGCGCCTCGCGGTCCTTCTCGCGGAGGGCCGCGAGCGTCAGGTAGGCCCCGGCGAGGAGGAGACAGACGCCGGTCCGGAAGACGAGGCCCGGGAGATACGTCGGGTTCAGGAAGCCGTCCCAGAAGCCGCGCGTCTCGAGCCACCGCCCGGGCGTCAGCATGAAGCCGAGGATTCCCTGGATGATCACGAGCGACATGAACGCCGCGAAGGCGTAGAGGACGATCAGGAGCCGGTGCGTGCGCGGTGGGACGCGGTCCCACGTCTCGTACCAGGCGAGGGCCGTGACGACCTCCAGCAGGAAGAACGCCCACTCGATCGCCCATCCCCAGACGAACGTGTGGATGAGCGCCGAGGTGGCCGCCGGGTGGACGAGGCCGATGGCGAACCAGATGCCCACGCCCGAGACGGCTCCGAAGACGGTCGAGACGAGGATCAGCATCAGCGACGCGCGCTTCAGGAGGGCGCGCAGGGCCGGATCGGGGCGGCGGCCGAGGGACGTCTCCGCCCACGCCATGACGAGCCCGCCGCCGACCGCGAAGTGAGAGACGAAGACGTGGAGGATCGCGATCGTTCCGATCAGCACCCCTCCGCCGAACGCCAGGTCCCAGATCGGGTAGTCCATCCGGACCTCCTCCGGGACTCTTTAAGGCGGCGTCGGGTCGGCGTCCATGATGAGCCCGCCTTATGGCGGGCCGTCCGGCGCGTCAGCGCCGGGGCCGGCCGGGATCCGGGCGTCCTGCGTCGGGGCTTACTCCTCCCGGCGCTCTCCCTTCGGCGGCAGCGGCGTGATGAGCTCGTGCATGAGGAAGAAGGAGACGACGAGGAAGCCGAGCAGGTACCAGTTCTCGAAGAACACCTGGCCCGAACCGTTCCGGTAACGCCCGACGCCGAAGACCGGCACGAGCGCGTAGAGACAGAACGCGAGGAGCAGCACCAGAACGGCCTTGTGGCCCTTCTTCCCGTTCGCCTCGTGCATGGGCGCCTCCCTTTGTCTGCGCCGAGATCCTAGTATTTTCTGTGACTGAGTCGCAATGTCTTTCTGCGTTGCGCTGCGGCCCGGCCATGCCTTCCGGCCGGTGCGCCTTGAACTCAGTCTCGGTTCCCCTATCATGTGCGCCCAGCGAGGATCCGACATGCACACGTGGCCCTTCTCGTGGCTTCCGGCTCCCGACATCTCGCAGGACGGATGGCGGGCCGACGGCCTGTTCTGGTACACGACGACGCTCGGCGTGATCGCCTTCACGCTCGTCGTGCTCGCCCTCGTGTACTCGGCGTGGAAGTACCGGGCGGGCCCCGGGGTGCGGGCGCTGTATACGCACGGAACCGACCGCAAGAGCTTCGCGGTCACGGGCGTCCTCGCGGCGCTCGTCTTCGTCACGATCGACATGAACCTCGTGCGCGTCTCGCAGCGGGACATCAGGGAGGCCACGTACAACTGGCCGACGGCGAAGGACACCCTGCGCGTCGAGGTGATGCCCCAGCAGTGGGCCTGGAACTTCCGCTACGCCGGCCCCGACGGCGTCTTCAACACGCCGGACGACGTCGTGACCTTCGACGAGCTGCGCGTCCCGGTCGGGCATCCCGTGATGCTCAACCTCAAGGCGAAGGACGTCATCCACAGCTTCTACCTCCCGAACTTCCGCCTCAAGCAGGACGCGAACCCGGGCACGATCACGCGCAGCTGGTTCAAGGCGCTGAAGACCGGGGACTACGACATCGCCTGCTCGCAGATGTGCGGCTGGGCCCACTACAAGATGAAGGGCGACCTGATCGTCCTTTCCGACGCCGACTTCTCGCGCTGGATGAAGGAGGCCGAGGGCGACGCCCGACGCCGGTACGACCCCGCGGACACCGAGCAGATGTGGGGCTGGGAGTGGATGCAGTGATGGCCGACGCGCGCCGGAACCTCCTCTACGCCGGGCCCGACTTCCACGCCGAGCAGCACATCCACCCCGAGCCCTCGAGCTTCGTGAGGCGGTACGTCTTCTCGATGGACCACAAGGTCATCGCGAAGCAGTTCCTCTGGTACGGCCTCTTCTTCCTCGCCGTCGGCGGGACGATGGCGATGATGATCCGCTGGCAGATCGCGCACCCGGGCACGGCCTTCCCCGTGCTGGGCGAGCTGCTCTGGCCGCAGAGCGGCGGGGTCATGCCTCCGGAGGCCTACGCGTCGTTCTTCACGATGCACGGGACGCTCATGATCTTCTTCGCGATCACGCCGATCCTGATCGGTGCGTTCGGGAACCTGCTGATCCCCCTCATGATCGGCGCGCGGGACATGGCGTTCCCGACGCTCAACATGCTCTCGTTCTGGACGAACGTCCTCGCCGGCACCGCGATGATCGTCTCGTTCTTCGTCCCGATGGGCGCCGCGGCGGGCGGCTGGCAGGCCTACCCGACGCTCTCGACGCTCGCCGGCCAGCCCGGCCCCGGGCAGACGCTCTGGATCGTGGGCATCTTCTTCACGGGCAGCGCCTCGATCATGGGCGCCGTCAACTACATCACGACCGTCGTGCGCCTCAGGGCGCCCGGGCATGGGCTACTTCCAGATGCCGCTCTCCGTCTGGGGCATCTGGCTGACGGCGATCCTGAACGCGCTCTTCGTCCCCGTCCTCGCCGCCGGGCGTGCTCCTCCTCTTCCTCGACCGGACGCTCGGGAGCCACTTCTTCCTCGCGGGCGCGGCGATCACGAAGGGCGGCGGCGACCCGATCCTCTACCAGCACCTGTTCTGGATCTTCGGCCACCCCGAGGTCTACATCCTCATCCTCCCGGCGTGGGGGATCGTCTCGGACCTCCTCTCGTTCTTCTCGCGCAAGCCCGCGTTCGGCTACAAGGCGACCGCGATCTCGATGAGCGTCATCACGTTCCTCTCGATGGTCGTCTACGGGCACCACATGTTCGTCGTCGGGATGAGCCCGCTCCTCTCCCAGGGCTTCATGACGCTCACGATGCTCATCTCGATCCCGTCGGCCGTGTTCTTCCTGAACTGGCTCGGCACGATGTGGCGGGGCGCGATCCGCTTCGCGACCCCGATGCTCTTCTCGGTCGGCGTCGTCTTCGTCTTCGGGCTCGGCGGCCTCACGGGCCTGCACCTCGGGGCGATCTCGTCGGACATCTACCTCCACGACTCGTACTTCGTGGTCGGCCACTTCCACCTCACGATGGCGGCCTCGGTCCTCCTCGGTGCGTTCGCCGCGATCTACTTCTGGTTCCCGAAGATGTTCGGGAAGATGATGAACGAGACGCTCGGGAAGTGGCACTTCTGGCTCACGATCGTCCCGATCACGGTCGTCTTCTGCGGGATGCTCGTCGTCGGCTACGGCGGCATGCAGCGCCGGCTCTACAACACCGACGCGTACGCGTTCCTCCAGCACCTGCACCCCGTGAACGTGTGGATCACGCGCGCCGCTCTCCTCCTCGGCGCGTCCCAGTTCCTCTTCGTCGTGAACTTCCTCTCGAGCCTCGTGGCCGGGAAGAAGGCCTCCGAGAACCCGTGGGAGGTCGGCACGCTGGAGTGGACCGTCGCCTCGCCGCCCCCGCACCACAACTTCGACGAGATCCCGCTCGTCGTGAACGGGCCGCACGAGTTCAGCCACCCCGACGTGAAGGGCAAGGACTGGCTCGCGCAGAACGAGCCCCTCCCGTCCGAGCCCGCCGCCCTCGGAGCCACCGGATCGTGACGAGCCTGGCGGCGGCCGCGCGCTTCCCCGCGAGGGAGGAGTCCCGCCGGACCTCGTTCGTCGGGATGGTCATGGCGCTCGCGTCGTGGTCGATGATGTTCGGCAGCCTGTTCTTCGCGTACGCGATCCTTCGCCTGAAGGCCGGGACGTGGCCGCCCGACGGCGTCGCGCCGCTCCCGCGCCTCCTCCCCTTCGTGAACACGCTGGTGCTCCTCCTGTCGAGCGTCATGCTCCACCGGGGCGTGCGTCCCGAGGCGGAGGCCCGCCTCGGCGCGCTCCGCGGGGCGCTCCGGGCGACGATCGCGCTCGGATCGCTCTTCCTCGTCCTGCAGCTCGCGGTCTGGGTTCCGCTGTGGCGGACGGGCTTCACGATCGCGTCGGGCGTCTACGGGTCGATCTTCTACGGGCTGACCGTGTTCCACGCGCTCCACGTCCTCGCGGGGCTCGTCGTCCTCCTCGCCCTCGTCCCGGGCGCCCGCAAGGGCCGGTACCGCTCGGGCCGGCAGAGCGCCGTGCGGCTCTCGGCGATGTTCTGGCACTTCGTCGACGCTGTCTGGGTCGTCATGTTCGTCGCGGTGTATCTGCTCTGAGTTCCGAAGACGAGAAAGAAAGAGAAGAGAAGATTTCCATGAAGGTTGGAAAGCGGATCGCGGCAGGTGGGGGCGGCGCATTTCTTTCCGCGGCGTTCCTTCTCTCCTCCGCCGGGTTGCTCGGCCCCCGGCACGCACTTCGTGAAGTCCCAGACGCTCGGCGGCAAGCGCGTCTCCGCGCGGCGCCTGAACAACGGCCACGAGCTCTTCCTCACGTACTGCGCCGCCTGCCACGGCGTCGAGGGCGACGGCAAGGGGCCGGCCTCCGTCGGCCTGCGCCCGCCGCCGCGCAACTTCAAGCAGGGCCAGTTCAAGTTCGCGGCCGTCGCGAGCGGCCAGCTCCCGAACGACGAGGACTTCCTCCGCATCATCCAGAAGGGCCTCCACGGCAGCGCCATGCTCCCGTGGAACGACGTCCCGGAGCGCGACATCCTGGACATCGTCCAGTACATCAAGACGCTCTCGCCGAAGTGGGTCGACAAGACGCCCGGCGAGCCGATCGTGCCGGGGCCGGACCCGTGGGGCGACGCGAAGAAGGCCGAGGCCATCACGCGCGGCATGAAGGTCTACCACGGCCTCGCGCAGTGCCTCTCGTGTCACCCCGCGTACGAGACGAAGGCGACGATCGACGACGCGAGCATGGAGCTGTCCAAGCGCGAGGCGACGCTCCGGCCGGACCCGTACCACTCCGAGCTGAAGGACAGCGACTACGGCGTGAAGATCATGCCGCCCGACTTCACGCGCGACCACGTGCGCTCGGGCGAGGCGCTCACCGACATCTACCGGACGATCGCGTCCGGGATCGGCGGCACCGCGATGCCCACCTGGAAGGGCGCGCTGCCGGACGACGACATCTGGGCGATGGCGTACTACGTCCGCTCCCTCATCGACCTCAAGGGCACGCGCGAGGCGGACGACCGAAGGGACCAGCCTCATCGCGGCGCTCGCCGTCCCGTCTCACGACACGGCGAAAGTGAATTAGGAAGAAAAGAGAAGAGAAGAGAAGAGAAGAAAGAGAAGAGAAGATTTTCTTAGAAGGTAATAGAGGCGAATGACAGCACTTCCCGTTTCCGGTGGCGTTCCCGCAGCCGCGCCCGCAATGGCGGCGGGCGGAGCTGCGCCGGGCGCCGGCACCGCCTCCCCTCCCCTCTTCACCTTCAAAGAAATCTTCATCTTTCTCTTCTCCTCTTCTTCTTCTTTCTCCCCCAGCGCGTCGCGGCGGCGCTCACGGGGAGCCCGTGGTTCTGGCTCGTCTTCGTGGCATTGGCTTTTGCCTTCCCCATCGTCCGCTCGCTGAACCGGCCGCTGCCGGCGGCGCCGCCGACCCTCGGCGTCCTGCCCGCGTTCTCCCTCACGGACCAGTACGGCAGGCCGGTCACGGACGCGTCCCTGCGCGGGACGCTCGTCCTCGCCGAGTTCGTCTCCGCCGACCGCCTCTCCGGCCGGCCGACGCCGCTCGCCGAGCTCCAGAAGCGCGTGCGCAACACCGGCCAGGCCCTGCGCCTCGTCAGCTTCGTGGACGAGACGCCCGGGTCCCCGCCCCTCGCCGACCTCGCCGAGCACGCGGGCGCCGCCGCCCCGCGCTGGACGCTCGCGGGGGGCGACCTCGGACCCGTGGAGACCGCGATCCGCAAGGCGGCCGGCGGCCGGGCGGACGTCCCGCTCTACGGCTACCTGCTCCTCGCCGACGCGCACGGGCGCGTGAGGCGCGTGGAGCCGCCGACCCCGGAGAACGTGGACCTGATGATGCGCGACATCGGACTCCTCGCGAACATGGAAGGGCTTTAGATGAGCATCGGCACGGACGTCGCCCTCGCCCCCGCCCGGACCGCGGAGAACCCGCCGACCTTCGGCACGGCCACGACCGGGAAGGTCGGGATGTGGATCTTCCTCGTCACGGACGCGATGACGTTCGGGGGGCTCCTCCTCGCCTACGGCATCCTGCGGGCCGGGAACCCGCACTGGCCCACGCCGACGAGCGTTCTCGGGATCCCGTTCACCGCGGTCATGACGTTCGTCCTCATCGTGAGCTCCCTCACGATGGTCCTCGCCCTCGACGCCGCGAAGAAGGGCCAGCGCCTCGGCGCGGTGAAGTGGCTGCTCCTGACCGCGCTCGGAGGGGTGTTCTTCCTGTGCGGGCAGGCGTACGAGTACACCCACCTGATCCGACACGGCTTCACGCTCCCGTCCGGCAACTTCCCGGCCACCTTCTACGTGATCACGAGCTTCCACGGCGGCCACGTCTTCACCGGCGTGTGCTACCTCCTCGTCACGGCGATCGGCGTCTTCCGCGGCAAGCACCTCGAGAACGGCGCCAACTTCGTGGAGATCACCGGTCTCTTCTGGCACTTCGTCGACCTCGTCTGGATCCTCGTCTTCACGCTCGTCTATCTCATTCCGTGAAAGGGACGGCATGACGGAACACGATTCCTCCCACGCACCGGCGGCGGCCGCTCCCCACGCCGACCACCGGAAGGACTACTTCCGGATCTTCTGGGTCCTCCTCGCGCTCACGATCGTCGAGGTCGCGACGTCGTATCTGAAGATCGACAAGCGGATCGTCTCCACGATCATGGTCGCCCTGGCGCTGTCGAAGGCCGCGTTCGTCGGCCTCTACTACATGCACCTGAGGTACGAGAAGCGCTCCCTCCTCTGGCTCGCCGCCCTCCCGCTGCCGCTCGCGGGCTTCTACGCGGCCTACCTCATGCTGGACGGTGCGGCCCTCCTCCGGGCCACGACCGTCCCGTGGGTCCACCACTGAGGCGCGTCGTGAAGACGCTCCCTTCGCTCCGCCGTCCTCGCCGCTCCTTCGCCGCTCTCGCGCCGCCGGCTCCTCCTCGCGCCGCCGGCCTCCGCGTGCCCGTCCTGCGCCGCGTCGTCCTCGCCGAAGGAACCGAACGTCTGGCCGATCGTCGGCGCGTTCATCCTCGTCCCCTGGTTCCTCGCCGGGGGCGCCGTCCTCCTGATCCGACGCGAGTCGCGGTCGGCTTAGACTTCCTCCCGCGGGCGCCTCCGACGCGCCCCGGAGGAAGCCTCATGACGCACAGCGCCCGCGCCGCCGGCGCCGGTCTCACCCTCGCCTTCGCGCTCGTCTTCGCAGGCCCCGTCGCCGCGGCGGATGCGCCCGCGTCCGCCGCGCCCGTCCGGGTGACGTCCGTCGAAGGCATCACGGAGTACCGCCTTTCGAACGGGCTCCGTGTTCTCCTCTTCCCGGACCCCTCCAAGCCCACGATCACCGTGAACGTCACGTACCTCGTCGGCTCGCGGAACGAGGGCTACGGCGAGTCGGGAATGGCGCATCTCCTCGAGCACCTCGTCTTCAAGGGGACCCCGAGGCACCCGAACATCCCGCAGGAGCTCACGGCGCACGGCGCCCGCCCGAACGGCTCCACGTGGTTCGACCGGACGAACTACTTCGAGACGTTCGACGCGACGGACGTGAACCTCGAGTGGGCGCTCGACCTCGAGGCCGACCGGATGGTGAACTCGTACATCGCGAAAAAAGACCTCGACAGCGAGATGACGGTCGTGACGGAACGAGTTCGAGATGGGCGAGAACGACCCCGGCAACGTCCTCATCGAGCGGGTGTTCGCGACGGCCTACCTCTGGCACGGCTACGGCCGCGACACGATCGGCGCGCGCTCGGACATCGAGAACGTCCCGATCGAGCGGCTCCAGGCCTTCTACCGGACGTACTACCAGCCCGACGACGCCGTTCTCGTCGTCGCCGGGAAGATCGACGAAGCGAAGACCCTCGCCCTCGTCGAGAAGCACTTCGGCGCGATCCCGAAGCCGACGCGCACGCTCTGGCCGACGTACACGGTCGAGCCCGTGCAGGACGGCGAGCGGACCGTGACCCTCCGGCGCGTCGGCGACGTCCAGCTCGCCGCCGCCGCGTACCACGTCCCCGCGGGCAGCGATGCCGACGCACCGGGCGTGGACCTCCTCGCGTTCGCGCTCGCGGACACGCCGTCGGGGCGCCTCCACAAGGCGCTCGTCGAGACGAAGAAGGCGTCCTCGGTCTTCGACTTCTCCCCCCGGTCAAGGAGCCGGGCCTCCTGCTCTTCGGCGCCGAGGTCCGCCAGGACCAGTCCCTCGACGAGGCGAAGGACATCCTCGTGAAGACCGTCGAGGACGCCGCCGCGCACCCGCCGACGAAGGAGGAGGTCGAGCGCGGCCGCACGCAGCTCCTCAAGCAGATCGACCTCGCGCTCAACGACTCCTCCCAGGTGGGCCTGCGCCTGTCGAACTGGATCGCGAAGGGCGACTGGCGGCTCTTCTTCCTGTACCGCGACCGCCTGAAGGCGTACCCGGTCGACGGCGTCGCGCGCGTCGCGGCCGCGTACCTCAAGCCCTCGAACCGCACGCTCGGCCTCTTCGTGCCGACGGCGAAGCCGGACCGCGCCGAGGTGCCGCCGACGCCCGACGTCGCGGCCATGCTCAAGGGCTACACGGGCGCCGCCGCGGTGGCGGCGGGCGAGGCGTTCGACCCGTCGCCCGGGAACATCGAGGCGCGCACGAAGCGCATCGACGCTCGCGTCCGGGCATGAAGGTCGCGCTCCTTCCAAAGAAGACGCGGGGCGAGTCCGTGCGCGGGACGATCGTCCTGCACTTCCGCGACCTGAAGTCCCTCACGGGGAAGAGCGCGGTCGCCGACCTCACCGCGGACATGCTCATGCGCGGGACGGCGAAGAGGACGCGCCAGGAGATCCAGGACGCTCTGGACCGGCTCAAGGCCCGGGTCCGCGTGTCCGGCGGGACGGGCACCGTCTCGGCCTCGATCGAGACGACGAGGGAGAACCTTCCGAAGGTCCTCGACCTCGTCGCGGAGATCCTCAAGGAGCCGTCCTTCCCCGCCTCCGAGCTCGAGATCCTCAGGCAGGAGAACCTCGCCGCCATCGAGCAGGCGCGGACGGAGCCGCAGTCCGTCGCCTCGACGGCGTTCTCCCGCCGGATGAGGCCCTTCCCGAAGGGCGACCCGCGCTACACGGAGACTCCGGAGGAGAGCCTCGCGGATTACAGGGCCGCGACCCTCGACGAGGTGAAGGCGTTCTACCGCTCGTCGTACGGTGCGTCGAACGCCGAGGCCGCGCTCGTGGGCGACTTCGACGAGGCCGCCGTCTCTGCCCAGCTCGCCTCGCTCTTCGGGTCCTGGAAAAGCCCGAGCGCGTACGCGCGCGTTCCGAGCGTCTTCGCGGACGTCCCGGCCGGCTCGGTGAAGCTCGAGACGCCGGACAAGGCGAACGCGCTCTTCCTCGCCGGAGAGAACCTCGCCCTGAAGGACGACGACCCGGACTACCCGGCTCTCCTCCTCGCGAACTACATGTTCGGGGGCGGCTTCCTGAACTCCCGGCTCGCCGTCCGGATCCGCCAGAAGGAAGGCCTGAGCTACGGCGTCGGCTCCGGGCTCACGGTGCGCCCGCTCGACGCGGCGGGCGCGTTCACGGTCTACGCGATCCACGCCCCGCAGAACACGACGAAGCTCGAGACCGCCGTGCGCGAGGAGATCGACCGCGCGCGCAAGGACGGGTTCACCGCCGACGAGGTCGCGGCCGCGAAGTCCGGCTGGCTCCAGAGCCAGCAGGTCAGCCGCTCGCAGGACGCGATTCCTCGCGGGCCTCCTCGAGCGTGCACCTCTTCCTCGGCCGGACACTCGCCTGGGACGCCGCGCTGGAGAAGAAGGTCGCCGCGCTCACGCCCGACCAGGTGACGGCGGTGTTCCGCAAGTGGATCGACCCCGCGAAGATCTCCGTCGTCAGGGCCGGCGACTTCGCGAACGCGAAGGCGGACGCGAAGAAGTAGCCGGATGCAGCCCGTCGACGAAAGAGGCCGGGAGGTCTCCCGGCTCCTCGAGGGCCGCTACGAGGTCCTCGGCCTGCTCGGCAAGGGCGGCTTCGCCGCGGTCTACCAGGTCCGGAACCTCCGGCTGCAGCGGCTCGAGGCGATGAAGGTCGTGGCGGGCTCCCACGAGGAGAGCTCGGAGTTCCTCAAGCGGTTCGAGCAGGAGTCGCGCGTCGCGGCCTCGCTCGAGCACCCGAACATCCTCAAGGTCTACGACTTCGGCCACGTGGGCGGGATCCTCTGGTACTCGATGCCCTTCGTGGACGGCCCGACGCTCACCGTCGAGCTGGGCAAGCGGGGCACGTTCCAGGAGGAGGCGGCGGCGCGGATCGTCGTCCCGCTCCTCGACGCGCTCGAGTACAGCCACGGGCGCGGCGTGATCCACCGCGACATCAAGCTCGACAACATCCTCCTCGACCGGCGGGACCGGCCCTACCTGATGGATTTCGGCATCGCGAAGACGGACGACAGCCTCGTGAAGACGCAGACGGGGTTCGTCCTCGGCTCGCCCGCCTACATCTCGCCGGAGCAGCTCCGCGGCGACCGCCTGGACGGGCGGACGGACGTGTACTCGCTCGGCGTGTCGCTCTTCCAGATGGTCTCGGGAGGCGTCCCGTTCAAGTCCGACCGGATCGCGGACCTCGCGAACCGGCTCGTGATCGACGCGCCGCGCCTCTCCACGCGGATGCCCGGCGTCAGCCCCGAGCTCGACCGCATCGTCGCCCGCGCGCTCGCGCGCGTCCGGGACGAGCGCTACGCGGGGGCGCGGGAGATGCGCCAGGACCTCGAGAAGTTCCTCGACGGTCGGCGCGCGGCGCCCGCCGTGCCGCCGCCCGACCCCGCGTCCCTGGAGGACACGGCGGCCGTCCCCGTCCTCACGCTTCCGCCGATCGCGACGCCCATGCCGCCGACCCCGGCGACCCCGATGGCGGCGGCGACCCCGCGCCCCGTCCGGCGCGTCTCCGCCGTGGTCGCCGTTCCCGCGCCGCCCCCGCCGGTCGCCCCGGCGCCCGCCCCTCCGGCCCGCGCGCGCGCCGCCGTTCTCGGCCTCGCGGCCGCGGGCGGCCTCGTCGTCGTCGCGCTCGCGTACTTCCTCGCGCGCCCGAAGACGCCACCCGAGAACCCGGATTCCGCCCGCGCCGCAGCCGACGGCCGCGGCTCCCGTCGCCGCCTCGCCGCAGATTCCCACGGCGCCCGCGCTCGCGCCGACACCGGCTCCACCCACGTCGGTTCCGCGGGCGGCGCCGGCCCCGGCGGTAACGCCGGCCGTCTCTGGCGACGCCGGTTCCGCTGGCGACGCCGGTTCCGCTCGCGACGTCGGCCCCCGCGCCGACGAGGGCCGTGGCCGCCGCCCCGGCCGCGACGACTCCGCGCCCCGCCAGACGGCCGACGGTCTCGCGGGAGCCGGCCGCCGTCGCGCCCGGCCGGCGCATCATGATGCCCCCCGACGTCGACGAGATCGCGCCGGTCGCCCTTTCCGCGGAGCAGCAGCGGGCCTGCGGCGGCCAGATCGTCGGCGTGTCCGTCGTCGTCGGCGCCGACGGAACGCTCAAGAGCAAGCGCGTGATCTCCTCGGTGTCGCCGGCCTGCGACGCCCTGGCCCTCGAGGTGCTCGCGCGTTACCGCTTCCGGCCGGCCCGGGACGACCGGGGTGCCCCCGTCGAGGGGCGTTTCGCTTTCAGCGTGCAATTCTAGGGGTTTCTCGCGTAATAATTGGCGCCTCTCGACGGAGGTGACGAATGCGCCGACCCCTCACGCGCCTCTCGCTCCTCGCCCTCGCGGCCACGCTCGCGGGCTGCACCGCGAAGACGGTCCAGATGAAGATGGCCCTCGACGTCGTGTCGGAGCCCGAGAAGGCCGAGGTCACGTACAAGGGGAAGGTCATCGGCGAGACGCCGCAATCCCTCGACGTCGCGACGTTCGACGACGTGGCCTCGATCTCGGCCGTCGAAGGCCGATCTCGACGTCGTCGAGAAGCGCATCCGGATCCTCGCCCCGGACAAGGCGGTCGTCGTGTTCCGGCTCGGCAAGGGCGGCGTCTCGCCCGTCGCCAAGAAGCTCAACCTGACGCGCGTGCTCGTGTTCGAGTACGCGGAGAAGGTCTGCTTCGATTCGGCCAAGGCCGACCTCAAGCCCGACGCGATCCCGGTCCTCGCGCGCCAGGCCGAGATCCTCAACCACTACTTCCCGAAGGCGCAGGTCTACGTGTGCGGGTACACGGACTCGACGGGAAGCGACGCCTTCAACGACAAGCTCTCGCTCCAGCGGGCCGAGACCGTCCGCAACTTCCTCGTGAACCAGAACGTGGACCCCGCGCGCCTGAAGACGGAGGGGTTCGGCAAGCAGTTCGAGGTCGCGCCGAACACGACGGCGGAGGGCCGGGCGCTCAACCGGCGCACGGAGGTCATCCTCCCCGACTGACGGCGCGCCGGGTCAGCGCGCGCAGTGGTCGCGGCAGCCGAGGCGGTAGCGGTTGCGCGCGACGAGCCGGTAACCGAAGTCCGCGAGCGGCCGTGCGAACGGGAGGGCGAAGAGGCACCCGAGCGGCCGCCCGCCCGGCAGGAGCCGCACGAGCCGCTCGACCGCCGCGGCGCCGGCCCACGTCTTCCCTCCCGGCCCGACGAGCTGCATCGCCTCGCGGAACGCCTCGGGAGGAATGTGCGGGAACCGCTCCGCGACGCCGCTCCTCTGGAACGGGATGACCTCGACCGCGCCGCCCCGGTCCCACGAGGCGATCAGGTCGGCCGAACGTGCGCAGAAGCGGCAGTCGCCGTCGTAGAGGAGCGTGTAGGGTCGGGAAGGCGCTGCCGATCGGGACACGGCGACACTCTACCGAACGGACGACGAACGCCTTCGAAGATATATTCTCCGAGATGGCGCCCTCGTGGGCAGCCTTCGCTCATTACGGAAGGGGACCCGATGAATCCGAAAACTCTTCTGCTCCTCCTGTGTCTCGTCCTCGTGCTTCCCGCTCCTGCGCTCGCGCAGAGCGATGCGCCGCCCCTGCCGCCCTGCAAGTGTCCGTGCCCGTGCCCCGAGCCGCCGCCGCCACCCCTCACGGGCTCCCTCGGCGCCGG
This sequence comes from uncultured Acidobacteriota bacterium, assembly GCA_963776915.1. Lineage (GTDB taxonomy): Bacteria > Acidobacteriota > Thermoanaerobaculia > UBA5066 > UBA5066 > Fen-183. The sequence goes on along the minus strand of CAVZPE010000013.1, from coordinate 118,241 downwards.
CCTCTCGATCACGAACGGCAACTCGGACACGACCGCGTTCAACCTCGCGTTCGGCCTCGTCTACGACCCCAAGACGCACAGCCTCTTCAAGGCCGACGCGTTCTGGCTCTACTCGAAGTCGGGCGACGAGGCGACTTCCGACAAGGCGTCCGCCGCGCTCCGTTACGAGTACAAGATCACGGACCGCATCTACGGGTTCGGGCAGGTCTCCTACCTGCGCGACCGGTTCAAGAACGTGACCTACCTGATTTCGCCGATGGTCGGCGCCGGGTACTACGTCGTCAAGCAGAAGACCCTCGAGCTCTCCCTCGACGGCTCCATCGGCGGCGCGTTCGAGAAGGACTCGGGCTACGACGCGACCTCGAGCGGCGCGTTCGGGGTGGGCGAGGCATTCCTCTGGAAGTTCTCGCCGTCGGCCGCGCTCACGCAGAAGGCGTCCGGCCTGTGGAAGATGGACAACACGGCCGACTCCTTCTACCACTTCGAGCTGGGGGTCGCGGCCACGCTCACGAAGGCCTTCGAGCTGAAGGTCTCGTACCTCGTCGACTACAAGAACGAGCCGAAACCCGACACCCTCAAGAGCACCGACACGGCCCTCATCGCCACGCTCCTCTACAGGTTCTAGGGCCTCGCGCGGCGGCCCGCGGCGCGGGCCGCCGCCCTCACTTCGCCGCGGGCTTCGGAGCGGGCTTCGCCGCCGGAGCCGGTTTCGCCGCGGGGGCCGCCTTCGCGCGCGTGTACTGGTACTCGAGGAAGGGCCGGCGGATGTCGCCGGGGAGCTTCTCCTCGAAGATCTCGTAGTACTCGTCGTCGCTCATCTTCACGAGGCGCATCGAGACGTCGGCGGACTCGCCCCAGATCCAGAACGTCCCGGAGAGCGTGAGCCGTTCCCCGTCCCAGCCCTGGGTCGAGACGAGCGGGGCGTTCGTCCCGCGGCCGACGCTCGAGAAGAACTGCCACCGCCAGATGCGCTGGAAGGGGTCGAAGCCGAGGATCTCGACCGCGTCCTCGCCGAGCGGACCCGCGCCCTTGTTGCGCGAGATGAGCCACCGCCCGCCGAGCTCGAACCGCGTCGTCCGGGTCGCCTTCTCGACCTTCTCGCTGTCCTTCCCGGTGCCGTGCGTCTTGACCACGGCGTCCCAGTTGCCCGCCAGCCAGCCGACGGCGGCGAGAGCCGCCGGCTGTGTCGTCGCCAGCTTCCGGATCTCCTCGTTCTCGGCGAACTTGCGCTGGACGCGCTCGAGAACCGTCGGCGGACCCTGGGCGATCGCAAGGGCCGGGAGGAGCGCGATCGAGGGGGCGAGGACGGCGTAGCGAAGCGTGCGGCTGCTCATGCCGACAATTCTATTGGACCGTCGAAGAAACAGCCTTCGAAAATGTGGACCGGTCCGCGCGCTTCCACCTGATGCAAACGCCTCACCTGCGGTAATGTCCGCCGGCCCCGATGTTGGGAGTGAGATGAACCGCCCGGAGGAGGAGCACCCCATGTACCGCACGCAGTCCGTCAACGAGCTGGAGCGTTCCTGGTCCAACGACCTCAGGTGGAAGGGGATCGTCCGCCCCTACACGGCGCAGGAGGTCGACCGCCTGCGCGGGACCGTTCAGCTCGACCACTCGATCGCCCGGATGGGCGCCGAGCGCCTCTGGAACCTCCTCCACACCGAGAAGTTCGTCCGCGCCCTCGGCGCGCTCACGGGCAACCAGGCCGTCCAGCAGGTCCAGGCGGGCCTCAAGGCGATCTACCTGTCGGGCTGGCAGGTCGCGGGCGACGCGAACGACGCCCTCACGATGTATCCCGACCAGAGCCTCTACCCGGTCACGTCCGTCCCGAGCGTGATCCGCAAGATCAACAACGCCCTCATGCGCGCGGACCAGATCCAGCACATGGAGGGGCGGACGGACGTCTACTACTTCGCGCCGATCGTCGCGGACGCCGAGGCCGGGTTCGGCGGCCCGCTGAACACGTTCGAGCTCGTGAAGTCGATGATCGAGGCCGGCGCCGCCGGCGTCCACCTCGAGGACCAGCTCTCGTCGCTCAAGAAGTGCGGGCACATGGGCGGCAAGGTCCTCGTCCCGATCCACGACTTCGTCCAGAAGCTCATCGCGGCGCGCCTCGCGGCCGACGTCATGGGCGTCCCGACCGTCTTCATCGGACGCACGGATTCCCTCGGCGCCAACCTCATCCGCGGCGACATCGACAAGGTCGACCAGGACTTCCTGACCGGCGACCGCACGGCCGACGGCTTCTACATCGTCAAGGGCGGGCTCGACTACGCCGTCGCGCGCGCGTGCGCCTTCGCGCCGTACGTCGACCTCATCTGGTGCGAGACCTCGACGCCGGACATCGGCGAGGCGAAGGCGTTCGCCCAGGGCGTCCACGAGAAGTTCCCCGGCAAGCCGCTCGCCTACAACTGCTCGCCGTCGTTCAACTGGAAGCGCAAGCTCTCCGACGCGGAGATCGCCGCGTTCCAGGACGAGCTCGGCGCGATGGGCTACAAGTTCCAGTTCATCACGCTCGCGGGCTTCCACACGCTGAACGCCTCGATGTACGACCTCGCGCACGGCTACCGGGCGCAGGGCATGTCGGCCTTCGTGAAGCTGCAGGAGCACGAGTTCGAGATGGAGAAGAACGCCGGGTTCCAGGCGGTCAAGCACCAGCGCTTCGTCGGCGCGGGCTACTTCGACCAGGTCCAGATGACCGTGACCGGCGGCGAGGTCTCCACGTCGGCCCTCAAGGGCTCGACGGAGGAAGAGCAGTTCTACGCGGGCGAGAAGAAGCACGGGGCCTGAGGCCGGGCCCGATGGAGATCGAAGCCGAGATCCGCGACTTCATCGCGCGCAACCTCCTGTACGCCGAGGGCGGGTACCCCCACTCCGACGACGCTTCGTTCCTGGACGAGGGCGTCGTCGATTCCGTCGGCGTTCTCGAGCTCGTCAACTTCGTCGGCGAGCACTTCTCCATCGAGATCGCGCCGACCGAGATCACCCCCGAGAACTTCGACTCCGTGAGCCGCCTGGCCCGGTTCATTCGCGCCCGCAAGGCGTCGAGCGCTCCAGCCGGGCCGTGAGCGGTCACCCGACGCTCGTTCACGACTTTTTGCGCCGGTCGGCGTCGCGCCTCCCCGACAAGGTCGCCCTCGTGTGCGACGGGCGCCGCTGGACGTACGCGGAGCTGGACCGTGCGACCGACCGCCTCGCTCACGGGCTGAGATCCCGCGGCGTCGGCCGCGGCGACCGCGTCGCCCTGTGTCTCCCGAATTCGGCCGACGCGGTCGTCGGCATCTTCGCGACGCTGAAGGCCGGCGCCGTCTTCGTGATGCTGAACCCGGCCCTGAAGCGCGAGAAGCTCGCGTACGTCCTGCGCGACTGCGCGGCCTCCGCCCTGTGGGTCGCCGCGGGCGCCGTCGACCGGGGCCTCGTCCCCGGACCGTCGGACGCGCCTTCGCTCCTCTTCACGGCCGTCTGCGGGAACGGGGCCGAGGCGGCCGCGGGGCGCCTCCCGGGAGGCCTCGCGCGCGAGGCGCTCGAGGCCGGCTCTCCGGAGACGCCCCCCGGGACGCCGCGCGTCGACCTCGACCTCGCGTGCCTCGTCTACACATCGGGGAGCACCGGCGAGCCCAAGGGCGTCATGTCGGACCACAGCAACGTCGTGTTCGCGGCGTCCTCGATCATCGAGTACCTCCGGAACGTCGAGAGCGACGTCGTGCTCGACGCGCTCCCGCTGTCCTTCGACTACGGCCTCTACCAGCTCCTCATGACGTTCGCCTTCGGCGGCACGCTCGTCCTCGAGCGGTCCTTCGCGTACCCGGCGGCGATCCTGACGCGCATCCGGGAGGAAGGCGTGACCGGATTGCCCGGCGTTCCGACTCTCTTCGCGCTCCTCCTGCAGATGGACCTCGGCGCATACGACCTCTCGAGCCTGAGGTACGTCACGAATACGGCCGCCGCGTTTCCGGTCCACCACATCCAGGAGCTCCGGCGACGCCTGCCCGGCGTCGCGGTCTACTCGATGTACGGGCTGACCGAGACGAAGCGGACGCTCTACCTCCCTCCCGAGCAGCTCGACGAGAGGCCGGGATCGGTCGGGATCGCGATCCCGGGGACCGAGGTCTGGATCGAGGACGAGCACGGCGCCAGGCTCGGCCCGGGCCAGCCGGGCGAGCTCGTCGTGCGCGGACGCCACGTCATGCGCGGCTACTGGGGCGACGCGGAGGCGACGCGGCGGCGCTTCAGGCCGGGCCCGCTGCCGGGCGAGAGGGTCTGCCACACCGGCGACATCTTCCGGATGGACGAGGAGGGTTACTGCACGTTCCTCGGCCGGAGCGGGGACTTCATCAAGAGCCGCGGCGAGAAAATCTCCCCGAAGGAGGTCGAGAACGCCCTGTACGACATGCCGGGCGTCGTCGAGGCCGCGGTGGTCGGCATTCCGGATCCGATCCTCGGCGAGGCGATCAAGGCCTTCGTCGTGTTCAACGGCCCGAGGCCGGCGAAGGCGGAAGTCCTCGCGCACTGCAAGGCCCGGCTCGAGGACATCTGCGTGCCGCGCGATGTGGAGTTCCGCGACGAGCTTCCGAAGACGCCCTCGGGGAAGATCCACCGGGCCGCCCTGACCTGATGTGCGGCATCGTCGGGCTCCTCAACTTGGGCGACGGGCCCCCGGTCGAGGAGGCCAGCCTCAGGCGGATGCTCGCGACGATCCGCCACCGCGGACCGGATCAGATGGGCATCTGTCTCGACGGCGACGTCGGGCTCGGAAGCGCCCGGCTCAGCATCGTCGACCTCGCGGGCGGCCGCCAGCCGATCCCGAACGAGGACGCGTCGCTCTGGATCGTCTTCAACGGCGAGATCTTCAACCACCTCGAGCTGCGGGCCGGACTCGAGAAGCGGGGACACCGGTTCCGGACGCGCAGCGACACCGAGGTCCTGCTCCATCTCTACGAGGACCTCGGCCCCGCGTGCCTCGACCGCCTCAACGGACAGTTCGCGGCGGCGATCTGGGACCGGAAGGCGGAATCCCTCTTCCTCGCGCGGGACCGCCTCGGGGTCCGGCCGCTCTTCTACGCGCGGTCGGGCGGCGTCTTCGGCTTCGGCTCCGAGATCAAGGCCCTCCTCGCGGAGGGCCGGTTCACGGCCCGGATCGACCCGCTCGGCCTGGACGAGATCTTCACCTTCTGGAGCACGCTTCCGGGCCGCAGCGCCTTCGAGGGCATCTCCGAGCTTCCGCCCGGCCACACCCTGACCGTGAGCCGGCGCGGCAGCGTCGCTCGAATCCTGGTGGCGGCCGACCTACGCGCGCGGGCGCCGCCGCGAGGAGGCGGACTGCGCCGAGGAGCTCCGCGCGCTGCTCGTCGACGCGACGCGGATCCGGCTGCGGGCCGACGTGCCGGTCGGCGCCTACCTGAGCGGCGGCCTCGACTCCTCGACGATCGCCGCGATCGCGAGGCGCCTGGTTCCGGACCGGCTCGAGACCTTCTCCATCGCGTTCCGGGACGACGATTTCGACGAGCGGGAGCACCAGACCCGGATGGCCGAGGCGCTCGGGACCCGCCACCACGTCCTCGAGGCGACTCACGCGGACATCGGCCGCGCCTTCCCCGAGGTCGTGTGGCACACGGAGACACCCGTGCTCCGCACGGCCCCCGTCCCGATGTTCCTCCTGTCGAAGCTCGTGCGCGACCACGGCTTCAAGGTCGTCCTCACGGGCGAGGGAGCGGACGAGCTCCTCGCCGGCTACGACATCTTCAAGGAGACGATGATCCGGCGGTTCTGGGCGCGCCGACCCGATTCGCGCTGGCGCCCGCTGCTCCTGAGGCGGCTCTACCCCGACATCCCCGGGCTCGGCCGGGTCAACGACTCCTACCTGCGGGCGTTCTTCGGAGCGTCGCTGACCGACACGGCGTCGCCCGACTACTCGCACGCGGTCCGCTGGAGGAACACGGCGCGGACGAAACGATTCTTCGCCGAGGCGCTCCGGGGGGACCTCTCGCGACGCGGCTCCGCGACCTCCCGGCTCGGCATCCCGCCGGACTTCACGAACTGGGACCCGCTCCAGAGAGCCCAGTACCTCGAGACGAGCCTCTTTCTCCCCCAGTACCTCCTCTCGTCGCAGGGGGACCGCGTCGCGATGGCCCACTCCGTCGAGGGGCGGCACCCCTTCCTCGACACCCGCCTCTTCGAGTTCTGCGCCGCTCTGCCTTCCGACCTGAAGCTCCGCGTCCTCGAGGAGAAGGCGCTCCTGAGGACGGCCGTGAAGGGCTGGGTCCCCGAGGAGATCCGGGCGAGGCCCAAGCGCCCCTATCGCGCCCCGATCGGCCGGAGCTTCTTCGGCGCCGGGCGGCCCGAGTACGTCCGCGACCTCCTCTCCCCTTCCGAGATCACGAGGGCGGGGCTCTTCGACGCGCGCGCGGTCGCCGGGCTCGTCGAGAAGGCCGGGAGCGGCGTTGCCCTGAGCGAGACGGACGAGATGGCGCTCGCCGGAATCCTGTCCACGCAGATACTGCTCGCGCGTTTCGTGACCCGATTCGAGGCTCCGCCGCCCGTCCCGGCGGCGGAAGCCCCGTTGATCCATGCGGGGCCGCACGGCGGCCCGGAGGACGCGACATGAGCCACCTGACCGACGCGCTCGAACTCGACCCCGCGGCCGAGACGGACCGGATCGTCGCCTTCCTCCGCGAAACCGTGCACCACGCGATGCGGCGCCACGGAGCGGTCGTCGGCATCAGCGGCGGAGTCGACTCGTCCGTCGTCCTCGCGCTCGCCGTGAAAGCGTTCGGCCCCGGACGCGTCGTCGCCCTCCTGCTCCCGGAGCGCGAATCGGATCCCGAGAGCGAGCGGCTCGCGCGCGAAGTCGCGGGCCGGCTCGGCGTCGAGCCGCTGCGGGAGGACATGACGCCGGCTCTCGAGGGCTTCGGATGCTACCGGCGGCGCGACGAGGCGATTCGCCGCGTCTTCCCCGGATACGACCCGGCCGCCGGGGACAGGGCTCGGATCACGCTCCCCGAAGGGCTCCTCGAGCAGGACGGCTTCAACCTCTTCTCCCTCACGGTCGTCGCGCGAAACGGAGAGACCACGAGCCGCCCGCCGGGGCGCTCCGAGTACCTCCAGACGGTCGCGGCCTCGAACTTCAAGCAGCGCTCGCGCATGGCGATGCTCTACTACCACGCCGAGTCGAGGCACCTCGCGGTCGTCGGGACGGCGAACAAGAACGAGCACGACCAGGGGTTCTTCGTGAAGTTCGGAGACGGCGGCGCCGACGTCCAGCCCATCGTCCACCTGTTCAAGACGCAGGTCTACCGGCTCGCGGACTTCCTCGGCGTGCCCGAGGAGATTCGCCGGCGGCCGCCCACGAGCGACACGTACGCAGCCGGCAGCACGCAGGAGGAGTTCTTCTTCCGGCTCCCGTTCGCGCTCATGGACGTCCTGTGGTCGGCCCAGGAGCGAAACGCCCCGGTCGAGGACGTCGCCCGCGAGGCCGGCCTCACGGCCGAGCAGGTGCGGCGGGCCTTCCGCGATTTCGAGCGCAAGCGCCGCACGACCGAGTACCTGCGGATGGTCCCCGCGGCGCTCGGCCCGCGATAGTCGCGGGCACGGAAACGCGCTCGAACCTCTTCGTCAGGATCCGGGAGCGCCCTTCGCGGGAAGCTCCGCGAGGTATCTCAGGAGCTCCAGCGCCACGATCCGACGGCCCGTCTCGTTCAGGTGTCCGCCGTCGAAGGTGTACTCGGGCGCGAGCGAATAGAGCGTGCGCCCGCCCTCTTCGATCATCTCCCGCGACCCGTCGGCGTGCGTCGACTCGAGGGCCGCCAGGTCGAACAGGGGCTCGTGGCCGAGGTATTTCTTCCTCAAGAGGTCGTTGAACTCGTTGATCGTCCTGTTGTCCCGGGGGCCCCTGACCTTGCGTCCGATGAGCCGCTTCACGGCGTTCCGCGCCATCCACTTCAGCCCGCCGGGTCTGCCGGTGAGCGGAACCGTCACGTGGACGAACGTCGTTCCCGGGAACGACTCTTCGAGGCCGGCGAACGTGTCCACGTAACGTCGAAACAGGTCCTGCACGTCGGTCTCTTCCGAGAAATCCACGAAGCAGAACTTCATGAGCGCGACGTCGAACCGCGGCGTCGTCTTCCGGCGGAGGATGCTCGAGAAGTCGTCGAGCTTCGAGACCGGAAGGCCGTTGCGGCCGATCCACGAATGGACGAGGGCGGGCGTCCTGGCCGTCCCGAAGTCGTCCAGCTCGACGATCTTCCACGCCGGCTGCGGGTCGTCCTTGAGGACGTCCCGGATTCCGTCCACGATGTTGGCGCCGACCGACTGATGGCCGAAGTAGATCGTCTCCCGCGAAAGCCTGCTCAGGGCGTCGACCGGAAGCGGGGAGAGTCTCGCGGACTTCTTCGCTGCACGCATCTTCGAATCCTCGCAGGAGAGGGAGAACAGGAGGGTGATCGTGACGACGGCCGCGGCCGCCGCCCTTCGGGTCATGCGCATCGGCGGGACCATGCTAGTCTTTTTTCCGACGTGACTCGCGGCGCGGCATGAAGGCTCATCCCGCCTCCGGGGCCTATCGGGCGCTCCTGGACCGGTTGAGCACGTCCCTCGTTCCCCTGCGTGACAAGCCCGAGGAGACCCCGGAGGCGACGCTGCGCGCGCTCTGGTCCGTCGCGGCCGGCAGCCCGCGGTCGGCGCGCCGTGCGCTTCTCGAGACGCCTGCCGATCTGGACGACGCGGGCGTCGCGAGGCTGGCCGGCCTCGTCGAGCGGCGACTTGCGGGGACCCCGCTCGCCCACCTCACGGGACGACAGCACTTCATGGGGCTCGAGCTCCTCGCGGGCGAGGGAGCCCTGATCCCGCGCGCGGAGACCGAGATCCTGGCGCGAGCCGTGCTGGCGGCCGCGAACGCTCTCGCCGACGCGCGCGGCCCGATCCGGGTGCTCGACATCTGCACCGGCGCCGGCAACATCGCCGTGGCGATCGCCGTGCACGAGCCGCGCGCGACCGTCTTCGCCTCGGATCTTGCTCCGGAGGCGGTCGAGCTGGCACGGGCGAACGCGAAGCACCTCGGCGTCGCCGGCAGGGTCCACGTCGTGGAAGGGGACATGTTCGGCGCGTTTCACGAGGAGGCGTACCGCGGGACGCTCGACGTCGTGACCTGCAACCCCCCCTACATCTCGTCGGCGAAAGTCGGCCTCATGGATCGCGAGGTCGCCGCACACGAACCACGCCTCGCGTTCGACGGAGGCGCCTTCGGCGTCACGCTCCTGACGCGGCTGATCCGCGAGGCGCCGGAATTCCTGAGACCCGATTCCCTTCTCGGATTCGAGGTCGGGCTCGGGCAGGGAAAGGCGATCGCGCGCATGCTCGAAAGAGCGGCGGCGTACCGCGGCGTCGAGCCGCTCGCCGACGAATCCGGCGAGATCCGGGCGTTCCTCGCGCGGACGCATGCGGGTCCCGGCGCCGTTCAGGGTGCGTGAAGGGCCTGGGCCTCGCGGAGACAGGCGTCGAGCTCCTGCGCGAGGATGCGCACGCGCGGCTCGCGCATGATCGCGCCGTGGTGTCCCGGCACGTCTCGGACCTCGAGGCTGCCGACGGCGAGCGCGCTCCAGCCGTTCGTGGGATCCGGGACGATCCCGTAGGGCTGCTCGGTCGCCCTGAGGAGCGCGACCCTTCCCGGGTAGGGCCGCGGCTCGTAGCCGCGACTCGCCTCGGCTCCCGACTCGCCGACCTCCCGGATCGCCCGGGGAAGCGTGAGCCTCTCCACCATCGCCCGGAGCCGCCGCCCGTACGTCTGCACGAGCTGCCGGCGGAGCCTCCCCGCCTTCGTCCGGACGTACTCCCACCGGCGTCCCTTCGAGGCGAGGATGTTCCCGGCGTGAAGCTCCACGCGGTAGCGGAAGTCACCCCATCTCTTGCGCAGGCCCGTCGCCGTCGGCAGGAACCTCGGGAACCCCGGCCCGTGCGTGTCGAACATGACGAGGAGGCCGACCTCCTCCCCATCGGCCCGGAGCTGCTGCGAGACCTCCCACGCGACCGTGCCGCCGAAGGAGGAGCCTCCGAGGAAATACGGGCCGTGGGGCTGGAGCTCGCGGATCTCCTGGACGTAGTGGGCGGCCATCTCCTCGACCGAGTCGAGGCGCGGCATCCTTCCGTCGAGACCCTGCGCCTGGATCCCGTAGAGCGGCTGATCCGGGTCCAGGTACCGGCCGAGGTGCTCGAACTCGAGGATGTTCCCGCCGACCCCGTGGACGCAGTAGAAGGGAGGTCGTGTGCCGCCGGGGCGGATCGGGACCAGCGACGACCAGCGCGGCTTCCAGCCCTCGTCCTTCAGGAGCGCGGCGAGGCGCTCGATCGTCGGCGCCTCGAGGAGCGTCACGAGCGGCAGGCTCCTCCCCGTGAGAGCCTCGATCCGGCCGACGATGCGCACGGCCTTGAAAGACTCGCCGCCGAGATCGAAGAAGTTGTCCCGGACGCCGATCGGCGTGGATCCGAAGGCGTCCTCCCACACGCTCACGAGCTGGCGTTCGAGCATGTCCCGGGGCGCGACCGCGGCTCCGCGGCTCCGGGACGCGTGACGGGGCGCCGCCGGCGGCGGAGCCTCCGTCCCCCCGCCGGACGAGACCGGGAGGTCCGCGATCCTTCCGTCGGGATTCGCTCCCGCGGCCTCCAGGATGGACCGCAGGTCGCCCCCGAGCCGGTCGACGTCGCCCTCGTCGAAGACGTCCGTCCGGGCCTTCAGGAATCCCCGCAGCCCGTCCTTCGTGTCGGCGATGTCGAAGAGGAGATGGAACCGCGATGCGCCGTTGTCGATCCCGTCCACCGGCGTGAAGCGTCAGCCCCGGGATCGACTGCGACGGAACCGCGAGGTTCTGGAAGATCACCATCGCCTGGAACACGGAGTGACTCCGGTCCTCGTCGCGCAGCCGGAGATGCTCGACGATGCGCTGGAAGGGAAGCTCCTGGTGCGCGAATCCCGAGAGGACCACCGCGCGAACCCGGCGAACGAGCTCGCGAAAGCTCGGGGCGCCGGCCAGGTCGACGCGCAGCGGCAGGACGTTCGCGAAGAGGCCGATCAGGTTCCGCACCTCGGGCCGGTTCCGCCCCGCGGTCGAGGCGAAGACGATCGCGTCCTCGGCCCGCGTGCGGCGGCGCAGCAGCGCCTGCAGTCCGGCGACGACGACCATGAAGTCCGTCGCCTGCTCGCTCCGCGCGACCCGCTTGAGGCGGGCCGTGGCCGCCGCGTCGAGCGACCACGGACGCCGCGCCGCCGGGCCGATCGAACCCGCCGGCGACGACGTCCCGGGGAAGGTCAGCGGGGCGTAGGCGGCGCTGAGCGCGCCGGACCAGTGCCCCGTGTCGGCGGCGAGAACGTCCTGCTGCACGAACAACCGCTGCCACGCCGCGTAGTCGGTGTACCGGACCGGGAGCTCCGGCAGCGACGGGAAGCTGCCGGCCGCGAGGGCCCGGAAGCTCTCGGCCAGATCGCGGCCCAGCAGCCGGACGGACGAGCCGTCGAACACGATCTGGTGGACGGTGACGACGAGCAGGCCCTCCGCGGGTCCCCACCGGTAGAGAACGGCGCGAAGCAGCGGCCCGCGCAACAGGTCGAAGGGGCGACGGGCCTCCTCGCCGGCACGCCTCACGGCCTCGCGTTCCGACGCGTCCCCCGGCGCGAGGGCGACGTCCTCGACGCGGAGCGCGACCGCGGCGTCCCCCACGACGGCCACCGGACGTCCGTCGAGGACCGGAAACGTCGTACGCAGCGTCTCGTGGCGCGCCACGACGGCTCTCAGGGCGGCTTCCAGCACGGCGACGTCGCATGCGCCCTCGAGCCGCCATGCGAGGGACACGTTGTCGGCGGGGCTCTCGGGATGCGACCTGCCCAGGAACCACAGCCGCTCTTCCGCGAAGGAAAGCGGGAGCGGCCCCTCGCGCTCGACCCGGCGGAGGGGCGGACCCGCGGCCTGCAGCCGCTTCAGCGTCTCGGCAGCCGACCAGAATCCGCTTTCGGATTCGTCCGGCCGAGGAACAGTCTCGGAGCTCATTTTCGTGCCGTCGCGCAGACTCGGCCACAAGCTACGCCAACCTCCGCCGCGCCGCAAGGACTGACCAGATCGCGCTTCCCGTGCGTCTTCCCTAGGATGCACGCCGTGGCCGGACAGCTCGAGAGGCCTCCCCGCCCGGGACGTCTCCTGGGGCGAGGCGCTGCGCGCGCCCTTCCACGCCCTCGCCGGTGGCGACGCCGCGGCGCTCGAGACCGTCTGGAACATCGCGTCGCGCCGGCTCTACGGCCTCGCCCTCTGGCGCACCGGCTGCGAGGAGGACGCGCGCGACGTCGTCCAGGAGGTCTTCGTGCGTCTCGCCTCGCGTCGCGGAGAGTTGAGCGCCGTCGGGGCGCCCCACGTCTGGCTCCTCGCGGTGACCCACAACGCCGCGGTGGACGTGGCGCGGCGAAGGGCCCGCCGCCGGGCGGAGCCGCTCGACAGCGCCGCCCACGTCGCGGCGCCCGGCTCCGGCCCGGAAGGCGCGGCTCTCGCGTCCCGGACGTCCCGCGCGCTCGACCGGCTCCCGCCGCCGCAGCGCGAGGCCGTCCTTCTGCACCACGTGGCCGGCTGCTCGTTCCGCGAGATCGGGGCGATCACCGGCGTTCCCGCCTTCACGGCCGCGAGCCGCTGCCGCCTCGCGCTCGCGCGGCTCCGGCAGCTCATGGGAGCGACGCGATGAACGACGACCCCGTCCTTCGAGGATTCACGCCTCCGCCCGTACCGGAGGGATTGCGCGAGCAGACCCTGTCTTCGGCGCGCGCGGCGTTCGCCGAACCCGCGCGACCCGACATCTGGGCGCGGCTCCTCGCGAGCCGCGCCGCCCGCCTCGCGTGGGCGGCGTCGGTCGCCGCCCTGGCCGCCGCGAACCTTCTCGTTTCGCGGCAGGTCCCCGGGCCCGCCCCCGCCGCGTCGGCCGCCCCCGGCCGCCCGGACGCCGATCTCGCCGCGATCGCCCGTCTTCCGAACGTCGATGAAAAGACCCTTCCGTCCCTCGAAGGAGGCCGCTCGTGAACCGTCCCCGCTCCATGGTCCTCGCCGCTCTCGCTCTCGTCGTCCTTCTCGGCGCGACGCTCGGAACCCGCCTCGTCGTCTTCGCGCAGAGCCCCGCGGCGCGACCCGCCGCGCCGGCGCTGCCGCGCTACGACCGGAGCGCTCCCGCCGCCCGCGTTCCTCTCCCGGTCCGGGTCGACGTCCCGCCGGTTCCGTGCTGGTCCTGTCCCCAGAGCGAGAGGTGGCCCGTCCGATTCCAGACGGACCTCGACGTCCTCGCGCCGCTGGGCGACGGCACCGCGAACGCCGCGCTCTGGCTCAAGGACTTCGCGAAGCCCCGGGGCGCGCGGGTCTCCGAGGCGGAAGCCGCGATGAAACGCCGCATCGAAGGCCCCGGCGATTTCGGCCTCGTCCTTCCTCCCGGTGATCCGCTTCTCGCGGAGGCGGAGCCCTGGGCCGACCAGGCGACCATGCGGTTCTATCCCGACGTCTGGAGCGGCCAGGGAGCGACGACGCCGATTCCCAACCTTCTCGTCGCGCTCTCCCTGGCGAAGTCCTGGGCCGCGCGGGCGGCCGCGAACCCGGACGCGCCTTCGGCGATGGAGGACTGCCGCCGGGCGATCCGCTGGGGCCGGCTCCTTCGACAGGAGGACGCGACCCTCATCCAGGACCTCGTCGGGCTCGCGAGCATCCGGCTCGGCGCCGAAGAGCTCTACGCGCTCGCGGCTCGGCGCGGCGACCGCACGCTCATGCTCGCCGCGGCCATCGTGCAGGGCGAGGCGGCCCCGCAGCGCCTGCGCACGGCCGAGATCACGACGCGCCTGCACGTCTCCGCAGGCGGGAAGGACGGACTCGCCGACGGCAAGGTCGACGACCTGATCGCCGTCGCAAAGATCTCTCCCGATCGCCGCTTCCGCAACGAGGCGATCGTGATGCTGGGCCTCGCCCGATTCAAGGGGACGTCCGCGCAGCGCGAGAAGGTGGAGAAGACGCTCGTCGAGCTGCAGGCGTCGGCCGACGCGTTCGTCGCGGGCAACGCGCGCTGGGCGCTGGAGCTTCGCCGCGAGGATTTCGCGAAATTGGCCGCCGAAGAGCACGGCTGACGCGGCTCGCACGCGGGGTCGCCGGGACCGCGGCGTAAGATTCGGCCATGAGAAGCGCCGCGGTCCTCCTCCTCCTGTCCCTTGGCGGCGCGGGCGCCGCCCTCTCGCAGCAGCCGCGCGCCCACGCCCGTTCCCCAGACGCGTCGTCGTCCCGTCCCTCCCCGACCAGACGAACAAGGAAGGCGTCGTTCGGCCGAGCGCCGCCGAGCAAGACGGACGAGGGCGGCTAGGTGAAGACGAACAGGACCCGTACGCCGTGAAGCCCGCGAGCTCCTCCGCAGCCGCGCCGCCGTCGACCGGCGGGACCGCGCCCGGTCCGGGCATCGGCGTTCCCGCGACGCTCCCGACCCCCGCCGCCGGGCCGCACGGGAAGACCGTCGTCGAGGCGGCGCACCTCACGGTGACGCGGCGTCATGACGGCGTTCGAGAAGGGCGTCTCGGTCACGATCAGGGAGGCGAACGGCCGCACCCGGACCGTCCCGCTCGCCGCGAAGGCCGTCGTCGCCGAGGGGCTCGCGGTCGGCGACAAGGTCACGGTGAGGATCCCGCTCCAGAAGCCCGCCGACGGAAAGTCGGCCGACCGCGTCGAGAAGCAGAAGCCGCCGAAGGCGCCGGCGAAGTCGAAGTTCTCGGCGGCGCAGACGCCCGCGCACTGACGGTGGGCTCCGTCACCCCTCCCCCGGGCCGGACGGCCCCGCCCGCTCCTCCGTCCCGGTTCTCCCCGGCCGGGCCCGCGCCCGCGATGGGTCCCTCGGGCAGGACGATCCTCATCGTCCTCGCGCTCGTGGCGGGCGCCGGGTGGTTCCTCACGCACCGGCCGCAGCAGGTCGCGAGCGCGGCCCTCCCGCGCCTCGCGGCGGACGGCACGCCCACCGGCGAGACCGTGGCGGCCGGGCGCTGCCTCGGCGCGAAGGGCTGCCTGATCGTCTACGTCGCGCCGTGGTGCGGGCCCTGCCGGCAGTCGCTCCCGCACGACCGCGCGCTCGCGGACCTCGTGAAGGGACGGGGGATCGAGACGACGTTCGTCGTCGGGATGGACGCCATGCCGAACTGCCGGGAGATGGCCCGCGCGATCGGTCGCGAGGTCCTCGTGGACGCGAGCGGCGCCTGGGCCCGGAAGATGGGGATCCGGGGCGTCCCGCACTTTCTCGTCACGGGCCCGGACGGCCGCGTGAAGAAGCGGCAGGCCGGCGCGCTCCTCGGCAACCCGGAGGAGTTCGCGCGGCTGCTCGGGCTCTGACGGCGCACCCGGCCGTCACGCCGCGACGCGCGGCCTGCCGGCCTCCGGGCTCCCGAGACGGGTTGCGAGGGCGCGGAGCAGCGCGCCGCCGTCGCCCCGCCACGCGGCGCCGTGCATGCAGGCGAGAGTCGCGGGCGCCAGCGACGCGAGGCGCTCGAGCGTCGCCCCGGTGCTCGCCGCGTGGGCCCAGTAGTCCATCGCCCCGCGGAACGCCTCGCTGGGCTCGAGAACGTCCGACTCCGTGACCGGCTCGTGCTCGGCGCCCCCCTGCGTGAAGAGGTCGCCGCAGAGTAGCGTGCGGGTGGCTTCCTCGAAGAGGAAGCCACATTCCCAGCCGTGCGGGACGTGGGGCGCGTCGAGCCATCGGACGGAGTGACGCCCGAGGGCGAGCGTCTCGCCGTCGCCGAGCGCCCGGGCCTTGCGGTCGGCCACGTCGTCCACCGAGACCATGGCCGCGATCCGGCCGCAGACCGGGACGGCACCCGGCGCCACGGCGAGAAAGTCGTTGAGCGCCCCGCACTCGTCGGCCTCGAAGTGCGAGAACCCCACGTAGCGCAGGCTCTCGGGGGGCAGGACCGCCGCCACGGCCTCGCGGACCAGCGGAAACATCCGCCGGGGCCCCGTGTGGAAGAGGAGAGGCTCCGTGTCCACGACGAGGTACTGATTGAACGTGAACCCTCCCGGAACGGCCGACACGGGGGTACTGATCCGGAAGATCCCCTCGGCGACCTCGTCGACCCGTGTTCCGGCCTCGCGATTCGTGATCATGGTCTTCCCTCCTCGCCGTGGATGTGTAACGACCCGGCTCGCCGTTACACATCCCGTTCGGAGTGGGACGTCTCGGCTATGCTCTTGAATCCGTGGCGGACGCCGATCGCATCCCGGCACGAGCGATTCCGACCTCGCCGAGCGCGTTGCCGGCGGGGATCGCGCGGCGGAAGCGGAACTCTACCGCCGGCTGGCGCCCCGGGTCCGTCTCTACGGTCTGCGGCATCTCCGCGACCCCGCGGCCGCGGACGACCTCGCCCAGGACGTGCTCCTCATGACGTTCGAGAGCCTCCGCGCGGGAAAGGTGCGCGAATCGGAGCGTCTCGCGTCCTTCGTCCTCGGGACCTGCCGCCGGGTCGTCGCGGACCTGCGACGCGGAGCGGCTCGACGCCAGCGCCTGCTGGAACGCTTCGGCGGGGACCTCGTGCCGGTGGCGGTCCCGGACGAGCCGCCCGTCGACCTCCGTCGGGTGACCCGCTGCCTCGAGCGCCTCTCCGAGCGCGAGCGCAGCGTCGTGGTCCTCTCGTTCTACGCCGAGCGCCGTTCCGACGAGGTCGGCTCCGAGCTCGGGCTGAGCCCGGGCAACGTGCGCGTGGTCCGCCACCGCGCCCTCGCGCGCCTGCGCGGCTGCCTGGAGGAGACCCCGTGAGCGTCGCCTGCGCCCGTCCGCTCGAGCTCGCGACGCTCCCGCGCCCGTCAGTTTCCGAGGATCTCCTTCGTGTACCAGTCGACGAAACGGCTCGACACGAGGAACGGCCGCGCGCGCGTGACGAGAGCCCGGGCGCTCGCGACGCTGCCCGTCTCGCGGAGGGCGACCGCGGCGTAGAACATGGTCGACCTCCTCGCCGTCGGCGAAGGGCTCGAGGAGCGCCGTCTGCGCGTTGCACTCGTTCCAGTCCTTCATGAGCGCCGCGGCCTCGAGGAGCGCCTTTCGCGCGTCGCGGTTCTTCGGCTCGGACGCGACGACGCCCGCGAGGATCTTCCGGGCCTCGGCGACCTTGCCGCCTCTCACGAGAGCGTGCGCGTCCGCGAGCCGCTGTGTCCGGCGTGGCGCGCGGCGTCGGCGCCGGGCCCTCCGCGCGAGACCGGGAGCGGAGCGGCAAGGGCCGCAAGGAGCAGAGCGGGGCGACGAGCGAGCCGTCGAGCCTCCGCCGCGGGCCGCCCGAGTCTTCCCTTCATCCGACCCGCCTCCCCCTCAGAACCTCTGGACCACGCCGTCCGGAACGCCCTTCTTCTTCAGCTGCTCGCGAAGCGCCGACGCCTCGGCCGCCGATCCCGTCTCGCCGACGACGACGCGGTACCACACGCCCTTCGTCCCGAGGTCGACCTCGACGACGCGCGCCGGCAGGGCCAGCTCGGCGCCCCACCGTCGCGCGTCGGCCTCCGCGGTCGCGCGCTTGCGGAACGAGCTGACGTGCACGCCGAACGCGCTCCCGCGGCTCTCGCGAGCCCGGGTTGCCTTCGGCGACGCCGCCGGAACGGGGACGGGCGGTCGGACGCCGGAGCCGCGCACCGCGATGGGCTTCGGATGCGGCGCCGTGGGGGTCGGAGCGGCGGAGCCGAGATCGGGACGATCTCCGGGAGCGGCGCCGGGCGGCGCGGCAGGGCGAGTCGTGGGCGACGGGAGGGGAGGAGACGGCGACGGAGTCGGCTCGGGCGGTGCTCCGATCCGCTCGACGATCGACGGCGGCGGCGGTCCGTCGTCCGGCGCGGCCGTGGCCGTCGGCGACGAAACCGCCTGCGCGAGGATCAGGATCGCGAGCACCGGTGGACCTCGAGACCGATTCTAGGTGGGCGCCCCTCGAACCGGAACACGATTACGAATCCCGACCTCGGGGCCTCTCGTCCGAAGACCGCGAAGAGCACGTGGGCCCAGAGCAGGAGCCCGACCGTCGCGAAGATCCCGGTCGTGCCGACGAGACGATAGAGGGGCAGGCCACCCCAGCCCAGCGCGACCGGGATCTGCAAGGCGCGCACGGCGGCTGTGGCGACGACGAGCGCGAAGGCCGCGCGCGCCTCGCGCCGCCGCGCGAGCGTCCGGCCCGTGAGCGCCGGGACGACGTGCAGGCTCATCGCGACGATGAGGAGGGTGAGAAACCCGATCGTGTAGACGTGCCGCGCGCCGTCCCACACGAACTTGTGAATGGAGTCGCCCCCGATCTCCGCCACGGAGGCCGCGATGGAGAGCGCCGCGAAGAGGCCGAGGAATGCGAACGGTGCCCTCAGGGAGAGCGCGCCCGGACCCCCGGCGAACGGGGCGAGGAGGCGCGAGGCCGCGAGGAACAGGAGAACGGCGCCCGCGACGAACAGAGTGCCGAGCAGCGCGAGGCTGCGGGCCGCAGGCGGCAGAAAGGGAGGGGAACCACGCCGCCGCGAGAAGGACGACGCCCGCCGCCTGCAACGCGGCGAGGGGCCGCGCGCTGCGCGCCGTCGGGCCGGGCAGCCCGAGGAATGCACGGGACCATGCGTGAGGAGAAGGCGAACGCAAACGAGAGAAAGAGGCCGTAGAGCGCGACCGCATAGAAGGGCTCGACGAGGTCGCCCGGAATCACGGATTCCGCGTGGCCCGCGAGGAAGAGGGCCTGCGCCGCGGAGAGGGCGGCGGCAAGGACGGCCCAGACGGTCCCGAGGAGAACGTGCAGGGAGAACGGGTCGCGCGACGTGCCGCGCGAGACGAGGACGGGAAGGATCCAGGCCGCGAACGCGAAGACTCCCGCGAGCTCGAGGGCGCCCGAGAGGAGCGACACGAACCGGCCCGCGGCCCACGGAGCGAGCGGCTGGCCGATCGCACGAAGGAGCGCACCCCCGCCGACGCCAATGAGCGACGCGTCGAGAACGAGCCGCGGCGCCGGCGGAATCGCGAGGATCGCGCGGCAGCGTCTGGAATGCGACGCCCAGGATGAAGAGGAAGGCGAAGCCGAAAAGCTGGACGTGCGCATGGAGCTGGAGGTGGGACGTCAGGACCGTTCCCGCGGCGAAGGCCATCTGCCAGATCGCCCAGCCGCCCGTGGATACGCCGAGCGTGACGGAGAGGACGACGGCGGTGACCATGAACGTGAAGAACGGTTGGCGGCCAGCCGCCGGCGTGGTGACCATGTCTATCGCCGTTCCCAGCATCGGGAGGAAATGGTCGCGCGGGTATGACCGGCGTCATCCCGTCCGCCTGAAGACGCGGCATGATGGTCGCGTCGGCCCCGGGATCTCCCGGTTCGGGCCGGACGAGGGAGAGCTCTTGGAAACCAGCGCAGCCACGCTCCCCGCCGACATCGCGTCCCGCCCTCCTCGCGGCGCCGACGCGGCGGTGGGCCGCTGGGAAGACGCCGGGGTCGTCCGGGGTTTCTCGACGGCAGCTGCCAACCAGGTTCTTCTTTCCTTCGTCCGCGCCCGGCTTGCCCGCCGGCCGGGGCTGCGCGTCCTCGACGTGGGCTGCGGAGCCGCCCGCAACGCGGCACCCGTTGCGGCCGAAGGGGCCACCGTGATCGGGACCGACATCGCCTGGCCCATGCTCGCGGCGGCGCGCCGGCGGGTCGCGTCGGAGGGTGTCGCCGCACGCGTCGCGATCGCACGCGCGACCATGGACCGACTGCCGCTGCCCGACGCGAGCGTCGACATCGTCGTCGCTCACGGGATCTGGAACCTCGCGCGGTCGGACGCCGAGCTCCGCCGCGCGATCGCCGAAGCGGCGCGCGTCGCCCGGCCGGGTGCCGGCCTCTTCGTCTTCACGTTCTCCCGCGCCACGCTTGCTCCCGACGACCGGCCCGTCCCGGGCGAGCGGTTCGTGTTCACCCAGTTCGCGGGTGAACCTCAGTGCTTCCTGACCGAGGCGGAGCTCAGGGAGGAGCTCCTCCGCGTCGGGTTCGAGAAGGACCCGCCGGGGCCGCTCACCGAGTACAACCGCCCGCCGGCAGGCCGTGAGCTGGCGCGGGGTGGCCCCGTGATCTACGAGGGGACCTTTCGCCGGTTCGGTGAACAAAAGACTGGAGCCGAAGCCCGGACTTGAACCGGGGACCTACTGATTACGAATCAGTTGCTCTACCAACTGAGCTACTTCGGCTCGCTTTCCGAAGGGACGGGGAGTGTAGGCGGAGGCGGGTGGGGCGTCAAGAACGGGACGGGAATCTGTGTCGTAGCTCCATGAAAGTGTCACCCCGATAGCTCGATAGAAATGTCCCCTTGGAAGAGGGGGCATGGATGGAGGGGATTGTGGGGCTGAGCTTGAGGGAGAGGGCGCGGCTGGTGGAGCTCGAGCAGGTGAAGGCCGGGCGGCAGACGGTTGTGGCGGCTGCTGAGCGGCTAGGGATGAGTGCTCGGCAAGGCAAGAGGATCTTCATCACGTACCGACGGCCGAGTGAAAGTTCTCGACTTCGGGCTGGTGAAGCTCGTCGAGCACGGTCGTCGCGGATGTTGTGATCCGAGACGTCCCCCTCGCCGGACGCGATCTCGGTGGATGGAGAGGTCGTCGGAACGCTCTCGTACATGGCGCCCGAGCAGCTTCGTGGGCAGCGCCTCGACGGCCGCACGGACATCTTCGCGCTGGGCTGCGCCTCTACGAGATGCTCTCCGGGAAAGCGTCCGTTCTCCAGCGGGACGCGTGGCGGACATCCTCTCGGCGATCCTCCGTTCCGAGCCCGACCCTCTCGACGTGCGAGACTCTCGGCCTCCCCGCCGCACTTGCCGGGATCGTCCTCCGCTGTCTCGAAAAACGGCCGGAGGACCGTTACGACACGGCGCACGACCTCGCGCTCTCGCTCCGGAGCCTGTCGTCGGCGGCGATACCGGCCCTGCGCGCGCCTCCGGGGCCCACGCCAGCGTCCGCTCCCGCCGAGGCGCGACCACGGCGGAGGGCGCTCGTCGTCTCCGCGATCTTCGTCGCCGCGCTCGCCCTCGTCGGCAGCGGCGGTTCTTGCGAGCCGGGCCGTGCGCTCACGCGCTACGTCGCTTGAAGGTTCTTGGGGGCCGCCGCGACAGATTACGAGCTCGCCGGGATGGGACGGCGAGCCGGCGCTCTCTCCGGACGGGACGCTCGTCGCATACAGCTCCAACGCGTCGGGGAAGGCGGAAATCTGGGTCGTGGACACGGAAGGAGGGGAGCCCCTTCGGCTGACGAACGGCGGCGAGAACCGGAACCCGACCTGGTTCCCGGACGGACGAACGATCGCGTTCGTGTCGACACAGGGCGCTGAGTCAAGCGTGCGAAAGGTGTCCCGCCTCGGCGGGAGCACGAGTCTGATCGTGGAGAACGCCGACACGCCTGCTGTCTCGCCGGACGGAGTCTCGCTTGCGTTCTCTCGTGTGACCGAGAGTGGCCTGCACCGAATCTGGGTCGCGCCGATGGCCGAACCGACCAGAGCGGTCCGCCTGACCGGCGACGACGACGGGCCTTGGGAGCACATGAGCCCCGGTTGGTCCCCTGATGGTAGGCGCCTTTGTTACGCCGCGTTTCAGGATATCTGGGCCGTGCCTTCCGCCGGCGGAAAGTCGGAAAGGCTCACCCGCGACGGGATCAACGGCTCGGAGCCCGTCTACTCGCCCGACGGCGAATACGTCTACTTCTCGTCCCGGCGTTCCGGCGCCCAATCGATCTGGCGTGTCCCCGCGAGAGGCGGCACGCCCGAGCAGGTGATTTCGGGCACCGGAACCGCGAGACACCCGTCTTTCTCGCACGGCAGCCGCCGTCTCGTATTCGCGAGCTTCGTGTCCGACGTGGACATCGTCCTCCTCGACCGCAAGACGGGATCCATCAGCCGGATCGCCACGAGCAAGGACGACGTCCACCCCGCACTCGCCCCGGACGGAAGCGCCGTCGTCTGGATGTCGAACCGTCTCGGGCCGTGGGACCTCTGGATCCAGGACGTCCGCGACGGGCGGTTTGTCGTCGGGCCGCCACGACGGCTCACGGCCTTCGAGGCGGCCACGCCCGCCTTCTCGCCGGATGGACGGACGATCGCCTTCTTCAGGCCGATACCATCAGGGCATCGCGAGATCTGGGCGGTGCCTCTCGACTCGGGCGCGGCGTTTCCTCTGATTCGAAGCGGAGCGGACAACCTGCATCCGTCCTACGCGCCCGACATGTCGCGGCTCGCGTTCGTCTCGGACCGCTCGGGCCATCTGAACGTGTGGGTGGTGGCGCTGAAGGGCGGGCGGCCCGACGGCGACCCGTGGCCGGCAACGACGGGCGCCGGTACGGACGCGTTCCCGGCCTGGTCTCCGGACGCGCGGCAAATCGCCTACCTGCATGGGACGGACGTCTGGATCGTCGATGCCCGACCCGGTGGCGAACCGCGTGCCGTCCTAAGCGGGGCGGGAGTACAGGGTATGGCATTCGAGCCCGACGGCTCGGCGGTCCTCGCGACCGGTCTCTACGGGACGTCGACCCTCCACCTCCGCCGAATCACCCTCGAGACGGCTGTGTCGGAGCCGCTGATCCCGGCCCTCGCGCTCGGCGACCGGAACGCCTTGGGCTCCGTCAGTCTCAGCCGCGACGGACAGCTCGTCGCGACCGACGCGACCGAGCTGAAGGGAAACATCTGGATGACCACGGCTGCCCGCGACAGCCGGTAGCGGCGCGGCCCCACGTGACACCCGGCAAAAGGAGAACTCCCATGCCGACAACGATCAGAGTGGACCCAAAGGAGCTGATCGATTATCTCGAGAGGCTCTCGACCCGTGTCGCCGACGCCATCAAAAGGCTGCAAGACATTCACGGCCCGGTAAATGTCGTGGGTTCCGTCCCATCTGCTGCCGAGCATTGGTCCCCAACCCGGCTTCAAATGCCGCCGCGACGAGCACAAAGCCGACGATCAAACGCTCGCGGAGATCTTCGTGTTCGTGCTCGACACAATCGAAACGGGAGGCAAGAAGAAGGGTCGAAAGCCCGTACGCCGATGAGGAGCCGCTCTCGGGCCGTTGCGGCTCTCCTCGATCCGGGAGTCGAGGCCGTGGAAGCGATGCTCACGCGACGCGCTGCAACCTGCGCTGCGAGTACTGCTATCAGAAACGGGGGAATCCGAGGACGATGCCTGCCAGCGTGCTGGACGCCGCCGTCCGAAGTTTGGTCTCGTCGAGGCTGCAAAGTCCCCGTGTTCACACTCTACGGAGGCGAGCCTCTTCTCGCCGCACCCCTCGTGCGGCGCGCGCTGGGCCAAATCCGCGAGTGGGCGCCCGCCTGGATGAAGCCCGACGTGCGGATCATGACGAACGGAACCCGGCTCGACGACGAGACGGTCCGGCTCCTCGTGAGTCGGGCCGTCCACGTCACGCTTTCCTGCGACGGAATCCAGGCCGCGCAGGAGCGGCGCGGCCCGGAGAGCTTCGAAACGCTGGATCGACTTCTGGTTCGCTGGCGGCGGGAGCACCCGGCGCATTTCCGGGACCGGTTTGCCGTGAAGATGACGCTGACGCCCGCCAACGTGTCTCACTTGGCCGATTCGTTCCGCTACTTTCTCTCGCGCGGTGTCCGTGAGGTGGAAATGGCGCCAGCCGCCCTACGAACGCCACGGTGGAGCAGACGGCAGGCGAGGGAGCTGGTAACGCAGCTCACCGCCGTGGCTCGTCTTTCGGCAGCCGAGTTTCGAAGGTCCGGCAGCATCCCCTTTCGCGCGCTGAGGCCCTACGACCCTCCACCGCCCGAGAGAGGTGGACCCGCGTGCGGCTGCGGGAGCCACGGGCTGCTCTTCGTCGACGTGGACGGCCGCATCGCACCGTGCTCGGCTTTCATCCCGTCCGCGCTTCCAGACCGCGCCCCGACGCACGAGAGGATCGCAGCCGCGCTCGGCGGCATGACAGTGTTCGACACCGACTTGCCAGACGCGCTCCTGCGGCGCGAACGCCGCGCATTGACCCTGCGCTCCCTTCGCGCGCCCGCGGACCGGAAGGGCTGGAATCGACGCTGCCATCGGTGTCCCGCCCGCGCTGCGTGCCTCGTCTGCCCGGCCGCGATTGCCCTCGCCGGAGGCCGCGTCCCCGCGTTTCACTGTGACGTGAACCGCATCCTCGCGACCCATCGCGAGATTCTTCAGCGACTCGTGAGCAAGAGGAGCCCCACCCGAGGAGGTTCCATGAACGACAAGGACGTGATCCAGCGTGCGCATGAATCCGAGCTGGCACATTCATATGACGTCTTCGTACAGGCGTATACGGCGGCCCTCGGCGACGCACAGAAGGAAACAGAGGCCGAGACTCGCTTCCAAAACGCCGTCAAGCATCTCCGCTTCCTGCGGGACCGCGCGCTGGCGCTCCTGCCACAGGGGACCTCGGGGAGTCGCCACCGGGCGGTGGCAGGAGGGTCGAAATGAGTTTCGCCTACGGTCTCGCGACCAGGGTCAGCGCGACCAGATTCAGAAAGAACGGCTCGGACGACCTCCCGAAGATCCTGGAAATATTTGCCGCTCTCGTTCCAGCCGAAATCCTCGCGGCCCACGGCGCCATTCTCGCGTTCACGACGGATCCCACGGGCTCGGGCGGTGTGCAGACCAGCGCGTTCCCCGTTCTGCGATTCGCGTTCTGGGCGCTGATCGCCGCTAGTGCCTTCCTGTACGCCGCGGGCCGGGAGGGCTCGGGAATTGGGAGAAGCTCGACTGGATCCGCATCTTCATCCCTCCGCTTGCCTTCGTCGGCTGGACCATGCTGCTGAAGCTCTCCGCATTCGACGCCGTCTGCAGCACCCTCCCCGTCGTGCAGCACTCTCGGGGGGCCACTCCGGCTCACGCTGGCAGTTTCTCCTTGCTCTCTTTCTCACCGGAGGGGCGACCTGGCTGCACTACAAGGCGACGTCCGGAACAGAACGCTCCGAGGAGGTGGATGTCGTCGTCCTTCGAAGGTAGCTCGAACGGGCTCCGAGGAGTTCACGCGCTCACCCCAAGAAGGAGAGGAACACATGCTGGATGGAGCCCTGGATTACCCCGCGCCCTTGCCACGGCCCTCGGTGCCACGTTCTTCGCCCTTCCACTCTCCGGCGCCGGCTCAAGAACTGCCGCCGCTGACGCGGGGGCTACTCCTGCCGCGGCGGGCATCACGATCCTGCCAACCGAAGAATGCAAACTGGATCTCGGCACAGGAATCAATATCGACACGCTCATAGAGGATTATCGTCAGAATCGCTGGGACGAGCTACAAGCCACCTTCGGCAACGTGGTCCACCAGATCCGCGACGAACCCTCGTGTAAGAGACAAGCTGCCCGCCGACGTCCAACGCCTTTCCGTCGTCTTCGTCAACGACAAGGACGCGCCAAGGACAATCGCGCGCGTTCTCTACGGTCACTCCCCCAAGCCAGCGCTGGGAACTACCCGACTCATCGGACACGACGCACTGTATACCGTCTACATCTTTCGTCACGGAAGTACGTCCGGCATCCACTCCACATATACCGCCGCCTCCTCACCGTCCCCCATCGCGGCAGGCCTGTCACAAGCACTTTCTACCGTCGCCGGCGGACTTGGAAAGCTCGTCGCACCGGCTGCCGCTAAAGGGCCTGCAGCGTTAGGACCAACGCGCGGCGCGGCATCGTGCGTTCTTACTAAGGCCAAGCTTCCATCTTCCTTCAAGTGGGCGCAGCTGACCGCGCAAGACACACTCGAGACACCCATCAACGAGGTAACGCCCTGCACGGTCCACGACAATCTGGAGAAACGAATCGCGACCGCCATCCCAACCCTGACCGATAAGGACAGGACACTCCTCGACAAGATCAACGGCGAAACGAAGGACACCCTCCTCAATAACTCTCTCGGCGGCCCCTCCGCCTGCGATTCATACATAGGCTACGGCGACACCGCGAAGATCAAGGCCGACATGGAGGCGTTGCTGGGCACCCGGGTGAAGTTAGTTGCGCGCCCCGAGCACAAGAGCCTCGTCAGGGCTATCTATGACGGCTACGGCGCCTTGCTCGCGAGCAACTCGGGCAGCGGCTCTCCTTCCAACGTGACGCTCACGACTGCATACACATTTGGTCCGCTCAGACACTGGTCGTTCGGGCTAGGTGCCGGTGCCGTCTTCCACCCCAACTGGAATCAACCGGTGAAGCTCTCCGGAACCACCCTCGTAGACGACCCGCTCAACGGGGTGATGACGTCGGTGAATGCCTATGCCGATCTCCCGTTTCTCGGCGGGTACGACGAGACAACTCTGACACCCCAAGCTTCAGAAGTGTTCCGGTGGGTGATCGGCGCGGTGATCACGCCCGAGCCGGGCGGTTTCGTCGGCCTGAGCATTCACCTTCCCTGGCCCGACTTTCGTAGCCTGAGCATCAATGGCGGATACGCCGTCATGCTCGCCACGGTGCCCACGGACGACGGTCAAGTCGGTCAACCCGGAACCACGAAACGTGGCGGCCTCGGTGCATGGGTCGTGCAGCTGGGATATAGCTTCTAGCGTTTGCGAGGCGGGGCGACCCGGGGCACCCCGACTTCGGGGATCGGGGAGCCGGGGGCTGGAAGAGGACGTTCTGGAAGAGGACGCAGCGTCTTAGAGATAGGGGCGCACTGAGCTACTTCGCCAGCTCGCCGGAGCCTGCTCGATGTGATTGGTTTCGAGGAGCTTCCTGGCCTTCGCCATTGCCTTGCCCGCTCCTTGCCCGACCGGCGAGAAACCGGGGCGCACAGCGGTTCAACGCTTGCGGCGCTGTCTTTCGCCTATACGTAGGGAATTGAGGGGGTTTTCTCAAGAAAGACTGGAGCCGAAGCCCGGACTTGAACCGGGGACCTACTGATTACGAATCAGTTGCTCTACCAACTGAGCTACTTCGGCTCGCTTTCCGAAGGGACGGGGAGTGTAGGCGGAGGCGGGTGGGGCGTCAAGAACGAGACGGGAATCCTGGCGCGGGACTTGCTGTTGTTCCGGTCGAGCGCGCTCGTCGCGCGCCGGGAGGGCCGCCATGACGATGACCGAGCTCATCGGCACGCTCGAGCGAAAGGGCTGGCGGTTCCACGTGCAGGACGGAAACGTCTCGGCCCGCATGCCTTCGCCGCCTCCCCCCGACGCCGGCGCCGTCCTCGCGACCCTCGCGGCCAGGCGCCTCGAGGCCGCGGGCTTCCTGCGCGCCCGCGTGGACGCGGATCGCCTGCGGGAGCTCTTCCGGCTGCCCGAGATCCCCGTCTTCTGGCAGACGCCGCCGCCCGAGGGACGCCTGCTCTCGTTTCCCGTCAGGATCGACGACGCCCGTCCCCTGCCCGCCCGCCGCAGCTCCTGAGATCGCCCCGGCCGGCTGAAGGGCTCAGCGCGGCGTCAGCTCGATCTCGAAGTCGGGGAATGCCGCGGGGGCGTCCTTGGCCGCGATCCGCGACTGGGCCTCGGCGCGGTCCGCGCGAGACGCGACCTGCTCGAACACCATGCCGCGGACGAACGCGTCGAGGCGAGGATCGGCCGGGGCCGCGCCGACTCGCGAGAGCGCCGACACGCGACCCGAGGCGTCGAGCGTGACGCGGTACACGGCGGTTCCGCGCGCGGGCGGCGGGTCGTCGGGGGCCCGCCGGAGGGACCACCGGCGCACCGCGTCGCCGCGGACGGAAACGGTCCACCCGCGCGGGACCCGGCTTTCGCCGTCCCGCGCGGTCGCGCCCGACGCCACGGCCTGTGCGGGCGCGGCGGCCGGAGCGGGCGCCGCCGGCGCGAGGGCGCCCGAGCTCGTCGCCTTCGCGGGAGCCTGCTCGCGGGCCGCGTCGAGCGCGGCGCCCTCGTCGCGGTCGGACGCCTGCTTCTGCGAGGCCTCGGCGACGGCGGGTGCGCCCGCCGCCGCCCCGACCTCGTTCTGCCGCGCGCCTTCGAGCTTGCCGGCCGCCGCCTTCTTCTCTCCGGCGGCCTCTTCCGACGGAGGCCTCACGGCTTCCATCCGCTTCTCGTCCGCCTCGGGCGCGAGCGCCGTCTCGTTCGAGGCGGTCTTCTCCTTCGCGAGACCCTTCGCCCGCGCGTCGGGATTCGCCTCGGCGACGAGCGCCTGCGGAGCCGAGGAGGCGGTCTGTGCCGGGCTGTAGAGGAGGACGTCGACCGGGCCCTCCACCGGCCGCCGGGGAACGGGGCGGAGGATCGCGATGGCGGCGCCGACGATGCCGAGGACGACGAGCGCGACCTTGGCGAAGCCCGGCGCCGGGAAGAATCCGACGCGCCCCCCGAGGGAGCCGGGACGCCCCGCCCTCTCGGAGATGTTCGAGTTCACGCGGGTCGAGAGGGCGAAGGGCGTCGCGGGCTCCGGCAGGGCCTTCATGTCCGCGACGAGCGCGGAGAGCTCCGCCTTGCGGCGGGCGGCGGCGGGATCGAGGGTGACGAGACGCTCGAGCTGCTGCTCCTCCTCGGGCGAGAGGTCGCCGTCGAGCGAGCGCGAAATGAGGAGGTCGAGCTCCTCCTCGGCGAGGCGCGGGACGTCGGGACGGGCGCTCACGACAGCTTCTCCTTGAGCAGGGCGCGCCCGCGGGCGAGGCGGCTCCGCACGGTGCCGACCGGCACGGCGAGAACGACGGCGACCTCCTCGTACGAGAGGCCTTCGAGGTCGCGCAGGACGACGGCCACGCGGAACTCGTCGGGCAGGGCCCGCACGGCCGCGCGCAGCAGCCGGCGCCGCTCGGTCAGGACG
Source organism: uncultured Acidobacteriota bacterium (assembly GCA_963776915.1). Lineage (GTDB taxonomy): Bacteria > Acidobacteriota > Thermoanaerobaculia > UBA5066 > UBA5066 > Fen-183. The sequence goes on along the minus strand of CAVZPE010000013.1, from coordinate 89,545 downwards.
GCGTTCTCCTCGGGGGAGAGCGCGGGGTCGGACGCGTCGTCGAGGGACGCGAAAGCGTCGTCCGCGCGCGTCCTCCCGGGCGTGAAGACGGCCCTGAGGCGCGCGAGAGTCCCGTGCCGGGCGCGGGCGCGGTTGAGCGCGATCGCGTAGAGCCACGTCTTGAGGCTGGAGTCCCCGCGGAAGCGCTCGAGGCCGTGCCACGCCCTCAGAAACGTCTCCTGGACGACGTCCTCGGCGTCCGCGGGCCCCACGAGCCGGGCCGCCAGCGCGAAGACCATCCCCGAGTAGTGGCGCACGATCTGCTCGAACCCGAGGACGTCTCCCGAGAGGAAGCGGCTGACCGCCCGCTCGTCGCCCGGCCAGTCCCGTTCGCTCGCGTGGACCATCGCGCTCACGGGGCCGATTCTCGCACCGGCGTCGTCTCCCCGGGAGGCGTCGAAGGCGAGGATACGGGCCGGCACGTCATCGTCTCCTGCCGGGTTCGACCCCGCCCCGGGCGGAAAGTTCCCGCCCCGCCGCTATTTCCCTTCCTCGGCCTCGAGGGCCGCCTCGGCAGCCCGGAACATCGGGCCGGCCGAGAGGGGCTCCCCCGTCGCGTTCTTCATCCAGAGGTCGGGCGTGAGGGAGCCGAACTTCGCGACGCGCTCGAACTCCTCGCCGAGCGGCCGGCCCGACTTCTCGAAGCGCTCCTCGACCTGGTTCGCGATGAGGTGGCCGAGGACGTAGTCGGGGAGGTAGAGGAAGTAGCCGACCATGTGCGAGTAGATGCCGGGCAGCGTCGCGTCCTTCCCGCCGAGGACGGGCGCGTAGTACCGGTTCCAGACCTCCCGCGAGATCGCGACCGCGGCGTCCTTCAGCGCGGCGGGCGTCGCGTCGGGGTGGTCGTACATCCAGTGCCACACCCGCATGTCGACGAGCGCGGGCCCGGCGATCTCCCACGTCTGCCAGAGCTCGTTCAGCGCCTTGAGCCTCTTCGCGCCGGCGCCGGGGCCCTTCAGGCCGAGGAGCTCGAGATCGCGCGCCTGGAAGACGAAGGCGAGGGCCTCCGTGAACGCGTTGTTCGGCACGCCGGCCAGGAGCCAGTGGTCCACCTCGTAGAGCGAGAAAAGCTGCTCGACGTTGTGCCCCATCTCGTGGACGGCGATGTTGTAGCCCTTGTAGTCCATCCCGCCCGGCTCGACGCGCGTGCGCAGGTGCGGAAAGTCGCCCTTCATCTGCGCGCCGAGCGCGTGCCCGGAGCCGCGCGACGGGTCGACCACGATCCGGTCCGCGAGCCAGCGCGCCTTGGCCTGCGTGAAGCCCAGGCCCTCGAAGAGGCGCGGCAGGTCGGCCTTGTACGCCTCGGCCGTCGGGTACCTCGCCCGCGTCAGCGCGTCGAGCTCCGCCTCGGGGTGGTCGGCGCGCGGGCGGAAGCCGTCGTACCAGACGTCGAAGGGCTCGAGCTTCCGCCCGAGGCGCTTCTCGATCACCGCCGCGACGCGCGGGACGAGCGGCGACGTCAGGATTCCGGTGAACAGGGCTTCCACGCGCGCCTCGGGGATCTCGCGGTCCACGTCGAAGCGGCGCCGCATGAGCGTGGGCTCCGTGGGCGAGTACGGGTCCGCGGCGCGAGCGGCCCGGTAGCACGCGAGGAGGCGCGCGTAGCGCGTGTCCGGCTCGCGCTCGCCGGAGGCGGGCTTCGGCCGGCCGCCCGTCTCGACCTCGGCCGGGGGCGCCGCCGTGACGACGTTCGTCACCGGGTCCCAGTCGACCGCGGGGTTGTCCACGACCGCGGCCGGGATCGTCTGCGTCACGATGCGGTCCATGACCTTCGCGACGAGGCGCTGCTTCGGCAGGCCGTCCTTCGCCGCGTAGTTCGCCTTGATCTCGTCGCGGAGGTTCCAGTGCGAGAGGAGCTTCAGGCCCTTCGGCCAGAGGCGCGTTCCCTTCGCGTCCACGACGTGGTGCATCCAGACGTTGTACTCGGCGATGTAGAGCTCGGCGTCGGCGTAGGCCTTCGCGAGGCCCTGCTGGACGTCTGCCGGGACGCGCGTCTCGAAGCGTCGCGCGAGGCGCGATTCCGCCCACTGCCGACGGGTCCAGGCGCCGCCCTTCTCGAGGCGCTCCTCGAGCGTCGAGAGCGGGAAGTTCAGGAGGGCGACGAACGCGATCTTCTGCGCGAAGAGGTCCTCGGCGACGTGGGCCGAGGGCTCCCACGCGCCGAACAGCCGGTCCACGGGCAGGATCGGCCCCATCTCGATGACGGTCCGACGCGAGAGGTCGCGGCCGATCTCGAGCATGTGTCCGTCCAGCGACTCGAGGTTCTCCTCGAAGCGCTGGAGGAGGCCGTCGAGGACCTGCGGGTCGGACGCGAAGTTCTCCTTCGCGAAGGCGACGAAGGCGTCTCCGTCGCCGTCGGAGGCGCGCCAGAGCGAAGCGGCCTGGTCGACGCCGCGCTCGATGCGCGCGCGCTGGGCTTCGCCGTGCGATTGGAGGAGAGCGGTCTTGGCCTGCGAGACGGAGGACGCCGAGAGGGCCATCGCGAAGAGCGTGGAGGCGATCATGCGCCGATCCTATCGGAGGAGCGCCTCCCGGGTGACGCGGTGGCGGTGCGCGAACATCCGCTCGATCTCCGGACGGACGAGGAAGCAGGTCCACGAGGCGCCCGCCGAAGGCGGCGAGCGGGACCTCGTACGTCACGCGATCCACGAGGCGGCCGTCCGCGAAGAGGTGCTCGTGCCGCCAGGAGGCGAACGGCCCCTCCTCCTGCACGTCCACGAAGCGAACCGGGGGCTCCCAGTCCGCGAACGTCGAGATCCAGCGCAGCGGCACTCCGAACTGCCGCAGCTCGAGGACGACGCGCGCCGCTCGGCCCCATCGTCGCGGGCCTTTCCGACCATTCGAAGCTCTTTCTCCGGCGGCGTGAGGCGCTCGAGAACGCCGGGATCGCCGTGGAAGTCCCAGATGCGTGCGCTGCGTCACACCGGGCAGGTCGAGCGCAGAATTCGAGGGTCGGCAAGGCACTTTTTCTACGCCGCAGAACGAACGATCGATTTGACTTTCACCGGGCCGATGCTGTCATATTCGTGTCCGTCCCCCAGACCTGAACCGGCGGTGGGGACCCGAAGAGCACGCAGAGGACCCGCCGCACCGAGATCTCCCCACCATCTTCCAGACCGCTGGCCGCTCACGCGGTCCGCTTAACCGTATCCGAACGGAAAGTAAGAATAGGACTCGTTCTCATGAAGCTCTACGTTGGAAACCTCCCCTACTCCGTCAACGACAACGTCCTCCGCTCCACGTTCGAGGCGTACGGCGCCGTCGAATCGGCCCGCGTGATCTCCGACCGCGAGACCGGCCAGTCGAAGGGCTTCGGCTTCGTCGAGATGGCCGACGCCGACGCCCAGAAGGCGATGAGCGCCCTCAACGGGCAGGAGCTCGACGGCCGCACGCTGCGCGTGAACGAGGCCCGTCCGCAGGAGCCGCGCGCGCGGCGGCGGCGGCGGCCGCAGCAGCTACGGCGGCGGCTACGGCCGCGAGCGCTACTAGCTCCCGCCTTCCCCTTTCTTTCGGGGCGAGAGACTGCCGAGGCCTCTCCTGGGAGGGGCCTCTTTTTCTTCGTCGGGGTCGTGAAAGACGCGGGTCGGCATTCGCCGCGCTTGACAAGCCTCCGTCGCTTCCCTACCGTGACGCCTTCATGACGCGCCGCTCCGCCTCCGCCGCCGCCTGTATGTGCATTTCCATGTGCATGTGCATGTGCGTCATCTCGCGAGAGGTGGACGGAGGCTCGACGACGTAGGCGTCCTCGAACCAAGCGGCCCGAGCAACACTCGGAAACCCGACCGGCCCTCTCGCAGGAGAGGGCCGGTTTTTTTTGTGCCCGCGAAATCCGACGAACGAAGGAGGTCCCCATGTCCACAGCCGCCGCCGCCAGACCCCGCTATCGCCCCGGCACGCTGGCCGTCCACGCCGCTCAGGAGACGGCCGATCCCGCCACGAACGCGCGCGCCGTCCCGATCTACGCGACGACGTCGTACGTCTTCGACGGGCCGGAACATGCCGCGCGCCTCTTCGGTCTGCGCGAGTTCGGGAACATCTACACGCGCCTCATGAACCCGACGACGGACGTCTTCGAGCGTCGGATCGCCGAGCTCGAGGGCGGCGTCGCCGCGGTCGCGACGTCCAGCGGCCAGGCCGCGCAGACGCTCGCGCTCCTGAATCTCGCGCAGGCGGGCGACACGATCGTCTCGTCGTCCGCCCTCTACGGGGGGACGTTCACGCTCTTCCAGCACACGCTGCCCCGGCTCGGAATCCGGACGACGTTCGTGGACGCGAACGATCCGCGGAAGGTCGCCGCCGCGATCGACGACACGACGCGCGCCGTCTACGTCGAGACGATCGGCAACCCGAAGCTCGACGTGCCGGACTTCCGGGCCCTCGCGGACGTCGCGCACGAAGCGGGCGTCCCGCTCGTCGTCGACAACACGTTCGCGACGCCGCTCCTCTGCCGCCCCGTCGAGCACGGGGCCGACGTCGTCGTCCACTCCGCCACGAAGTGGATCGGCGGCCACGGGACCGCGATCGGCGGCGTCGTCGTGGACGGCGGAACGTTCGACTGGGGATCGAACCCGCGCTTCCGGTCGTTCTACCGCGATCCCGAGCCCGCGTACCACGGGCTGTCCTTCGCCGAGTCCTTCGGAGCGGCGGCGTTCGCGGTGCGCCTGCGCGTCGTCCTCCTGCGCGACGTCGGCGCGGCGCTCTCCCCGTTCAACGCGTTCCTGTTCCTGCAGGGCCTCGAGACCCTGCACCTGCGCATCCGCCGCCACAGCGAGAACGCCCTCGCGGTCGCGCGCTTCCTCGAGGCGCACCCGGCCGTCGCGTGGGTGCGCTATCCGGGCCTCCCCTCGCACCCGGCTCACGAGCCGGCAACGCGATACCTGGACGGCGGTTACGGCGGCGTCCTCACGTTCGGCGTCAAGGGCGGCGAGGCCGAGGCGAAGGCCGTGATCGGGGCGGCGAAGCTCTTCTCGCTCGTCGCGAACGTCGGCGACGCCAAGAGCCTCGTGATCCACCCGTGGTCGACGACACACGAGCAGCTCCTCCCCGAGGACCGCATCGTCGCGGGCGTCACGCCCGACCTCATCCGGCTCTCGGTCGGGATCGAGGACGTCGAGGACCTCACCGAGGACCTCGACCAGGCGCTCCGCAAGGCGGTGCGAACGTGACCGCCGGCTCCGGCCCCGCGCCGGTCCGGTTCGACACGACCCCGCGCTTCGCGCTCGAGTCCGGCGAGGTCCTGCGCGACGTGCGCCAGGCGTACGTCCTCGAGGGAACGATCAACGAGGCGAGGGACAACCTCGTCCTCGTCTTCCACTCGCTCACGGGCGCGCCCGAGACGCTCGCGGGCTGGAAGGGCAGCGTCATCGGACCCGGGAAGGCGATCGACACGACGAAGTGGGCCGTGCTTTGCCCGAACCTGCTGGGGTCGTGCTACGGCACCGACTTCAAGAGATTTCTTAGAAGGGTGGGAAGGGCCGACGCGCACCCCACGATCACCACGCGCGACCAGGCGCGTCTCGTTCTTTCACTCATAGAAAATCTCGAAATCCCCTCTCTGGCTCTCGTCACCGGAGGCTCCCTCGGCGGGATGGTCGCGCTGGAGTGGGCCGCGTCGTTCCCTTCGCGCACGCGGTCCGCCGTCGTCTTCGCCGCCCCCGCCGCCCACACGGCGTGGGCGATCGGCTGGAACCACGTCCAGCGCCGCGCGCTCGAGGCCGGCGGCCCGGAGGCCGGCCTCGCGATCGCGCGGATGGCGGGGATGCTCACGTACCGCACGCCGGGCGAGCTCGAGGGCCGCTTCGGGAGGCAGGGCGGCGCGGACGAGCCCTTCTCGGTCCAGTCGTACCTGTCGCGCCACGGGGCGAGGCTCGTCGCGCGCTTCGACGCGAAGAGCTACCGCACGCTTCTCGGCGCGATGGACGCCCACGACGTCGGCCGCGGGCGCGGCGGCGCCGCCGCGGCTCTCGCGGCGGCGGGGCCGCGGATCACGGGCGTCGGGATCCCGGGCGACGGCCTCTATCCCGAGGACGTCGTGAGGGCCTGGACGCGCGACGCGGGCGCCGCGTACGCCGAGCTCCGCTCGACGCACGGCCACGACGGCTTCCTCCTCGAGACGGACGCGACGGGGGCGATCCTCGCGGGCGCGCTCGAGCGACGTCCCGCCGAGCGGCCCCAGGCGTTCGCCCCGTTCAGTTCTGGCAGTGCGGCTTCGGGCACGGCCCGACGATCGCACCCGTCGGCGAGGTGAACGTCGTCGTGCACGGCGCGTGCGGCGCCGACGTCCTGAAGACGATGTTCGACGGCCCCTTGAAGTACTCCGTCACGCCCTGCGCCGCCGATTCGGGCGGCACGGGCTGGCGCGTGCCGGACCAGGTCACGTCCGCGTCCAGCCGGGCCTGTGCGACGCCGGAATCGTCGAAGTCGGTCCAGCCCGCCTTGAAGTTCAGCGTCGCGGTATCGCCCGTGATGGAACCGGCCCCGCTCAGCGTCCAGCCGTACTTCGGATCGAGGAGCGCAAGGGACTCCTGGTCGGCGATGAACGTTCCCCTGTCGAGGACGAAAACCGCCCCGAGGATGGGCGGAGCGAAGAGCCTCGCGGGGGAGTAGCAGTCGTTCCCCTGCTTTCCCTCGGGCGCCCATGTGCCGACGAAGATCGCGGACCCGAACGTCCCGAGCTTCACCGTGGCCGTCCGGCCCTCGACCGACGTGTTCGAGACGAGGATGGAGAGGTTTGCGACGGGCGCCGTCATGGGAACCTTCACGGGCTGCTTCGGGTCCGTGAACGCGATCTCCCCGCCCGGGAGCATGGCGCCGGCCGCGTCCTCGCGGAAAATCGTCACCCTCACGCCGGTCGCCGAGACGTCCACGCTCGACGCGACGCTGAAGTCGAACGTCGGCCGCGCCAGGACGGCCGCCGGAAGCGGGAACCGGATCAGACGCGTCGTGAGCGGAGGCAGGCTCCTCACGTCGAGCGTGGGCTGAATCGCCGGGTTCCAGTCCTGCCGGTCCGGGAAGAGGGCGAGGTTGGCCCGGTTCGCGACCGCGTCGCCGCTCCGGAGCGAGAGGGCCGCCGTTCGCCGATAGCCCCGGTCGAGAGCGAACTCGTGGTAGACGTCCGAGAGCCCCTTCCCGAAGCGCTGGTGCAAGGCGACGTCCGCGCCCTGTCGGTAGAGCGTCAGGTACGCGTCCCGGCTCAGTCCGTATTGGCCCTCCGTCTTGTCGCTCATCGCTTCGTAGATCGACCGGAGAAAGTTGAAGCTCCCTCCGCCGTACCTCGCGGCGACCCACGCGAGGAAGTCCTGCTTCGTGTACGCCCCCCAGAGCGGGTCCGGCTCGTCCGCCGCCGTGTCCAGGATCTGAGCACGTTCGCTCGGGCGGACGTAGACCCTCCCGGCCCCAAGCTGTCCGCCCCGGCCGTCGTACGTGCTCTCCAGCAGCGTCGCACCGCCCTCGGACCAGGCGCTCGCCACGTACGTGTGGGTCCCGTCCGCCGTCTTGTAGAAGAAGTCGCGCACGTCGGACCCGTACATCGAGGCGTGCGTCATCTCGTGGATCAGCAGGCCACCCGTCGTCGCATGGTCCACACTCGACGCCGCCGCCGCGGCCTCGTCGGTGTTGAGGTAGATCTGCCCGAGCGAAAGGGCCTGCTCGTCCGTGAGCCCCACCGTCGAGAACTTCGGCGAGTCGGGGCTACACCACTCGGCGGTCGGAACGTCCCAGCAATTCGCGTACATCGTCCGGGGGTCGTTCGGGCCGAGGCCGGACACGAGGTGGATCACGCGGTCGTTCGTCCGGGAGTCGATCCACAGGCGCGGCGACCGCCAGCCTTCGTTCCGGAGCGTGTCGCAGGCCGACCACGCGGGGTCGATGATGTCCGACTCGATCCGCGCGTCCGTCCAGACGTTCGTGTGCTTGACGACACGGAACACGCACGTGCCCCAGTCCATCGGCGTCCGCCAGCCGAGCGGCTCGCGACCGGATTCGGTCCGGCCGGCCAGGAATCCGACTCCCGGCTCCGAGACGACGCCGAACACCCAGCCGTTCCAGAGGGCCGGCACGTCCACGGAGTATTTCCGGGCGGAGGAGTCGTACGTGCCGAGGACGGGGTACGAAACCGCGATCGTCAGGAGGGCCTTCATCATGAGGCGAGACGGATCCGTGACCGTTCCCGTGACGGGAAGCGTGATCCGGAAGTTCCCTCCCGCGCGGAGCGGCTCGCTGCCCGTCACGGAGATCCTCACGGCTGCCGACATCGCGGTCTCGTTCGTCCGCAGGAGCGGGGTGATGTCCGCCGGCGAGAGCGAGACCGTCATCCCGGTCTCCTTCCAGCCCGGCGCGAGCGTGAGCGTCGAGCCCGAGGGCCCGTTGATCACGCCGCCCGTCACGGGAGGCGTCGGCGTCGGGCTGGGCGTCGGCGTCGACCCGGCCGGCGGCGTCGGCGTCCGCGTCGGGGTCGGGGTCGGCCCGACGGGCGGCGTCGGCGTCCGCGTCGGCGTGATGGTCGGCGTCGGGGTCGGGGTCGGGGCCGGTCCGCCGGCGGTCTTCTTCATCGCCGGCAGGAAGAACGCGTCACCCGAGGCGTGGTTGTCGATCACCGTGGCGAACGCGTACAGCTTTCCCCCGCTCGTCACCGGCTTGACCACCGCATAGCCGTCCGCGACCGTCCCCCACACGCCCATCGCCTCGTTCAGCTGCCGGAATTCGTAGCCCCTCAGGCGCGTCTCGCTCCCCGTCTTCGTCCCGAGGTACGTCCCGTTCGCACGGTACAGGTCCACCGTCACATCCAGCGCCGCGCCCGTCGCGTTCACCAGCCCCACGTTCGTCCGGAACTCCGTCATCGTCGAGGCCGCCTGCTGCGACAGCTGGATCAGCCGCCCTTCTTCCCCGTACGCGATCGCCGCGGCCTCCGTCACCGCCGGCACGAACTGCCCGAACGACGCCCCCTCCGGCAGGTTCCACGGGTTCGCCCCGATCTGGTTGTACGTCCGGCTCGTCACCATCACGAGCTCCGACGACGCCGTGATCCTCAGCGCCGCCGCCCCCGTGAACGAGAACATCCCCGTCAGCGCGTCCACGTACCGCACCGACTGCTGCGGCGACAGCGTGTACGTCCGGCTCTGCGGCGCGAGGTTCTCGGCGTCGCGCACGAGCAGCTCCACCGTGTACGTCGCCGCCGTCGTCCCCGCGTTGTGCACCTCGACGTCCGTCCGCCAGTTCGCCCCGTTCGCCCCGGGCGCGTGCGCGCTCGCCGGCAGCACCCATACCGCCGCCGCGGCGAAAGCCGGGAAGCGGCCCGCGATCGGGCGCCGGACGAGGCGGGCCCGCGGGGCGGACGCGGCCGGTGCGGACGCTTCCGCCCCTGCGTCGCCCGCCACGACGAAGGCCGTCGTCCACGTCCACGTGCCGCTCGCCGTGTTGTCCGACTCGTTCGTCTCCGTCACGCGGTTCGTGTAGTCGGCCACGATCGTGAGCGTGTGCGTTCCCGGCGAGATCCTCCCGGCCGGCACCTCGTAGTCCTCCAGGCTGAGGTAGTAGCCGGCCTCGAGGCCTTCGTCCGTGTACCACCCCGCGAGGCGCGCGCCGTCGAGCCGCAGCTCGAATTCGATCGTGCCGGGAATGTCTCCGGGACCTCCGTTCGCGACGGCCCAGCTGACGTAGGTCGTGAGGAGAGACGAGAGAAGCGTCGTGGTCCGCCCTCCCATCTGCGAGTCGGCGACGATCGCGCCCTGCCAGCCCGTAGGCCGGTAGGGGTAGAGGTTGCCTTGCGTCGACGAGGGCGTGACGGTCGGGGTCGGGGCCGGTCCGCCGGCGGTCTTCTTCATCGCCGGCAGGAAGAACGCGTCACCCGAGGCGTGGTTGTCGATCACCGTGGCGAACGCGTACAGCTTTCCCCCGCTCGTCACCGGCTTGACCACCGCATAGCCGTCCGCGACCGTCCCCCACACGCCCATCGCCTCGTTCAGCTGCCGGAATTCGTAGCCCCTCAGGCGCGTCTCGCTCCCCGTCTTCGTCCCGAGGTACGTCCCGTTCGCACGGTACAGGTCCACCGTCACATCCAGCGCCGCGCCCGTCGCGTTCACCAGCCCCACGTTCGTCCGGAACTCCGTCATCGTCGAGGCCGCCTGCTGCGACAGCTGGATCAGCCGCCCTTCTTCCCCGGTACGCGATCGCCGCGGCCTCCGTCACCGCCGGCACGAACTGCCCGAACGACGCCCCCTCCGGCAGGTTCCACGGGTTCGCCCCGATCTGGTTGTACGTCCGGCTCGTCACCATCACGAGCTCCGACGACGCCGTGATCCTCAGCGCCGCCGCCCCCGTGAACGAGAACATCCCCGTCAGCGCGTCCACGTACCGCACCGACTGCTGCGGCGACAGCGTGTACGTCCGGCTCTCGCGGCGCGAGGTTCTCGGCGTCGCGCACGAGCAGCTCCACCGTGTACGTCGCCGCCGTCGTCCCCGCGTTGTGCACCTCGACGTCCGTCCGCCAGTTCGCCCCGTTCGCCCCGGGCGCGTGCGCGCTCGCCGGCAGCACCCATACCGCGCTCCCCTGGTAAGACGACGCCGCGGGCTTCCGCTCGGGACCTCGCACGAGCACGGCGCCGAGCGCGGACGCCAACGCGAGAGCGGCGACGAGCACGGGAACGGCCTGTCCGCGGACGGACGGGCGGAAGTGTCTCGGGAACATGGCGCGCCTCCTCTGCCGGCAGCGCGCGGGCATCGACGTCCGTGTACCCGGCACGGACGATCCCCGATTCCTTCCAGGCACCCGCCCCGCGGCGGCTCGAGTCAACGACTCAGTCGAACCGTGGGACCCGGGCCGCGAAAATCCCCTGATACAAATGCATCAGGCCCCGACGAGCGCTCGGCGCGTCAGTTGTCGGGCGGGGGCGGAGGGAGAGGGACGGGCGTCTTCTTCTTGGGCGGCCGCGCGGTGATCAGCAGGCCGGTGCCCGCCATGCCCGTCTTGCCGGCGCTCTGGAGATCGCCCAGCTCGACCGCCGGCCCGAGCCGGAAGGGCGCGGGCTCGCCGATCGTGAGGACCTCGTCCTCGTCGAACTTCAGGATCGGGCGCGCCTTGGGCTCCGGCTTGCCGCCCCCCTCGGGCCGCGTGTCCGCGTAGCCGAAGACGTCGATCGCCTCCTTGAGGCCGACGAGCTTCGGGACCGTCACGACCGACGGCCCCGAGACGACGAACGGGACCGCGCTCTTCGCGAGGGGCTTGCCGCCCCGGACGACCTCGATGAACGCCGTGCCCGAATCCGAGGGCGGAACGAGGAAGCTGTAGATCCCCTTCGCTTCCTCGACCACGCTCACCGGCCTTCCGCCGAACAGGACCTGGCCGCCCGCGGGCACGCTCGTGTGGAGCGTGACCCGGACGCCCACGGCTCCGACCTTGGGCTCGAACTCGAGCGGGGCCTGTGCGCGGCCGGGAATCCCGGCGAGAAGGGCCGCGGCGAAGGCGCAGGCGAAGAGCCGTCTCACGGCTGCAATGTACGCTTAGGCGCCGGGCGCCGCAAACCGCCGTGAGACGATACCGCCCCGTGGCGGATTTCCCGCTGTCCCTCGTCGTCGGGTTTCTCGCGGGGTTCCTCGGCGCGATCCCTCCGGGCCCGCTGAACGTGACGTGCCTGCGCAAGGGCCTGCAGGGGAAGCACCGCGAAGCCTACCGCGTCGCGATCGGCGGCTCGGTCGTGGACGCGCTCGTGTGCCTCCTGATCGGTCTCGGCCTCGGCTGGATCCTCGAGAAGGTCGTCACGAACCCGTGGGTGCGCTCGCTCCTCGCCGTCTTCCTCGTCGGCTACGGGCTCAAGCTCCTGCTCGTCGACCGCCGGCGCGACAAGATCGACCTCGTCGCGCGCGCGATGCCCGCCCCCGACGAGCTCCCGGGCAGGGCGCCGGCGGGAATCCGCTCGTTCCTGACGGGCCTCCTGCAGGCCGCCGCGAACCCGGCCCTCTTCGTGAACTGGACGATCCTCGTCTCCTTTCTCGTCTCCCACCGGCTCTTCGTTCCGTCGGTCGTCTCGGCCCTCGGATTCGCCCTCGGCGTGGGCATCGGCGTCTTCGCGTGGTTCACGGTCCTCATCGAGCTCGTGGAGCGCCTCAAGCTGAAGGCCGGCAAGTGGGTCTCGCGCTCGACCGTCCTCGCGGGCGTCCTGCTGGTGGGCTTCGGCGTCTTCTTCACGTGGCGCTCGTTCGCGGTGAGGTGATGGCGGCACCCGAGGGCTTCGGCGGCATGCGGCTCTCCACGCGGCTGGGCCTCACGTGGGCGGGGATCCTCGTCCTCGCCGCGTTCGCGCAGACGCTCGTCTACTTCCAGACGCGCAACGAGACGCTCGACGAGGCGGACGGCTCGTACCAGGCGATCGCGAAGGCGATCGAGGTCGGACAGACACAGATCGGGTCCGAGGGCTGGAAGGACCCGAAGGTCCTCGAGGATTACACGGCCGCCCTCGGGGCTCGCGGGCTGCGCGACATCAAGGTGACGGACGAGACCGGCAAGCCGCTCTTCGAGCCGACGCCGACCGCCGCGAAGCGCCGCGCGCGGAAGCCGACCTCACCGAAGGACATCGTGATCTCCGGCGTGATCGGATCGGGCCCGACGAACCGCAACCTCACGGTCCCGATCGTCGTCGAGGGGCGCCTGCGCGGGCACGTCGAGATCGCGTACAACCTCGAGAACATCCGCGCGCAGCTCGAGGACAACTTCCGCCGGCGCCTCTTCGCCCTCCTCGGCGTCTTCGCGCTCGGTCTCGCGGTCATGCTCGTCATCACGCGCAACGCCACGCGGCCCCTCGACGCGCTCGCGGACGGCGCCGCGCGGGTCGCCGAGGGCCGCCTCGACGTGACGGTGCCCGTCGACCGGGACGACGAGGTCGGCCGGCTCGCCTCCACCTTCAACCGGATGACCGAGAAGCTCCGCGAGCGCCAGGAGCTCGAGCTCCGCCTCGCCGCCGCGGAGCGGCGCGCCGAGATCGGCCATCTCGCCTCGGGGCTCGCGCACGAGATCAAGAACCCGCTGAACGCGCTCTCCCTCGGGCTCGACGTCCTCAGGCGCCGCCACGCGCCCGCCGACGCGGCCGCGGCCGCCGAATACGGCGGACGGATCGAGGCCCTCCGCGAGGAGATCAACCGCCTCGCCTCCCTGATCAACAACTTTCTCGCCTACGGCCGGCCCCTCCAGCTCACGCTCGCGCCCACGGACCTCACGGCGGTCGTCGCGCGGACGCTGGCCGACCTGTCCGAGACCGCCGGGCGCGCCCACGTCTCCTTCGCCGTGCACCTTCCCTCCGCGCGGCCGAGCGTCCCGGCGGACGCGAACCTCCTGAAGTCGACCGTGTGGAACCTCGTCCAGAACGGGATCCAGGCGATGGAGCGCCACGGCGGGACGCTCGCCGTGTCCGTCGCCGCGGAGACCGGTCCGGACGACGCGGCCCGGCGACTCGTCCTGACGGTGGCGGACGAGGGTCCGGGCCTCGACGAGGCCGACGTTCCGCGCCTTTTCGACCCTTATTTCTCGAAGAAGGACGGCGGCGTCGGGCTCGGCCTCGCGATGGTGAAGCGGATCGTCGAGGAGCACGGCGGACGCGTCACCGCGGAGAACCGGACGGACGGCAAGACGGGCGCCGTCTTCCGCGTTTCGCTCCCCGCGGGCGCCTGAGGGTAATCTCCGCCCGTGAGCGAGAGGGAGCCGAAGGCCACGCTCCTCGTCGTCGACGACGAGAAACACCAGCGCGAGTCGCTGACCGTCATCCTCGAGGACGAGGGGTACCGCGTCGCGGCCGCCGCGGACGGCCGCTCCGCGCTCGCGAAGGCCGCCGAGCTCCGGCCGGAGGTCGTCCTCACGGACCTGAAGATGCCCGGCCTCACGGGCATGGACGTCGTGAAGAGCCTCAGCTCCGGGGACGACCCGCTGCCCCCGAAGGTCATCCTCGTGACCGCGCACGGATCGGTCGAGCGCGCGCGCGAAGCGCACCGGCTGGGCGCGTTCGACTACATGTCCAAGCCCGTCGTCGCCGACGAGCTGCTGTTCCGCGTCGAGCGCGCCGTCGAGGCGTTCCGGCTCAGCGAGAGGGCGCTGCGGCTCGAGCGGCGCCTCAAGGGCGACGGCCTCGAGGCGATCGTCGGGGACAGCCCGGCGATGCGCGACGTCTTCCGCCTCATCGAGAAGATCGCGCCGACGAACTCGACGATCCTGATCCGCGGCGAGTCCGGCACGGGCAAGGAGCTCGTCGCGCGCGCGATCCACGCGCGCTCGAACCGCTCCGCGAAGCCGTTCTTCGCCGTGAACTGCGCCGCGATCCCCGAGAACCTCCTCGAGAGCGAGCTCTTCGGGCACGAGAAGGGCTCGTTCACGGGCGCAGACGCGCGGAAGATCGGCCTGTTCGAGGCCGCGAGCGGCTCGACGCTCTTCCTCGACGAGATCGGAGACCTCACGCTCCCGCTGCAGGGCAAGATCCTGCGGGGACTGCAGGAGAAGGAGGTCAAGCGCGTCGGCGGGAACGAGACGATCCCCGTCGACGTGCGCGTCGTGGCGGCGACGAACCGCGACCTCACGGCCATGATGAAGGCCGGCCAGTTCCGCGAGGACCTCTACTACCGCCTGAACGTGATCCCCCTCGAGCTCCCTCCGCTGCGCGAGCGGGCCTCGGACGTCCGCGCGCTCGTCGGCCGCTTCCTCGACAAGGCGAACGCCTCGCACGGGACGTCCGTCGCGTCCGTGTCGCCCGAGGCGATGGACCTTCTCGTCCGCCACGCGTGGCCCGGCAACGTGCGACAGCTCGAGAGCGTCGTCGAGCGCGCGGTCCTGCTCTGCGAGGGCACCGTCGTCGGGCCCGGAGACCTTCCGTCCGAGGTGCGCCTCAACACGGCGCCGGCCGCCCGGCCCTACGGCTTCGACATCCCGGCCGAGGGGATCGACATCGAGGAGTTCGAGAGGCAGCTCATCGTCCAGGCGATGGAAAAGTCCGGATGGGTCATCGCGCGGGCCGCCCGCCTGCTCGGCCTCACGTACCGGACGCTGCAGTACCGGCTGGAGAAGTTCGGCCTGAAGAAGCCGGGCTGAGCCTACAGCGCCTTCGTGTTCGCGTCCGGACCCGCGCTCCGGGAAGGACGGGGCTCCGGAAAGACGATCGGCACGAGGCCGGGACCGCCGGGGGCGTTCGAGAGCACGACGCGCGATCCCCGGGACGCGAACACCGGGGCGACCACGGCGGCGCCCGCATCCAGGAAAAGCTCGCGGGAAACCTCGAGCGTTCCGTCCGGGGCCCGGACTTCGATGCGAAGCGAGGCGGCCCGGAGAGACGCGTTGCTTGCACCCGCCTCCAGGAGCACGTCGTCGTCCTGCGGGACCGAAGGTCGTCGCCTCACCGCCCGCGAGCGCGGCCCAGATCGGGACGGCGATCCCGACGCGGCGCGGCGGGATCCGGAAACCGGCCGGGACGTCGTCGAGGAGATCGCGGACGTTCCCGCACGCGGCCCGCGGTACGACGGAGAGATCGCCGCTCGCCCGGAGGCTGCGCCACGGCCGGCACGCCCGAGGTCGCCGAGAGAGAAGTCCCGAGCGAGACCGACGCGCCGGGAGGAACGTCGACGGACCCGAGGTCCAGGGGCGCCGGGCTCACCATCGACACGGACGCGTGAACCGTGTGGGGGCCGGCGTTGGTCATCCGGACGTCGGGCCGCGCGCACTCGCCGGGCCACGCGAGGCTCCAGGTCCATCCGAGGGGCTCACGCTCCACGGGCTGCGCCGCCGCGGCGTCGAGCGCGGCCAGGTCGGCGTCCGGGAAGTTCAGCGCCTCCGACAGGGCGAGGAGGAAGGCCCCCACTCCGTACGAAACGTCGACGGCCGGATCGCGCGACGTCGTGACGCCGCAGTCGGGACCGGTTCCGGGCGGCTGGATTCCCGTGACGTCGCCGTCGGCGTCGAGCCGCCCGAGGAGCACCGAGAGCGCCTTGAGGACGACCGGCGTGTACACGGTGTGATCGAGCCATCCCTCGTTGATTCCGGCCGCAAGCATGGTCGTGACGAGTCCGGTCGCCGAGGTCTCGCTCGCCGGGCACGCGCCGGGACTCGCGAGGTCGCTCGGCCAGCCGCCGTCGTCCGACCTCCGCGCGGCGAGCGCGCTCGCGAGACGCGAGAGCACTTCGCGGATTTCCGTCCGGTCGACGACCTCGTCGTAACGGCCACCGCGGTAGGGAGAGTCGAGATAGCGCGCCGCACGCTCGAGCCCCCAGGCCGCCCATCCGTTGCCGCGGCCCCAGTAGCTCGCGAGTCCGGCCCCGGCGTCGTGCCGGAAGAGCGAGACCGCCGGATCCCACAGAAGCGCACCGCCGCGCCGTCGCCCCGACGGCACGAGCGACGGAGCGCCGCCGGAGTCCGTCGGGCGGTGGTCGTAGAGATAGCTCTCGATCCACTCGTAGGCGAGGTCCCGCGCCCGCGGAGCGGCGGGGAGCCCGTCCCGGCCCGAACCTCGCATCGCGAGCCAGGGCGGCATCGTATAGAGGTCGTCGACCCAGAATCGTGTGCCGTAGCCGCCCTCGACCCACCAGTCCGCCACCGGCGGGCCGTCGGCGGGCGTCGTTCGAAGCGCGCGATCCGCGAACGCGAGCGGCCCGTTCGTCGCCGCGAGGAGCCTCTCGCGCTGCGCGGTGTCCGTCGCCGGGGCGAGCCGGTAGAGATCCATCGCGGCCTGCGCATACGCGGCGTAGTCGCCGTTCGAGATCGGCTCGGCGCCGCCCGCGACCGTTGCGGTCACGAGGCCGATCCACGCCCGTCCGGCTTCCGGAAGGCCGGGATCCTCCGCCAGCCGGAGGAGTCCCACGAGGGCCGGCGCGTCTTCCCAGGTCCGCGCGAGGACTCGAGTCGTGGTGAGGCGGTTCGCCGCCATGACCGCCGCGTCGCGAAGCTCGCGCTTCGTGACGGACAGGCCCCGGCCCGGCAGCAGGAGGGCGGCCGTCAGGAGAAGGCACATGCGGGACGGCACAACCGGAAGTGCCGTCCGACGGGCACTGCTCACTCCCCATCGGACCCTCCGCGTCGGGAGCCGGACCGTCCCGAATCGTGCAGTCCGTCGACCGATCGCGGGCCGGAAACGGCCTTTCGGGCGCAAAGAGCCGCCGGAGCGGTCCTCGGGAGCGCCCTCGGGGGGCGGCACGTGTCCTGCTTCGAAAGACGGCGTGGCAAGCCTCGTCCTTTTTCTGCTGCTCGCTGCCCCTCCCGCGCCGTCCCAGCCGGCCGGCGCAGGCGCGGCGGCGGCGGCGCCCGCGGGCGAATCCCGGACGATCGTCGGCGAGATCGTGTGGGTCGACCTTCCGAGCCATCTCGTCCTCATCCGCGAGTCCGTGAAGACGACGAAGGTGAAGGGTCAGCCGCCGGCGCGCCAGACGGTCGCCGTGAGCGTCGCACCCGACGTGCCCGTCACGCGCGGCAGCAAGCCCGTGACGCTCTCGGACCTGAAGGCGAAGGACCACGTGACCGCGCGCTACGTCACGACGCCCCAGGGTGCCAAGGCGCTCCTGTTCCGCGTCGCGGAAGCGGGGCCCCGCCCGGCCGCCGCCCCGTCGGCCGGCGGCGACGGCTCGACGCACTCCGGGAGCAACTGAGCCGCGGTTTAGACTCGGGCATGGGCGCGCCTTCCCCCCTCTCCCCCGGCCGGCCGGCTCCCGCGGCCACGTTCGCGCGGGTCGGCGGCGGCACGGTCACGACGGCGGCCCTCCTCGCGGAGGCGGGCGGCCTCCCGCTCCTCCTCGCCTTCTTCAAGGTGAGCTGCCCGACGTGCCGCCTCGCGTGGCCGTACGTCCAGCGCCTGCACGCGACCTACGGCGGGACGGGCGTCCGCGTCGTCGGCGTCTCGCAGAACCCGGAGAAGGAGAGTCGGAGATTCTTCGAGGAGTTCGGAAACGCGACCTTCGACCTGGTTCTGGATCCGGAGCCCGGGTTCGCGGCTTCCTGCGCCTTCCAGGTGGAGTCGGTTCCCCATTTCGTCCTGATCTCTCCCGCCGGCGTACTCGAAGAGATCTTCTCGGGCTGGTCGAAAGCGAAGATGGAGGCGCTCGGAGCGCGCCTCGCCGGCGGGCGTTCCCTCGCGCGCGATGCCCGTCGTGCCGCCGGGCGATCCCGTGCGCGAGTTCCAGAGCGGGTGACTGGGCCGAAACGCACACTGACCCGTGAGGTCAGGAGGGGGGTGCGGGGGGCAACGTCACGTTCCCCCCGGCAGAGAATCTCTCCGCAATCTTTTCCCGTAATCTCCCGGCAAGGGAGTCATCATGACCGATCGCCCGACCACCCTCGGAGAGCTCGTCGCGGCGGGATACGCGCCGAAGACCGTCAAGGACGAGATCCGCGACAACCTGATCGCGAAGCTGAAGGCCGGGGAGAACGTCTTCCCCGGAATCCTCGGCTACGAGAAGACGGTCATCCCCGCGCTCCAGAACGCGATCCTGGCGCGGCACGACGTCATCCTCCTCGGCCTGCGCGGGCAGGCGAAGACGCGCATCCTGCGCTCGCTCGTGAACCTCCTCGACGAGGAGATCCCCGTGATCGCGGGCTCCGAGCTGAACGAGTCGCCCTTCGCGCCGTTCACGGCGTACGGGCGGCGCATCGCGGCCTCGGCCGGCGACGACCTCCCCGTCGCCTGGCTGCCGCGCGAGCAGCGCTATCGCGAGAAGCTCGCGACGCCGGACGTCACGATCGCCGACCTCATCGGCGACGTCGACCCCGTGAAGGCGGCGACGCTCAAGAAGACGTTCGCGGACGAGGACGTCATCCACTACGGGATCGTCCCGCGCACGAACCGCGGCATCTTCGCGATCAACGAGCTGCCCGACCTGCAGCCGCGCATCCAGGTCGGGCTCCTGAACATCCTCGAGGAGCGCGACCTGCAGATCCGCGGCTTCCCGCTGCGCATCCCGCTCGACGTCCTCATGGTGTTCTCCGCAAACCCCGAGGACTACACGAACCGCGGCAACATCATCACGCCCCTGAAGGACCGCATCGCGTCGCAGATCCTCACCCACTATCCGCAGGACCCGAAGGTCGCCTCCGCGATCACGGACCAGGAGGCCTGGACGGACCGGACGCTCCACGGCGTGACGGTGCTCCTCGGCGAGGAGGTCAAGCTCCTCGTCGAGGAGATCGCCTTCGTCGCGCGCCGGAGCGAGCTCGTCGACCAGTCCTCGGGAGTCTCGGCGCGCCTTCCGATCGCGGCGCGCGAGCTCCTGATCTCGAACCTCGAGCGGCGGGCGCTCCGGACGGGCGAGACCGTCGTCGCGCCTCGCCTCGTGGACCTCTTCGCGACGCTGCCCGCGATCACGGGCAAGGTCGAGATGGTCTTCGAGGGCGAGCAGCAGGGCGCCGAGATCGTGGCGAAGAAGCTCATCGGCGACGCCGTGAAGAACCTCTTCGAGGCGCAGTTCCCGCCCGTCGAGGGGCCGCGCGCGCGCGCCGAGCGGCCGCGCCGCCCGCGCGGCGACTTCGACGAGGACGAGGGCGGCGGCCCGACGACGCTCGAGCGGGCCGAGGGGCGCCGCGCGGCGGCGGCGCCCCCGCCGGGCCCCTACGACGCGATCGCGGGCTGGTTCGGCGAGGGCAGGAAGATCGTCCTGTCGGACCAGAGCCCGTTCTCCGAGCATCTCAAGACGCTCGAGTCCGTCGCGGGCCTCTCCGACTTCGTGCTCAAGCACGCGAAGCCGCGCGACCACTACGAGCGGGCGCTCCTCATGGAGCTCGTCCTCGAGGGGCTCGTCCAGAACCTGAGAATCGCGCGCGAGGACCTCGACTCGACGCTCACGTACGCCGAGCTCGCGAAGTTCAACCTGATGCGCAGCCGGGGCTGACGCGCCGCTCTTTCTGCCGGCTACTGCCGGCCGAGATACTCCGCGTGCACGTACGTGCCGAGCCTCGGGTTGTAGGCCAGGTACCAGCCGACGTGGTCGGGATCCTCGTAGATCGCGACCTTGTCGCGGCTCGAAGTGCCAGTCGCGCACGTCGTCGACCTCGAACGGCGAGACCTGAAAGACGAAGCCGTCGAACCAGAAGCGTCGTCCCGAGCTGCCGGCGAGATCGAAGACGTGCCGCGGTCCGAAGCCTCCCATGAACCGGCCGTGGGCCCAGACGTCGCTGAGCTGGTAGCGCGGATCGTCGGGCCCGGAATCGTGCCCGATCCAGCGGTCGTCTTCGGAGTGGACGTGAGGAGCGACAGGATGGCCGGGCTGGTCGGGGACGCGCGCGAGGCCGGCCTCGGCCGAACGAGCGGCCGGGGGCTCCTTCGGAGCCGGCGGCTTTCGCGGAGCAGGCGCGGGTCCGTGGAGAGGGACGTGGCCGCCGCCCACGTGCGGCGTGCCGGGTTCCCCGTTTCGCTGAGCGACGGCAGGGAACGAGCAGATCGACAGGATTCCGACGAGAGCGGCGAGATTCTTCATGATGGCCTCTTCCGCGGCGCGCTCGGGCCCGGGCAGTCCATCGAGTGCAGAATCCGTGCCCGGGATCCGGCGCCCCTCAGGCGCGGCGCCACCCGATCAACGCGACCTTGAGCGCGTCGTTGACCGCGAGGCAGGCCACCGCCGCATAACCGAAGATGACGAGCGTCTGCTGCCAGGGCAACGCCACGAGTCCCGGGAGGCCGACGCGCGTCAGCGCCGTGCCCGCGAGCACGTCCGCAACGAGGGCCGCCGCGAGCGTCCTGCTCGGCATCGTCGTCCAGAACCAGCGCCGCTCCCGCGCGGACACGACGGAGAAGGCCGCGAAGTAGAGCAGCGTCAGGAAGCTGAAGGTATGGAGGGCGTGGTCGTTCGCCCCCAGGCCGAAACGCGACCAGCCGATCCAGAGGAGGACGAGCGCCTCGCCGACCATCGCGATTCCCAGAACCGCGGACACGAGGATGAAGCCTCCGATGTTCCAGGTCTCCGGCTTGCGGGACGGCCGCACGTGATCGGTGGCGAGGGAGACCTTGGCGAAGTCCGTCATGAAGACCAGCAGCAGCATCGCGAAGGCGGACACCACGAACTTGCCGGTCACCACGAACGCGACGGACACGAAGGCGGCCTTCAGGATCGTCCGGCTGATCTTGTTGATGATCCACGTCAGGACGCGCTGGTAGATGACCCGGCCCTGTTCGACGAGCGCCACGATGTTCGTCAGCCCGGGGTCGGTCAGGACGACGCTGGCGGCGCCCTTGGCCACGTCGGTCGCGGTGCTGACGGCGATGCCCACCTCGGCCTGGCGAAGGGCGGGCGCGTCGTTGACGCCGTCGCCCGTCATGCCGGTCACGTGACCGGCGGCCTGCAGGTGCTGGACGACGACGTACTTGTCCTCGGGGAACACCTCGGCGAAGCCGTCGGTCCCGGCCAGGAGATCGACCGACTCGTTCCCGGCCCTCGCGCCGGCCGCCTTCAGGTCGGCCATGCGCCGGATGTTCGGAAGGCCGACCCCGCGCGCGATCTCGGCCGCGACCGCCAGCGCGTCGCCGGTGAGCATCTTGACCGAGACGCCGAGACCCTGCAGCGCGGCGATGAGCTGCTTTGCGTCCGGCCGGGGCGGGTCGACCAGGGTCACGAGGCCGACGAGCGCGGGAACGCCCGTCTCCGGCCCGCGCGCGACCGCCAGCGTCCGAAAGCCCTTCAGCGCCGCGTCGCCGACCCGCGCCTCCAGCGCCTCGATCGCCGGGGGCCGGAGTCCGCAGGCCTCGGCGACGGTCCGGACGGCGCCCTTCATCACGCGCAGCCGCTGCCCGCCCTGCTCGACGACGGCTTCGGTCCGCCGGTTCTTCGCGTCGAAGGGCGCGAAGGAGACGGGCGTGGCCGGCGGCCGGCCGTCGAAGACGTGACGCTCCTTCGCCGCGGCGAGGAACGCGAGATCGATGGGGTCCTGGTTCGCCTCCCTCGACGCGAGCGCGCCGGCGACGAGGACGTCCGCTTCCGTCGCGTGCTCCAGCGGAATGACCCCCGTGACCGCGAGCTGGTTCATCGTGATCGTGCCCGTCTTGTCCACGCAGAGGACGTCCATCGTCGCCGCGTCCTCCGCCGCGCTGAGCCGCGTGACGAGCACGCCGCGCTTCGCCAGCTCCCGGGACCCGACGGCCATGCTGACGGTGAACATGACGGGGAGGGCGACCGGCACCGCGCTCATGAGGAGGACGAGCACGAGCGGGACCATCTCGACGAGCGGCACGCCGCGGACCAGGGACAGGACGACCACCGAACCCAGCAGGCCGGCCAGGATGACGAAGAGCCACCGGACCACCCGGGCCACGACCGCTTCGATGTGAAGCTTCGGACGCGCCAGCTGCACGAGCTCCGTCGTATGGCCGAGGGACGTGCGTGCTCCCGTCAGCGTCACGACCCCGTCGCCTTCCCCCCGGCGGACGACGGAGCCGGAAGGGAGCACGTCGCCGGGCGCCTTGTCCGCGTCCTTCGACTCGCCGGTCAGCGCCGACTGATCCACGGTCAGCGCTCCCGTGAGGAGTTTCACGTCGGCCGGGATGATGTCGCCCGGGCGCACGCGGACGACGTCGCCGGGGACGAGCTCCCGCGAGGGAACGACCTGCCAGGTCGATTCGCGCCGCACGCGCGCGCGGACCTGAAGCTGCCGCCGCAGCGCCTCGACAACTCCCTCGGCCCGGTGCTCCTGGGTGAAGCTCAGGACGGCGTTGATCACGAGGAGCGCGCTCACGACGGCGAGATCCGACGTGTTCCCGAGGACGGCCGAGAGAATCATGATCAGCTCGAGCATCCACGCCGACACGCCCCAGAACTTCCCGAGAAACTTGAGGGCGGGGTGCCCCTTCTTCCCGGCCACCTCGTTGTAGCCGTGCTCCCTGCGGCGGGCGTCCACCTCCGCGCGCGTGAGACCGGTCTCGAGGCTCACGTGTTCCGCGGCGAGGGTGTCGGGGCCGTTCGGGCTGGAGGACATGGAGAGCGCCGAGGCGGCTGCCGGGCGGGCGCCGCCGCCTCACGATACCGGGTTCGGCGGTGAAGGCGAAATGCGCGGCGGGCGCGCTCCCCGGTGCCGCCACCGCGGGGATCTTCGCCGCGCCCGGCCCGCGTAATCTCCGGGCTCGCCGGGCGCGTCTCACCTCCATGTGCAACGTCCGCCCCCCGCGCCGCTTCCTCCCGGGCCTTCTCGCCTCGCTCGCTCTCCTCCTCGCCGCCACGCCCGCCGGCGCGGCGCCCGCCCCCGCCGCTCCCGCCCCGAAGAGCGGGTCGTGCGCGCTCCCGCTCCCGAAGCTCTACGGGCTCGTCTCGCCCGCGGTCGTCTCGATCACGTCGGCCACCCTCGACCCGTACGACCCGGACCACCCGATCTCGCGCCGCTCCGGCTCGGGCGTCGTCGTGGACCCTTCCGGTCTCATCCTGACGAACGCGCACGTCGTGCGGCGCCAGCAGGTCGTGACGGTGACGCTCGACGACGGGACGACGCTTCCGGCGCGGCTCGTCGGCTCCGACGGCGTCTTCGACATCGCCTTCCTCCAGGTCACGCCGGGCGCGCCTCTCCCCTCGGCGCGGCTCGGGGATTCGGACGCCCTGCACATCGGAGACGAGGTGGTCGCGATCGGGAACCCGTTCGGGCTCGACCAGACGCTCACGCGCGGCATCGTGTCGGGGGTCAACCGGGTCCTGCCCGGGCCGACGTGGTCCCTGAAGGAACCGCTCATCCAGACGGACGCCGCCATCAACCCCGGCAACTCCGGCGGCCCTCTCGTGGACCTCTGCGGCTCGGTCGTCGGCCTGACGACGGCGATCCTCCCGGACGCGCAGGGCATCGGGTTCGCGATCCCCATCGACCTCGTGAAGTCCGTCACGCAGGACCTGCTCGCCAACGGCCGCGTCGTCCGCCCGTGGGTCGGCATCCAGGGCGCGCTCGTCGCCCAGCCGCTCCGGGATCTCCTTCGCGCGCCGATGCCCGAGGGGCTCCTCGTCGAGGTCGTCGAGCCGGGAAGTCCCGCGGCTCTCGCGGGGATCCACGGCGGGGATCTCGACATGATCGTCGGCGGCCAGCCGTTCCTCGTCGGCGGGGACGTCGTCACCGCGATCGACGGCGTGCCCGTCGGAGCGCCGGACGCCCTGGCCGCCGCGCTCGCGCGCCTGAAGGTCGGCGGAAGGACCACCCTGTCCGTCGCCCGCGGCGGAAAGGTCCGCGACCTCACGATCGGCGTGATCGAGCGGCCGGCCCAGCAGACGGACGACCCCGACGACCCGCTCGACTCCGCCCTGTCCGTCTCCCGTCCGTCCCGCGGAGCGACCTCGACGCCCGCCCGGGCGGGGCGCTTCGCGCCGGCCGGGCGCTACCTGTTCTGAGCGCGCGGCGGACCGGGGCTCACGAGACGCGCCGGCGCAGGCGCTCGAGCACCGGGAACGCGCCCGCGGGCAGGCTCGCGAAGCGGGCGAGGCCCGTCGTCGCGCGGACCTCGCCGGTGTCGGTGATGACGGCCCCCTCGACGCCCGGGGACCGCTCGAGGAGGTCGAAGCCCGCGTCGGGACCGAGCAGCATCGCGAGGGTCGTGAAGCGCCCGGCCTCGAACGCCGTCGGCGCCACGGCCGTCGCGGACGCGACGCCACGCGCGGGCCAGCCCGTCCTCGCGTCGAGGACGTGGTGGTACCTGACGCCGTCCTTCACGAAGCCGCGCTCGTAGTCGCCGGAGGTCGCGACGCCGGCGTCCCCGCGCAGGTTCAGCGCGAAGGCGACCTTGCCGGCCCGTCTTGGATGAGCGACTCCGACCCGCCACGGGCGCCCGTCGCCGCGGCTCCCGACCGTGCGGACGTCGCCCGAGAACTCGACGATCGCCGACGGCACTCCGGCCTCGCGCAGGACGCCCGCCGCGCGGTCGACGGCGTACTCCTTCCCCACGCCCCCGAGGTCGATCTCCATGCCCGGCTTGCGGAGGAAGACCGTTCCGTCGCGCCGCGACACGGCCGCTCCGGAGACGAGCGGCAGGAGCGCGGCGACTTCTTCCGGCGTCGGGACGCGCTCCGCCCTGAAGTCCCAGGCCCTCCGCAGGGCGCCGACCGTGGGGTCGAAGCGTCCGCCCGACTCCTTCCAGAGGTCGAGGGCGGCGCCGACGAGAAAGTCCGTCTCCTCGTCCACGGCGACGGGCGTCCGGCCCGCATCGCGGTTGATCGCCGAGACGACGCTCGTCTCGCGGAAGCGCGAGAACTTCACCTCGACGCGGAGGGCCTCGCTCTCGACGGCCCGCGCGAGTGCCTCGGCGGCCGCGCGGCCGCGCCGGTCCACGAAGCGGACGACGGCGCGCCCGCCCATGAGGGCGAAGCGGGTCGTGTAGAGCGCGGGGCCGTCGCCGTCGCTCAGTAGCGCCACGTGAAGCCGGCCGTGATCGTCAGGACGGTGAGGTCCGCGGCCGAGATCGACGCCGAGCCCGCGGGGCTCCCGGGCGTCGCGGGCTTCGCCACGGTGACGGGATCCCTGCCGGTCTGGGACTGGTACGTGAAGCCGAGGCTCACGTCGGTCGAATCCGTCATCCGGTGCGTGACGGAGAGGCCGCCGAGGATGCTCGAGAACGCCGCGAGGCGGTAGTCCGACGACATGAACTCCTGCGGCGCGGGAAACGTGTTGCCCCAGAATTTCGCGGCCGTCTGCGTGTACAGGCGCACCGTCGGCGAGACGAGCCAGTCCTCGTTCAGGCGGTGGTCGTAGACGACCTCGAGCGTGTGCGCCTTCACGGACCAGTCGTCCCAGTAGTAGCGGTACGTCGCCTTGAGCGCGCCGCCCCACAGGTAGTAGTGGCCGTACTTGCCGAAGACGGCCCATCGCTGACGGCTGTCGGGCCGGTGCTCGGGCATCTCGACGAGGGCGGGGGGTGTCCCGACGGGCACGATCTTGTAGGGGTCGTCGAGGTAGCCCGACTGGTTCATGAGCGAGGCCGACACGTCGAAGAGGTCGCGCTCGTCGAGGATCCACGTCCAGCCGAGCGCGAATCCCTGCTGCTTCTTCGGCAACTCGAGCGTGTTCGTGACGGGGGCGACGATGTCGCTCGAGAACGACACGCCGCCGTGCAGCGTGCCGCGCCCGCCCGCGAACGTCCACGCGTCCGAGAGCCCGACGGCCCGGGCCGTGTAGTCGTTCTCCTTGGAGTACGACACGTCGATCGAGGGCAGGTGCGAGCCGAACTTCCGCCCCCAGGCGAGGCCGACCGACTTCCTCTGGTCGTTGTACGTCGCGAGCGGCAGGCTCCCGGCGGCGACCGTGTGTCCCGAAGCGGACGTCGTCACGTCCACCGACGGGTACCCGCCGGTCGGCGAAGCGCCCGAGATCGTGTCGTAGGCGAGGAGGAGGTCGAGCGTCCCCCACGCGTCGCCGAGGTCCTGGTGGACGTTGACGAGCGGGTTGATGACCTGCGTCCGGCCGTCCGACTCCTTGTAGTAGAGGAGCTTCGCGTCGATCTGCGACTGGGCCCGCGCCCCGCGCGCCGCGAGCGCCCCGGCGCCCGCCGCGAGGAGCGGAAAGGAAGGGCGGCCGGATGTCCTGCGGGAGCGGCGCCGTGCGCGCCGGAGGGCGCGCTCAGTTGCAGCCACAGCCGCCGCCCGCCGCGCCGCCGTTGCCGGCGGCCGCCTCCTTGCTCGCGTGGATGTGCTCGCGCAGGAGCTGCGTGAGCGCGTCGCCGTCGAGGCTCATGATCGGGTCGGCGAGGTACCCGCGCTGCCACGCCTTGACCGGGCCCGTCGCCTGGACCGACGGGGCGACGCGGACTCCCGCGTCCGCACCGAG
The DNA here is from genome assembly GCA_963776915.1 of uncultured Acidobacteriota bacterium. Lineage (GTDB taxonomy): Bacteria > Acidobacteriota > Thermoanaerobaculia > UBA5066 > UBA5066 > Fen-183. The sequence continues at coordinate 62,790 of CAVZPE010000013.1, read as the reverse complement.
CGTGCCGCCCGAGAGGAGCGTCGCCACCGCCGCCTCCACCCTCGCGTGCACCGCCGAGCCGCCGCCCTCGAAGCGCGCCGCGATGCGTCCCTCCCTGTCGAGGACGAACGTCGTCGGCATCGCGACGACGTCGAAGGCCTCGCCGGCCTGCCCGGACTCGTCCCTCAGGATCGTGAAGCGTCACGGGCACGGCGTTCAGGAACGCGATGATCGCGTCGTCGTTCGTGTCGAGCGTGAGGCCGAGGACGCGCAGGCCCCGCTTGCCGTACTTCGTCTGGAGGGCGTCGAGCGCCGGGAAGCTCGCCCGGCAGGGGACGCACCACGGCGCCCAGAAGTCGAGGACCACGACGCTTCCCCGGAGCGACTCGAGCGAGAACGGCGCGTCGTTCATCTGGCGGAGCCGCACGGCGGGCGCCGGTTCGGCACCCCGGACCGGCGCGGCGACGAACGCGAGGGCGAAGCGCGAAGGCTGAAAGTCGTTTCAAGGCGCGGATCTCCTGTCTGGGTCCCGCGACCCCTGCAAGAACAATTCCCTGACGCTGCGTCTCAGGATTGGGACGGCGGCCGGCGGAACTTCAGCGAGAGCGTCGGAGAAGCGACTACCGCTTCACGGGCCCGAGGTACCTGTCGAGCCAGTCGAGGCTCTCGCGGATGAAGTCCTTGCGCGGGACGGCGCGTGGCCGGTCTCGTAGATGACGTGCTTCTTGTCCTTCTCGGGCGTTCCGAGGAGACGGAAGAGCGGGAGCTGGGACGACTCGACCGGGAAGAAGTGGTCGTACCGCCCGTTCAGCATCAGAACCGGGATCCTCACGCGGCTCACGAAGTTGAACGTGTCGGCCTCGGGAAGCGCCCGCTGGAACTTGAGCCCGCCGGACTCGCAGGACCGCGACCTTGAAGCGGCTCCTCGACCGCGAGGAGGATCGGCGCGATCGCGCCGCCCCAGCTGAAGCCGACGTACGCGAGCTTCGTCGCGGTCGACGTCCTTCCGCGTCTCGAGGTAGTCGATCGAGCGGCCGACGTCCTTCGACCACGCGATCACGTGGTCGCGATAGAACGCCGTGGGCTCGGGGACGGTCGGACTTGAGGTCGTCCCGCCGCTCGAACGTGCTCTTGTAGATCGGGGCCACCAGGACCGCCCGGCCGCTCTTCGGGATGAAGTCCGCAGTACGGTCGAGAGGCGTGAACTTGTCCGCGTGAGATCGCGCCCGAGCCCGGGAAGTAGACGACCGTCTGGTACGGCGGGGCCGCGTTCTTCGGAAGGTAGAGGTGCGCGATCACGCGCTCGCCGCCGTACGCCGCGTCGAAGCTGACCTTCTCCCGCGTCCAGTCGTCGGTCGTCTCCGTCTCCTCGACCCGGGCGTTCAGGTCGCCCCTTGTCGTACGCGTAGAGGCCCTTGTAGGCGCGGAAGACGTCGTCCGAGACGGGCTTCTCCTTCGAGAAGTCGCGGACGGCGGGCTCGAGCCTCGCGAGCGCGGCGGCCGGCGGCGGCGCGGAGAACTTGACGCACCGGAAGCCGTAGTTCGGCCGCGGTCCCACGGGGACTGCGCGTCCTGGTCGATGAACATGTACGTCGGCTCGCCGAAGCCTCCGCCGAGGATGTACCGCTTGCCTCCGCCGCTCTCGTTCCAGCACCACTCCTTGACGTTGCCGGCCATGTCGGTCGTGCCGAAGCCGCTGAGGGCGCCGGCGCCTCCGACCGGGACGGTGCCCGGCGCCCGAGAAGTTGCTTCCCGGAACGATGAGGAGGCTGGCCTCCGTCTGCGCGGCCCGGTTCCAGTGGTAGATCGTGGGAAGGCTCTTGCCCGCGAACGCGGCGTACGCGGCGGCCTCGTACCAGCTCACGCCCGCGACCGGATGCTTCTCCATCCCCTTCGGGAAGCTGCCCAGCTCCCACGTCGCGGGGCCCGGGCGACCCGTCGTGTCGCGGAAGAGCGCGACCGCCTCCTCCCACGGCAGCGTCCGCCCGTCCCGGACGAAGGGCTGCTTCCAGAACTCGCGCTTCTGGTAGCCGCCGGCGTCCACGAACTTCCGGTACTCCTCGTTCGTGACCTCGTCCCGGTCGATCCAGGTAGTCGTCGAGCGGGACCTCGGGATGGTGATCGAGCCCCGGAATCGAGAGGCCGATCTTCCCGCCGGCACACGCGCACCATGCCGGCCGGAGACGCTCCCCTCCGGATCGAGCCGGACGGACAGGTGCGGCGGATCTCGTGGACGATCGTCCACGTCGGCGCGATCTGATACGTCGCGGCGAAGCCCGGCTTCGTGATCCGCCAGACGTAGTAGTTCTTCGGCACGCGGACCTTCTCGAGCGGCGTCTTGCCCGACGGTCTCCCAGGCCTGCACGTCGCCCCGGTACGGCCGGACAGGAGACGTCGGCGCCCGGCGGGATCGCTCTCGGACGGACACCTCGCATCGTCGCCTGGTTCCAGAGCTTCTCGAGCGTCGGGTCCTGCGGGAGGACGAGGCGGGCCTGCGCGCACGAGCGCGGCCGCCTTCGGGAAGTCCTCCTCGGCCACGAGCCGCGCGATCTCGGGCATCGCCGTCTCGAGCGCCCAGCGCGTTCGGGACGCGCGGTGCCAGAGCCAGCCGGCCAGGGCGAGGACACCGCGAGCAGCGGCCGCGACGGCGATCCGGGCGTTCCGCGAGAGACCGCCCGGTCCCTCGCGGGCGCGAGCGAAGCCTCCAGCGCCTTCAGCTCCGCGCTGAACCTCCTCCGGCGCTCGGATACCTTTTCGCGGGATCCTTCTCGAGGAGCTTCCGGATGATCGCCTTCAGCTTCCCGGGCACCGGCGCGTCGCCGAAGTCCCGCGGCTCGCCGTGCAGGATGGCGTCGGCCACGGCGACGGTCGTGCTCCCCTGGAACGGCAGCCGCCCCGTGAGCATCTCGTACAGGACGACGCCGAACGAGAAGAGGTCGCTCCGCGCGTCGACCGGCTTCCCGAGGAGCTGCTCGGGCGACATGTAGGACAGCGTCCCCATCGTCGTTCCCTCGCGTGTCAGCTCCGGCCCGGCGGCGCCGGACGCAGTCCCGCTCTCGAGGCGCTTCGCGAGGCCGAAGTCGAGGACCTTCACCTGCCCGCGGGACGTCAGCATGACGTTGCCGCTCTTGACGTCGCGGTGCAGGATGCCCGCACGGTGCGCCTCGGCGAGCGCGTCCACGATCTGGATCGCGATCGGCAGCGCCTCGGCGACGGGGAGCGGCCCCTTCGCGAGGGCGGCGTGGAGCGTCTTTCCCTCGACGAGCTCCATGACGAGGACGTGGCGAGTGGGCGAGACGAAGAAGAAGGAGGAAGAACCGGGGATTTCTTCGAATGAGTAGAGGGTGGCGATCCCCGGATGATTCAGGCTCGCGAGCATGCGAGCTTCGCGCTCGAACCTCTGTCTCCTCTCTTCACCTTCAAAGAATTCTTCCGGCAGTACCTTCAGCGCAACCTGTCGGTCGACGCGAATGTCCCTGGCCCTGTACACCTCTCCGAAGCCGCCCGCTCCGATCCGCTCGAAAACCTCGAAATGGCCGAGGGTCGTCCCGGCTGATCGAGGGCGAGGGAGGACGAGCGGGCGCTCCCGGGAGGGCGTCGCGGCCGTCATCTCCCCCGACAGGTCGGAGCCTACGTCCCGTTCGCGGCCGGAGCTTCCCGGCCCTTCGACTCGTCCTCGGGGAAGCCATCGGTGCGGAGAGCATACCGGGCGGCTGTAGACTTCGCGCCATGCCGATGAACAGACGTGACCTCCTCGGAGCGGCCGCCGCCACGGCCGTCGCCTCGTCTCTCCCCCGCTTCGCCTTCGCCGCCGACGACCGCGCCCGCGTTTACGCAGAGATCGACAAGCGCCACGGCGAGGCCCTCGCCCGGCTGCAGGACTGGGTGAAGAACCCGTCCATCGCCGCGGAGAACCGCGGCGTCGAGACGGGCTGCGCGCAGATGCTGGCGCTCGTCAAGGACGCCGGCTTCCAGCACGCGGTGAGGATGCCGACGTCGGGAAAGCCGGGCGTCTTCGCGACGCTCGACGCGGGCGCGCCGCGCAGCGTCGGCGTCTACTTCATGTACGACGTCAAGCAGGCCGACCCGTCCGAGTGGTCGTCGCCGCCGTTCGAGGCGCGCCTCGTCGACAAGCCGGGCTTCGGCAAGGTCCTCGTCGGCCGCGGCGCCGTCAACCAGAAGGGGCCCGAATCCGCGTTCCTCGCCGCGCTCCACGCGTTCCGGGGCGCGGGCGTGAAGCTCCCCGTGAACCTCGTCTTCGTCGCCGAGGGCGAAGAGGAGATCGGCTCGCCGCACATCCCCGAGATCGTCCGCAAGCCCGAGGTCCTGGCCGCGCTCGGAAAGACGATGGGCGTCTTCATGCCCTCCGCGAGCCAGGACCCCGACGGCTCCGTCACGGTCTCCCTCGGCGCCAAGGGCGTCGTCGAGTGCGAGCTCGTCTCGAGCGGCGCGAAGTGGGGCCGCGGCCCGACGAAGGACGTCCACTCCGCGAACCGCGCGCGCCTCGACAGCCCGGCATTCCACCTCGTGCAGGCGCTCGCGACGCTCGTGACCGCCGACGGCGACCCCGCGATCGACGGCCTCACCGCGCACGTCAAGCCGCCGACGGCCGCCCAGGCCGCCCTCCTCGACGCGGCGGCGAAGCGGCTCGACGAGGCCACCGCGAAGAAGATGCTCGGCGCGACGCGCTGGATCCACGACGCCTCGTGGCGCGAGTCCCTCGAGCGCCTCGCCTTCTCGCCGACCGTCAACATCGAGGGCCTCGTCGGCGGCTACACGGGTCCCGGCGGCAAGACGATGCTCCCGAACAAGGCCGTCGCGAAGCTCGACCTGCGCCTCGTCCCCGACATGACGTTCGACGGCGCGATCGCGGCGCTCAAGGCCCACCTCGCGAAGAGAGGCTTCGGCGACATCGAGGTCAACGTCTCGGGCGGCTACGGCCCCACGGAGACCTCCGCCGACGCGCCGCTCATTCGCGCACAGATGGCCGTCCTGAAGCACGACGGCCTCGACCCGCTCCTGTGGGTGCGGAACGCCGGCTCGTACCCCGGCTACGTCTTCACGGACGAGCCGCTCAAGCTGGCGTCCGGGCACCACGGCCTCGGCCACGGGAGCGGCGCGCACGCGCCCGACGAGTACTACGTCATCGAGTCGACGAACCCGAAGGTCTCCGGCTTCGACGGCGCCGCGCGCTCGTTCGTCGACTACCTCTACGAGCTGGCCGTCATCCGCTGAACGCGGTCCGCGGGCGGGCTTCCCGCCCGCGCATCGAGGGCGAGCGCGAGGAGCGCGAAGAGCGGCAGCTCCATCTGGACGAGAAAGCGGTTCCAGGTCGTCCGCGCCAGCTCCGCCGCAGGCCACGCCGAGAGCGCATACGCCGCCGCGTAGAACGCGAGGGCCCCGGCGAGCGCCGCGGCGAGCGGCCAGGCGGCGGGACGCGCGAGGCGCCGGACGCCGAGGACGAGACCGAGCGGCACGAGGACCCACGTGAGGCCCCACTGGGTCCGGTCCGCCATCGCGGCGAGGCAGGCGCGGGCCGTCACGGGCAGCCGCAGGGCGGCGCCCTTCGCGAGCGCGCCGGCGCCGAACGCCGCGACCTGCCCCTCGTCGTAGCGCGGCGGGATCGCCGAGCGCCACGACACGAGAAGGAGCGCCGCGGCCAGGACGAGGCCCGCGGCGGAAAGGAGCCGCGCGCGGCCCGAGCCGAGCCGCCGCTCCGCGAGCGCCCCGAGGGTCGCGGCCCCGAGCGCGACGGCCGCGAGCGGCAGGCCCTCGTTCTTCGACAGGACCGCCGCGCCGAGGAGGAGCCCCGCGGCGAGTCCCTCCGCGAGACCCGCGCCTTCCGACGTCAGGAGGAGAAGACCGCCTCCCCAGAAGCACGCGAGGGGAAAGTCGCTGTACGTCCCGGCGGCGCCCCCGTGCGACTCGAACGCGAGGAACGGCGCGCACGCCGCCGCGAGGACGGCGACGGAGGCGGCGGCGCGGCCGGCCCTCGACGCGGCGGCGTCCCAGAGGACGAGGAGGAAGGCCGGCCAGAAGAGCGCGTAGAGCGGGAGCACGAACCGGTCGTCCCACGGGGCGTCCACGATCTCCTGGGCCGCGACCTGCAGGACCGGCAGCAGGACCGGGTAGCGCGGGTGGATGATCCACGAAGACGCGTCGCGCAGCGCGGGCGCATCCACCGTCCGCGCGCCGCGGAGGAACCGGGCCTGCGCGACCCACGTCATCTTCCCGTCCCAGTCGGTGACCGGCGAGGCGAGGCCGTTCGCGACGAGGCTGGCAGTTACGAGGAGACCGAAGCAAGAAGAGAAGAGAAAAGAGAATTCCTTCGAATGGGTTGAGAGGGGACCGCTCAGGCGGCCGCGCGGCCCGGGCGATCGATGTCCCGCGGGTGCTTGCGCGGCGGAGGAGCCCCGCCGCGATCGGCAGGAGCGCCAGCGGCAGGAGGACGCCGCGGCGGAGAGGAAGATGGAGGACGTGCGACGCGGCGTAGGCCCCGCCGCCCAGCCACGCACACCCGAGGAGCCACGCCCACCCCAGTCTTCGGAGGAACGGTCCGCCGCCTGAAGAGCGGCACGAGGTCGGCCAGTGCGAGACCGCTCGCGGCGACGAGCGCCGCCGCGAGGAGGCTCGCGGCCACGGGCGCGCCGCTCATTCCGCCACCTCGAAGTCCCACGGCCCGACGCGCCGGTGGCGCCCGCCCGTCGCGATCAGGGCCGCGGCCACGCAGTGCCGGCCCTTCGCGAGCGCGCCCGGCGCGACCGGCGACGCGCCAGCCCGCGCGGCTGCAGTCGCCCATCTCCGGCAGCGCGGCCTGGACGTCGGGGCGCGGGAAGCGCTCGACGCGCGCCGCGTCCACTTCCACGCCGTCGATCCAGACGCGGACCGAAGGACACGGCCTGCCCCCGCGCTCCTGGCACCAGCCTCCCACGACGAACCCGCCCGCGACCGTCCGGCCTTCGGCGGGCGTGTCCATCCAGCCGGGAATGTCCTCCTGCGGGCCCGTCAGCCCCGACCAGAGCGACGAGATGAGGGAGCGCGTCGGCACGACGCGCAGGCCGCCGTCGCGCGCGACGACGACCGTCAGCTCCGGGACTTCCTTCGGCCGACGCTCGAGGAACCAGTCGCCGCATCCGCGGGATCGCAGGAGCACGGGCACGCGCGGCGCGAGGTCGCAGCGGACCCAGTTCGTGTCCGGGCCCGGGCTGCCGCCGTCCGCGATGCCGTACGAGCCGCCCCACGGGATCCGGGCGGCGGCCTGGGCGATCCCGTCCGCGTAAGCGTCTCCCCGCACGTCGCGCCCGGCCGCTTCCGCCGGTGCGGGCGATCCCGCGCGGGCTCTCCTTCAGCCGCTCGAGCGCCGTCTTCACCTGTGCCGGAGCGGCCGCGAGCGCGAGGCCGGCGACGACGGCCGCGGGGAGCGCGGAAGCGAGGCGCCGCCTCACCGGCCCGCCCCGCCCGGCGCCGCGATCTCGATCGTGCGCGGCGGGTAGACGCGGCGGCGATCGCCGGCCTGGAACGTGACGGTCAGGACGTGGCGGCCGGGCGGCACGTTCGGCGACAGGAGCGCCTCCCAGCCCGCGGCGCTCGCGTCGCCGATCTCCGGAAGGACGGTCGCGACGTCGGGCCGCGGCGTGCGCGTCACGGGGACACCCAGCAGGAGGAGGCCGTCGATCCTGAACGCCACCGGGTCCACGCGCCCGCCGCCCCTCTCCTGGCACCAGCCGCGCACCCGGAACGGCGGCGTCACGCGAGCGCCCTCGACCGGCTCGTCGATCGCGGCCGGGATCCCGTCGTCGGCGCCATACACGGGAGCCGTGCCGCGCGCGACGACGCGAAACGCGTCCAGGATCGCGTGGCCGCGAAGACAGGAGACGACGAACAGCTTCTCCGAGGGTTCCGGGACCGCCGCGAACGCCTGCGTCCGGGCGCGATCCGCGACCAGCTCCACGCGGCGCACGCCGCCGGCCGACGCGATCTCGATCTCGGCCGGGCCCCCGGCCGCGGTCCCCGTGAAGACGACGTCCGCCGGGGTCGCGCCGTACACCGAGAGCGCGGCGCCTTTCCACAGCTCGGCCCCGCCCTTCGTCCGCCAGCCCGGCGGCGTGACGACCGGGACGAAGACGCCCGCGCCGGCGCGCCCCTCGAAGATCTCCGTCCGGAGGTACCGGGCGCGCGAGATGCGCGCGAGGAGCGGCTGGTCGAACGCGAAGACGCGCTGCGGGACCGCCCCGAACGGCCGGTGGTCGGAGGCCACGAGCGCGCCACCCTGCGGGATCGCGACGGGCACCGTCTCGCTCACGACGTGCGCGTCGCGCGGAAAGAACTCGTCCGCGTGCACGCGCAGCGGCTCCGTCACGAAGACGTCGCGCGCCCGGATCCCGGACGACCGAACCGCCCGCATCGCGGCGACGGACGGGCTCTCGTGCGAGGCGACCTCGGCGACCGCGGGAGCGCCGAGGGCCGCGAAGGCCGCGAGCAGGACCACGGCGGCCGCCGGCGCGGCGAACCCTCCCCCGCGGAGGCGCGACGCCCGCTCGAGCGCGAGCGCGGCGAGCGCGCACGGCGCCGCCCAGAACGCCAGGACGTAGCGCGGCGCCGGCGTCGTCGAGAGAACACCGAGAGTCAGCGCGGCGACGGGGACGAACACGAGGAGGACGAGGCCCGCCCGGCGCCGCCCGAGAACGGCGCCCGCCGCCGCGAGCGCGAGGAACGCCGTCGCGAGGGCGTCCTGCCCGACGGGGTCCACCCACCAGCGCGCCCAGAACGCGGGCCTCGCGAGGTCGGCGGCCCTCGGGCTGTCGAACTCGGTCACGTACTTCATCTGGTCGTCGAAGCGGTGCTTCCACACCCCGAACCCGCCCGAGCTCCGGAAGACGGGCAGCCAGATCGCGGCCGAGAGGAGGATGCCCGCGAGGAACGCGAGGACGAGAGGCCTGAGGCTCCGGCCGCGCCGGAAGACGGCCGTCGCCGCGACCGCCGCGGCGGGCACGAGCGCGAGGCCGACCTGGGGGCGCACGCCCGCCGCGAGAGCCGTGAAGACGGCGGCGACGACGAGGTCGCGCCCGGTCCTCCCCTCGATCGCCCGCACGAGGAAGACCGCCGCCAGGAGCGCGGCCGCGGCCCCCGGCCCGTCCGAGAGCGGCCGCACGCCGTGCAGCCAGACGGAGGGCGTGAGCGCGTAGAAGAGCGCGCCGACGAGCGCCCAGCGGCGTCGCGACCCGAGCTCGCGCAGGAGGAGGTAGAGCGCGAGGACCGAGAGGTAGCCTCCGATCGCTCCCGCCAGCGCCGTCGCGCGGAACGGCTCGACTCCGAGCGCGTGGATGCCCTGCCCGAGCCGGACGAAGACCGGGTAGCCGGGCGCGTGCGGGTGGTTCACGCGCACGTCGAGCCCGTCGCGCACGCCTTCCATGAAGAGCACCTCGTCCCACTCCCACGGGTCGGGCGCGAGCGTCGCGAGGCGCAGGAGCGCGAGGACGGCGAAGGCGGCGCCGACGAGGGCGCGCTCGCGGCGGGACGCGGGGCTCGTGGACATCGAAGCCCCGGGAGCATACCGATTCGCCCGGGCGCCGATATCATCCGGACGCCCGTGAGAATCCGCCGCTCCCAGGGATGGCGCCGTGCGCTGCCCGCCGCGGGCCTGCTCGCCGTCGGCGCCTACCTGTGCTGGAGCCTCCCGCCCGTCCTCGTGGCGACGCGCCGTCGGATCCGCGACGCGGGGCGGGCGTCCCGCGACGACGCGCAAGCGGCGCTCGCGCGGCTGCGCGGCCCCGAGTACGCCGCCGCGATCCAGAGGATCCGTGAAGCCCTGCCCGACCGATCCGAGTACCTGCTCATCAGAAACGACTCCTACACGATGGTCCGATTCGACCTCGCCCCGCGCCGACGCGGTCTTCGGCGGCGCGCCGGAGGACATCGCGTCGAACGTGACGCCCGGGAACCTCTCCACCCTTCCGAAGTGGACGGTGATTCCGAGCCTCGACCCGCCCGGCCCGCGTCTCGTCGAGACGCGCCTCCTCGCCGAGAAGGGAGCTCTCCCCTGAGCGGCGCGCCCTTCACGGCCGGCATCGGCGGCGTCCTCCTGTTTCTCGCCGCGGGCCTCGGCCTCGTCGAGCTGCTGCCCGCGCTGCGCGCGCGCCCGCTCGCCGCGCGGCTGGGCTGGGCGTACCTCCTCGGCGCCGCGGCCGTGCCCGGAGTCGTCTTCCTTCTCGGAATCGCGTTCGACGTGCGCCTGGGCCGCGGGGTCGTCCTCCTCCCCGCCGTTCTCCTCGCGTTCGCGGGCCTCGCGGCGCGGGCGCTGCGGCGGCATCGGACGCCTCACGAGACGTTCCGTCCGCCGCCGGCGGGCCGGCTCGCCGCGCGCGTCACGTTCGGGATCGCCGCCGTCGTCGCGGCCGGCCTCTTCGCGGAGGCGGTGACGCACCGCGAGACCGGCTGGGACGCGGAGATGACGTGGTGCGCCGCGGCGCGCTGGGTGCGCGCCGACCGCAGCGTGACGCCGCGCGCGCTGACGGACGCGCGCGCGTACGTCGACCACCCGCAGTACCCGCTCCTCCTGCCCGTCGCGCAGGTCGTCGTCCAGGAGACGTTCGACGCGGGGGACGACCCGCGCGCGATCAAGCCTCTCTACGCGGCATTCTTCCCGGCCCTCCTCCTCGTCTTCTTCGACCTCGCGCGGCGGCACGCGGGCGCGGCGGCGGCCGCGCTCTCGGCGCTCGCCCTCGCGCTCGCGCCGATCCTCGCGTTCGAGCGCTCCGGGGGAGCCGCCGGAGCGTACTCGGACGTCCCCCTCGGCGCTTTCTGGGGGGCCGGTCTCGTCCTTCTCCTCGGGCGCGCGCGCGCCTCCGAAGGCGTCGCGGCGGCCCTGCTCCTCGCCGCCGGCGTCCTGACGAAGAACGAGGGGCTGCCGTTCGCGGCCGTCGCGCTCGCCGCGGGCGGCCTCGCGGCCCTCCTCGACCGCCGTGCCGCCCGCGCGCGGCGGCTCCGCGCTCTCGCGCTCGCGGCGGGGGCGGTCCTCGCCGCGGCGGTCGCGCTCCACGCGTGGAAGTCGAGGGTGCCCGGGCGCTGGGACGAGGACTACGTGAGCCGCCTCCGCGTGGTCTCGCTCGCGAAGGAGGCCGCGGCGCGGCTGCCGCTTCTTCCCGCCGTCGTCGCCGCGGAGACGACGTCGGAGAAGGACTGGTCCGGCCTCTGGCTCGCCGCGGGCGCCGCGGTTCTCGCCGGTGCGTCCGGCCTCAGGCGCCGCGTCGTCCCGCCGGCCCTCGTGGCGCTGGGCGGGTGCCTCGCGCTCTACGTCGGCGCGCTTCTCCTGTCGCCCTGGGCAGGAGTGGAGCAGGTCCATCCGACGTGGAACCGGCTGCTCCTCCAGCTCTCCGATCCCTCTCGGCCTTCTCGTGGCGCTCGCGCTGCGCGCCGGCCTGAGGGCGCGTTCCGCCGCGCTCGCGTGGGCGCGCCGCGCCGCTATCATCCCGGCGATGCCGTCCGAGCCTCCCGCGCCGCGGCGCGCCTTCCGGCGCGAGGCGCTCGTCGTTCCTCGCGTTCCTCGCCCTCACGGTCGCCATGACGTGGCCGTGGGCGAAGCACCTCTACGACTCCTGCGCCGACCCCGGAGACCCGTACCTGAACTCGTGGATCCTGTGGTGGGACTTCCACCAGACGTTCCACGACCCGCTCCACCTCTTCGACGGCAACGTCTTCTTCCCCTACAAGCTCAGCCTGGCCTTCAGCGAGCACAACTACGGCCTCGCGCTGCCGCTCTTCCCGCTCTTCGCGCTCGGGCTGAGGCCCCTGACGGCGCAGGGAATCCTGACGCTCCTCGGCTTCGCGTTCTCGGGCTACGGGGCATTCCGGCTCGGACGGACCCTGACCGGATCCACGGGCGCCGGATGGGTGGCGGGCGTCGCGTTCGCGTTCGTCCCCTACCGGTTCGGCCACCTGGCGCACGTCAACTACCTCTTCGCGGGCTGGATCCCCGTCCTCTTCGAGGCCCTCGTCCTCTTCGTGCGCGCGCGCAGCCCGCGGCGCGCGGCGTGGCTCGGCCTGGCGTTCTTCCTGAACGCGGTGTCCGTCATCCACTGGTTCGTCCTCACGCTCGTGCCTCTCGCGGCGGTCGCACTCGTCCTCGCGTTCCGCACGGGCGCCGAGCGGGATCGCGCGGGCTGGAAGCGGGGCGCCTTCGCGCTCGCCGTCGCGGGCGTCGCCCTTCTCCCCTTCCTCCTCCCGTACCAGCGCGCGGCGAAGCTCTACGGATTCACGCGCGGCGTCGACGAGACACGCGAGTACTCGGCTCAGCTTCACGACTGGATGAACGCCGACCCGCGCAACCGCCTCTGGGCCGGCTTCTCGGAGTTCCCGACGCCGGGCGAGCGCGCCCTCTTCCCCGGTCTCCTCCTCCTCGCGCTCCCTCTCGCGGCGCTCCTCCTCTCGCCCGCCGCGCGCGACGCCGCGCCCGCCGCGCGAGAGGGGCCGCCGCCGGATCCCCGCGCGCTGAAGTGGTTGGACGGGATCACGCTCGTCGCGGGCTTCCTCGCGCTCTTCGCGGCGAGCCCGGCGGGCATCCACGTGCGTCTCGCAGGCCGCGAGGTCTTCCGCGCCGCCGAACCCTGGCGGGCCCTCGCGGTCTTCGCGGTCGCCCTCGGGATCCGGTGGTGGCTCGCGTACCCGGCCGCGCTCCCGTTCGTGAAGGCGGGGAGCCTCGCGGAGAGCCTCCGCTCCGTCCGCAGGCCGGACGCGATCGTCGTGGGCGGGCTCCTCGCCGTGCTCGGCTTCTTCGGCTCGTTCGGCGTGCGCTTTCCGTTCCACCGGCTGCTCTTCGAGACGATCTTTCTCTTCCGGAGCATCCGCGGGCCCGTGCGCTGGGCGATGGTCGCGTATCTCGGCCTCGCCGTCCTCGCGGGCGCCGGCGTCCTCGCGCTCTCCGAGGCGTGGAAGCGCCGGCGGCCGGCCGCGCGGACCGGCGCCGCGTTCGCGCTCGCGTGCCTCGCGTTCCTCTTCGAGGACCGGGCGGCCCCGCTCGACCTCTTCCGCGGGGAGGCGGACCCGGACGAGGTGACGCGCTTCCTCGCGAAGACGCCCATGAGGGGCGGCCTCGTCGAGCTGCCCGCCGGCACCCCCGAGCACGGGAACTACCGCGCGATGCTGCGGGCCGCGGACCACGGCAGGCCCCTCGTCACGGCCGTGTCCGGCTTCTCGTCGCCGATCGTCCGCCGCATCGAGGAGGACGAGCGCAAGTCGCCGATCCCCGACGGCTTTCTCGCGTTCCTCGAGGGGATCCCGACGTCCTACGTCCTCGTCCACGAGTCGTGGCTGAGCCCGGAGATGGACGCGACGCACCGCGCGTGGATCGAACGCGCCCTCGCGTCGGGCCGGCTCGTCTTCGTGAAGCGCTTCGACGGCGACGCGCGCAACGACCTCTTCGCCGTCGCGAAGAACGAGCCCGGCGCGCGCCCGCTCGAGCCGCTCCCGTGGACGCCGCCCGGCGGCCTCACGGCCGCGGGACTGCCATGGCGCGAGGATGCCGCGCTCACGGGCTCGGTCGAGGTGCCCGCCGAGGGCGCCGTCGTCCACGGACCCCTTCGGGTGTCGGGCTGGGCGCGCATCCCCGGGGAGGACCTCGAGGTCGCCGTGATCCTCGACGGCGAGATGCGCCCGGCCACGACGGGACGGCGGGTCCCGCGGCCCGACGTCTGCTCCGTCGTCAGGACTCTCGGGGACTGCACCTGGGCGGGCTACGAGGGTTCCTTCGCGTTCCGGCCCGCCGACGAGGGACCGCACGAGATGGTCGTCCGCTTCCGGTCGAAGGACGGCCGCGAGCGGCACTACCCGCCGCGGCGGTTCGTCTGGAAGCGCTGAGCCGGCGCGCGGGAGGTCAGTCCCGGCGGAGCTCGTCGCTCCAGAGCAGCTCGCGAAGGAGGCCCACGCGGCCCAGCTCGCCGCCCGCGAGGCGGCCGCGGTACCAGGCCGCGCCTTCCGGATCCGGCTCGCGCCCGAGGATCCCGAGATAGGCGTTCCGCACGAACGTCTCGTCGGAGCCGCCGCCCGCCGCGAGAATCCCGCGGGCCACGTCGGCCTCCCCGGCGAACGACTCGCCGGGCCGCGGCGTCCCACCCGGCTCGACGCCGTGCCGCGCGAGGAGGTCCGCGAGACGCCGGGCGGGCGGCGCCGCCGGCGGGGGCACGTCCGGGGCCCCGAGCAGCGCGCGCACGAGCTGCCGCCGTCCCCGCGGCCGCGTCTCGACCACGCGGACGTAGTGCGCACGCGCCTCCTCGTCCGGCTCGTGCCCGAGGATGCCGCGAAAGGCGCGCTCGACGACCCGTTCCGCGGGCCCGTCGCCCGCCAGGCTCTCGGCTGCGGCGAGGGCCGCGAAGACGTCCCCCTCGGCCGGGAGTCCGAGCGCCGCGAGCCGCGTCCACGGAACGGGCGCCAGCCGCGGGCGGAAGAGATCCCGCGCCTCCACCCCGGCGAGCAGGATGTCGACGACGTCCTCGCGGAACTCGATCTTCTCGTCGAGAAGCTGCACGAGGGGGTCGAGCGCCCGCGGCTCGGGGCCCACTCCGAAGACGCGCTCGAAGGCGTCGCGCACGAAGTCCCGGTGCCGCGCGAGAGAGATCCCGGCCTCGGCGCCCGCGAGCGCCCGCCGCAGGCTCACCGCTCCGGACGCCACGCGGTCCGCGTCCGCGGAGGCGTCGCGGGACCCGCAGCGCGCGACCGCCTCCGCGAGGACCTCGCGGTCCCACGCGCGCGGGTCGAAGAAAGCGCCGGCCCCTTCGCCCGCCCGCCGCGCCGTGACCCAGTGGTAGTGCGTCTCGGCGCCCCACTCGTCGACGGCCTCGAGGCCCGTCCCGGCGAGGAGCTTCCCGACGTCCGCGGGAGAGAACTTGACGCCGTCGTACGTCGTGGCGGGGCGCGACGCGTCCCGACGCCAGCGCCCGTCCACCTGGAACCGGAAGAGACCTCCGGGCTTCAGGACCCGCGCCGCCTCCTCGACGTACCGGCGCACCGGGGCGCGGTCGGGAATGTGCTGGAAGACGATGTACGAGAACACGAAGTCGAGGCTCGCGTCGGGAATCGGGCGCGAGCGACCCGTCCGTCACCCACGTCGTCACGTTCGGCGTGTCCGCGATGAAGCCCTTCGACTTCTCGATCATGGCCGGCGAGATGTCCACGCCGTACGCGCGCGTGACCCGGGGCGCGAGCGGCACGAGGAGCCGCCCGATCCCGCACCCGATCTCGAGGGCGCCCGCGGACGGGGACAGCCGGATGCCGTCGAGCACGACGTCCTCGACGTCCCGCTGCCCCGACGCGCGGAACTCGGCGTCCGTGCCCGCCGCGCCGGACGCGATGTAGAACCGCGCGTCCTCGGCGGCGCGCCGGTCCCAGTCGGTGCGCATGCGTGCGAGGACGTCTTCGGGCTCGCCCATCAACGTCCTCCTGCGGCCGGCGCCAGCGAGTCGGCATAGAGCTTCGTCTTCCCCGACGAGGCGAGGAGGGTGAGTTCGGGCCGCGCCTCCTCGGTGAAGAGGACGGCGCCGTCCTCGGCGCCCGTCGCGCGGCGGTTGCGGCCGAACATGACCGTCCAGTCCTCCTCGACGGCGTACGCGAGCCCGCCGCGCTCGAGCTCGAGGAGCGCGCCCGCCGCCTGGACCCAGGGCTCGCCGGGCGTGAGGCGAACGAGCGGCCTCCGGACGCCCCCGGCGGCGAGATGGGCACGCAGCGCGGAGCTGAACGTCCGGACGCCTTCCTTCGTCCCGATCGGGACGGGCTGCTGCTGCGCCAGGCCGCGGGCGTTCGAGAGCGCACACAGCGCCGCGACGGCCACACAGACGACCCCGACGGCCCGGCCGCGGCCGCGCTCCTCGACGGGGCGCGAGGCGACGAGCGCGAGGGCGGTCCATCCCGCGAACGAGACCGCGGCCGCGAAGAGGAGGAGATAGTCGTGGACGGTGTCGACGATCCGCAATCCGGAGAAGAACGACGCGGCGGCCGCGACGAGCGCCAGCCACGCGAGGGTCGCCGTCTCGTCGTCGCGGCGCCGGCGCGCCGCGGCGAGGCCGAGCGGCAGGAGCGCGACGAGGAGCAGCGCGAGGACCCCGGCGCCGACGTCGCGCTGGTCCGACGTGGAGGGGACGATCGCCCCGGCGAGCGCCATCGGGATCCCGCCCAGCTCGTGCGCGAGCGGACCGAAGACCTCGACGAACGCGTGCGCCGTGTGGCGGGATTCGAAGAAGCGCCAGAGGAGCGTCAGGTTGCCGGGATGCGCGGGCGTCCCGCGCGTCTCCTCGACGACGGGGAGCGCCCAGAGCGCGGCGAGAAGGAGGGCCGTGAGGACGACGGGCCGGGGCGCGAGGAGCCGCCGCCCGAAGCGCCCGGCGAGGGCGAGGGCCGCGAGGGCGACGCACGCGGTGACGGGCAGGGTGCCGACGTGCGTCTGCACGAGGTACGTCGCCACGAACGCGACCGCCGGGAGCCACGCGACGCCCTCGCGGGCGAGGCCGAGCGCGAGGACGAAGAGGAGGGCGAGCGGCAGGACGACGGCGTGCGGCCCCCACGCGTGCGCGACGAGGCCCGGCCCCAGCCGCGCGAGGAGGAGCGCGAGCCCCGCCGAGACGACGAGAGCGCGGCGCGGCCCGAGGATCCGCGCCGCCGAGCCCGCGGCCGCCGCGACGAAGAGCGTCGAGAGGAAGAGCGCCGCGAGCGAGAGGCCCGCGCTGCGCTGGCCGGTCGCGGCGTAGACCGGGGCCATCAGGAAGAGCTGCAGGGGGCCGGGCTGGCTCCAGCCGAAGCGCGAGTAGACGCCCGTGAGCTGCGCGCCGTGGAGCGCCCGGCGCTCGGCCATCTCGATGACCGCGTCGTCGTCGTCCACGCTCATGGGCGGCCACGGCTTCGCGAGCGCGAACCACCACGACGGCAGGAGCGGCAGCAGCGCGAGGAGGACGGGCCAGAGCCCGGCGCGGCGGTCGCGGACTTCCATGGCTCGGAGTGACCATACCCCAGTCCATCCCCCGGTCGCCCGGCGTACCATGAGCCGTGGACTACCGGTACGGCGAGCTGCCGCTCGACCTCCTCCAGTCCCTCCTGTCCTGGGAAGAGCTCCTGAGGCTGTTCCTCGACCTCGTCTCGCGCCTCGGCGGCGACGTGGAGGAGGCGATGCAGTGGATGCAGGAGCTCCAGCGCCGCGGGATCATCGGCAAGAACGTCGACCTCGAGGCGTTCCGCGCCGCTCTCGAGCAGCAGGGCATCGTGGGCCGCGACGGCGAGGGCAACCTCACGCTCATGGGCCCGGGCGAGCGCCGCATCCGGCGCAACGCGCTCGAGGAGATCTTCTCCTCGCTCCAGAAGGCCGGGCCCGGCCTCCACTCGATCCCGCGCGCCGGCACGGGCTCCGAGACGCTGCCCGAGACGCGGCCGTACGAGTTCGGCGACGATCCCGCCCGCCTCGACGGGATCCGGACCGTCGCGAACGCGGCGCGCCGCGACCCGGACGATCTCGCGCTCGTCCCGTCCGACTTCGAGGTCTTCGACGTCGAGAACCAGAGCGCCTGCGCGACGGCGATCGCGATCGACGTCTCGCACTCGATGATCCTCTACGGCGAGGACCGCTTCACCCCCGCCAAGAAGGTCGCGCTCGCGCTCACGGAGCTGATCCTCCAGAAGTACCCGAAGGACACGATCGACGTCGTCCTGTTCGGCGACGAGGCGCGGTCCGTGCCGCTCGAGGAGCTGAGCAAGGCGCAGGTGGGACCGTTCCACACGAACACGAAGGACGGCCTCTCCCTCTCCCGGAAGCTCCTCATGCGCCGCCGCTCGCGCAACCGGCAGATCTTCATGATCACGGACGGCAAGCCGTCGTGCATCCGCGAGGGCGGAAAGCTCTACAAGAACCCGTTCGGGCTGGACCTGAAGATCGTGAACCGCACGCTCGAGGAGGCCGAGAAGCTCCGGCGCGACGGGATCCAGCTCACGACGTTCATGATCGCGACCGACGAGGCGCTCGTGGACTTCGTCGACACCATGACGAAGATCGCGCGCGGGCGGGCGTACTACGCCTCCCCGACCGACCTCGCGACGTTCGTGTTCCGGGACTACATCCGGAACAGGAAGAAGCTTTTCCGGTAATGGCTCTCTGGATGGCGGGCACAGCGGGATCTTTCTGCTCGCGCACCGGAGGCTTTCGTTCTCACGACCAGACTGATCGCACGGCGCCGCGGGAAGATTTTCTTAGAAGGGTTGGGGGGCGTCGTTCGCATCGGAACGCCCTGCCTCCTGGCTTCCTCCCCTCTTAACCTTCTAAGAAATTCCGAATCCGATCCCGCGCCCCCGGCGCGCGCGGACGCGCGCTGATCCCCGGCACGGTCGCGCTCACGCCGGCCGGCCTCGCGTGGAACGGCCTTTTGAATCGCTCGGGCTCTTACTCATTCGAAGAAATACAGCGCCTCGAGACGGACGACCGCCTGTCGAGCGGTCGGGGGTTCCTCCGCAGCAAGGTCCTCCGCGTCACCGCGACGTCCGGCGACGTCGTCGAGTTCGTCGTGTCCCCCGGCCACGCGTGGGAGTGGCGGCAGGCGCTCGGCGAGTGGACGGTGAACCGCGGGCGGATCCCCGGTGCTGCCACGCCGGCCCCGCGCTGAGGCTCACTCCGGCAGGAACGGCACCGCCCGTGCCGCGAGGCGCGCGGGCAGGCGCCTCTTCACGAGCCGGCGGATCTCGGCGGGGGACGTGCGCAGCGTCAGGTGCGTCAGGACGAGGACCTCGTTCTCGAAGAGGTCCGCGCGCTCGGCGATCTCGTCGAGGTGGATGTGCTTGAACGGGGCGGCGCGGTGCCGGTCCTGCTCCTCGACGAACGAGCACTCGAGGAGGAGGACCTTCGCGCGAAAGAACTCCCGGGGCGCGTGGTCGAGGATCGCGGCGCTCGTGTCGCCCGAGAACGCCGCGAGCGGGATCGCGACGCGCCCGGCGACCTCCGTGCCCTCGGCCGCGAGAGCCTTGATCTCCTCGCGCGTCTTCGATTCGAGCTCGGGGAGCAGCCGGTGGCGCTCCTCGGACGCGACGTACGCGAGGGTCGGGACGCGGTGGTCGGCCGGAAAGCACGTCATCGACAGGTCGCGCCGGAGCGAGACGCGCGAGAGAGGTTCCATCGGCTCGAGGCGGGCGTCGTAGCGCGTCCCCTCGAGCTCCTCGTGGAGCGCCAGGATCTTCCGCCAGCTTTCGACGGCCGCCGGATGCGTGTACACGGTGCCGCCCGGCAGGCGCAGGAGGCGCCGCTGCGAGAACCAGTACGGCATCCCGGCCCCGTGGTCGAGGTGCCCGTGCGTGAGGAAGACGTTCGGGACGGAGACGAGCTCCCACGGCGTCCGTCCGAAGTCGAACGCGAACCCGAGCGTCGGGAAGTGGAACCACGTCTCGCGCCCGGCGACGGACGAGCCGCGCAGCGGAATCCCCGCGTACGTCGCCTCGATGCGCCGGGCCCTCGCGTCGGCCGTCACGCCGGGGAGGATACGCGCGCGTATACTCGGACGGCGTCTCAAAGGGTCCCGGAGGCACCATGGCCCTCTTCAACCATGCCACGAAGGAGCTGACGGCCAAGATCGTCTTCTACGGGCCCGGACTCTGCGGAAAGACGACCAACCTCAAGATCCTCCACCAGAGGCTCGAGCGCGGAGCCGGCAAGCTCCTGTCGCTTTCCACGGCGCAAGACGAACAATCTACTTCGACCTGCTCCCGATCGAGCTCGGGAACATCAAGGGCTACACGGTCCGCTTTCAGGTGTGCACCGTTCCCGGACAGGTCTTCTACAACGAGACGCGCCGGATCGTCCTGCGCGGCGTGGACGGCCTCGTCTTCGTCGTGGACTCGCAGTGGTCGATGCTCTCGCACAACCTCGAGAGCTTCCAGAACCTGCGCGAGAACCTCGCGGACGAGAAGGTCCCTCTCGAGTCCCTCCCTGTCGTCATCCAGTACAACAAGCGCGACCTCCCGAGCGCGCTCTCCGTCGAGGCCCTCCAGGAGTCGCTCGGCTTCCAGTCGTACCCGTACGTCGAGGCGGTCGCGTCCGAGGGGATGGGCGTCCTCGAGACGTTCAAGCTCGCCTCCAAGCTCACGTTCGTCGACCTCCTGCGCCGTCTCCAGCGCGGATGGCAGCCGCCCCTCGAGTCGGAAGCGCCCGGGGCCGAGGCGTCGCTCGGCTCGTCGTCCCACACCGTGGGATCGTCCTCGGGCACCGGCGGGGCGACGCAGCCGTTCGCGGGTCCGGCCGTCACGATCTCGGCGCCCGCCCCGGAGCCGGAGGAGCAGCCGGCCTCGGCGCCCGTTCTCGCGATGGCCGGCGCGTCCGGGGCCGCCGCCGACGAGGAGCCCGCCGAATGGGTCCCGCCGTCGGCCGAGGGCACCTTTGCCGACCTCTCCGACGACTCGCAGAAGGGCGCGGGCCCGGCCGCCCGCATCGAGGCCTCGGCCGCGCCCGCTCCGCCCCGCCGGGTCTCGAGCCCCGAGACGCTTCTCGGCGCGCCGGCGTCCGGAACGTCCGGGGAGCGCCGGGCCGTGCGCTCCGAGACGACGGCGCCGGTGACGCCGCTCGACAACAAGCTCAACGCCGTCCTCGCCGAGGCCCGCCGGGCCGCGGCCGGACGGAGCGGGACGTACAAGCGGGAGGACCTGCTGGCTTCCGACGCCGGGAAGGCCGACGCGAAGCGCGTCGAGGCGCTCGAGAAAGCGCTCGAGGCCGAGCGCGACGAGCGGCACCAGCTCGCGGCGGCGCTCGAGGCCGAGCGCGACGAACGGCGCGAGCTCGCGACGGCGCTCGCGGCGGAGAAGGCGGCGCGCGAGGTCGCGGCCCACGGAGCCGCGGAAACCCTCGAGAGCCTCTCGACCCGTGCCGCGGACGCCGTCTCGCGCGCGAACGAGGCGCACGAGGCGATCGAGGCGCTGAAGGCGGAGCTCGCCGCGGCCCGCGACGCCGAGCGAGAAGCGCGCGACGCCGCCGAGGCGGCCGCACGGGAGGCCTCGGCGGCCCTCGAGGCGCGGACCGCCTCCCTGAAGGCCGAGGCCGAGGACAATCGCCGCGGGCTCGCCGAGGCGATCGCCGCCGAGCGCGCGGCGCGGGAGAGCGGCGAGGCGGCGGCGCGGGAGGCCGGCGAGGCTCTCGCGGCGCAGGTCGCGACTCTCGGCGAGCAGCTCCAGGCGGCGCGGTCCGCGACCGAGGAGTCCCGCGCCTCCGCGGCCGCCGCCGGCGAGCGCGCGCGCCGGCTCGAGGACGCCCTGCGCTCCGCGCTGCGCGATCTCTCGTCCTAGGCGGGCTTCACGGCCTTCAGGAACGCCGAGGACTGGCTCGCGAGCTTCGCGCCGCCGATCTTCTCGATGGCCCTCGAGAGGTTCAGCATCTGGTCCTGCGGCAGGCCCACGAACTCGCCGGCCGCCTCGTAGACGAGGGCGCGCGTCCCCTGGTCGTCCGTCGCGAAGCCGCCCGCACGGCAGCGCGTGACGCGCACGAGCGCCGAGAACGGGATCCCCGCGAGCATCGCCGAGAGATCGCACGTCGAGCCGGGGCGCAGGGCCGTCGGGAGCTCGATGAGGACGCCGGTCGCGGACAGGTTCACGAGGTCGACGGACACCGTCGACTTGATGTGCGCCTTCGTGCCCTTCGCGAGCGGAAGACGCGGCGCACGCCTCTTGTCGTCCTTGCCCGCCTTCTTCTCCGGTGTGGCCAGAAGAGGTCCTCTCCGGGGAGTCTTACGGCAACGGGCGGCCCGCGTCAACGATCAGCTTGTGAGCGTCGAGAGAAAACGCGGGTCCTCGCGCCACCCGGGCCGCGCCGCGACCGTCAGGTCGAGGAAAAATTTTCCACCGAAGCCCCGTTCGAGGTCGAGTCGCGCCGCGGTGCCGGCTTCCTTGAGGAGCCGCCCTCCGGCGCCGACGACGATGCCCTTGTGCGAATCGCGGTCGACCGCGATCGTCGCGCGGACGACGGTGAGGCCCTTCGCCGGCTCGCGGCGGACTTCCTCGACGAAGACGCCGAGGCCGTACGGGATCTCCTCGTGGATGCGCTCGAGGAACTTCTCGCGGATCGTCTCGGCGATGCGGGTCGCGTCGTCGGACGTCGTGACGAGGCCGGCCGGGAAGAGCGCATCGCCCACCGGGAGATGGCGCCGAAGCGCCGCGAGGAGGGCGTCGAGCCCCTCGCCCGTGAGCGCCGAAACGGGGACGATCTCGTCGAAGATCGCGCTCTCCCCGAGGGCCGCGAGCCGCGGGAGCAGCGCCTCCTTCCGCGCGACGAGGTCGACCTTGTTCAGCACGCAGATGCGCGGCGCGGGAGCGGACCTCAGGAGCTCGAGGACGAACCGGTCGCCCGCGCCGGGCGGGGCCGTCACGTCCACGACGAGCAGGCGCACGTCCTCCTCGCGGAGAGCATCCTGCGCCTCGGCGACCATGGCCCTGTTCAGGCGGTGAAGGGGCTTGTGGAGGCCGGGCGTGTCGACGAACACGATCTGCCCCTCGTCGTCGTTCCGGATCCCGAGGAGGTTGCGGCGCGTCGTCTGCGGCTTGTCCGACACGATCGCGACCTTCGTCCCGACGAGCGCGTTCACGAGCGTCGACTTGCCCGCGTTCGGACGCCCGACGACGGCGACGGTCCCGGCCCGGCTCCCGCTCACTCGGTCCCCGCCCCGCCGTCGTCGTGCGGGGGCGGCGCCTCGCGGCGCACGCGGACGCGGTGGATCCGGCGGCGGTCGGCCTCCTCCACCGTGAACGAGAGTCCGGCCTCGTGCGCGACCTCCCCCGCCTTCGGGATGCGGCCGAGCTTCTCGGAGACGAGTCCGGCGACCGTGTCGTACTCGGCGGGCGGAAACACGACGTCGAAGAGCGTCGCGATCTCGGGGACGCGGACGCGCCCCGCGATCGACCACGAGCCGTCGCCGTTCGCGATCACGGGCGGCGCTTCGTCCTCGTGCTCGTCCGCGATCTCGCCGACGAGCTCCTCGACGAGATCCTCGAGCGTCGCGAGGCCCGTCACGGCGCCGTACTCGTCCACGACGATCGCGAGAGGGTGGCGGCGCCGGCGGAAGTCCGACAGGAGCGTCGCGACCGTCTGGGACTCGGGCGCGAAGAACACCTCGCGGGCGAGGGGACGGGCCGTCGCCGGCGGGTCCGGCCGCCGCAGGACCGTGAAGACGTCCTTGACGTGGACGATCCCGACGGGCTTGTCGATGCCTCCCTCGACGAGCGGGAGCCGTGTGAACTTCGTCTTCACGAAGAGGTCGGCGATCTCGTCGAGCGGGGCGTCGGCCTGGGCGAAGACGATGTCCGGCCGGGCCGTCATGACCTCGCCGACGGTCCGGTCGCCGAAGTCCACGGCCCGCGAGACGAGCTCCTCCTCGTGCTTCTCGAGAAGGCCCTCCTCGCGGGCGACGTCGAGGAGGGCGCGCACCTCGGCGTCCTTCGTCGCCTCCTCCCGGGCGGCGTCCGGGGGACCGCCGCTCTCGGGAGCGTCCTCCTCGACCTCGACGAGGCGGGAGAGGAGGGGCGTGAGCGGCGCCGAGAGGAAGTCCACGAGCGGAATCAGCCACGAGAAGCCCTGGAGGAGCGCGTCGCCGCCGCGCCGCGCGATCCAGCGGATCACGAGGCTCTCCGCGACGATCCAGCCGAGGAGAATCACGACGGCCGAGGCGAGCCACGGCTCCGTCACGCCCATCGCCGCGAGGGCCGACCCCAGGCTCAGGAGCCCGCCGAGAACCGCCCCCTGGGCCGTGAGGCGGACGGCGATGCGCGACACCCGCACGTGCTCGGGGGCGAGGAGCGTCCCGTAGCGCGTCGGATCGGCCTCGAGGAGGGCCTTGCGCCGGAGGACGGACAGGCTCTCGAGCGCCTGCGCGAAGCCCGAGAAGAGGACGAAGACGCCCGCGAAGAGCGCCGCCACGACGAAGCCCGCGCCCGCGGTGAGCGCGAAGCCCGTCACGGCACGCCGTCCGGCCCGTCGCCGAAGGTCGCGAGGATGAGACGTCGCTGCAGGCGGAACATCGTGCCGTCGTCCGTCTCGTGATCGTATCCGAGGAGGTGGAGGAGGCCGTGGGCGAGGAGGATCTGGATCTCCCGGGCGACGGGATGCCCCCTCCGCCGCGCCTGCCGGGCCGCGTACGGCACGTCGATCACGAGGTCGCCGAGGAGGGAAGACGAAAAAGAAAGAGAAGAAGAAGATTCTGTGAATGGAAGAAAAGACAGAACGTCCGTGGGGCGATCCATGCGGCGCCACGTGCGGTTGAGCGTCCGCATCCGCGCGATCGCCGCAGAGGAGGATCGAAAGAGCCGCGCGCTTCGCGCCCGCCTTCGAAAGGAGGCCGTGGGTCCAGGCGCGCACGCGCGCGGCCGGCGGCGCACCGGCAACGGTGCAAAGGACATCGACGGCGCCGATGGCTCCGCCCGTCCGCGTCCGCGTCGTTCTTCTCTTCACCTTCCAGGAAATCTTATGCGCCCTGGCTGAAACCGAAGCGCTACTCGCGATGACCGTTGCCGTTGCCGTTCGAGTG
This sequence comes from uncultured Acidobacteriota bacterium, assembly GCA_963776915.1. Taxonomy (GTDB): domain Bacteria; phylum Acidobacteriota; class Thermoanaerobaculia; order UBA5066; family UBA5066; genus Fen-183. The sequence goes on along the minus strand of CAVZPE010000013.1, from coordinate 38,299 downwards.
GCCGTTGCCGTTGCCGTTCGCGGCGGCGGCTTCCGCGGCGTCGGCCTTCTGCTTCTCGAACGCCTCGTAGGCGGTCACGACGGACTGGACGATGCGGTGGCGGACGACGTCGCGCTGGTCGAAGCGGACGAACTTGACGCCCTCGACGCCGTTCAGCACGCGGTCGGCTTCCTTCAGGCCGGAGATCTTCCCCTGCGGGAGGTCGATCTGCGTCACGTCGCCCGTCACGACGGCCCTGCTGCCGAATCCCATGCGCGTCAGGAACATCTTCATCTGCTCGGACGTCGTGTTCTGGGCCTCGTCGAGGATCACGAACGCGTCGTTCAGCGTGCGGCCGCGCATGAAGGCGAGGGGCGCCACCTCGATGATGTTGCGCTCGAGCATCCGCCCGACCTTGTCGTAGCCGAGGATGTCGTAGAGCGCGTCGTGCAGCGGCCTCAGGTACGGGTTCACCTTCTCGGCGAGGTCGCCGGGCAGGAATCCGAGCTTCTCACCCGCCTCGACCGCGGGACGGCAGAGGACGATCCGCTTGACCTTCTTCTCGAGGAGGGCCGCCGCCGCCATCGCCACCGCGAGGTACGTCTTGCCCGTGCCCGCCGGCCCGATCGCGAACACGATGTCGTGCTCGAGGACGGCCTGCAGGTACTCCTGCTGGCGCACGTTGCGCGGCGAGACGACCTGGCGGAGAGCCGGCCCGACCGACCGGTTCTCGAAGAAGTCGACGAGCGACGTCGTCGGCTCCTCGCGCAGGATCCGGATCGCGGCCTCGAGATCGGGCTTCTTCGGCGTGTAGCCGCGCTCGATGAGCTTCGCGAAGTCCGAGAGGAGGCGGGCCGCGTGGGCCGTGCCCTCGGGGTCGCCGGAGACGGAGACCTCGCGCCCGCGCGCGGCGATCTCGACGCCGAAGGCGTCCTCGAGAAGCCTCAGGTTTTCGTCGTGGACACCGAAGAGCGCGCCGAGCCCGGCCTCGGGGAGAGTGAGAGGAATGGAATCGGGTCGGATGTGAGTGCGCGCCTCCGGAGAAGATCTTAGCAAGTCGGAGAAGACCCGGTCAATGCTGGAAACGGATCGGCAAAGGAAGCGGTCTGCAAATTCTTCTCAGAAGGTGAATGAGGCGAATGGCGCATCGCCCGCGTGGCCGCGGAGACGGCGGGGTTCGCGCCACCCCCACTCACCCTTCCAGGAAAATTCTTCCTCTCCCTCTTCCTCTTTCTCCTCTCTCTTCTACAATCCCCTGTCCAGCGAAACAAAACCACTCTGAGGAGGAGGTCCGACCATGCCCAAGATGACCCGCCGCTACGCCCTGCTGTCGCTCGCCTCTCTCTTCGCGCTCGCCGTCAGCCTCCCCGCCGCGGCCAGCTCCAAGAAGTTCTCCGAGTCGGACGATGCGAAGGAGAAGGACGAGCCCCAGGAGTACCTGAAGGACTACGACAAGCTGACGCAGGGGAAGGAGGCCGACTGGGTCTACTTCCCCGAAGGGGTCAACCTCAAGTCGTTCAAGACCGTCTCGCTGAAGACATGGGGCACCACGAACAAGCACTCACGCGCCAAGCTCGCGGCCGAGTCGGGCCCCGAGTACCTCGAGCAGTGGATCAAGAGGTCCAAGAAGCTCGGCTGGGAGGTCGTGAAGGACGGCGGCGACCTGCGGATCGAGGGGAACGTCTTCAATGCCTGGGAGCCGAGCGGCGGCGCCCGCTTCTGGGGGGGCTGGGCGGCGAATCCCGGCGTGGGGATGGAGCTCGTCGCCAAGGACAAGTCGGGCAAGACGATCTTCGAGATCCGCCACAAATCGAAGGGCTCCACGATCGAGGATGCCGTCGAGAACGGACTCGAGAACATCGTCAAGACGCTCGAGGTCGGGAAGTAAGGCAGCCGGGGCGCCCGCGCCCGTCGCGGATTTCCCGGTTTTGAGATTACGTCGCAGCGCGATATAGGATTCCCCGAAAAGGAGGGGATCCCATGAAAACCGTGTGCCGCCTGTTCGCCCTCGCCGCGTTTCTCACGTCCACCGCTCTCCTCGCCGAAGACAAGCCGATGGCCCCGCCGAAGCCGGCCCCCGAGATGTCCCAGCTCGCGTACCTCGACGGGACCTGGCACTGCTCCGGGAAGACGTTCGCGACGCCGATGGGCCCCGAACACGCGACCGAGGGCGTCGCCCACGGCCAGATGGCGCTCGGCGGGTTCCGGCTCGTCCTCCACTACGACGAGACGAAGACGGCCGCGAATCCGATGCCGTACCACGTCCTTCAGGTCGTCGGCTGGGACGCCTCACAGAAGGCGTTCGACTCCGCCTGCTTCGACGTGTTCGGCGGCTCCTGCACGCAGACCTCGCCCGGCTGGAAGGGGGCCGATCTCGTCTTCGAGGGGAGCGCCACGATGGGCGGCCAGAAGATGGGGGCGCGCGACACGTTCACGAAGGTGAGCGCCTCGGAGCTGAAGCACAAGGGCGAGATGCAGGGCGCGGACGGCAAGTGGATGACCGGGGACGAGGAAACCTGCAAGCGGGCCGGAAAGCCTCCCAAGAAGTAGGCGGCTCCGCTCCTCACGGACCGGTCACGCCGCCTCGGCCGCCGAGTCCTTGAGGATCCGCCCGTCGTGGACCTCGATGACGCGGCTCGCGCGCCGCGCGAGCGTCATGTCGTGCGTGATCACGACGAGCGTGCCGCCGGCTTCCCAGAGCTCCGCGAAGAGACCCATGATGTCGCTCCCGGAGGTCGAGTCGAGGTTCCCCGTCGGCTCGTCGGCGAGGAGCATGTCCGGCCGCATCGCGAGGGCCCGCGCGACCGCGACGCGCTGCATCTGTCCGCCGGACAGCTCCGTCGGCCTGTGGTCGAGCCGGTCCGCGAGCCCGACCTTCCCGAGGAGCTCGGCCGCCCGGGCGCGGCGCTCCTTCGGCGGCACGCCGCCGAAGAGGAGCGGCATCTCGACGTTCTCGAGCGCCGAGATCTGGGGCAGCAGGTTGAAGGCCTGGAAGACGAACCCGACCCGCCGGTTCCGCACGTCGGCCAGCGCGTCGCGCGAGAGGCCCGCCACCATCTCGCCCGCGAGGCGGTACGTGCCGCTCGTCGGCGTGTCGAGACAGCCGAGGAGGTTCATGAGCGTCGACTTGCCGGAGCCGGACGGCCCGACGATGGCGACGAACTCGCCCTTCCGGATCGTGAACGTGACGCCCTTGAGGGCCTCCACCTTCACCTTTCCCGTGTCGTAGACCTTGCGGATGTCGTCCATCACGACGATGTCGTCGGTGGGCGGGGTGGCGGTCCTCGCGTCGCGGGGCATGCGGTCTCCTTGGTCCTTCTCTCTCGTCCTACTCGTAACGAAGCGTCGAGGCGGGGTCGATGGCGGCGGCGCGCCGGGCCGGGAAGTAGCCCGCCATGAGGCCGATCGCGCCGAGGATGCCGGCGGTCGTCGCGGCGATGACGGGCGAGAGCGTCGGGCGCCCGAGGAACGCGAGGACGCGATTCGAGCCGTCCGGGATGAGCCCGAGGCCGGTCACGATGAGCGTCGCGATCGTCATCCCGGCGACCCCGCCGACGAGCGTGTAGAGGAGGCCCTCGAGAACGAACGGCCACGTGATCCAGCGGGCCTTCGCGCCGAGCGCCATCTTCACGCCGATCTCGCGCGTCCTCTCCTTGACGACGGCGTACATGATGTTCGCGACGCCGACGCCGCCGATCAGGAGGGTCAGGGCGCCGATCAGGCCGAGGAACATCTGGATCCCGACGATCATGTTCTGGCCCTGCTTCGACGTCTTCACGATGTTCCACGTCGAGAGCGCGCGCTCGTCCGTCGGGTCGTAGCCGTACTTCGCGCCGAGGATCTCGTTCAGGCGGCGCAGCGCGGGCGCCATCTCCTCGGGCGTCCGCGACTGGATGACGAGGACGTTGAGCCGGTCGCGGCCGAAGAGCGCCTTGAACGTCGTGAACGGGATCACGGCGTGGTCCTGGTCCGGTCCGCCGTAGACGCCCATCTGCGTCTTGTGCTGCATGACGCCGATGACCGTGAACGGCGAGTTGTTCACGAGGAGCGTCTTCCCGACGGGGTCCTCCTCGCCGAAGATGTCCTTCGCCAGCTCGTCGCCGAGGAAGATGACGCGGCGCTTCTCGGCCTCGTCGGCCGGCGTGAGCCACCGGCCCCCCGGCATCGGGTAATGCTTGCGCGCCTCGCCGTAGACGACGTTGGTCCCGAGGACACGGCCGTTGACGGTCTTGCGGCCGTACGTGAGCGCCGTGCGCCAGGACACGACCTCGCCGATGACGGCGGTCAGCTCCGGCATCCGCTCCCTCACGAACGCGACGTCGTCGGTCGTGAGGCGGATCGGCCGCCCCGGGTTCATCCCCTTCCACGGCTTCGACGTCTCGTTCGGCCACATGACGGCGAGGTTCTCGCCCGTGGAGCGGCGATTGACGTCCATCTGCCGCTTGAGGCCCTCGCCGAACGAGAGGAGGAGCAGGATCGCGACGGTCCCCCACGCGATCGCGGCGATCGTGAGCGCCGCGCGCTTCTTCGCGAGGCGCGAGGACTGGACGAAGAGGGTCAGGACGACGGCGGGGGTGCGCATCACAGCTTCATCGCCACGACCGGGTCCAGCCGCGACGCCTCGCGCGCCGGGAACCACCCGGCGAGAAGCCCGATGAGCCCGAGGATGCCGATCGTGACGGCCGCGACGAACGGCGACACCTCGGGGACGCCGACGTACTCCGTGAGGCCGAAGCGCGGGAAGACGGCGCAGATGCCGAGCGACACCGCGAACCCGATCGCGCCGCCGATGCCGGTCACGAGCAGCGTCTCGAGGAGGAACTGCCCGAGGATGCGGCGCTGCCTGGCGCCGAGCGCCATCTTGATCCCGATCTCCTTCGTGCGCTCCTCGACGACGACGTTCATGATGTTCGAGACGCCGATCCCGCCGACGACGAGCGTGAGCGAGCCGACGACGCCGAGGAACCCCGTGAACGCGAGCATGAACGTGTCGAAGAACTTGAACTGCCCCGTCGTGTCCCACACGGACAGGGCTTCCTTGTCCGTCGGGTCGAACTTCTGCCGCTTCCCGAGAATCTCCAGGATGCGCTTCGTCAGGGGCTGGGTGTCGAACGTCGACGAGGCCTGGTAGATGAGGTTGTCGACGTACTTCTCGCCGGTGAGGGCGCGGTACGTCGTCCCGGGGATCGAGGCCTTGTCGTTGTCGCGGCCGCTGTAGCTCGAATCCTGCGTCTTCGTCTTCAGGACGCCGATCACGAGGAACGGCGAGCTGCCGAGCATGACGGTCTTCCCGACCGCGTCGTCCGCCTTGCCGAAGACGTTCGCGGCGAGCTTGTCGCCGAGGAAGACGACGCGGCGCTGCTCGGCCATGTCGACCGGGTCGATGAAGCGCCCGCCGGCGTCCGGGATCAGGTTGCGCATCCGGCCGAACTCGGGCGAGACGCCCGAGACGTCGACGGGCCACGTCTTCGTGTCGAGGTGGAGCTTCATGGAGGTCGAGTACTCGCTCGAGACTGCCGCGAGACCCTCGGCCTCGCGGCCGCACCGCCTCGACGTCCTCGTCGGTGAGCCGGATCCGCCGGCCCTTGCCGAGGCCCTGGTACGGGATCGACGTGAGGCCGGGCCACGCGATGCAGATGCGGTCTCCGAGTCCGGCGGTGGTCTTGATCATCTGCTTCTTGAGCCCCGTGCCGAACGCGAGGAGCAGCGTGACCGCGACGGTCCCCCAGACGATCCCGAAGACCGTCAGGAACGTCCGGAGCTTCTGGCTGCGCACGTCGCGGAAGAGCTGGAGGAAGGCGTCCTTGAGCGTCGTCACGGCTCGCGTTTCCTAGGAGATTTCCTTCGGCGGCCTCTGGACGACCTTGTCGCCCTTCTTGAGGCCGCTCACGACCTCGACGTTCATCCCGTCCGAGATGCCGAGCTTGACCTCGATCTTCTTCGGCTCGAGCTTGCTGCCCTTGGCCTTCTCGTCCGGAATCTCGACGAAGCTCTTCTTGCCGCCGTCCTCCCAGAGGACGAGGCGCTCGGGGATCGTGAGGACGTCCTTCTTCTCGCGGATGATGAGGTCCGCGTTCGCCGAGTAGCCCGCGCGGAGGGTGATCTTCGGGTTCCGGTCGAGCTCGATCTCGACGTCGAAGAGCGTCGCCCCGTCCTTCTGCTGGGCCTGGGGGGCGATCCGCGAGACCTTGCCCGTCACGACGTCGGTCGGCAGCGCCCCGACCTTGATGCGCGCCGGAAGGTCGACGTGGAGCTTGCCGACGTCGATCTCGTCCACCGTGCCCTTGAAGATGAGGTCGCTCATGTCGGCGATCGTCGCGAGCTCCGTTCCCGGCTGGTAGGACGTGAGCGGGACGACCGGGTCGCCCGGGTTCACGAGGCGGGTCAGGATCGTCCCGGCCGCCGGCGCCCGGATGATCGACTCGAGGCCCGTCGTGTCCGTCTTGGCGAGCCGGCCCTTGCGCGTCAGGTCCCGGTCCTGCTCGGCCTTGTTGAGGGCGACCTTCGCGAGCTCGAAGCTCTCCCGCTTCTGGTCGACGTCCGACTTCGCGGTGATCCCCTGCCGGAACATCTCCTGCGACCGGTCGAACTCGAGCTGGGCCCGCTGGAAGGTCGCCCGGGCCGACTCGACCGCGCGGTCCACCTCGGTCAGCTCGAGGGGCGTCGGGTCGGGACCGATCTCGAACAGCGGGTCGCCGGCCTTCACCCGGTCCCCGACCTCGATCCGGCAGAAACGGACGATGCCCGAGATCTTGGACTTCACCGAGAACTTCTGGCGCGGCTGGATCTGGCCCACCGCGACCGCCTTCTCCGTGATCGAGTCGACCTTCGCGTCCACGAGCTTCATGCCGCCGTCGGCCTTCTTCCCGGCCCGGCTGTAGGCGTAGACGCCGGTCGCCGCCCCGGCGAGAAGAACCAGTCCGAGAAGGATTTTCAGCAGTTTGGCCATCCGATGCCTCCCGGGCGGAGCCCGACGTCTAGGACTGGATACGCCGCGGCGGCCCGAAGGTTCCGCGGGCGGCCGAAAGGTCCCCGTCAGCGCACCATCGAGTGCTCGGGAAGCTTGACGCCCTCGGGGGTGTAGAGGACCTGGATGCAGGCCGTCGCCGACGTGGGATGGTGAAAGAGGTAGATGTAGTCGAACGAGCGTCCGTCGCGCAGCTTCAGCTCCGCGGGCCGCACGGCCGAAGACCGGAACATCAGGACGAAGCCCGTGTCGAAGGGCGGCGTGTCCGAGCAGCCGCCCTTGAACTCGCGCATCGGTTCGGTCGGGACGAGGACCCGCAGCCTCAGGGCCCCGACGAGCGTCTTCGTCTGCTCGGCCGTGAGGGGCAGGACGCACGCGCCCGAGTTGAGCGTCCCGAACATCCGGCACTTCACGTCCTTCACGAGGATCCCCTCCCGGGCCAGGAGGGACTTCACGTCCCGCGCGAGGTCGCCCCGCGCCCACAGGTTCCAGCCCCAGCGGCAGCCGCCGAGACCGAGGAGCAGGGCCGCCAGGGCGGCGGTCCGGGTCAGGCGCCGGGAGTCCACGCGACGATCCTACCCGCGAGCGCGGACGCCGCGACGACGTACGGGCTCGCGAGGTAGACGGAGCCCGGCCCGCTCCGGCCCGGGAAGTTGCGGTTGATGGCGCTGACCGTCACCTCGTCCGCCCGCGTCGAGACGCCCGGGCCGGCGGCGATGCAGGCGCCGCAGCCCGGCTCGACCGTGATCGCCCCGGCACGCGCGAAGAGGTCGAGGAAGCCCTTCTCCCGGCACCACTCGCGGACGTCGCGGCTGCCGAACTGGACGTAGAACCGCACGCCGGGCGCGACGCGGCGCCCCCGCGCGAGACCCTCCCCGAGGACGGCCGCGAGCATCTCCATGTCCTCGCGCTTGCCCGCCGTGCACGACCCTCCGTACGCGATCTGGATCGGAACCGGCACGGCGAGATCGGCGATCCGCACGCCGTTCCCGGGGTCCCCCGGGAGCGCGACGAGAGGGCCGAGGGCCGAGACGTCGAGCGTGAGGACGGAGTCGAAGGCCGCGTGAGGATCCGAGGCGAGGCCCGCGCAGGCGCGCCGCGCCTCCTCGAGCGGGAGGCCGCGCCGCTCGGCGAGGAACCGCGCGGTCGTCTCGTCGGGCGCGACGATCCCGGCGAAGGCGCCGGCCTCGGCCGCCATGTTCGTGAGCGTCGCGCGCTCGTCGACGGACATCGCGTCGACGGCCTCCCCCGAGTACTCGAGCACCTTCCCGATCGCCCCGCCGCTCCGGACGGCGGGGTGCGCGAGGAGCGCGAGCATGACGTCCTTGGCGGCGACGCCCGCGGGCCGCGTCCCCGTCAGCACGACGCGGATCGTCGCGGGCACCTTCACGCGCACGTCCCGCGAGAGCCACGCGCACGCGACCTCGGTCGTCCCGATCCCGAACGCGAGCGCGCCGAGGGCTCCCGCGTGCGTCGTGTGGGAGTCGGAGCCGACGACGAGCTGCCCGGGGCGCGCGTAGCGCTCGAGCACGAGGGCATGGCAGATCCCGTCGCCCGCGCCGTGGAGCCGGATCCCCTGCGCGCGGGCGAACGCCTCCTGCCGCGCGGCGAGGCCCTCGGCCAGGGCGAGGAGGCCGCGCCGCTTCCGCTCCTCCGGCATGACCTCGCCGAGGAGGGCGAGGTGGTCGCGGAAGAGAAGGACGCTCCCGGGATCCGCGACGCGCGCCGCCGCGCCGAGCTCCTCCTCGAAGGCGTTCGCCGCCATCGGCGTGACGTACTCGTGCGAGAACCGCCAGTCGGCCCGCACGAATCCGGCCTCGCCGGGCGAGACGGCGGCGACGCCGCACGCGCCGGCCGCGGCGTCCCTCACGGCGTGGCGCGCGAGGATCTTCTCGGCGAGCGTCATCGGACCGGGGGGCGACCCGAGGCCGGGCGGCGAGGCGTCGCCCGCGAGGCGCCGGCGCGTGTACGGCAGGAGACCGCCGGACTCGACGATGCCCCGCGTCACCGCGTCCTCGCCGTCCGTGAAGAACGAGAGCGGAATCTCCTCGCCGCGGCGCACCCTCTCGAGGACGGAGAAGTCCGTCGTGACGAGCATCCCGAGGTTGATCGCGTTCTGCCGGTAAATGCGCTCGAAGCTCTCGGCGACGAGGAGGCGGATCCCGGCCGCGCGCTCGGCGTACGGCGCCTGCTCGCGCGAGGAGCCCTTGCCGCGGCGCCGCCCGGCGACGGAGACGGCGAAGCCTCCGGCGCGGACCGCGCCCTCGCCGAACGGCGTGGCCCGCGCGCCTCCGTCGGCGCACGTGACCCCGAGGTACGCGAACCGCCCGAGGGCGCCGTCGTGGTGGAAGCAGACCCAGCCCGGCGTGATCTCGTCCGTCGAGATCTCGTGGCGGAGGGCATGAGAGGCGTCGTTCGCGTCCCAGGCGAGGTCCTCGCCGGCGAGCTGGCGGCGCACGAGGGCCGCGTCCTCCGTCAGGAAGAGGACGCGGCCGTCGAAGCGCACGGTGCGGGCCCCGCTCACCCCGCGATTGTAGAGGCGGGGCGGCAAGGCCGCCCCGCCTCGCCCCTCCGGGTCAGAAGTAGTACGTGCCGCAGTAATGCGTCCCGCCGCCCGAACCGTGGCCTTGCAGCTCGTAGCGCCTGCCCTTCACGTGGACGAGGACGAAGTGCGTGTCCTTCGCGCAGCTGCCGGCTTCGGCCGTGGACTCGAGGAGACCGTGCAGGAACTCCATGACCGACGGGGAACCTCCCGCGAGCTTCAGGAAACGGCCGCACTCCATTCCCTCCTTCGAGCGCGGCCCGTTGTCCTCCTTGAGCGTCTTGCCGTCGAGCTTGACGACGATGCTCTTCACGGCGCCTCCCTCGACGTCGAAGAGGACCTCCAGGTTCCCCTCCGTGTACTTCCACGTGCCGATCAGGTGAAGTCCGTTCTTCACCTTGAGATTGCTGCCGCCCAGGAGGGCCGAAGGAACGCTCAGCTTCCCGGACTGCTTGCAGACGAGGCCCTCCGGTGCCCCCGCGGCGGCCGGACCGGCAACGAGGAGGAACGCCGCCGCGGCGGCGCCCGTGAGGAGGGGGTTCCAGTGACGCATGACGTTCTCCTTTCTCAACTCCATCAACGCAGAAAGCGGCCGGACGGGCTCACCAGCACCGCGTGAGCCACCGCGGCCCGGTTTTGCGTGTTCTGGTTGAGACGAAAGGAGAACCCCATGAAATCCAGCGCCCGCAACCTGGTCCTCGCCGGCCTCTCGGCCCTCGTCATCGGCGTCCCGGCGTCGGCCGCGCCGCCGACGACGATCAACCCGGCGGACGCCAAGGCCGCCCTCCGCAAGGCCTCGGACGCCGCCGTCGTGGACGCCCTTCGCGGCCTCCCCGAGCTGAAGTTCGAGGACCCGTGCGCCCGCGAGTACAACGACGCGGTCAAGGCCGCCCAGGCCGAGGCGAAGGCCTGCCTCGACCCGGACCACCCGCCGGCCGGGAGCCCGCTCGCGAACTTCAACGCGCTGACGAACGCCCAGCTCGGGCCGTTCTGCGGGAGCAAGACGCTGGACGCGTGCGTCGCCGACGTCGTCAAGCAGCAGCAGAAGTTCTGCGCGATCAACGCGGCGAAGGCGAAGTCCCGCGCGAAGACCGCCCAGCAGAAGTGCTGCTCGAGCTTCGCCGCGCGGAAGAAGGAGCTCGAGGCCGAGCTCAAGTCCATCAACGACCGCCTCGCGATCTGCCTCGGGAACTGACCGCGCCGGCGGGAGAACGGGAGGAACGCCATGACGACCACGATTTCGACGACCCGGCGTGGAGCGGCGAGGCTCCTCGCCGTCGCCGCGGCCCTCCTTCTCGCGCGCGGCGCGGAGGCCACGATCGACACGATGTTCGTGAATCACATCTCGGGGCCGGCCCTGTGCGGGTCGCTCGCGACGAACCCCGAGATCGCCTACGGGCAACTTCATGTCGCAGCACCACCGGATCACCGTCCCGCGGGGGCGACGTTCAAGGTGGAGCTCGACGGCTTCGGCGCCGACCTCGCGACCGGGATCACGGAGGGCATCGCCGGGCTGAGCGCCTCGATCGTGAACCACGGCACGCACAACAGCCCGTCCGGCGGCACGTTCTTCGGCCAGGCGGCGCAGACGGGCTTCGTGACGGTCCAGATCGTCGTGGGCACGGGCGCCGCCCTCGGGAACGGGAACGTGCAGGTGAACTGGCTCACCGGGCACGAGATCATCCCGCTGACGATCGTCGCCTCCTGCGCCCCGACGCCGACGCCGGCCCCGCACCCACGCGCGGCACGCCTCCCCCGATCGCGCGCATCCCGGGCGGCGTCGCGGCGTCGCCGACCGCTCCTGCCCGACCTCGTCCCGACGGACTTCGTCAACTTCCGGACGTGCAACCGAGCGCGTTCGGCACGTGCGTCCCGAACCCGAACGACTGCAACGGCGCGTTCACGGGTCAGCCGAACGTTCACGCAGCCCGACCTGCAGTTCGGCGTGAGGAACATCTCGGGCGACGCCGGTCACGACGCCGTTCGCCGTCGTCCTCAGGAAGAAGGACGGGACGCAGCTGGCGCGTAACAGTGTTCCGAACCTCGCCGCGAACGGCGAGCGCCACCTTCACCTTCCACCGGGCCAACTCCAACGTCTGCGTCGAGCAGATCGGGCCGAACAGGGTGTGCACCTACTGCGCCGTCGCCATCGACGACACGGGGATCGAGGTCGTCGTGGACGCCGACAACGCCGTCACCGAGGCGAGCGAGACGAACAACAGCCGGAAGATCCAGTAGACGCCGGCGGGCGGGGACGGGTCAGTTGACGGGCTCGTCCTCGTCCGTCTCCAGCGTCGGGTCGTCCGCCCCGGCGAGGCGCGGGGCGGGCGGCGCGCCCGGCACCATCGGGAGCGCGGGGCCGGGCTCGAGGACCCAGCGCTCGTAGAGGTCGTCCGCGAGCTCGCGCAGGAACCGGCTCGGCTCCGTCACGACGACGATGCCGTACCGGTCGAAGGCCGCGAGCGGGTGAACGAGGAAGAGCTCGTCCTTGGCGCGCGTCGCCGCGACGTAGAAGAGGCGGCGCTCCTCCTCGAGCCCGGCGGACGTGCGGGCCGCCCGGACGTTCGGGAAGCGGTCCTCGATGAGCCCGATCACGAAGACGGCCCGCCACTCGAGACCCTTCGCCTGGTGGACGGACGAGAGGACGAGGCGCTCGTCGTCCTTCTCCCCCGCGATCGTCGTCTCGCCCGTCGGCTCGCCGAAGAGCGTGACCTCCTGCGAGGAAGCTCTCGACACCGTCGTACGGGAGCGCGAACTGCGCGAGCGCCTCGAGGTCGTCGAGGCGCGCCTGGTGGTTGTCGAACTTCGACTTCGCGACGTCCGCGTACCCGCCGTCGTCCACGACGTACCGGATCGCCTCCGCCGGCGCGGAGAGGAGGGACGGGCGGCGCAGGGCCTCCAGCGTCGCCGCGAGCTTCCTCAGGCCGCCCTGGGCGCCCGCGGGCGCCTTCCGGAAGTCCGTCCGGCAGAACGCCGCGACGGGATCGGGCAGGTCGCCGACGGCCGTCCAGAGCGTCGCGGCCGTGCGCTCGCCGACCTTCGGGAGGAGCTTCAGGAGCCGCTTGAAGGACGTCTCCTCCTTCGGGTTCACGAGAAGGCGCAGGTACGCGAGGACGTCCTTCACGTGCTGCTGCTCGAAGAAGCGCAGGCCGGACCGGATCTCGTACGGAATGCCGCGGCGCGTGAGCTCGATCTGCAGCTCGAGGGCCTGGTGGTGCGCACGGTAGAGGACGGCGATCTCGTTCAGCGGCGTCCCTTCGTCCCTCAGCTCGAGGACGCGCTGCGCGACGAACTCGGCCTGCTGGGAGACGTCCGAGGCGCCGACGACCGCGACGGGCACGCCGGACGGCCGCACGGGCCGGAGCGTCTTCTCGAAGCGCCGCGCGTTCTGCGCGATCGACGCGTCCGCGAGGCGGAGGATCTCGGGAGTGGAACGGTAGTTCGTCTCGAGCGGGAAGACGGCCGTGCCCGCGTGCCGGTCCGGGAACCCGAGGAGCGCCTCGAAGTCCGCGCCGCGGAACGAGTAGATGGACTGCGCGTCGTCGCCGACCACCATGACGTTCGGCTTCTCGACGTCCTGCACGACCATGTCCACGAGGTCGGCCTGCAGCCGGTTCACGTCCTGGTATTCGTCCACGAGGACGTGACGGAAGCGCACGCCGAACGAGCGGCGGACCTCGGGGCGCTCGAGCATGAGCCGCTTCCAGTTCAGGAGGAGGTCGTCGTAGTCCATCCCGTTCGAGAGGACCTTGCGCTCGAGGTAGCGGTGGACGACCGTCCGGATCGCGTCGAGCTGCGGGAGGAAATGCGGATGCTCCTCGGCGATCACGTCGTCGAGCCTGCGCCCGGTGTTGACGCACAGGGAGACGATGGCGCGCAGGAGATCGCCCTTCGGGAACCGGCGCTCCGTCACGGGCACGCCGATGTCCGACGTCGCGGACTCGAGGAGGTCCTTCGTGTCCTCCGCGTCGAGGATCGTGAAGTTCGGACGGTAGCCGAGGAGCTCGGCGTGCGGGCGCAGGAGGCGGGCGCCGACGGAGTGGAACGTCCCGGCGGTCGCCCGGACGAGGTCCGCGCCGATGAGCGATTCGACGCGCCGCTTCATCTCGCGCGCGGCGCGGTTCGTGAACGTCAGGAGGAGGAGCGAGGCGGGGTCGGCGCCGTCCTCGATGAGGCGCGAGACGCGGTAGACGAGCGTGCGCGTCTTGCCGGAGCCCGCTCCCGCGACGACGAGCGTCGGCCCGTCCGGCGCGAACACGACCGCCTTCTGCTCCTCGTTCAGCTCGCGCGCGTAGTCCACGCGGTAGCTCTTCGCCACGGCGCGCCGGAGCACGTACCTGCGGGGCGCGGGCGGGCCGTCCGTCACGGGCGGAGATTACGCCTGCGCGGCGCCCCGTACCTCGGCGCGAACGCGGTCTATCTCGGCGCCGGCCCCGCCCCGAAGCGCTTGCCCTCGCGCACCCTCTCCTCCGGCGAGCACGGGAAGCCGAAATCGGCGTCGAAGTCGCAGCCCGGCTTCCTCACGCCGCGCTCGAGCTTCTGCGGCGCCGAGAACCGGTCCGGCCAGACGAGGGCGAGGAAGTCCCGGCGGTACGAGCCGAACTCCGCGACCGTCGGAAGGAGCGGCGCGAGGCCGAAGAGCGCGTCGCGCATGCCGGGCGACACGAGCGCGGCCGCCCTCTCGCGCAGGGGTGGGGCCGTGGAGCCTGCGAACGCCGAGATCGGGGAGCCGAACGACCCGTTTTCGCCCGTGAAGACGACGCAGGCGTCGCGGGCACGGACCGAAGAGCACGCGGGGATTTCTTCGAAGGAAGAGAGCACGAGGCGGCGGGTGAACGTCTCGCCGTCCGGGAGGCGCCGGATCGACTCCGTCGAGTCGCGCCCGGAGAGATCCTGCGAAGACACGAAAACGAATCGCCCGGGCGCCGCCCGAAGGAGCAGCTGCGTCGTGTCGCCTCGCCCCTCTTCCCTTTCGAAGAGAATCGAGATCTCCCACGCCTTCCCGAAGGTGAAATGCCACCTCGCGGGCGCCGCCGCCGCGGGCGCGCCAAGCAGCACCGACGCCGCGAGCGCCGCGGCGCACATCCGGACGCTCATGACGCGAGAGCCTGCCAGACGCGCCCCTCGATGAACGTCCGGACCATCCACCGGTCGAGCTTCTCCAGCGCCGCCTCGGCCTCGAGGACCTCGAGCGCCCGCTCGCGCGGCATCGCCTTCTTGTACGGCCGGTCAGACGCCGTGAGCGCGTCGTAGATGTCGCACACCGTGAGCGCGCGGGCCGCCGGCGGGATGTCGGCCGGCCCGACCCGGCGCGGGTAGCCGGAGCCGTCGAGCTTCTCGTGGTGGGCGTAGGCGATCTCGGGCACGCGCGCGAGATCGGGCGTCCACGGAATCGTCGAGAGGAAGCGCCACGTGTGGGTCACGTGGCTCTCGACGTCGAGCCGTTCCTCGGCCGAGAGGCTCCCCTGGGCGATCGAGAGGAAGCGGAACTCATCCGGAAGGAGAAGGGTCGTCCCGTTGCCGCGGCGGTCGCGATACGTCCTCGCGAGAAGGCGCTCCAGCGAGCCGCGCGCGTCCCTCGGGAGGATCGTGGGCTCGTTCGCGGCGACGACCTCCTCGAAGGCGTCCTCGAGCTCGCGGCTCCGCGCTTCGGCCGCGCCCGCGAGGGCGCGGAGGTCGTCCCCGGTGACGGGCCGGCCCGCGCGCGCGAGGCGCTCGAGGAGGGCGCGCGCATCCTCGGACTCGGCCGCGGCGAGGACGTAGTCGAACCGGTCGCGGATGCGGCGCAGGCCTTCGGACTCGATCTTCTTCGCCTTCACGAGGACGCGCTCGGGGATCGAGATCTTCCCGAAGTCGTGGAGAAGGGCCGCCGTGAAGATCTCGCGCATCTCCTCGCGCGAGAACGAGACGGAGGCGTACGGGCCGTCCGCGGCGCGGTCCACGAGACCCGCGAGGCCGGTCGTGAGCGTCGCGACGCGGTTGCTGTGGCCGGCCGTCGTCGGGTCGCGCTGCTCGACCGCGACGATCGCGGCCTGCGCGAAGTCCTCGAAGAGGCGGCGGATGGACGCCGTGAGCTGGTTCGCCTTGAGGCACACGGCGGCCTGCGTCGCGATCGAGAGGACGAGCGGGACGAGATCCTCCGGGTAGGGCTCCGGTCCCGCGGGTCCGACGCGGTTCATGAGCTGGAGGACGCCCACGAGGTCACCGCGGTGATCCTTCATCGGCACGACGAGCATCGCGCGCGTCCGGAACCCCGTGGCCTCGTCGAACGCCGGGTTGTGCCGGAACGGGGCATCCCCGGGGATCCCGTACGCGTCCGCGAGGACGACCGGCGCCGCGTGCACGGCGACCCAGCCCGCGAGGCTCTGCTCGTCCACCGAGACCGTCCGCTCCCTGAAGGCGAACGCCACCGCGTCGTTCTGCGCGAGCCGGAAGCGCAGGCGCTGCCCGCCTCCGGGCGCCTCCTCGGCGAGGTAGAGGGAGCCCGCGACGGAGCCCGAGAACCGCCGCGACTCCGTCAGGATGGTCTCGAGGAGGCGCTCGAGGTCGCGCTCGGCCGAGAGGGCGATCCCGATGCGGTTGAGCGAGGCGATGCGCTCCTCGGCCTGCCGGAGCCGCTCCTCGAGCGTCCGGGGATCGGGACTCATCGCCCTCCCCCGCGCAAGGCCTCGCGCGCGGCGCGCGCCACGACGCGCTCGGGCGGGAACGTCACCCGGAACCGGCTCCCCTTCTCGCGGCCCTCGCTCTCGACCGCGATCGTTCCGCCGTGCGCCTCCGCGATCGCGCGGGCGATCGAGAGGCCGACGCCGAGGCCGCCGAAGCGCCGGCTGGAGGACGTCTCCTCCTGCCGGAAGCGCTCGAAGACGTGCGGGAGGAACTCGGGGTCGATCCCGTGCCCCTCGTCGGCGACCACGATCTCGAGACCGCCGCCCTCGGCGCGGCGGACGGTCACGTCCACGGCGCCGCCCGGGCGCGAGAACTTCACGCCGTTCGCGAGCAGGTTCCACGCGACCTGCTTCAGCCGCGCCGGGTCGCCCTCCAGCGCGGGCAGGTCGCGCTCGATGTGGCAGCGGATCGCGACGCCCCGCTTCGCCGCCCCCGGGGCGACCGCGTCGAGCGCGGCCGCGATCGTCTCCGAGAGACGCACGCGCTCGCGCCTCAGCTCGAGCCCGAAGTTGTCGATCCGCGACAGGTCGATGAGGTCCGCGAGCATCCGGCTGAGCGTGTCGGCCTGCCCGAGGATGGCCTCGAGGGCGCGGCGGACGGCCGGGTCCTCCCCGTGGGAATCGAGGAGGACCTCGGCCCATCCGACGATCCCCGTGAGCGGGGTCCGGACCTCGTGCGAGAGGTTCGCGAGGAAGTCGTCCTTGAGGCGGTTGCTCCGCTGGAGCTCCTCGATGAGGTGCGCGTTGCGCAGCGCGATCGCGCACTGCTCGGCCAGGAGGGTCAGCGTCGCGCCGTCCTCGCGCGAGAACGCGCCCGGCCGGTAGGACATGACCTCGAGCACCCCGAGGCGGTGGTCGCCGACGCGGATCGGCACGGCCATGAGGGCGCGCACGTCGGGGTTCGCGACGGCCGCGCGCGCGCGCGCCCGGGTCTCCACCGGCTCCCCCTCGGCGAGCTCGTCGAGCCCGTTCACGTCCGTGAAGACGGGCCGGTTCTCGCGGAAGGCCCGGCCCGCGCTCCTCAGGCGCGCGACCGGCCGCGGGAGCCGTTCCGCTGGCGCGCAGCGTCATCACGCCGACGCCGAAGACCGCCGCGACGGAGAGATGGCGGCCCGGGGGGTCCGCGACCCACGCGACGGCGCCGTCCGCGGGCGGAAACGCGCGCGTCGTCTCCTCGACGACGGACGTGAGGACGTCCGGAGCATGGAGGCGGAAGTTCAGGAGCTGCGTCGCGCGCGCGACGGCCTCGAGGACGCGCGTGCGCTGCTCGTAGGCCCCGACGAGCTCCGCGAGACGCAGGGCGAGCGCCGCGCGCTCCGCGAACGCCGCGATGTTCCGCGCGTCCGCGTCCGAGAACGCGCCCACCGTCCCCGCCTGCAGGTCGAAGACGCCGATCACGTGCTCGTCGAGCACGAGCGGCACGACGATCTCGGACCGCGCCTCCGGCCAGCCGACGACGTAGTCCGGGTCCCGCGACACGTCCGGAACGTTCACGACGCGTCCCGTCCGCGCCGCGAGGGGGATCAGCCCCGGGGCGTCGAGCGCGATCACGGAGACCGCGTCGCCCGGCGACCACCAGTTGCCGCGGCGCCCGTACTGCACGAGGGCGCTCCGGTCCGCCTCGACGAGAAGCAGGCTGCACGCCTCGTGGCCGAAGTGAGTCGCGAGCGCGTCGAGGATCTGGGTCAGGAGGACGTCGCGGTCCGCCGTGCGCGTCAGGAGGGCGCGCGAGGCGTCCGCGAGGCTGCGCGCCTCGCGCATGGACTGGGCGACCGCTTCCGCCGTGCGGCGCTGCTCGAGGGCGACGCCGACGAAGTCCGCGAGCGACTGGAGCGTCTCGACGTCGTCGAACTCGATGCGCCGCGCCTCGTCGCGCGTCGCGACCGACATGATGCCGATCGTCTGGCCCGCCGAGCGCATCGGGAAGATCCCGAGGGAGCGCGCGCCCGTCCGGACGAACCGTTCCCGCGACGGGCTCTCCGGCTCGAGGCGGACGTCCGTGAGGATCATCGGCTGACCGCTCTCGAGCACCCGGAACGCGTACGTCGGGCTCTCGGGCGTGAGGGGCTCGCGGCCGGTGAAGTCGTCCCCGCCGGTTCCGCCGTACCCGCCGAGCGCCGAGACGGCGTCACCCTCCGGGGCGAGGAGAGAGAACGCCGCGATCGGGTAAAGGAGCGTGTCCCTGAGGCCCGTGAGCGCCGTGTCGATGACGTCCCGCACCGTCGTCGAGCGCTGGACGGCCGACGCGAGGTCGAACAGGACCGACAGCCGGTCGCGCTCGCGGCCGAGCTCGTCGACGAGCTCCGTCTGCTTGAGCGCCGCCGAGAGGTGGTGGACCGCCGACTCGAGAAACGCGACGTCCTCGGCGGGCCACTCGTACCGGCGGCCCACCGTCGCGGCGCCGACGAACCCGCGCAGGACGCCGTCGATCCCGATCGGGACGAGCAGCATCGACGCGATCCCGTGGCGGCGGAAGGCGTCGTGCTGGTCGGCGAGCTCGGGCTCGGCGAAGACGTCCGCCGCGACGATGGGCTCGAAGCGGCGGAGAGAGGGGGGATCTTCGGGACGACGCCCGGGGGAACGAGCGTCGAGAGCGTGGGCGCGCCTTCGGCGGCCCACGCGGCGCGCGCGACGAGCGACGCGGGACCCGCGTCGCTCCCGAAGAGGAAGAGAGTCAGGCGGTCCACCGCGAGAATCCGTCCGATCTGCGAGACGGACCAGTTCAGGAACTCCTGGAGCTGGACGCCCTCGACGAGCGCGAGCGCGAACTCGGAGAGAAAACGATCCCGGACGCCGCCCTCGGCGGCCGCAGAAGCGTCCCGGCTCATGGGCGCCGATTATCCTCCGGCGCGCCGGCGAGACGCGGTCCCCGCGCCGCGCGCGAGCCGCGGCGGCCGGAGTCAGCGGGCGGTCAGGAGAGGGCTGAAGACGAGGTAGGGATTCACGACGAGCACGCGCCCCCCCGTCGCTTCGTCGTCGTCCCGGAAGATCGCGAAGTGCAGGTGGGGTCCGCCGATCACGTGGCCCGTCGCCCCGACGTCGCCGAGGCGCTGCCCCTTCACGACGTGGTCCCCGGACCTCAGGCCCTTCGCGTGCCGCGCGAGGTGCGCGTAAAAGAACGTGTAATGGCCGGTCGAGTCCCTCAGGTACACGACCTTGCCGCCCCGCTTGTCGCGGCCCAGACGCTCGATGACGCCGTCGGTCACCGCGAGGACCGGCGTGCCGCGCGGCGCGGGCAGGTCGATCGCGTGGTGCTTCTTCCGGCGGCCGCGCTTGGCGAAGAACGTGTCGCGGAACTTCGCGCGGTCGAAGGACTCGAGCGGGATCGGGAAGTCGGACGCGAGAAGCCGTGCGATCTCGTCCTCGGGGACCGAGGCCGGCCGGTTGTTCGTCTTCCGGACGACGAGCCCCGTGACGGTCTTCGCGAGGTCCTTCCAGAAGGCGAACTGCGCCGGCGAGAGCCTCGCGGCAGCGGGCGGGACGGGCTCCGCCTCCGCGTCGTCGGCCACCTCGTCGGGGTCCTCCTCGACCTCGGCATGGACGGCCGCGGGGTCGACGGGCCGCTTGAGCCAGGCGAGGTCGGCGGCGTCGGCCGAGGCGTAGCACCTGCCGTTCTCGGGGTCCCGCGCGGGACAAGCCGCCGGCCTTTCGGCCGCGGCTTCCGCCCGGCTGCCGGCGACGGTCCCGGCCGCCTCGGGGCCCGCGACGGCCACCAGCACGGGCGGCTCGGCGGGCGCGGCAGACGCGGCACCTCTCGGGCGGCGCCGAGCGCTCCGGCGAGGGCGGCCGCGAGGAGCAGGCGTCAGCTGACCCTCTCGAGATACGAGTTGTCGCGCGTATCGATCTTGACGACCGTCCCCGCCTCGACGAACTGCGGCACCTGGACCACGAGTCCCGTCTCGAGCTTCGCCGGCTTGTAGGAGGCCGACGCCGTCGCGCCCTTCATCCCGGGCTCGACCTCGACGATCCTGAGGTTCACGGTCGTCGGGAGCTCCACGGACACCGGGTTCCCGTCGTAGAAGTCCACCTCGATGACGGTCTCGGGCAGGAGGTACTTCATCGACTCGCCCACGACCTCGTCGTCCAGGCGGATCTGGTCGAAGGTCTCCTGGTTCATGAAGTGGTGACCCTCGCCGTCCGAGTACAGGTACTGCATCTGGTGCGTGTCGAGGGAGGCCTTCTCGACCTTGTCCTCGGACCGGAACCGGTGCTCGTTCATCGCGCCGGACTTGAGGTTCCGGAGCTTCGCCTGGACGAATCCCCGGAGGTTCCCGGGCGTCTTGTGCAGGACGCTGTGTGCCCGATGCAGCTCGCCGTTGTGGATGATGATCATGCCCGGGCGGATTTCGGTGGCGGAAATCATTGGTTCTCCGAGAGTTCTGGAATCGCCGGAGGCGCTAGTGGCACGGGGGCTGACGAACCACCCGGCCCGACCCGCTGGCGGAGCGCAAGCCTAACCCACCCCCCGCCGGAAAGACAAGCGGCCCGGGTCGAGGGACCCGGGCCGCCGAAAAATCCGGAAAAGGAGACTCCCTACTTCTTCGTCTGGACGAAGTGCGTCCGGCGGTTCTTCGACCAGGCCGACTCGTCGTGGCCTTCCACGAACGGCCGCTCCTTGCCGTAGGAGATGGTCTGGAGCTTCGCCGCGTCGACGCCGAGCGAGACGAGGTAGTCCTTCGTCGCGTTCGCGCGGCGGTCGCCGAGGGCGAGGTTGTACTCGCGGGTGCCGCGCTCGTCGCAGTGGCCCTCGAGCAGGAACTCGGATTCCGGGTGCCCCTTCATCCAGCCCGCGGCCTTCTCGAGCTTTTCGCGCGAGTCCGGCCGGATCTCCGACTTGTCGTAGTCGAAGAAGATGTCCTGGATGTACCCCTTCTCGATCGGGTCCTCGAGGACGACGACCGTCGGGGGCGGCGGCGGCGTGACCGGCGCCGGCGGCGGCGGCGGGGGCGGCGGCGCGCACGTGAACTTCACGGACGCCGTCTCGCGGCGCTTGCCGTTCTGGCCGATCGCCCAGCCGGTCGCCGTGTGCGGGCCGGTCGAGAGGTCGTTGAACGTCGCGGTCAGCGGCGTCTTGTCCGCGGGGACCATCTGCGACGTGCCGCCGTCCATCGGAGATCTCGTAGGCCTTCGGCGGGAACGTGCAGTAGTCGCCGGCGACCGGCGTCACGGTGACGGCGACGGCCTTGCAGGCCTCCGCGGAAAGCGTGTCGCCATTCGCGGGCGCCGTGATGGCGAACGGCGGCGGGGTCGTGCACGTGCAGGCGCCGAGGAACAGCGCGGCGACGGCGATCAGGCAGACGCCGGCGCGGCGCGCAAGGGATCCGGGAGCGGTCGGTTTCACGTCAGTCCTCCTGTTCAGGGCATCGGGTCGATGCGCGGCGCGCGCTCGAGGCGGTGCGCGGGCTCGGCGGGTCCGGCCGTCACGAAGGCGCGGTGAGGCGCGATCATCGCGGCGAGCTGGCGGGCGAAGTCGGGCGTGAAGATCTGCTCGATCGCCGTCGCCTTCTCGGCGTCGTTCAGCGGGGCCCAGACGTACGGCTGCGTGTACGGGCCCGAGAGCCCGCCGGCCGTGCCGCCCGCGTAGAGGTACACGGAGAGGTCCGGCTCCTTGAGGTTCGCGTTCTGGAAGTTCGCGTTGATGAACTTCACGACGTCGTCGGCCCAGATCGCGTAGCCGATCGGCGTGAGGTGGAAGCCGTCGTACGAGAACAGGCCGCCCGTCAGGAACGCGGCGCTGACGGTCGCGCCGCCGAAGTCGTAGCCGGCCTTGTACTTGAGGAGCAGGGCGTTCGTGTCGAAGAACTTGTACCCGTTCGCCGCCGCGGCGGCCTTGATGCGCCGCGTTGTAGTCGGCGTAGCGCTGCTTGAGGAGGGCGACTTCGGCCGCGTAGAGGAGGACGCCCGGGTCCCGCCGCGTCGATCGCGAGTCCGGGAGCGGGTTGTTGCACTTCGGGAGCGTCGGCGCGACCGCGCACGGGATGCCGTAGCCGGACGGGCAGGTACGCGGCCGCGCTGAGCGTGACGATGCGTGTTGGCGGGATCGGGCAGGCCGGAACGCCCGCCGGGCAGCCCTTCGGCCCGAGGAGCGGGATCGGCTGGCCCGTCGCCGGATTCAGGACGAGCTTGCCGCCGCTCGTCAGGAACGGCGGGAGCGTCGTCGTGAACGGGATGCTCGTGACGTCCGCGACGCCGAAGACGACGCCGTTCGGCTGCTTGGCCTTGAGCTTCGCGACCGCCGCGTTCACGTCGGCCGTGATACGCGCGACCGGCGTGACGTCACGCCGTCGATCGACGGTCCCCGAGAGGACGGCGCCGAGGTAGTCGTTGCCGACGTTCTCGAGGAAGACGAACGTCGGGTTGAGCGCGATCGCCTGGTCGATCGTCGATCCGAGCGTGGAGGGCCGAGTTCCTCAGGACGAGGTCGATCGTGCTGCGGCACGTGCCCGGGGAGGCCTGCGCGCCGGTCGTCGCGTGCAGCATGTCGTGGATCGCGCAGCCGCCGACCGAGAGGTTGTTGTAGGGGCGCGGGAGCGCGAGGTTCTCGGGCTTGACCAGTCGGAGGCCTCGTTGCCGAAGCGACGGGGCGAGCGACGTGAGGACCATGCAGCCGCCGAGGCCGGGATCGCCCATGATCGGCTGCTGGTAGTCGACGCCGTTCGCGCGCGCGATGACCGCGCCGGGCGAGTCGACCTGGACGCGCTTCGTGAGGCAGTCGGCCGAGAAGCCGGCGCCCTCGGAGTCGCCGATCCAGACCATGCGGGAGAGGTCGACCTGGGCGGCGGCGGGGAGGGCGGTGAGCGCGGCGAGACTGGCGGCGGAAAGGAGGCGGAGGAGGGTGCGAGGGGTCTTCATGTTCGTCCTTGGCTCCCTCAGAAGGTGGTCTTCATGCCGACGCTCGGGAGGATCGCGAACGTCTTGTACGTGGCGCTGAAGTTGTCCTTGTTCGTCGTGACGGTGCGCTCGTGGAACCACAGGAAGAGCGACGAGAAATTGAGCTCGACGCCCTTCAGGACGCGGAGGCCGGCGCCGATCGTCACGCCCGTCCGGTTGTTGTCCGGCAGGAACGGGGACGCGTCGAAGTCGGGCTGCGGCGTCTGGTCGTAGACGAAGCCCGCGGCGGCCCAGCCGTGCGACCCCTTGTAGAGCGCGCCCGCGCGGAAGGCCCACGTGTTCTGCCATCCGTGCGGGAGGACCGAGTCCGGGACCCCGTCGATGCGGATGACCGTCTGGTCGAACACCTTCCACGTGACGTAGTTGCCGTCCACCTCGAGCGTGAGCTTCGGGGTGACCTCGTAAGCGACGCCGAAGGCGGTCACGGAGGGGAACTGCAGCGTCGTGCGCCCCGTCGGGTTCTTGCCGAACGGCAGCAGCGTCGAGACCGCGGCGTCGAACTGGGGGCTGCCCGTCGAGATCTGGTAGAACTGTGCGGGCCCCTCGACGTCGACGTCCACGTGCGCGTGGTACGAGATGCCGAAGCGCAGGCGGTCG
This sequence comes from uncultured Acidobacteriota bacterium, assembly GCA_963776915.1. Classification (GTDB taxonomy): domain Bacteria; phylum Acidobacteriota; class Thermoanaerobaculia; order UBA5066; family UBA5066; genus Fen-183. Next base: position 14,658 of record CAVZPE010000013.1, on the reverse strand, counting down.
CACGGCTTGACGAGCATGCCGGCGGCCCACGTCACCTTGACGGGGGTGCCCTCCGAGATGAGGCTCAGGTGGGCGATGTCCTGGACGCGCTGCGTGAACGGGTTCACGGCCTGGATGTTCTTGCTGAGCTTGACGTCCGTGAAGCGGAACTCGGGGCCGGCGCCGATCGCGATCGCGTCCGAGAGCTTCCACGCGAGCTGGGCGCTCACGGAGAGCTGGCGGAGGTCGACGCGCTGGTTGATCACGCGCCCCCGGAACGTGTCCGGGTTCTGCCAGGGCACGCCGAGGCCGTTCGGCGACCACATGCCCACCGACAGCTTGACGTCCTTGCTCAGCGACGTGACCGCGTAGAGGTTCCCGAACCAGTACAGGGACTTGCTCATGTTCGCCGAGTAGCCTTCGCCCGGATACGGGTTCAGGCCGTCCAGGCGCGCCGTGGGCCGCAGGACTCCGAAGAGGCTGCCGTCCACCGTGGTCTCGTCGATGAAGGCGTTGCCGGCCGGGTTGTAGAACATCGCCGACGGGTCTTCGGCGGTGGCGGCGAACGCGCCGCCCATCGCGTTGCCCTTCGAGCTCTGTTCGAAGAGCGCGAAGCCCGCGGCATCGAGCCGGGCCGCCGGGAGGGCGACCGCGAGGCCGACGAGCACGAGAGCCGCCAGCCGGGTCCCAATCGCTTTGAACACCGGATCCTCCTTCACGTCGCTTTGGCCAAAAGACGGGAAATGGTCGTTTCGGCGCCGATTCTACAGATAACCGGGAGTCTTGTGACGTTCGCCGCTCCGCGTCAAGGGGCAGCCCGCATCAGATGCGTCAACGCGGGTCCCGCCCGAGGGTCGCCACGGCCACCGCGCCCGGCCCCGTGTGGGCCGCGAGGGCCGGCGAGATCTCCACGACGAACTCCTCCGCCCCGGGGCAGCGGGCGAGGAGCTCCCCCGCGATCCGCTCGGCCAGCTCGGGGGCGTCGGCGTGCGCAACCGCGAAAACGGGCGCCGAAACGCCCCGGGCGGCCCGCAGGGTCTTTTCGACGAGCCTCACGCAGGCCCGCGGAAAGCCCCGGGCCGCCCCCCCGGCCCGCGCCCGCCCCCGGGAGTCCACCGTCAGGAGCGGGACGACGCCGAGGAAGTCGGCCAGCCGGCGCTGCCCGGCCGTGACCCGGCCGCCGCGGACGAGCGAGTCGAGGGACGGGACGGCCGCCAGGAGCCGGACCCGCGCGGCGGCGTCCTCGGCGGCGCGCACGACCGCGGCGAGGCCCTCGCCGCGGCCCGCCGCCCGGGCCGCCGCCCGCACGACGAGACCCTGGGCGACGGAGACCGTCCTCGAGTCGACCGTCTCGACCGGCGCGAAGCCGGCCTGGCCGCCCAGGGACGCCGCCGCCGTCCGCGCGGCCGAGGCCGTCCCCGAGAGCGCGCCCGACACGTGGATTCCGACCACCGGCGAGCCGTGCGCGGCGAGCGCGCCGTACACCTCGCGGAAGTCGGCGGGGGGCGGCTGGGACGTGCGTGCGGTGAAGCCCTCCGCGCGGAGCCGGCGGTGGAACTCCGCCGGCGTGATCGTGACGCGGTCGAGGAACGTCTCCTCCCCGATGAGGAGGCGCAGCGGCACGAGCGCGATCTCCTCGCGCTCGAGGACGGCGTCGGGCAGGTCGCAGGCCGTGTCCGTCACGATCGCGACGCGCCCCGAAGGCCGCAGGCGGCCGGAGGCGGCCGCGTCGCGCTGCGCGCGCATGTCCTCGGCCTTCGTCTCCTCGACGCGCCCGAAGCGCCGCGCGACCTCGAAGACGTCCTCGGGCCGGTTCACGTGGACGTGGAGCCGCACGCGCGTCGCGCTCCCGACGACGGCGAGCGAGTCGCCGAGGGGCGCGGCCGCGCGCCGGAGCGCGTCGCGGTCGAGCCCCGGGCCCGACAGGAGCACCTCGGTGCACCAGCGGAAGAGGAGAGTCTCCTTCGCCTCGCGGATGCGGGCCTCGACCCGGTCGGCCGGCGCGGGCCGGACCGGCGCTCCCCGGACCGCGTAACCGGACGCGACCCCTTCGAGGAAGTCCACGAAGCCCTGCGCCCCGGCGTCCACGACGCCCGCCTTGCGCAGGACCGCGAGCTGGTCGGGGGTCCGCGCGAGCGCGGCGCGCGCGGCCGGGAGCGCGCCCGCGAACGCCGCCCGGAAGTCCGCGCCCTCCCCGGCGAGCCGATCGACCTCGGCCGCCCAGGCCGCGATCACCGAGAGGAACGTCCCCTCCTTCGGGTTCGCCATCGCGCCCCGCGCTCCCTCCGCCGCCGCCCGCGCGGCCGCTCCGAAGGAGGCCGCCGGCAGGTGCGCCGCGCCACCCACGGACTCCGCGAAGCCCTCCAGCGCCTGCGCCGCGATCGCGCCGGAGTTCCCGCGCGACCCGAGGAGCGCCTCGTCGGCCGCGCGCCGCGCGACGGCCGCGAGGCTTCGCTCGCGCGTCCCGGCCAGGGCCGCCGAAACGCGGTCGAGCGTCGCGGCGAGGTTCGAGCCGGTGTCGCGGTCGGCGACCGGGAACACGTTGATCCGGTCGATGGCCTCGCGGCGCGCCGCGACGGCGCGCGCGCCAGCGGCGAGCGCGCGGGCGAGGCGCCGCCCGTCGAGGAACGCGACGCGGACACGGGGCATTCGGAGAGATTCTATTTGCTTCGGAAAATACAGAGAAAGAGATTGCTTATATGCGGCGGCTGCATTCGCAGCCGAGAGAGAAATCTTGCCCGGCTGTCCGGTGTCAAGGGCGCGCTTCGCGCGCCGCGTAGCGGTCGAAGACCCTTGACTCCGGCCAGCCGCGGGGGTACCCGCAGCAGAAAAATCTTCCTCTTCCTCTTCTTCTCTAGACTTTCGCCCGGAGCACGGGCGCGAAGCCGCCCGGCTTGCTCGCCTCGCGGGCCGCCGCCGCCTCGTCGAGCCGGCGCACGGGCGTCGTGTGCGGGGCGCCGTGGACGATCTCCGGCGCGGTCTCGCACTCCCCCGCGATCGCGATCATCGCGTCGATGAACGCGTCGAGCTCCTCCTTCGGCTCGGACTCCGTCGGCTCGATCATGAGCGCGCCGGGGACGATGAGCGGGAAGGACATCGTGGGCGGGTGGAAGCCGTAGTCCATGAGGCGCTTGGCGACGTCGACGTTGTGGAGGCCGTACGCGGCCTGCTTCTTGTCGTCGAAGACGACCTCGTGGTACGTCGGCGCGTCGTACTTGAGGTGGTAGAAGGGCTCGAGCTTCTTGCGGATGTAGTTCGCGTTCAGGACGGCGTTCTCGGCCACCTCGTGGATCCGGTTTCCGTAGGACACGATGTACGTGAGCGCCCGCACGAGGACGCCGAAGTTCCCGTAGAACGTCCGCATCCGGCCGATCGTGTCGGGGCGGTCGAAATCGAGGCGGAAGCCGCCCCCCGCGTTCTCGACGGTCGGGACGGGGAGGAACGGGACGAGCGCCGGCGCGACGCCGACGGGCCCCGCGCCCGGGCCCCCGCCGCCGTGCGGCGTCGAGAACGTCTTGTGCAGGTTCATGTGCATGACGTCGACGCCCATGTCCGCGGGCCGCACCTTGCCGACGAAGGCGTTGAAGTTCGCGCCGTCGAGGTAGAGGTACGCGCCCTTGTCGTGGACCATCTTCGCGATGTCGAGGATCCGCTCCTCGAAGACGCCGAGCGTGTTCGGGACCGTGATCATGAGCGCCGCGACGTCCTCGTTCAGCTTCGCCGCGAGCTCGGCGAGGTCGAGCGTCCCGTGGGGATTGGAGGCGAGCTCGACGACGCCGTAGCCGGCGAAGTGGGCGGTCGCGGGGTTCGTCCCGTGCGCCGAGTCCGGGACGAGGACGACCTTGCGCGGGTTGCCCGCCCTGACGTGCGCCGCGCGGATCATGAGGGCGCCCGTGAGCTCTCCGTTCGCCCCGGCCGAGGGCTGGAGCGTGACGCGCGCGAAGCCCGTCAGGGCCCTCAGCGCCTGCTCGAGCCGCCACATGAGCTCGAGGTTTCCCTGCGCGAGGTGCACGGGCGCGTAGGGATGGGTGTCGTTGAACCCGGCCAGGCGCGCGATCTCCTCGTTGATGCGCGGGTTGTGCTTCATCGTGCACGACCCGAGCGAGTAGAGCGCCGTGTCGATCGCGAAGTTCATCTGCGAGAGACGCGTGAAGTGGCGGACGACGTCCACCTCGTTCGCCTCGACCTCGCCGGCGACCTCGGGACGATGCGCGTCACCGTAGAGCGCGGCCGGATCCGCCCCGGGCACGTCGAGCGCGGGGAGGAGGACGCCCGTGCGGCCCGTCCTCTTCACGTCGAAGAGCGAGCCGAAGCGGCGGCGCCGGTCGAGGCGCGCATCCGCGCGGACGGGAGTTTCGGTTGCGAGGGCGTCGCTCATCTCAGAAGCTCCTCAGGACGCCCAGGAGGCCGTCGAGGCCGGCCCGCGGAACGCGCTCCGTGACGGCCACGAGGAGGATGTCGCGGTGCTCCGGCCCCGAGCGGGTCGAGCCGCGCCCAGGGAACGCCCGCGAGGATCTTCCTCTCCTCGGCGCGGGACAGGACCTCGTCGACCGGAGGGCCGCACCGGACGGCGAGCTCGTTGAACGTCCTCCCGGAAAAGGCGAGCGAGAACGGCCCCGGGAGGGCCTTCACGCCGGCCCTGACGTACTCCGTCTTCGCGAGACACTGCAGCGCCGTCTCGCGGAGGCCCGTCTTTCCGAGCGCCGAGAGCGTCATCGTCGCGGCGAGCGCGAAGAGCCCCTGGTTCGTGCAGATGTTCGACGTCGCCCTCTCGCGGCGGATGTGCTGCTCGCGCGTGGAGAGCGTCAGGCAGAAGGCCGGCGCGCCGTCGGCGTCGACGGTCCTGCCGGCGAGGCGGCCCGGGATCTGGCGCTTGAACGCGTCGCGGCAGGCGAGGAAGCCGACGAGCGGCCCGCCGAACGACGACGGGACGCCGAACGACGCGGCCTCGCCGCACGCGATGTCGACGCCCCGCGCGCCCGGCGGCTGGAGGACCGCGAGGGAGAACATCTCGTTCACGACGCCGATCGCGAGCGCGTTCTGCGCATGCGCGGTCGCCGCGAGGGAGTCCCAGCTCTCGACGACCCCGAACGCGTTCGGCGACTGGACGGCGACGGCGAAGGTCGACCCGTCGACGGCGGCCGAGAGCGCGGCCGCGTCCGTCGCGCCGTCCGCGCCGACCGGGACCTCGACGATCTCGAACGGGAAGTTCGCGAGGTACGTCCTCAGGCACCGGCGGTACTCCGGGTGGACGCCTCTGCGAGACGACGACCCTCGTCTTCCTCTTCGTGAGGCGCTCGGCCATGAGGACCGCCTCGACGAACGCGGACGCGCCCTCGTACATGGAGGCGTTCGCGACGTCCATGCCCGTGAGGAGAGCCATGTGCGTCTGGAACTCGTAGATCGCCGTGAGCGTCCCCTGCGAGACCTCGGGCTGGTACGGCGTGTAGGCCGTCAGGAACTCGCCGCGCAGGAGGAGCTGCGAGACGAAGGCCGGCGCGTGGTGGCTGTAGAGGCCGGCGCCGAGGAAGGACGTCCAGTCCGCGAGCGACGCGTTCCGCGCGGCGAGGGCGCCGAAGTCGCGCCGGACCTCGATCTCCGAGGACGGCGGCGGCAGGGACGGGGCCTCGCGCCGGAGGACGGCGCGCGGGACGGTCGCGAACAGGTCGTCGACCGAGGACGCTCCGACGGCGGCGAGCAGCTCGGCGCGCTCGTCGGGGCTGTTCGGGATGTAACGCATCGGGGTGTTCCTTCCCGGCCCGGTCCGAGCCGCGGGCGCGGCGCCGGGCGCCGCGGGTCAGGCCTTGGCTTCTTCCTCGACGAACTTCTCGTAGTCGGGGCCCGTGAGCAGGGAGTCGACCTCGGCGTCCGACGTGAGCTTGATCTTCACGAGCCAGCCGTCGCCGTGGGGGTCTTCGTTCACGGCGCCGGGCTCGTCGGCGAGGACCTTGTTCGTCTCGAGGATCTCGCCCGCGACGGGCAGGAAGATCTCCGACACGGCCTTGACGGACTCGATCGTCCCGAACTCCTGGCCGGCGTCGAAGATCTCTCCGACGTCCGGAAGGTCGACGAACACGATTTCGCCGAGCTCTTTCTGGGCGTGGTCGCTGATGCCGATCGTGCCGACGTCGCCGTCCACGCGGATCCACTCGTGGCTCCTCGTGTAGCGGCGGTCGTCCGGGTAAGCGCTCATGTCCTTCTCCTGACGTGCGAAGTCTAGTGGTGCCTGTAGAACGGCGTCGGGACGACGACGGCCGGGACGGCGCGGCCGCGCACGTCGATCGTCAGGGCCGTGCCCGGCGCGGACTTCTCCGCGGGGACGTACGCGAGGCCGATGGGCTTTCCGACCGTGGGCGTCTGCGTCCCGGACGTCACCACGCCCGCGCCGCCGTCCACCGTGAGCGGACAGCCGTGGCGCGCGATGCCGCGGCCCGTGACCTCGAAGCCGACCAGCTTGCGGGGGACTCCCGCCTCCTTCTGCTTCGCGAGGGCGTCGCGCCCCTGGAAGTCGCCCTTCTTCATCTTGACGATCCAGCCGAGGTTCGCCTCCCACGGCGTGTGGGAGTCGTCGATGTCGTTTCCGTAGAGCGCGAGGCAGGCCTCGAGGCGCAGCGTGTCGCGTGCGCCGAGCCCCGCGGGCAGGATGCCGTGCGGCTGCCCCGCCTTCAGGATCGCGTCCCACACGTCGCCCGCGTGGTCCGGGTGGAGATAGACCTCGAAGCCGTCCTCGCCCGTGTAGCCCGTGCGCGAGAGGAGCGCGGGCACGCCGAGGATCTTGCCCGTCTCGAACCGGTAGTAGGTGATCCTCCCGAGCGGCGTCTCGGTGAGCGTCTGGAGGATCGTCTCGGCGCGCGGCCCCTGGAGCGCGAGCTGCGCCCAGATGGGCGACTCGTCGTCGACGGCCGCGCCCGCGCCTTCGGCGGCCTTCGCCCACGCGACGTCCTTCGGGGTGTTCGACGCGTTGACGACGAGGAGGTAGTCGTCCGGCGCGATCCGGTACGTGAGGAGGTCGTCGACGAACGTTCCCTCCGGGGTCAGGAACGCCGAGTACTGGACCTTTCCGTCGTCGAGGGCGGCCACGTCGTTGCACGTGAGGCGCTGGACGGCGTCGAAGGCCTTCGGGCCCCTGACCCGGATCTCTCCCATGTGCGAGACGTCGAAGAGCCCGGCGCGCTCGCGGACGGCGCGGTGCTCGTCCGAGAGACCCGAGTACTCGACGGGCATGTCCCACCCGCCGAACGGGACCATCTTGCCGCCGAGCGCCCGGTGCCGCTCCCAGAGTGGCGTGCGCCTGAGGACGTGGGCCGGATCCGGGGAGGAGGAGGGAGCGCTCATCGCCGCGGCGGGACGATAGATCCCGCCCACGGCGGCGTCAACCGATGCACGTGCACGGCGGGCGGATAATCCCGGAGTGGAAAGCGGTCGCGACGCCGAGGTCCTCGCCGGGACGCGCGACCGCAGGACCTTTTCCGCCGGAGACGAGATCGCGGACGGCGCGTCACCGCCGGGCGTGTTCCTGTTCCTCACGGGTGCCGCGGCCCTCCTCGCCGAGACGCCGTTCGGCCCTCATCCCGTCGCGCGGCTCGTCGCCCCCGCGCTCGCCGACCTCAGGACGGCCCTCGGCGGCTCGCCCGGCGTCGGCCGCGTCCGGCCGGATCCGGGAGCGACGGCCGCCTTCCTCCCGGCGGACGAGGCCCGCGCGCTCGTCTTCGACCCCGGCGCGGCGGGCGGCGCCTTCCGGCGGCTCGCGCTCTCGAGTCTCACGACGGCGATCCGCGAGGCGAACGACTCGCTCACGCACTTCTTCGAGGGGATCCCGGCCCGTCCGGCCGCGCCGGACCCGACGCGCGCGGACGCGATCGAGACGGACGTCGATCCGTCCCGCGCGCGCGACCTGTTCGAGACGGCCGGCCTCGACCCCGCGATCCTCCCCGCCCTCGGACTCACGGCGCGCACCGTCCCGCCGGGCGCGGCCCTCGTGAGGGCGGGCGACGCCGGGCACGAGGCGTACCTGCTCGTCGAGGGGCGGCTGCGCGTGTCGCTCGACATCGCGGGCGCGGGCGAGGAAGCCCTCGCGATCCTCAGGCCGGGCGAGATGGTGGGCGAGATGCCGCTCGTCGACGCCGGTCCGCGCTCGGCGGACGTGTACGCGCACGGGGGGCCCGCGGTCGTCTACGTCCTGACGCGCGAGATCTTCGAGCGCCTCCTCAGGAGCGGCGCGCCGGAGGGCGCTCCCCTGCTCGGCGGCCTGACGTTCCTCCTCGCGCGGCGTCTCGAAGAGGTGATCAAGAAGTCGGCGGGCTTCCGGATCCTCGCCGGACCGATCTAGGAAGAGAGGAGAACGGATCTTCTGATATGCGGCGGCTGCAGATGCAGCCGCCGATGGACAGGAAATCTGTTCCCGGTTGTCCGGTGTCAAGGGCGCGCTGCGCGCGCCGCGGAGCGGCCGAAGGCCCTTGACTCCGGACAGCCGGCGAATATTCGCTCCCTCCGGCGGCCGCGAATGCGGCCGCCGATAGCAGAAAAATATTCTCTCTTCCCTCTTACTGCTTTCTTGAGCTTTTCTTTGATCGTCGCGCGGAGCTCGCCCGCCGTCGGCGCCACGAGGAGGCGGATCGTCTTCGGCTCGTAGCCCGGCGCCGCGAGGCCGACCTGGTAGACGGCCATGTCGCGGAACAGCATCTCGTCCTGGGCCCACTTCGAGGCCGGCCCGTACTCCTTGCCGTTGACCGACACGATCGCGTCCGGCGGCTCCACGTTGAAGAGCGACGGCGCCGACCGTCTTGTAGTTGGGCCGGTGGAGCGTGCCCTCGGGGCCCGTGGGGCCGTCGGGCGTTCCCTTCGGCAGGTCCTGCTCGATCGTCACCTTGTCGTCCGTCGCCGTGGAACGGACGATGACGTCCACGCGCAGGTCGCGATGCTCCGGGTAGCAGATGCGGAGCCGGTGCTGGCCCTTCGAGATTGAACGTGAGGAGCGAGCCGCCGCCGGCGTCGTCCCAGTCGTCCGAGATCCCGATGTAGTTCCCGTCGAGGTAGACGCGCGCCTGGCTCGGCGACACGTTGATCTTCAGGAAGCGGCGGATCGTGACGGTGAGGTCGGCGTGCCGCACGGCCGGCGGGGTCGGCTTCGCGGCCGCCGTGGCCGAGGCGGCCGACGCCGCCGCGTCGCCGGCGGGCGTCGGCTTCACCCGGGTCCTCTTCGGCAAGGCGCGTCGGCGGCCTCGAGAGGTGACGGGACCGCGCGCGGAGCCGGGGTCTCGACGACCGCGACGGCCGGGCCCGCCGTCGTCGGCGCCGACGCCGCCGGAGGCGGCGCGGTCGCAGGAGGCGGCGCGGTCGCGACCGGCGGCGGAGCCTCGGGCGTCGCGCCCCCCGGGGCGCCTCCCCTCCTCGCGAGAAAGATGCCCGCCACGGCCAGGGCGACCACGGCGAGTCCGCCGGCGGCCAGCAGCGCAGGCGAAATCCCCTTCCGGGCCGCAGGGGCCGCCGGGGATTTCGCCGGGGCCGCCGCCGCCGCGACCTTCGCGGCCGCCTCGCCCATCCGGCGGCCGGTCGTGATCGTCGGCGTCTCCGAGTCGGGCAGCGGAATCACGTCCGTGGAGGGAAGAGGCGCGCTCCCGACGGGCCCGGACGTCACGACGGGCATCGCGGCCGTCGGCGCCATCGACGGGGGCGGAGCCGGAACGATCGGAGGCGGCATCGCCGGCGAGGACGGGGTCGACCGCCCGCGCTTGAGCCGGCTGTCCGAGTAGCTCGCGGTCGAGCCGACCGGCGAGAAGCCGAGCGCCTCGCGCAGGTCGTCCGCGAGCTCGCCGGCGTCGGCGTAACGGTTCGCGCGGTCCTTCGCGAGACACTTGCGAACGATCGCTCCGAGCCCCTCGGGAAGCTCGCCCGACACGACGGCGGGGTCCGCCGGCTCCTCGTGGAGGATCTGGTAGACGAGCGTCGTGAGCGTGTCGGCCGGAAACGGCTTCCGCAGCGTCAGCGCCTGGTAGAGGACGACCCCGAGGGAGAAGATGTCGGTCCGCGCGTCGAGCTTGTCGCCCTTGATCTGCTCGGGCGACATGTAGGCGGGCGACCCGACCATCTGGCCCGTGGACGTGAGCTCCGTGTCGCCCGTCAGGAGCTTGCCGATGCCGAAGTCCGTCACCTTCGCGACCATCGAGGGCGTCAGGAGGATGTTCGCGGGCTTGATGTCGCGGTGGAGCACGCCGCGCTCGTGGGCGTGCGCGAGCGCCTCGGCGACCTCCGCGACGATCCGGATGCGGTCGCGAATCGGGAACGCCGCGGGATCCGCGAGGCGCTGCGAGAAGCTCCCTCCCTGCACGAGCTCCATCGCGAGGTAGAGCATTCCCTGGTCCTCGCCGACGTCGAAGACGGTCACGATGTGCGGGTGCTGGAGGCGGCCGGAGATCTTCGCCTCCTTCAGGAAGCGGGCCTTCGCCTCGTCGACGCTGAAGCTCTTCTCGGCGTCGTCGAAGCGAATCGTCTTGAGCGCGAGCTCGCGCTCGATCTGCGGGTCGCGTGCGAGGTAGACGACGCCCATCGCGCCCCGCCCCAGCGTGCGCAGAATGACGTAACGACCGATCTTCTCGGGCTGCAATGAGACTCCGGCGCCGGATTCTAGCGGACGTGGCCGGCGAGGCCGGCCGTCAGTGGTCGGACGGCTCCTCGTCCGTGATCAATTCGGAGCCGGAGGGCGCTTCGTCGTACGCCTTCTCGCGTCGCGCGAGCTCCGTCGCGCGCCTCGGCCACGCGCGCGGCCGGCACGCCGACCTCGATCTCCGACAGGTCCTCGCTCTCCGTCGGCGTCTGGTGGAAGCTCCGGTCCACGACGCGGGCCGGGATCCCGCGGCTCTCGAGGAATCCCGCGATGAGGGCGGCCTCGGACTCGTTCGCCGCCGCCGCGACCCCTTCCCAGCGCTCTTCGTCTTTCGGCTCGTCCATGTCGGCCTCCTTCAGACGACGACCCGGATCGCCGGGAACGCCGCGTCCGCCTTTCGGAATCGTCCCACGATACCGGCCGACACGTCCCCTCCCGCGTGCAGCGCCGCCACCAGGGCCTCGGCCTCACGCTCGGCGACGGCGAGGAGCAGTCCCCCCGACGTCTGGGCGTCGGCCGCAAGGAGAAGATCGGTCTCCTGGACTCCCGGCGCCACGTCGAGGCCGGGCCGCGCCGCCGCGAGGTTCCGGCGGGACCCGTCCGGCGCGAAGCCGCGCGCGACGAGCCGCCGCGCGCCCGGGAGGACGGGCATCGCCGACAGGGAAACCTCCGCCGACACGCCGCCGCCTCCGAGCATCTCCCTCAGGTGGCCGAGGAGGCCGTAGCCCGTCACGTCCGTCGACGCCGAGACGTCGAACGCGTCCGCGGCCCGGGCCGCCGCGCGGTTGAGGCGCACCATCGAGGCGACGGCGGCCGCCTCTTCCTCGGCGGTCGGGCCCTCCCCGCGGCCGAGGAGCGCGCGAATCGAGTGCTCGCGCAGGACGCGCGCGCGCAGCGCGGCGGTCAGGATCCCCGTCCCGAGGGCCTTCGTCAGGACGAGCGCGTCGCCCGCTCGCGCGCCGACGTTGCGGCGCAGCCGCGAGGCCGCGGCGCGCCCCGTCACGGCCATCCCGTAGACGGGCACGTCGAAGTCGGTCGTGTGGCCGCCGAGGATCGGGATCCCGGCCTCCGTGGCGACCGCCGCGCCGCCGGCGAGGATCTCGCCGAGGACCTCGAGCGGGAGCGATTTCGTCGGGAACCCGACGAGGTTGAGCGCGAAGAGCGGCTCGCCGCCCATCGCCCAGATGTCCGACAGCGCGTTGGCGGCCGCGACCCGGCCGAAGTCGAACGGCGAATCCACGACCGGCGTGAAGAAATCCGTCGTCGCGAGGATCGTCTCGGCGTCGGGGTCGTCGGAGGCGCCGAGACGAAACACCGCAGCGTCGTCGGAGGATTCCACTCCGACGAGAGCGCGCGGGTCGTGCGCCCGCGGCAGCGCTTCCAGCAGCTTCACCAGGTCAGACTGACCCAGCTTGCACGCTCAACCCGCCGACGACGCGAACGTCAGGATCGACGGATGAGCCTTCGCGGCCTTCTCCATGGGGAAGAGTGTACGGGGAAGCGCTCCTACGCGTCGCCGCCGACGAACGACTCGCCGAGCTGGCGCAGCACGAGGTTCGCCGCGGCGCCGGCGGCGGCGCCGACGATCGCGCGCCCGCGGTAGCGCCCGACGAGGAAGCCGACCGCGGCCGCGCCGACGAGGCACGGGACCGGGTACTTCCGGACCGTCTCGAGCACCATCTTCTGCCAGTCGCCGGACGCGATCAGGCCGAACGGCTCGCCGAGCGCGCCGACCGGACCTTCCGGCGAGGCGCCGTGCGGGGCGGGCGCGCGCACGGGTTCGTCCATCAGTCGTCCCTCCGGCGCAGGAGCAGGCCGAGGGCGAAGCCGACGCCGAGCGCGATCGCGAGCGACTTGCCGGGGTTGTCGCGAACGTAGCCGGCGACGTTCGATCTCACGTCCTCCCACTCGGTGTCGGCGATCTTCTCGCGCAGCGCGGCCGCGCGCGCCTTGACGTTGTCGGCGACCTCCGAGACGCGCTCGCGCACCCGGCCCGCGCCCGAGGCGGCTGCCTCGCGCGTCGCGTCGATCTTCTGCTCCACCGCGCGGGCGGCGTCTTCGACGGTGTTGTTGGCCATGGGAAGCCCTCCTTCGGGAAGCGCGATCTTGTCACAGCCCGTGCGGGTGCGGAAGGTTACGATGGGTGGCGGCATGCACACGTCGACCACGCAGCCCGGGCTCGTCCGGGCCCCGCGGCAGAACCTCGCGGAGATCCTGCGGGTGGTCGCCCGGGGCACGGCGCGGCGCTTCCTGGACGCGCGCGGCCTGGACCTCGCCGCGAGCCTCGCCTATTCGGCGCTGCTGACCCTCGTCCCCCTGATCGCGTCCGTCACGGTCCTCACCTCGACGCTCTTCGGCCTGTCGGGAACCGGCATCTACCGGATCCTCCGCCTCGCCCTCCCCGGTGCGGGCCGCCAGGTCGTCGCCGACCTCCAGACTCTCGTGCGCTACGCCTCCGTTTCCGGCAGCGCGACGATCTTCTTCCTCGTGACCTCCATCCGGACGTACTACCTCGTCGAAGGCGCCGCGAAGGCCCTGTGGGGGACGACCGTCACCCCGCGCCCGCCGCTCCGCCAGCTCGGGAGAGCCCTCTCCGTGATGATCCTCGGGCCGGTCGCCATCGGCATCCTGACCTCCCTCCTCCTCGAGAGCGGGGCGAGCTTCTCCGGCTTCCGGCCCCTCGGGTCCGTCCTGACGGTCGTCCTTCTCGTCTACCTGTACCGGACGCTTCCGGGCGCGTCCGTCCAGTGGGGCCCGGCCCTCGTCTCCGCGACGCTCGCCGCGACGGCGATCACCGCGCTCCGGGTGGCGATCACGGGCGGCGTCACGCGGCTCGCGGGCGAGGGCAACGTGTACGGTCCGCTCACGGCCGCGATCGTGTTCGTCGTCGCGGTCGGTTTCGTCTTCATCCTCTTCCTTCTCGGGATCTCGCTCGCGCACGCGATCCAGTTCCGCGCCGAGTTCCTCGACCACGACGCCCTCGAGGAGCGCACGGAGGAGGGCGGGAAGCTCTACGAATCCGTCCGCCTCCTCCTCGTGCTGACGGTCGCCTGGCGCAACGACAAGGCGACGCGCACGCTCACGGCGATCGCGCACGAGCTCGGGCGCCCCGAGTCCGACGTCGTCCCGCTCGTGCGCGACCTGCGCCAGGCGGGGCTCGTCGCGGCGGGCGCGGGCGGCGTCTTTTCGCTCACGCGAAGCCCCGAGACGATCTCCCTCTACGCGGTCGCGCGGGCGATCGGCGAGTCGGCCGCCCGCGCCGTCCCGAAGGGCAACGACGCCGTCGCCGTGAGCCTCCACCGGATCTTCGGAAAGGCGGCCCGCGAGGAGCGCGCCGTCCTCCAGGGCACGAGCCTTCACGACCTCGCCACCGCGCGCTCGGGGGAGCAGAATCCCCTCGTCAAGGGGTTCGTCACGCCGTGAAGACGCTTCTCAAGTTCCTCGGCTTCTGCGTCGCCGCGGTCGTCGTGATGTACATGATCGGCTCCGGCATGGCGCAGAACCACGTCGTGACGCGCCGGAAGTCGTTCGCGGCGGCGCCGGAGAAGGTCTGGTCGGCTCTCCTCTCGATCCGCCAGCTGCCGGTCGACCGCTCCGACCTCCGCGCGATCGACCAGGGCACCGCGACGCAGCCGCCGGCCGCGATCGAGGTCGTCGGCTCGCCGGTCAAGATCGAGATCGAGACCTTCCGGCCGCCGCGCACCCTCGTCGTGAAGACGGCCGAGCCCGACATCGCCTACAGCGGGACCTGGACCTTCGAGCTCGAGCTCGAGAGCGATCAGCTCACGAGGCTCACCATCACCGAGGACGCGGAGGTGCACGGACGGCTCCTGCGCTTCTTCGTCCGCACGTTCGGCCTCGACGATTCCCTCGTCGAGGGCATCTTCCGGGCCGTGCGGCGCAAGCTGACGGAGACGCCGCGCGGGTACTGACGGCGCGAGCTCCACCGGTTTGACGCCCCCCGCCGTTCCCCCTAGACTCCACCTCCTCTCCGGACGGGTGGGGCTGTAGCTCAGTTTGGGAGAGCGCCTGAATCGCACTCAGGAGGTCGTCAGTTCGATCCTGATCAGCTCCAC
>CAVZPE010000012.1:0-41815 GCA_963776915.1 uncultured Acidobacteriota bacterium | reverse complement strand
ATTCCCCGAGGCCGCCGACAAGCCGTTCGTCCTCCAGCTCGCCGGCGTGTGGAACTCGTTCGACACGCAGGCCCGGCTGGACGTCACCCGCGGCGGGCTCGTCTCGGTCGGGACCACGATCGACATGGAGCAGCTGTTCGGCGTCCCCGCGACCCAGGTGGATTTCCGCGGCGACGGCTCGTGGCGCTTCTCGAAGCGGAACTACATCGACTTCGGCTTCTCGTCCCTCAACAGGTCGGGCGCGCGCGCGCTCGAAGGAGACGTCGTCTGGAACGGCTCTACGTACAAGGCCGGCGTCACGGTCGACGGGAAGTTCGACAACACCTACGCCTACATCGGCTGGCACTACGACATCTTCCGCGCGGAGAACATCAAGGTCTGGGCGGGTCTCTCGGTCGCGTACGAGCGCTTCGAGACGGGACTCGGCGGCGAGGCCCAGATCACGGGTCCCGACGGGACGATCACGAAGAGCAACGTCCGGAACGACTTCAGCGTCGGGCTTCCGGCGCCGCTCATCGGCCTCGGTGTCTCGGGTGCCATCTCGAAGCAGTGGACGTTCGACTTCTACACGCGGGCGATCGGCTTCAGCTCGACCGACGTCGCCGGGAGCGTCCTCGAGGCGGGGATCTCGTTCGCGTGGTACCCGACGAAGAGCTTCGGCGTCGTCGGTGGGGCGGACGTCAACAAGATCAACCTCAGGAAGTACAAGAACGACACCCAGACCGTGTCCGCGAGCTACGCGTACACTGGCCCGCGCCTCGGGCTGGTCGTCGGGTTCTAGGCATTCGCGCCACGTTCGCCCCGCTCGCGCAAGGCGGCCTTTCCGTCGTACGGGACCTAGATTCTGGATGCGAGGTCGCGCGAGAGGAGTCGAATATGGCGAAACGTTTCCTGCCTCCGGCCCGCGGTTCGATCGAGTGCACGCCGACAGGCGCCTCCGCCCGTCAACGTCCAGCGCGGGGTGACCTCGGCAAGCACCGCGAGGATGCGGCGCTGGAGCGCAGTGAGCCTATCGCCAGACACGGCCCTGACCCTCCCAAGTCTCGAAGAGCCACGACCAGAACTCTCGTGTGCGCCCGAGGTAGCGCGTGAGCCTCGGCCAGAGATCCCGGATCTCGCGAGGGCGGACGAACAGAAAGACGTCGTCCGGCTTGGCCTGACGCATGAGCTTGCCGATCAGATAGGCGCGAACCTCCGGGTCCGTATCCGTGAGTCCCTTGCGAAACTGCTTCAGCGTGAGGCCGCAGTCCCAGAGGAAGTAAGGGCGATCTTGCTCGTCGGCCAGGCGCTCCGAAGGTGTGTAGCTCAGCACGGAACGAGCGTACCAGAGCGGAGGGACGTCTGAACAAGACGGCCTCCGCGCTCTCCGAAACTCGCCACGGCTCCTCGCCGGCTTCCACGTCTTGTCCGGGTTGTAGAGCTCCATCGCCCGGAACTGCGCGAGTGTCGTCGGGCCGAGGTCCTTCTCGTGGACGACGCCGTCGTAGCTCACGATGAACGTCTTCACGCCCGTGACCCGGTAATCGACCGGCGCCGCGACGAGGGCGAAGCCGCCGATCATCGCGCCCTCGATGACGAAGTCCATCTTCCCGAGCGGCGCCGCCGGGCCCTGGCCCTTCAGGATCTTGAAGACGTAGCCGTGGAACGGCTCGGGCTTCGCCGTCTTTTTCGTGTAACCCTCGGCGATCGCGCGGGCCACCGTCTCTCCCAGGGGCCCGCCATCGGTCCCGTCGGGGTTCTTCCACGCGAGGCCGTCGTGCTTCCCGGGCGTGCTGATGACCTTCTGCGCGTACTGGTTCACTTCCGAGCCGTCGTGCTTTTCGAGCGCGTACGCGTGCTGCGCGACGACGTAGTCGTGGCAGATCTCGATGGCGTCGAGCTCGTTCCGGCCGATGCGGCGGTAGAGGACCTCGCGCGCGCCCGCCTTCGAGTCGAAGAGCCACTTGCCGTTCCTCTTCACAATCGGGATCGGAACCGGCCAGTCCAGCTCACCGACCGTCAGCGTGGCGCGGTTCGGGTTCTTCTCGTCGAGGACGATCGCGTTCTTCTCCCGGGCCTTCGCGGCGAACGATTCGGCCTGGAGCTTGTCGAGCACGGCGTCCTTCGTGACGACGAGCTTCGCGCCGTCGGGGCCGAGGATCGCCTTCAGCGCGGCGACGTCGAACGAATCAGCCGCCGCGATCAGCGCCTCGGCGGCCTCCTTCGGAGAGGAGAAGACCTTCTGCGAAGAAGAAGAGGGAGAAGAGGAAGAAGAAGATTTCTTAGAAGGTGAAGATGGCGCCGGCGCCGCCTGGGCTTTGCCGGACACCTGAGGCGCGGCGAGGGCGAATTCCGTCGAAGACGTGAGCCAGGCGATGACGACGAACGCTCCGATGCGCGCCGCCCATCCACCCCTTTCGAAGAAAATCCGAATATTCATCTTCATTTCCTCACCTCCGCCCCCCGCCGCTTCTTCCGCCGCCTCCGCGGGAGCCGGAGCTCATGCTCGAGGCGCCGCGCGAGCTGCTCGACTTCGCGCTGCTGCCGCTGTAGCCGCCCGAGCCGCCGCCGAGGGCGCCTCCGCCCTTCGAGGCGCCCGCGCTGCTGGCGCTCGGGCTCGCTCCGCCGCCGCCGCCGCGGTTCGCGGTGCTGGCGCTCGGGCTCGCTCCACCGGAGCCACCACGGTTTGCGGTGCTGGCGCTCGGGCTCGCCCCGCCTCCACCCCCGCGGTTCGCGCTGCTGGCGCTCGGGCTCGCCCCGGCGCTCTGCTGGCGCCCGGCCGCGCCGCCCTTCGTCGACCCGCCGTACTTGCTTGCCGTCGCGCTGCTCGAATACGGAGCGCCGCCGCGGTGCGCGGAGTTGTGCTGCACGTTGCCGCTCTTGACGTTCGTGTTCTTGTTGTACGTTGTTGTTGACGTTGACGTTGACGGTGTTGTTGGAGCCCCACCCGCAGCCGCAGCACGAGCCGCCCCAGACGGCCGCGCCGATCATGACGCCGGCCGTGAACGTCATGAACGCCGCGCCCGGAGGAGGCGGCGGCGGGTAGTAGATCGGCGGGTAGGGGTAGACCGGCGGCGGGTAGACGACCGTCGGGCTGTAGACCGGGACGTAGATGACCTCGGGGTTCGAGGGCTGCACGACGATGACCGTCTGCGTCTCGACGACCTTGGTCTCGACCTTCTGCTGCTCGTTCGTCTTCAGCGCGCCCTTCTCCTGCGCCTTCTTCCGCATGCGCTGGACGGCGTCCATGACGTCCTTCTGCTGGTCGAGGAACGCGTTGCCGAGGTCCGTCGTCCACTGGATGTCGTCGCAGAGCCGCTTGACGACGTCGGGCAGCGGCGCCATCGACTGGATGGACGGGTCCCAGGGCTGCTTGGCGACGGCGTCGGCGAGCGCCTTGTCCTTCAGGCTCTTGTTCTTCGCGAGCCACTGCTGGAGCTGCATGAGCTCGAGCGGGTACGTGGCCGCGACGAGCGTCTGGGCGAGCAGGTCGTCCGGGTAGAGGGCGACAGGAGCCACCAGCGAATCGAGCTTGTCCGGGGGGAGCTTCGCCGGAGCCGGCGCGCCACCGGCGGGCGCGGCGGCGGTCGAGGGCGGCGCCTGCGCGAGGAGCGCGCCCTCGCCGGGGACGAGAAGCGCGGCGCAGAGGAGAGCGAGGAGGGCTCGGAAGGACGGCTTGCGGACGCCGGGATCGGGGGAGATGGCTCGCCATGTGCGGACGCCTCCAGTTCCGGATTCTTCTTCGAAAGCGGCCCCGGAGCCTATGGGACCAAGGTCCAATGTCGCTTCGAGGAACCCACCGTATCACCGATTCCGGCTTCCTCAGTCCCGCGCGACTCTGTGACATTCTCGCGGCAGCGCCGCTATGAAGTCCTTCCTCCGCCGTCACCCGGCCGCCGTGACCGCCGCCGCTCTCGTCCTTCTCGTCGCGGCGGTTGTCGCGCTCGCGCCCTTGTGGATCGACCTCGGCCCCGTGCGCGCGAAGATCGAGCGCGCCGCGTCCTCGGCCCTCGCGGGCACGCTGACGTACGAGCGGATGGAACTCTCGTGGCTCCCGCGTCCCGAGGTCGTCGTCCATTCCGTGAAGGCGGCCGTGCCCGGAACCGTGAACGGAACCGTCCGGACCGTGCGCGTGTCGCCGGCGATCTGGCCGCTCCTGCGCGGGAAGGTCGTGCTCACGAAGGTCGCCGTCGACGGACTGGATCTGAGGGTGGAACTGAACGCCCCGAAGGACGCGGAGCGAAGCCCGGCGCCACCGGGATCCGACTGGACACGGCCACTCCGCTCGCTGGGCTCCCAGACGCTGGATGTCGAGCTGAGCCGAAGTCGCGTGGTGCTGTCGCGGCCGGCAGGGAAGAGCCTCGCCTTCGAAGGAATTCGGCTCGAGGCTTCGCTCCGTTCGGCGGAGGGAAGGGCCGCCGTCACGCTCTCGCGCCTCTCCGCCGGACTCCCCGCGGCTCGCTCGTCGAGGGATCGCTGCGCGCGGACGCGGGCGCGCCCGAGCATCGAGGCGGCGGCGAACGGGAGCGCGCTCGACGTCACGGACGTCCGCGCGAAGCTCCTCTCCTTCGCCGGCGACGTCCCCGTCGTCGCGGCGATCTTCGGAATCGTCCGGGGCGGCACGCTGACATCCTTCTCCTTCGCGTCTTCCGGAAAGGCGCCCGCCGACCTCGGGCTGCTCGAGCGGATGTCGATCCGGGCGGTCGTGAAGGACGGAAAGGTCCGCGTCCCCGGGCCCGACCTCGACCTCGCCGACGTCGCCGCGGACGTCGCCCTCGAAGGGGGAGCCCTCACGGCGGAGAAC
This sequence comes from uncultured Acidobacteriota bacterium, assembly GCA_963776915.1. Taxonomy (GTDB): domain Bacteria; phylum Acidobacteriota; class Thermoanaerobaculia; order UBA5066; family UBA5066; genus Fen-183. The sequence continues at coordinate 37,032 of CAVZPE010000012.1, read as the reverse complement.
GCCGCGGCGCGCGTCGGGAAGTCGCGTGCCGAAGGCGGAAAGCTCCTCGTCGGCCTCATGCCCGGCGACGATCGCCTGCGGGTCGAGGCGCAGGTGAAGGCCGACCTCGCCGAGGTCCCCGCGATCCTCGCGCGCGTGATCCCGAGCCCGTCCTTCCGCCGGGAGCTCGCGCTCGTGGAGGGCCTTCAGGGAAGCGCGACAGGCCGGATCACGATCGGGGACCTCAAGAGCGCGCCCGCCACGAGCGTCGCCGTGTCGGACATGCGGTTCTCCGCGAACTACCGGCGGCTCCCGTGGCCGATCGCGGTGAGCGGCGGCCGCTTCTCCTTCGACGGGAAGGGCGTCGGCGTGAGCGGTCTGGCGGGAAGCCTCGGGCGTTCGACGTTCGAGGGCCTCGCGGCGCGCGTGCGCCTCGGAAGCAAAGCCCATCTCGAATCGGGATCCGGCTCGGTGGAGGTTTCGCTCGAAGATTTCTTTGAAGGTGTTCGGACCCGCCCGGGGGCGGAGGCCCTCGCGAGGAACGTGCAGCGCGTCTCTGGCTCCATCCACGTCGACCTGCGGCGCCTGGCCGGGCCGCTCGCCCGGCTCAGCGAGGCCTCGGTCGACGCCTCTGGCACCTTCGAAGAAATTCTTCTTTCCTTCTCCTCCTCTTCCCTCCCGCCCCTTTCGATCGCGTCGGGCCGCTTCGCCGTGAGCAACGACGCGATCCGCGTGACCGACGCCGACGTGCGGGCGCTGGACGCGTCGCTCCGCGTCTCGGGCGCGTGGAGCGGCTACCGCACGGGCGCGGGGAGCGATCGAGGCGATGGCGGACGGCAAACTCGGAGCCGAGGCGATTCGTTGGGGATGGGAGCGGGCGTCGCTCCCGGCGGAATTCCGGCCGGCGGCGCCGATCGCGCTCCGCGGGGTCCGTCTGGAGCTCGCGGGCGGCGGCACGTTCTCGTTGGGCGGGGAATTCGTCGTCGCGAACGGGCCCCGGCTGACGCTCGACCTCGCACAGGGGGGCGGGACGACGGACGTCCGCAACCTCACGGTCGCCGACGGCGGCGCGAGTGCGACGATGTCCGTCCGCCTGCAGGAGCGCCTGCTCGACGCGAGCTTCAAGGGGCGCCTCGGCGCGGCGACCCTCGCGAAGATCTTCGGCGAGCGCACGTGGCACGGCGGATCGATCGAAGGCGATTTCTCGGCGCACGTCCCGCTGGCGGCTCCTGCCCGGCTGACCGCGGACGGCGTGCTCACGGCGACGAACTTCGACGTGCCGACGCCCGCCGGACCGGTCACGATCGAGCGCCTCGACGTGCGCGCGGCGAAGAGCCGGTTCGACGTCGCCTCGTCGTCCCTCGTCCTGGACGAGCAGCGGTTCTCGGTCGCGGGCAGCGCGACGCTGCGGGACGAGGCGATCGTCCTCGACGCTGACGTCTCCACGGGCGACCTGACCTGGGCTCGCATCGAGCACGTGCTGGGCCGGCTCGAGGAAGCGAAGAAGAAAACCGCCGAGAAAGAAGATTCTGAGAAAGGAGATTCCAGGAAGAAGGAGGCGGCCTCCGCGCAGCCGGCGCCCGGGGCGCAGGCCGCCCCGACGCATTCGAAGAAATCTTCATCCTCCTCTCTCGCGATCCGCGGCGACCTCCGTGTTTCGATGGACTCCTTCTCTCACGGAAGTCTCGTCTTCAAGCCGGTCCTCGGCGATGTCCGATTCGGAAAGGACGGCGTCGCCGCCACCGTCCGCAAGGCGGAGCTCTGCGGCATCTCGACGACGGGCGAGGCGCGCGTCCTGCCCGGCGGCGCCGTGGCGCTCGACGCGCGGGCGGAGTCTTCCGGTCCCGACGTCAGCGTCCCGCTGACCTGTGTCGGGATCGAGAACGTCGGGATGACCGGAGGCTACGAGGCGAGCGTTCAGGTCAAGGGAGAGGGGGCGGTCTCCGGGCTCGTGGGCGCCCTCCGGGGCCCGTTGACGTTCAAGGCGGTGAAGGGCCGGATCGGGAAGGCCACCGTGCTGACGCGGATCCTCGGGGTCCTCAACGCGACGGACGTCTTCGCCGGAAAGTCGGGGGCACGCGTGGGCGAGGCGATGCCGTACGAGGCGATCACCCTCGCGGGCGACCTCTCCGACGGCCGCTTCTCGATCCGGGAGGCGGCCTTCGTCGCCCCGTCGATCACGATGGCGGCGACGGGAACGATCGGCCTTCAGGACGGGTCGCTCGACCTGATGGTCCTCTCACATCCCCTTTCGACGGTCGACAAGGTCGTCCAGTCCGTTCCCGTCGTCCGCCACGTCCTCGGGCGCGGATTCCTCGCCGTGGCGGTGAAGGTGACGGGCACGATTGAAGACCCGGTCGCGCGTGTCACGCCTGCGAGGGACGTCGGGAAGGGGCTCGTCGGCATCCTCGAGAGGACGCTGACACTGCCCGTCACGGTGTTCGACCCGCCCCCCGCGGAGCGCAAGTAGACTGCCGTGCCGGATCACAGTGTGAAGGACCTCTTCCGGCGGCGGCCGTTCCTGTCCTTTTCCGTCGCGGCGGTCGTCGCCGCGGCCTGTCTCGTGTGGGCTCTTTTCGTGGTCGGCCGGCCGCTCCCCCCGCGGCGGGTCGTCATGTCGACCGGCCCGGACGGGGGAGCCTTCCGTGAGTACGGCGAGAGGTATCGCGCCGCGCTCGCGAAGGAAGGCGTCGACCTGAAGCTCGTCTCGTCGCTCGGGGACGTCGAGAACCTGGGACGCCTGAAGGACCCCGCCTCGGGCGTCGCCGCCGGCTTCGTCTCCGGCGGGCTCACGACGGCGAAGGACTCGCCGGGGATCCTGTCCCTCGGGACGATCTCGTACGACCCCCTGTGGATCTTCTGCCGGGGCCTGCCCCGTCCCGTGCGGATGCAGGACCTGCAGGGCCGGCGCGTGTCGATCGGACCCGAAGGCGGGGGCACGCGTTCGATCGTGCTCGAGCTGCTCCGCGCGAACGGCATCGCGGACTCCCTCACGGCCCTGCCGCTGACGCCGGGTGGCGGCGGGGAGGCGCTTCTCCGGGGCGAGATCGACTGCGCGTGCATGCTGACGAGCGCGGACGCGCCGATCGTGAAGAAGCTGCTCGCCGACGAGCGCGTCGAGCTCCTGACGTTCCCGCGGGCGGACGCGTACGTCGCTCTCTATCCGCACCTGAGGAAGCTGACGGTGCCGCGGGGCGTGGGCAGTCTCTCGAAGGACCTTCCGGGCGAGGACGTGACGCTCCTCGCGTCGATGACGAGCCTGCTGGTCAGGGAAGACCTGCACCCCGCGATCCAGTTCCTCCTCCTCCAGGCCGCCTCGGACATCCACTCGGGGCCGGGCATCCTCCGCCAGCCCGGCCAGTTTCCGGCCGCCGAGCCCGTCGACGTCCCGCTGTCGAGGGAGGCGCACTCCTTCTACCGGTCGGGCGGCTCCTTCCTGCAGCGGCATCTCCCGTTCTGGCTCGCCGTCCTCGCCGGGCGCGTCCTCCTCGTCCTCGTCCCGCTCGCGGGAGTCGTCTACCCGCTCCTCCGCGTCATCCGGGCGCTGCGCGACTGGGTCGTCGAGCAGCGCCTCTGGCGGCTCTACGCCGAGCTCAGGAAGGTCGAGCGGCTCATCGCGACCGGCCCGGGCGACGGGGCCTCCGCGCTCGGGGCGCTCGAGGCGAAGGTCAACGCCGTGCGGGTCCCGAAGAGGTTCGCCCGCGTCCTCTACACGCTCAAGCAGCACGTCGCGCTCGTGCGCGAAGGGCTCGTAAAGGCCCCTGATGAGCGTGCATCATGAAAGAAACACGATGGGCGGTCCCAGAATCACCGGAACGCCCCGAGGAGGCGACATGAGGATCCGCAAATCGTCGTCGGCGGCGTCCACGCCTCGCAGCTGCGCTGCTTCTCGCCGGCTGCACGGCGAGCGCGCCGACGAAGTCCGTCACGCCCGCTCCGGCTCCCGCCGTCCACGAGAAGCACTGGGGCTACGCGTCGACGGCCGAGACGGCCGGTCCCGCCGAGTGGTCGAGCCTGCCCGGCGACGCCGCATGCTCGGGAACGCGACAGTCGCCGGTCGACCTCGGGTCGAAGGCGCCGTTTCCGGTCGACGCGAAGGACCTCCCGAACCTCGTCTTCCACTACGGGACGACGGGCCTCCACCTCGTGAACAACGGCCACACCGTGCAGCTCGACGTCGACAAGGGGAGCTCGGTGGAGATCGACGGCGCGACGTGGCCGCTCCTGCAGCTCCACTTTCACGCGCCGTCGGAGCACTCGCTCGACGGTCTCCACTACCCGATCGAGATGCACCTCGTTCACGCGGGGCCGGACGGCAAGCCCGGCCTCGTCGTGGCCGTCTTCCTCGTCCAGGGCGGGAGCAGCCCGGCGTTCGCGCCGATCTTCGCGAACCTTCCGAAGGAGAAGGGCGGCCGGAAGGACGACGCGTCCGTGAGCATCGACCTCGACAAGGTCCTGCCCCCCGACCGGACCTATCTGACGTACGGGGGCTCGCTCACGACACCGCCGTGCACCGAGGGGATCCGCTGGTACGTCCTGCGGTCGGCGGGCGGGCTCGCGGGCGAGGAAGTGGGCGCCTTCACGACGCTGCCGAACATGATCCCGAACAACCGGCCCATCCAGCCCCTGTCGGGGCGCAGGGTCCTTCTCGATTCGACTCCGTGAGGGCCCGCGGCGGTCGTCCGCGGTGCTCCTCCATTCAAGACTTGGAGGTTGACATGAAGCATTCCATCCACCGGCTCGCCGTCGCCCTGGCCATCGGCCTCGCGGCGGCCGCCCTCCCCGCGTCGGCCCAGAACGTGCCGGGCACGTGGGAGCTGACGCCGTACGGCGGCGTGACGTTCGGCCAGCAGATCTACGAGAGCGGCGCACGACGATCGACGTCGACAACGCCGGCACGTTCGGCGGGCGGCTCGGCTACAACCTGACGCCCGCGTTCGGCGTCGAATTCGGCTACGGCCACACGACCGCGAACCTCAACGCGACGAACTACAAGCCGTCGGGCGGGGGCTCGGGGAAGATCGGACACCTCGCGTCTGACTCGTTCGAGCTGGACGGCCTCTGGCACTGGGGCTCGCCGCGTGCGAGCGGCTACGTCCTCCTCGGGGGCGGCGTCATGTCCATGAACCCGTCCGTGGACGGCGCCGCGACGTCCTCGTCCACGAACTTCACGTGGAGCCTGGGGATCGGCGGCAAGTTCAGCATCACGCCGAACGCGGCGATCCGGATCGAGGGGCGCTTCCGCGACACCAACCTCGGCAACACGACCTCGAGCGGCGTGTGGTGCGACTACTACTACTGCTACGCCTACTCGACGAGCTGGTACGCGAGCGGCGAGATCACGGGCGGCCTGACGTTCCGGTTCGGGAAGTAAGCGCCTCGCGGGAAGGAAAAAGGGGAGGCGCCGCGAGGCGCCTCCCCTTTGCTTTCTCGGAGCGTAGGGAGTCGGTCAGTTGGCGGAGACGGGCTTGGCGCGCCCTTCCGCCGTCGTTTCTTGCGGACCGGGAGGCGCCGTGGCGCGCATCGGAAGGATCGAATCCCGGACCCTTTCCGCCATGCGGATCTTTTCCGACCAAGACAGGTGCCGGCGGGATCTCTGCCACACGGCCTGCTTCTCCAGGATCTGATGGATATCGATCATTTACGGATATTTTACTCCAGGAACTTGGTGGTAAATCTCTTCCAGGTCTCGCCCAGGCCGTGCTTTGCAGCCACTTGTCCGACGGCCTCCCGCGTGACGCTTCCCGATTCGAGCAGCGCCAGGATTCGAGCAAAATCCTTCGCTCGACCCACGCTTAGCGCGATGACGGCCAGGTAGTCCGCCCGCACGACGCGGAGCGCGACACCTTCAAAATCGGCGGTCTCGGCCATTTCCAGCGCCTCGCGTGTGAGGGGGCTGAAGACCGGTACGAACTGCGTCGGCCAGGCACCGACACGGATGGCCTCGCCTTCCGGCCGAAACCCCTTGCTGGCGCAGAACTCATAGACACCCCGCAGGACGTCGAGCCCAGTCGATGCTGGCAGATCCACGAGTACATCCGCGTCCAACGTGGCCACCGGTTCCGTGTAGCGCATCTGCGCGGTCGCTCCGAAAAGCGCATAGCCCCGGATCACGCCCGCTGAGCACATCTCATTAAGTAGATGGGCCAGAGCCTTCACGTCACGAGCTTAACTCCTCACGCCGTAGGTTCGCCGCGCTGCACGACGGGGAGCCGCTGGGAGTCGCGATCGGTCGGCGCCCCGTAATGCAAAGGGCCGCCCCCGCGAACGGAGGCGGCCCGAGGCCCTTAAGAGAATGCCTTAAGTCAGTTGGCGGAGACGGGCTTGATCTCGCCGACCGCGGCGACGATCTCGACGCGGCGGTTCTTGGCGCGTCCTTCCGCCGTCGTGTTCTCGGCGACCGGGCTGGCCGGGCCGAGGCCCTGGAAGGCGAGACGCGTGTCCGCGACGCCCTGCGACTTGAGGAATTCGTAGACGGCCTTGGCGCGCGCCTCGGAGAGCTTCTGGTTCGCGGCGGCGTTGCCGGTCGAGTCCGTGTAGCCCTCGATGCGCATGTTGACGGCCGGGAAGACCTGCGCGATTCCGGCGAGCTTGGCGAGCGTGAGCTGGGCGGCCGGCTTGAGCGTCGCCTTGCCCGTCTCGAACGAGATGCCCGGGAGGCTCATGACGGCGCCGCGGGCGCTCTCACGCGTCTCCATGATGGAAGACATCGAGTTCTTGAGGCGGCCCTCCAGCTCGTCCTTCTCCTTCTTGAGCTGCTCCTGGTCGGCCATGAGCTTGGCCTTGTCGGCCTCGAGCTTGGCCTGCGCCTCGCGCAGCTGGACAACCGTCATCTGGGTCGATTCGAGCTCGGCCTTCTTCCTCGCGGCCTCGTCGGCCTCGAGCTTGCGGCCCCAGTCGCGCATCGCCTCGGACGCGAGCGCGACGGTGCGCCGCGAGTAGTCCGTGACGGCCTTCGAGCTGCCGCCCGCCATCGTCGAGTTCTGGGCCTGCGTGAGAGCGCGCTTGGCCTCGGCCGTCGCCGTGGGGTTGAGGGCGGTCGCGCCGGTCCTCTCGGCCAGCGCCATGGCGCGCTCGGCCTGAACGAGCGCAACGGGCTTCTTGTCCTTGTACGTGAGGCCCGCGATCGACTCCCTGTCGGCCTTCACGATGCCGGTGCGGAAGCCGGTGAACGCGAACGTGGCGCCCGGGGCCTTCTTCGGATCGGCGCCCATCGACGTCGCGATCACGTATTCGCTCGGCTTGCCGACGAGGTAGAACGGCTCGGCCGTGACCATGAGGCCGAACTGCTTCTTGCCGGTCTGGTACTCGCCGGATCCGGACGCGTTGCTCTCGAGGACGATGAGCTCGCCGAGGTTCTCGACGGCGCCGTCGCGCGTGACGGCCCACACGACGTACGACGACACGTCGCCGCCGAACAGGATCGCCGGCTCCATCTTCTTGAACGAGACCTCGACCTTCGCCTGGCCGCCCGAGAACTTCACGGAAGCCTCGAGCTGGGCGGCGTTCGGCGTCGCGTTGGTTCGCGCCATCTTGAGGTCGATCGTCTTGCCTTCGGGGAAGGTGACGGCCGTGAGGTTGAACTCCGTCGCGAACGCACTGCCGGCCGCAAGGAGCGCGACGACGGCCGCACTCGCGACGGCTCGGGAAAGACTGATACGAAACTTCATGTTTCCTCCTGAACGCATTTGTGGGGTTGTGCCGCGAGTGATGCCGCGGCGAAGCCGGTGAATCCGGGCTCAGTACTCTACGACAGAATGCCCAAGGCGATTCGTTCTCAATTGGCGTTGATTCCTTCCCTGGATTGATTCCTTGGGTCGATTCCGACGGTTTATGTGATGCATTTGCATCAATGCTCCACCGAAGGCGCTCTGTCTGGAAGATAGGGCGTCTCGCCGCCGCTGTCACCGCCCCGTGGAATCGGAGCCGGGGCCAATTCCGCGTGCAGCCTTTTTTTCGTCCAGGACCTAAACTGCGGTCAGAAGGGGGACACATGAGACTCTTCCGATCGGTCACCGTGGCTGCCGCGGCCGCTGTATTTCTCGCGGCCCCCGCGCTGGCCCAGGTGAGCAGCGCCACCTATCTGCAGCAGAAGGGAATGGACGAACGCTTCCGCCTCGATCTTGGCGGCTTCTTTCAGACCTTCGATACGACGCTCAGCCTGTCGAGCTCCACGGGGACGGCCGGCACCGAGATCAACCTCGAGGACTTCGGTCAGGACACGCACAAGACGAGCTTTGCGGCCGACGGCTACTGGAGGTTCGGGCGGCACGGGCGCCTCGACTTCGCCTACCGCGGCTGGTCCCGCTCGGCCTCGCACACCCTGACGAAGGACATCGTCGTGGGCGACAACACGTACCACGTCGGGGCGCAGGTCGACACCCGGCTGCGGTCGACCATCGGCGAGCTCTACTACTCGTACTCGTTCATCAACAACGGCGACCTCGAGTTCGGCCTCGGCCTCGGCCTGTCGGCCTACTTCAACGCCTTCGACATCTCGGCGTCCGGTTCGGTCTCGGGCGGCGGTGGAAGCGGCTCGGCCGCGGGGAGCGCCGAGTCGCGCAACCTCGTCGCGCCGATTCCCGCGCTCAAGGCCTACTTCAGCTACGCCCTCTTCCCGCGCTTCTTTGCGAGGGCCGCGTTCAAGGGCATCACCGGAACGGTCGACAGCTATCACGGGGAGATGACCGACTTCCGGGGAGGTCTCGACTACCTCTTCACCCCGAACGTCGGCGTCGGCGCGCTGTACCAGTACACGAAGATCGAATTCGGGCACAACGGGGAGTCCCTGGACCTGACGTTCACGTACAAGTACAGCGGCCCGCTCGCGTACGTGATCATCGCGTTCTGAGGCGGTCAGAATCTTGGCTGCCGCGAGGCGAAGCGTCCTCGTCGCGCTCGCGGCGGTGCTGACTGCGGCGCCGCCCGCGTCCGCGTTCGACAGCAAGGGCCACGTCGTCATCGAGGCGCTCGCCTACCGGACGCTCGTCGAGGGGCACGACGGGCAGCCGCCGCGCCCCGAGGTCCTCCGCGACCTCATCAACGACGGCGCCCTCGACCAGCCGTTCTGCTTCGGGCGCGGCGATGCGCCCCCGAAGCCGTGCGTGGACGCGCCCGCGGCGAACCCGCTCCTCGACTGGCCGCAGCCCCTGACCGACCGGCCGGACGCGGCCTTCCGGCGCCAGTTCAGCGACGTGGGCCAGTGCTTCCACTACATGGCGACGCTGGACGACGCCCAGACGGGCGCGCTGCCCGGGACCAACGTGCCGCGCGCCCTCGCGACGAGCGCCGTCGTCCGCTGCAACGACCTTCTCGACGGGCTCCTCCGGCAGGTGGTCGTCGTGGGGGGCGCCGCGACGCGCCGGAGCTCGCACGGCCTCTACGAGTTCATGCACGCCGTGGGTGACTCGTTCTCGGGGTCGCACACCGAGCGGACCGCGGACGGAAAGGTCGACTACCTGCGGGTGTGGAAGCCGATCGAGCGGCTCGTGAGGCTGCCCACGGAGCGCTCGGCGCGGATCCCCGAGGCCGCGTACCACAAGTGGGACGACCACCGCGACAAGACGTACGTGATCGAAGGGGGCGACGCCCGTTGCGAGAAGCGGACGGACCATCCCTACGACGTTCCCTACGAGTGCCTCTCGGCCGAGGGGGACACGGCGCGCCGCGCGTTGACCGAGCTCCTCGTCCTCGTGCGGGACCTCCGCGCGGGGCAGCTCGCGGCGAACGGGACCGACACGGCGCCGGAGCGCTCGGACGCGTGGCGCGCGTACAAGGCGAAGTGGTTCACGCCCGCTCATCCCTGCGAGGGCGCCGAGTGCGACGAGCGCGAGAAGCCCGACGCCCCTCCGGGTCGATATGCCTCCCTGGGCCTCGACACGTCCTGGAACCCGACGCGCGACTTCGTCGACATCGCCGCGCGCGGCACGATGCTGAAGTACTCGGAGGACCTGAATCCGTTCCTGTACGCGCTGAACGTGAACCTTGGTTACCGGCAATACACGGACGGGGGCGGCGGGGCCGGCCTCGTCGGGTTCGGTTTCGACCTCACGCTGCCGGTCGGACTGCGCGCGATGGTCGGCTTCACGCCGCTCGGCCTTCGCGTCACGTACGGAGGCGACCGGGCCGGCCCGGAGCTCGTGTCGCGGCTCCTGCGCTTCAACTACAAGCTGAAGGAGGGCCTGTTCCTCTCGGTGGACGCGCCGATGGAAGTGAACTGGCTCAAACCGCGCATCGAGTGGACCTTCGGCGTCGGCCTCACCTACGCGCCGCCGTCCAGCAAGCTCTCGAAGGACCGCGGCCTCCTCCTGCGCCGCGAGCCGCCGCCCACCCGCCACGACGACGCGTGGGTGCCGCCGCCCGCGCCCTACGGGCACATCGAAGGCCGCAAGGCCTCGTGGTACGCGGTCTTCGGAGTCACGGTCGCGGAGACGCCGGAAGACGCGGTCGAGGGGCGGCATTACGGGCTCGGCCTCCTCGGCGGCGAGGTCGCGTGGGACCGCAACCGCTGGGGCGGCCGGTTCGAATGGGTTCCGGCCGTGTCGCTGGCCATTGGCAACCGCGTGACGTCCGGCGACTCCAAGTACCTCACGGGCACCTTCGCCGCCAGCTTGCGCTGGTACGTGCTCAAGGTCCTCGGGCTCTCGCTGACGCCGGTGCGGGTCGAGTACGGGCCGAAGGTGCGCGGGGACGAGGAAGTCGACACCTCGGCCGGCGTCCACGGCTCGCCCGGCAGCCAGTACTACCTCCGCGCCGGCACGCGCCTCGGCTTCGTGCTCAACGCGGGGATCGTGGACATCCTCCTCGAGGGCCCGACTCTCGCGTGGGAATCCTCCCCGTTCGCTGCGAACGAGATCCTCAGCATCCGGCTCGGCATCCGCGTGGATTGACGGAGGGACGATGAAGGACGCGACGATCGGGACGGCGAGCCAGGTCGGGCGGCACGCTCCGTTTCGACACGGTCGCCGGGCTGACGGCCGCGGCGGTCGTTCTCCCCAAGGCGATGGCGTACGCGACGGTCGCGGGGCTGCCCGTCGCCGTCGGTCTCTACACCGCGTTCGTCCCGATGGCCGTCTACGCTCTTCTCGGGTCCTCCCGCGTCCTGAGCGTCAGCAGCACCACGACGCTCGGGATCCTGGCCGGCACGCAGCTCGGTCTCGCCGTGCCGGACGGCGATCCGGCGAAGCTCGTCACGGCGACGGCGACCCTGGCCGCGCTCGTCGGCGCGATGCTTCTCCTCGCGAGGCTCCTGAAGCTCGGGTTCGTCGCCAACTTCATCTCCACGCCGGTCCTCACGGGCTTCAAGGCCGGCATCGGCCTCGTGATCCTGCTGGACCAGGTGCCGAAGCTCCTGGGCGTCCACATCACCAAGCAGGGCTTCTTCCGCGACGTCGTCGGCGTGGCGCGCCACGTGCCCGAGACGTCCCTCGTCACGCTCGCCGTGGCCGGGGCGACGCTGCTCGTCCTGGTCGGCATGGAGCGCCTCTGGCCCCATTCCCCGGCGCCGCTCGTCGCGGTCGGCGGCGGAATCGCCGCGTCGTGGTTCTTCGGCCTGAAGGCGCTCGGCGTCTCGACGGTCGGCCTGATCCCTCGGGGGTTCCCGTCGCTCACGCTGCCGGATCCCGCGCTGCTCGCGCAGCTGGCCCCGGGCGCGCTCGGGATCGCGCTGATGAGCTTCACGGAGACGATCGCGGCGGGCCGCGCGTTCGCGGGGCGGGAGGATCCCCCGATCGACGCGAATCGCGAGCTCGTCGCGACCGGGGCCGCGAACCTCGGGGGCGCGTTCCTCGGCGCGATGCCGGCCGGCGGCGGCACGTCGCAGACGGCCGTCGTGCGCGCGGCGGGCGGGCGGACGCAGAAGGCCTCGCTCGTCACGGCGGGGACGGCGCTCGCGACCATGCTGCTCCTGGCGCCCCTGCTGGGCCTGCTGCCGAACGCCACGCTCGCGGCGGTCGTCATCGTCTACTCGGTCGGGCTGATCCAGCCCGTGGAATTCGGCGCCATCCGCAGGGTGCGCACGATGGAGTTCCGCTGGGCGATCGCGGCGATGCTGGGCGTGCTCGTCTTCGGCACGCTGAAGGGCATCGTCGTGGCGGTCATCCTGTCGATGATCGGCCTCGCGAGCCAGACCGCGCACCCGCGCGTGTCCGTCATCGTCAGGAAGCGCGGGGCCGACGTCCTGAGGCCGCTCGCGCCCGAGCACCCCGACGACGAGACGTTCGAGGGCCTGCTGATCCTGCGGCCGGAAGGACGCCTCTACTTCGCGAACGCCCAGGACGTGGGCGAGCAGATCAAGGCGCTCGTGGCGAAGTACGAGCCGCGGGTCGTCGCACTGGACATGAGCCGGGTGCCCGACATCGAGTACTCGGCATTGCACATGCTCATGGAGGGCGAGAAGCGCGTGACGGAGAGCGGCGTCGCCGTCTGGCTCGTCGGGCTGAATCCCGGCGTCCTCGAGGTCGTGCGCAAGGCGGGCCTCGAGGAGCGGCTCGGCCGCGAGCGCATGCTCTTCAACGCGCGCGTGGCGATCGAGCGCTACCAGGCGCTGAAGGCGCGCGAGACGGTCCGGTGATCGCGACCGCGAACGGCCCGAGGTCGGACGCCCTCGTCTTCTTCGGGGCGACGGGCGATCTCGCCTACAAGAAGATTTTCCCGTCGCTCCAGGCGATGGTCGAGCGCGGCCACCTCGACGCCCCGGTCATCGGCGTGGCGAAGGCGGGCTGGAACCTCGACCAGATGAGGGCCCGGGCGAAGGACAGCCTCGAGAAGCACGGCGGTCTCGATCCCGCCGCCTTCGCGAAGCTCTCCGACCTCCTGCGATACGTGGACGGCGACTACAACGACCCAGCCACGTTCGCGGCGATCCGGAACGAGCTGGGCGGCGCGAAGCGGCCTGCGCACTACCTCGCGATCCCGCCGGTCCTCTTCGGCAAGGTCGTCGAGCAGCTCGGCGCGTCGGGCTGCGCGAAAGACGCCCGCGTCATCGTCGAGAAGCCGTTCGGAACGGACCTCGCTTCGGCGCGCGAGCTGAACCGGATCCTCTTCTCGCAGTTCCCGGAGAGCGTCGATCTTCCGGATCGACCATTACCTCGGGAAGAAGCCGGTCCACAACATGCTCGTCTTCCGGTTCGCGAACGCCTTCATGGAGCCGTTCTGGAACCGGAACTACGTCGAGAGCGTCCAGATCACCATGGCGGAGGACTTCGGAATCCAGGGACGGGGCGCGTTCTACGACCAGACCGGGACCCTCCGCGACGTGATCCAGAATCACCTGTTCCAGGTCCTCTGCAACCTCGCCATGGAGCCTCCGGTCCGGAACGACAGCGAGTCGATCCGGGACGAGAAGGTCAAGGTCCTGAAAGCCATCCCGACGCTGGAAGCCGGGAACCTCGTTCGCGGGCAGTTCACGGGCTACCTCTCCGAGCCGGGAGTCGCGAAGGAGTCGAAGACCGAGACCTTCGCCGCGCTGAAGCTCGAAATCGACTCCTGGCGGTGGAAGGGAGTGCCCTTCTACATCCGGGCGGGAAAGTCCCTCCCCGTCACGTGCACGGAGGTCCTCGGCCGCCTCAGGAAGCCGCCGACGGTCATCAAGGAGCACAAGCTTCACCAGAACTACCTGCGATTCCGGATCAGCCCGGAGCCGACGGTCGCCCTCGGCACGACGATCATGGCGCCCACGGAAGACATGACCGGACAGACGGCGGAGCTGGTCGCGAGCCGCCACCCCGCCGCCGACGAGGTGGATGCGTACGAACGGGTTCTCGGCGACGCCATGAACGGCGACGCGACGCTCTTCGCGCGCGAGGACTACGTCGAGGAGGCGTGGCGGATCGTCGATTCCGTCCTGAAGGCGGCGATCCCGGTCTACGCGTACGCCCCCGGCACCTGGGGCCCGGCGGAGGCGGTCCAGCAGCTCTCGCCTCCCGGGGGCTGGAGCGACCCGCGAGTGTCCGATTGACGGGCCCGTGGCGAGACGAGACGTCAGGAGGGATCCCGTGGCCGATGACCCCTTTGAATCTTCCAAGCGCCTGCTGGAGCCGGTCGACCGCGCGTCCGAGATCCTGTTCGGCCTGATCATGGTCCTGGCCATCACGGGCTCGTTCAGCGTGGCCGGCGCAGGGCGGGCCGAGGTGCGCACCATGCTGATCGCCGCCCTCGGGTGCAACCTGGCGTGGGGAGTCATCGACGGCGTGTTCTACCTGATGGGGTGTCTCGCGGAGGCGGCGCACAAGCTCAGGGTCTGGGACGCCGTGCGCAGGAGCGCCGATCCGGAAGAGGGTCGGCGGGTTTTCGCCGGCGCGCTGCCGGCCGTGGTCGCGTTCGCACTGCAGCCAGCGCGAACTGGAGACGATGCGCCTCCGGTTGCAGGCGCTTCCCGACCGCCCGACCGCGGTCTCCTGCGCCGGCACGACTGGCTGGGGGCGATGGGCGTCTTCCTCCTCGTGTTCCTCTCCACGTTCCCGGTCGTCATCCCGTTCATCTTCATGAAGGACGTGAAGCTGGCCCTGCGGATTTCCAACGGCATCGCCGTCGTGCTGCTGTTCGTCGTCGGCTATTCGTTCGGGCGCCACATCGGACGCCACGCGATCTGGACTGGAATTGCGATGGTCGTCCTCGGGGGAGCCCTCGTGGCCCTCACGATCGCGCTCGGAGGATGACGGCCCTGCTCGCGCGAGCCCGGGCCGCGGCGGCCGTCATCGCCCTGGCAGCACCTGGCGCGCTGGCCCAGTCCGCCGCGGAGCCGGCGGTTCCCGCGGAGGCGGGCGAGAAGGCCTGGGCCTTCGACGCCTCCGCGTACACGTACTTCGTGCCGGACGCGAACGACTTCGTGTCGCCCGTCGTCAAGGCCGACCGCGGCTGGCTCCACCTCGAGGCCCGGTACAACTACGAGGGCTTCCGGACGGCCTCGGTCTGGTTCGGGTACAACGTCAGCGCCGGCGAGAAGCTCGTCCTCGACTTCACGGCGATGGCGGGAGCCGTCATGGGCGACACCGCGGGCGTCGCCCCGGGCTACAGGTTCACTCTCGGATACGGGAAGCTCGAGCTCTCGAGCGAAGGCGAGTACGTCTTCGACAGCCGCGATTCCGCCGCCAGCTTCTTCTACAACTGGTCGGAGCTGAGCTTCGCGCCGGCGGAATGGGTCCGCGCCGGCGTCGTCGTGCAGAGGACGCGGCTCTACGGAGAGGATCGCGACATCCAGCGAGGCATCCTCGTCGGGTTCTCGTACAGGAAAGCCTGGGCCACGGCCTACCTCTTCAACCCGGACGTGGACAAGCCCACGTTCGTGCTCGCGCTCGGCCTGGGGTTCTGACTGATGCAAATGCATCCGTGGCGCCGCGAGTCGGTGCGGGCATCCTGAGTTCGACGTTCGGCTCCATCGAGATCCCCATGAAAGGAACTCCATGCGAAGTTTCTCCACGCGAGCGGGAATCTGCATCGCGCTCTCGCTGGTCTGCGCCCCACGGATCGGGGCGCAACCCGTCCCGGACCGCACGGTCCTTCCGATCCACGAACCGCAGTACCCGCACAGCACGGTCCTCGACGTCCGAAACGCGCCGCCGCCGCCGCCGCGGTTCGAGGTGAAGGCGCCTGCAGGCGCCCCGAACGTCCTCATCGTCCTCATCGACGACATGGGGTTCGGCCAGTCCGGCACGTTCGGCGGCCCCCTGCACATGCCGACCCTGGACCGCCTCGCGCAGAGCGGCCTCAAGTACAACCAGTTCCACACGACCGCCCTCTGCTCGCCGAGCCGGGCCGCGCTCCTGACCGGGCGCAACCACCACATGGTGAACACGGGGTCGATCATGGAGACCGCGACGGCGTACCCGGGCAACACCGGGCAGCGCCCCGAGGCGGTGGCCCCTCTGGCCGCGATGCTCCGGTACAACGGCTACACGACCGCGCACTTCGGAAAGAACCACGAGACCGCGGCGTGGGAGGTGAGCCCGTCCGGACCGACGGACCGCTGGCCGACGCGCAGCGGCTTCGACAAGTTCTACGGCTTCATGGGCGGCGAGACGAACCAGTGGGCGCCGGCGATCTACGACGGGATGACGAAGGTCGAGCCGTCGAAAGACCCCAACTACCACTTCATGACCGACATGACGAACCAGGCGATCCAGTGGGTCCAGTCGGTCAAGTCCCTGACGCCGGACAAGCCGTTCTTCATCTACTTCGCACCGGGCGCCACGCACGCGCCGCACCAGGTCCCGAAGGAGTGGATCGAAAAGTACAGGGGCAAGTTCGACCAGGGGTGGGACAAGCTGCGCGAGGAGACGCTCGCACGGCAGATCAAGCTCGGCGTCGTACCCGCCGGGACGAAGCTGGCTCCGAAGCCGGCCGCCATCAAGGACTGGGACACGCTGACTTCGGACGAGAAGAAGCTCTTCACCCGCCAGATGGAGGTGTTCGCCGGATTCGCCGAGTACACGGACACCGAGATCGGCCGTCTCGTCGACACGATCGGCGACCTCGGCCAGCTCGACAACACGCTCGTCTTCTACATCGTGGGCGACAACGGAGCGAGCGCCGAGGGCGGCATGGCCGGGATGTTCAACGAGATGACGTACTTCAACGGCGTCAACGAGTCCGTCGCGGACGTCCTGAAGCACTACGACGAGCTCGGCGGCCCGAACACGTACGGCCACTACGCCGCGGGATGGGCCGTGGCCGGCGACACGCCGTTCACGTGGACGAAGCAGGTCGCGTCGAGCTACGGCGGTACGCGCAACGGGCTGGTCGTTCACTGGCCGAAGACGATCAAGGCGAAGGGCGAGGTCCGGTCGCAGTGGTACCACGTCATCGACGTCGCGCCGACGATCCTCGAGGCCGCGGGCCTTCCGCAGCCGAAGGTCGTGGACGGCGTCCCGCAGATCCCGATCGAAGGCGTGAGCATGCTTCGCTCCTTCGGCGACGCGAAGGCGAAGGACAACCACCTCACCCAGTACTTCGAGATCTTCGGCAACCGGGCCATCTACCATGACGGCTGGCTGGCGGGCACCGTCCACCGGGCGCCCTGGGAGCCCAACCCTCGCACGACGCTCGACAGGGACGTCTGGGAGCTCTACGACACGCGTGCCGACTTCAGCCTCGCCAACGATCTCGCGAAAAAGGACCCGACGAAGCTGAAGGAGATGCAGGACATCTTCCTGAAGGAAGCGGTGAAGTACAACGTTCTTCCTGTCGACGACCGCGTGTTCGAGCGCGTGAACGCCGCTCTCGTCGGACGGCCGGACCTCATGGCGGGCCGCACGTCGCTGACGGTCTACGAGGGCATGGCCGGCATGTCCGAGAACGTCTTCATCAACACGAAGAACCGCTCGCACACGATCACGGCCGACGTCACGATCCCCGCGAACGGGGCGAGCGGCGTCATCCTCTGCCAGGCCGGACGATTCGGCGGCTGGAGCCTCTACCTGAAGGAAGGCAGGCCGACGTACACGTACAACTTCCTCGGCCTTCAGCGCTTCACCGTCGCCGCGACGACGCCCGTGCCCGCGGGGAAGGCGACGATCCGCTTCGAGTTCGCGTACGACGGGGGCGGCCTCGCGAAGGGCGGCGTCGGCACCATTCTCGTCAACGGGAAGAAGGTGGCGGAGGGGCGAATCGACCGGACGCAGCCGATGATCTTCTCGGCCGACGAAGGCGCCGACGTGGGCGAGGACGGGGAGACGCCGGTCGTCGAGGACTACGGGATCCCGGCGCCGTACCGGTTCACGGGGAAGATCGCGAAGGTCACCGTCGAGCTGAAGCCGACGAACGCCCCGGACAAGACCGTGGAAGGCAAGGCGCGCGCGGAGGCGGCGCAGAAGAGAGCGCTTTCGGACTAGACGTCGAAGAAGAAAGAAGAGACAGGAATCGCCATCGCGCGGCGGGTGACTGCCCATGGGCAGCCATTCTCTCGGTCAGGACCTAGATTGTGAACGAGATGTTGCGCGACAGGAGTGGAAAATGATTCGAGTGGCACGGCCCCGGTGGCGAACCCGAAAAGACAAGTTCGGCCGAGTCCCGGGCGGAGCAGTACGCCGCGGGCAAGGCGCTCCGGATCGCCTGCCCCCGCGTTACGCACGCCAGATGGAAGGCTCCGGCCGGCCGGCGGGACGCGGTCGAGATGGTCCTGGCGGCGGAGAAGGGGCGTCTGCCGGACCTGCTCCCCCTCCGCCACGGACGCATGGTCCGCTCCGCGTTCACGTTCTACCGGGGCTCGGCCCTCCCGATGGCGGCCGACCTGGCGTCGACGCCGGTCACCGGCATCCGCGTCCAGTGCTGCGGCGACGCCCACCTCAGCAACTTCGGCGGCTTCGCCACCCCGGAGCGGCGGGTCCTCTTCTCCATCAACGACCTCGACGAGACCCTTCCCGCGCCGTGGGAGTGGGACGTCAAGCGCCTCGCCGCGAGCTTCGTCGTGGCCTCCCGGGACAACGGCCTGAGCGACGACACGGCCCGGGACGTCACCATGACGTGCGTCCGCACGTACCGCGAGACCATGGCCGCGTGCAGCCAGATGAAGACGCTGGAGCTGTGGTACCAGGCGATGTGGGCGGACGAGATGGTGCCGGCCATCAAGGACCCCGATCTTCGCAAACGGGCCCTCGTGCGCATCCAGAAGGAGAAGGCGAAGAGCGTCGCCGAGGACATGTTCCCGAAGCTGGTGGAACACAAGGGGGAGATGCCCCTCATCAAGGACCAGCTCCCCACGATCTTCCACCACAAGGACGTGCCCCCGGGAGAGATCCAGAAGGTCGTGCTGGACACGCTCGCCGGGTATCGCGGGACGCTTCACGATTCCTACCAGACCCTCCTCGACCGCTACGAGCTCCGGGACGCCGCCATCAAGGTCGTGGGCATCGGGAGCGTGGGGACGTCCTGCTGGGTGCTCCTCTTCATGGCCGGCGAAGGCGACCCTCTCTTCCTTCAGGTCAAGGAGGCGCGCGCCTCCGTCCTGGAGAAATACGCGGGCGCAAGCGTCTTCGCCAACCACGGCCAGCGTGTCGTGAACGGGTACCGCCTCATGCAGCCCGCGAGCGACATGTTCCTCGGGTGGACGCGGGGCCCGAGGCGGGACTTCTTCGTCCGCCAGCTGCGAGACATCAAGATCAGCGTCCGCGTCGAGTCGTTCGGCCGCACCGCGATGGACATGTACGCCACGTGGTGCGGGAAGGCCCTCGCCCTTTCCCATGCCCGGACCGGGATCCCGGCGATGCTCAGCGGGTACATGGGCAAGAGCGACACCTTCGACCGGGCCATCGCGGCGTTCTCGATCGCCTACGCCGACCAGAACGAGAAGGACCATGCGGTCCTCGCGCGCGCGGTCAGGCAGGGCCGGATCCAGGCCGTCTTCGAGGAGGCCGGCTAGCGACCCGCCGGAACGAAGGATAATCCGCGGGTGAAGAGGGTCCTCGACGGGCTGACGCTGTTCCAGCGGATCGCCTACCCGCGCCACAAGGACCTCTTCGAGCGCCTCGCGAAGAACCAGACCCCGCAGGCCGTCTTCATCGCCTGCTCGGATTCGCGCGTCGTGCCGAACCTCATGGTGCAGGCCGAGCCCGGGGACCTCTTCATCATCCGCAACGCGGGGAACATCGTCCCGCCCGCGGGCTCGTCGTACGGCGGGACGACGGCCTCGCTCGAGTACGCGATCGTCGCCCTCGGGATCCGCGACGTGATCCTCTGCGGCCACTCGAACTGCGGAGCGATGAACGGCGTCCTCCACCCCGAAATGCTGGACGCGATGCCCGCCGTGCGGCAGTGGGTCTCGTACGCGGACACCGCCCGGCGCGCGGCGGTCGAGGCTCACCCCGGGGCGGACGACGAGACCGTGCTCGAGCGCGTCGTGGACTACAACGTCATCGCGCAGATCCGCAACATCCTCACGTTCCCGTTCGTGCGTCCGCTCGTCGAGAAGGGAGAGCTGGAGCTCTACGGCTGGGTCTACGACATCGCGAGCGGCCGCGTGAAAGGGCTCGACGCGAGCGGACGGCGGTTCGTGCCGCTCGGCGGCGACGAGATGGGGTCACCCGACGAGCGGCACGTCCTCGCGTCGATGGAGAGCGACGAGGAGTTCTGGAAGAAGCTCTGAGCGCTTCCGGTTCTTACTTGTACGACGCGTCGTGGGCCTTCTTGAGGTCCTGCCACTGCTTCTCGAAGTCCTTCGCCTGCTCCTTCGTGAAGATCCGGAACGGCACCTGGATGGTGCTCGTCGCGAACTTGACGTTGAGGAAGTACTGGCCGACCTGGATGCCCTCGGGCAGGTGGAAGTAGAGGCGGCCGAGGCAGTCGCGCTCGTCGCCCAGGTCGACCTTGTCGTACGCGAGTCCGGGGCCGCTGAGGTCGGCGTAGAACCGGATGGCACAGGGGCGGTTCGCGCCGGCCGGGAAGTAGTTGATCGAATCCTTGACGACCTTCGCCCTCTGGTTGAGGCCGCGGAGGTCCGGCGCCTTCATGTACTCCTGCTGCGTCGCGAGCGGAATCGTCTTCCCGTCCGGGGTCTTGAGCGAGAAGGCGTCGCGCGTCATCGTGTAGTCCTTCACGCCCTCGCGCAGCGTGACGCCGACCTCGAGAAGGGCCCACTGGTTCCCGACCTCGTTCTGGACCATGCGGTAGCCGAGGACGGCGTACCCCTCGTGGTTGTACGCCATGCGCACGAACTGGCCGGCGAGCGTGAAGATCTCGGGGACGTCGGGCTTGGGGGCCGTCATGCCCTCGAGGCTCCCCTTGGGCTGGACCTGTGCGGAGAGGCGGCCGGGAGCGGCCGAAATCAGGCAGGCCAGGGCCGCGGCGAGAACGGTTGCGCCCCGACCCGTGTTCTTGAGACGTGTGGTCATTTGGTACTTCCTCCAGTTCGGAGCCCGTCAGGCCTCTCGGGCCGGATGCGGGACTGGGCGACAGTCTAGGTCGGGCCGTGGATTCGTGCCGTTGAGATCAGTTCTCGTCGTCCCCGCGGGGCACGGTCCCGCAGCGGCTCGCGACGACACGGGCGCGGGCGACGAGGTGAGCGTCCCACGGATCCGGCCGGCCCGGAACGTGCGCGAGCGCCTCGGCGGCTTCCTCCGCGAGGGCCTTCGCCGCGTCGCAGCGACCGCCCCGGCTCTCGACGAACGCCGCGTTCGCGAGGTGGCCGGGCCGGCCGTCGAGAGCGAACGCCGCGCGGTAGAGCGGCGCCGCGTCCGCCGCCCGCGGGCCGAGGGCGCGCACGCGCGCGAGCTCGGAGACCGGCCACGCCTCGCCGCCCGTGAGCGCGACGGCGGCGAGCGGGCTCCGGCGCGCGACCGCCGGCAGGGCCCGCGCGAGAAGGAGCTCGGCGGCGACGAAGACCAGCGCGCACGCGACGAGGAGGGCGACGCGGCCGGCGCCGCCGCCCGCGGGGACCGCGGGCGTGAGGGTCGCCTCGTGGATCTTCTCGAGGGCGCGAGCGGTGACGCCCGGCGCCTCCGCCTGCGGCGCCGCCCGGACGCGGGTCCGTTTCTTCATCGCGTGGGCCGCGAGGGCCGTCAGCTCCTCGTCGTCGAGGAGGTCGAGCGTGCCGCGCGACGAAGACGAGGGCGCGCCGCAGCGGAGCCATGAAGACGATCGGGATCGACCCCGCCATCGCGAGAGCGCGAGGCGCCGGCGCGCCCTCCTGGCGCCGCGGCCGCCTCGACGGCGCGGTCGAGCCGGGGATCGTTCCGGAGGAGGCCGAGGGCGCGCCCGGCCGCGATGCCCCCTCCCATCGCCGCGGCGAAGGCGAGAACCGCCGCGAGCGAGAGGAGCGCGGCCGCGTCGGCGACGTGCCCGGAGAGCGGCGTCGGGATGAAAGCCGTGACGACGGCCGCCGCGACGACGTGCGGCAGGCGGACGAGAAGGAGGGCCGCGGAGCTCGCGAGGAACGAGCCGGGGCTCCCGGTCGGGGCGCCGAGAAGACGGCGGACGGTGGGCCAGGTCCCGAGCGCGTACCCGGCGAGCGCGCCGGTGCCGCCCGCGAGGCCGGCGGCCGCGCGGCCCAGGACGCTGAGCGGCCCCCCGAGGTGTCCGACGAGCGCGCCGAGGACGGCGGGCACCGCGACGAGCGCGAGGCCCGTGAGCTTCCGCGCGGGCCACGCGAGGCGCGCCCGCTCGGTCCAGTGGGCGTCCCCCGCCGCGAGGGCGCGGCGGGCGGCGAGCGGCGTGAGCACGCGGGCGAGGAGCCAGCCGGCGCCGAAGCCGAGCGGGAGCGCGAGGAGCGAGACGAAGGGGAGCCAGAAGGGCAGGAGAGCCCGCGCCGCGGAGAGAGGATCCACGCGTCGAGACTAGCGCGGGCCGCCGTTCGCGGCCGCTAGTACGCGAGCGTCTTCCGCGCGGCCGCGAGGACGCGCGCGGTGTCGGGCAGGATCGCGCGCTCGAGGATGCGGTTGAAGCCGACGGGCGTGAACGTCGAGCCCACGCGGTCGACGGGCGCGTCCAGGTGCTCGAAGAGCTCGGACGCGATGCGCGCCGCGATCTCGCCTCCGAAGCCGCCGTGGACCTTGTCCTCGTGGACGACGAGGACGCGCGACGTCTTCTTCACGGACGCGGCGATCGCGTCGAAATCCAGCGGAACGAGCGAGCGCAGGTCGAGGACCTCGACCTCCCGGCCCTCGGCCGCGAGCGCGGCCGCGGCCTCGAGCGCGAAGTGGACCGGCGTGCCGTACGCGACGACCGTGAGGTCCCGCCCGGCGCGCCGGATCCGCGCCTTGCCGAACGGCACCGCGAAGTCCGCGGGGACGCGCGTGCGGGCCTCGCGGGCGTTGTAGAGGTACTTCGGCTCGAGGTACACCGTGATCCCCCTCGAGCGGATCGCCGTCCGGAGGAGCCCGGCCGCGTCGTCCGCGAACGCGGGGACGACGACGCGGATCCCGGGCAGCGTCGTGAGCCAGCCCTCGATGTTCTGCGAGTGGTAGAGGCCGCCGCCGATGTACCCGCCGGACGCGATCCGGACGGTCACGTTCGGGACGAACTGTCCGTTCGTGCGCCAGTAGCTCGTGCGACATCTCGACCATCTGCTCGGCCGCGGGCCAGAAGTAGTCCGCGAACTCGGCGCCCTCGACGACGACGCGGATCCTGTCGGAGAAGCGCGAGAAGCCGTCGGCAGTCCCGAGGATGAAGTCCTCGGCGATCGGGCCGTTGAACACCCGTGCCCGCCCGAATTCCTGCTGCATGCCCTTCGTGACGTTGAAGATGCCGCCCTTGTCCCTGTAGGCGACGTCCTGCCCCCAGATGTACGTGTCCGGGTTCTCGCGGAACATCTCCTTGAGCGTCCCGTTCAGCGCCTGGATGAGCGTGAGCTCCGGAGACGCGGGGCCGCCGGGCGTGTCCGTCGTGACGGGCACGGAGGCGAGGCCGTCCCCGGCGGGGACCCAGGGCTCGGGGAGGACGTGGTCGAAGATCGACGCGGGGTCCGGGTCGGGCGCCTTGCGGCAGCGGTCGGCCGCCTCGTCGTAGAGGCGCAGGTTCGACGCCTCGATCTCCGCGATCTCCTCCTTCGGAGAACGCACCGCCCTCGACGAGCGTCCGCCGGAGGCGCGGGAGCGGGTCGAGCGCGCTCGCGGCGGCGAGCTCCTCGGGCGAGCGGTAGAGCTCGTGCCGGTCGGAGTTCGAGTGCGAGCCGATCCTCACGCACTCGGCGTGGACGAGCGCGCAGCCGGCGCCCGACCTGACGTACGCGACCGCCTCGCGCATGGCGCGGAGCGAGTCGAAGAGGTCCTTGCCGTCGCAGTGGACGATCTTCACGTTCAGGAAGCCCGCGAAGTTGTCCGAGGCGAATCGGTTCGCGGTCTGGTCGCTCTTCGGGACGGAGATCCCGTAGCCGTTGTCCTGGACGACGAAGACGACGGGGAGCTTCTCGTTCGAGGCCCCGTTGACGGCCTCGTAGAAGTAGCCCTCCGACGTGGACGACTCGCCGACGGAGCAGAAGACGACGGCGTCCGAGCCGTAGGTCTTCACGGCGCGGCCCAGGCCGGCCGCGTGCTGCGCGTGGTTCGAGACGCACGAGGAGACGTTCTGGATGTGGATCGCGGGCTTGGCGAAGTGGTTCGACATGTGGCGGCCGCCCGAGGCGACGTCCTGCCTCTTGGACATGCCGTTCAGGAGGATCTCGTCGACGCTGAGGCCGGCGGCGACGCACGTCGCGAGGTCCCGGTAATAGGGAAAGAGGTAGTCCACATTCGCGCGGAACGTGACGCCGAGGGCGACCTGGATGCCGTCGTGGCCCGCGCACGGCGCGTGGTAGGACCAGCCCAGGCCCTGCTTGAGGTAGTTCGGGGCCTTGTCGTCCAGGATGCGCGCGAGGTGCATGAGCGCGTACCACCTCCGCAGCTCGTCGCGGCTCGGTCCCGCACCCGCGACGGACGCGGCAGCGGGCGACGCCACGGGCGCGGCGAGGACACCGGGTTCGGTCATCGTTTCCCACCCCTCGGTCGAGGAATTTCCCCGTGCGGGCGGTGCCCTCCGGAGAAGAGGTCTCATCTTACCGCTTCGGTTAGAATCCGCCTCCCGCCGCTCGGAGACTCCTCGCGGAGCTTGCGCGCGCGGGGAGGAGTTCCGCCCGTGCCTCAGACCCTGATCGCCGCCCCCACCGCCGACGGAGCCGAGTCGGCGGACCGCAAGACGTTCGAAGCCGCCATGGCGGCCGACGACGCCCACCCCCGCAAGAAGCTCGTCGAGGGCCAGGTCGTGAACGGCACGATCGCCGGCATCACGCCCGACGTCGTCCTCGTCTCGATCGGCGGGAAATCCGAAGCGATCATGGACCTCAAGGAGCTCGACGGCGAGAAGGTCGGCGACCGGATCGAGGCCGTCGTCATCAAGGCCGCGCCGGACGTGAGGCTCAGCCGCAAGCTGGCGATCGGGCACCGCACGAAGGCCGAGCTGAGGGCGGCCGCCGAGGCGAAGATCCCCGTGGCCGGCAAGGTGTCGGCCCGCAACAAGGGCGGCTTCGACGTCCTGATCGGCGGGGCGCACGGCCTGCGGGCGTTCTGCCCCGTCTCGCAGATCGACCTCGGCCGCCACGACGAGGCCGGCCTCGCGGCGTTCGTCGGCAAGAACTTCGACTTCCGCGTCCTCGAGTACTCCGAGGACGGCCGCCGCGTCGTCGTCTCGCGCGTCGCCCTCCTCAAGGAAGACCAGGACGCACGAGCCGCCGAGACGCGCGAGAAGATCCAGCTCGGCGCCGTCATGACCGGCCGCGTCCGCTCCCTCACGGAGTTCGGCGCGTTCGTCGACCTCGGCGGCGTGGACGGCCTCGTCCACGTCACGGAGATCTCCCGCCGCCGCGTCGCGCACCCGAAGGACGTCCTCGCCGTCGGCCAGGAGGTCACGGTCAAGGTCACGAAGCTCGCGGGCGAGGGCAAGAGGATCTCCCTCTCCATGAAGGAGCTGGAGGCCGACCCGTGGGCCACGCTCGCGGAGCGGTTCGCGCCGGGGGCCTCGTTCACCGGAACCGTCGCGCGCCACGCGGACTTCGGCCTCTTCGTCGAGGTGGAGCCGGGCGTCGACGGCCTCGTGCACGTCTCCGCGCTGCCTCCGGGCGTCGCGCTGAAGGACCCGCAGGTCGCCGCCGGACAGACCGTCCAGGGCTGGGTCAAGGAAGTGGACGCCACCCATCGCCGCCTGTCCCTGTCCCTGCGCGAAGTCGCGACGACCGACCCGTGGGTCGGCATCCGCGACCGCTTCGCCGAGGGCACCGTGGTGAAGGGGGAAGTCGAGAGCGTCGCGGCGTTCGGCGTCTTCGTCCGCCTCGAGCCGGGCCTGACGGGCCTGATCCCGAACGGCGAGACGGGCGTGCCGCCGGGGACCGTGGCCAGGCACTTCGCGCCCGCGCAGGCGGTCGAGGTGAAGGTCATCGGCCTCGACACCGAGAGAAAGCGCATCTCGCTGTCGTCGTCCGGCGCGAAGGCGGAGGCCGACCGCGGCGAGCTGAAGAAGTACCGCGAGGAATCGGTCAAGCGCGAGAAGGCGTCGACGCCGTCCGTGTCGATGTTCGGCGCGTCGCTCCTCGAGGCCCTCAAGAACCCGAAGAGCAAGCAGAAGAAGTAGACTCGTTCCCGGAGTTCTTTCACATCGTCCTCGAGTCCCCTCGACCTCCGGGGGGTGAAAGAGGGAAGCGGGTGAGATTCCCGCGCGGCCCCCGCCACTGTGACCGGGGACGCGCCCGGCGAGATCCCACTGGCGGCGAGAGATCGGCACGGGCCGGTCGCGCCTCCGGGAAGGGGCCGGGCGCGGACGATCCGGAAGCCAGGAGACCTGCCCGAGGAACATCGTCTCAGCGTCGCCTTCTCCGGGGCTCGGGAAGTCGCGGCTCGCCCGCCTCCGCGCGCCGGGCCCGCCGCTCCTTCCGGATGGGAGGGCGAGGCCACCGGAACGGAGGTGTTCCTTGTCTTCCCGTCTCCTCCCCGCGCTCCTCGCGTTCGCTCTCGCGTCCTCTCTCGCGGCGCAGCCCGCGCCGCCGCCCGCACCCGCGCCGATCGCCGCCGACGTCGTCGTGTCGGCGAACGCCGCGCCCGAGCCTGCGGCCTCCCTCGGCGCCGCGGCGACCGTGATCGACTCCGCCGAGATCGCCCGGACGAAGGCGTCGACGCTCCTCGACCTCCTGAGGACCGTGCCCGGGCTCGACGTCGTCCAGTCGGGCGGTCCGGGCGGCGTGACGTCCCTCTTCCTGCGCGGGACGTCGTCGACGCAGACGCTCGTCCTCGTGGACGGCGTGCCCCTCAACAGCCCCTACTTCGGCGGGACGGACCTCTCGGCCCTCTCCACCGTGAACGTCGAGCGCATCGAGGTGGTCCGCGGGCCCTTCTCGGCTCTCTACGGGTCGGAGGCGATCGGCGGCGTCGTGCAGATCTTCACGAGGAAGTCGGCAGACGCGGGGTTCAGCGGCAACGCATCTTTCGCGATGGGAAACGGCGACGCCAGGGAAGGGTTCGGAGAAATACGTTTCTTGGAAGGTGAATATTCCGGGACTTTCGGCTTTCGAAGGACTCTCTCTTCCGGCGAGCAATTCAACGAATTCTTCTCTGGAACGACCCTCTCGGGGGCTCTGACGGCGCAGATCGGCGAGGGAACTTCGCTGGGCGTCACCGCCCGCCGCGAGACGGGGCGGACGGGAGTCCCGACCGACGGCGCGAACCCGACGCCGCGACGTTCGACCTCCGCCGAGACGACGACTGTCGAGATCCCTCTTTCCTATTCACTTTCAAAGAATCTCTCCCTCTCCGCCTCGGTGCGCTACGTGCGCGACCGGCCGGAGTACGCCGACCCCGGCGACCCGTTCTTCACGTCCTCCTCGACGGACGCGCGGCGCGCGGGAGGCCGGCTCGCCGCGACCGGCACGTGGGGCGCGCACCGCGTCGCGGCCGGGCGTCGACTACGAGCGGACGCAGGTCTGCGACGAGAGCAACCTCGGCGTCGCGCTGGACGGGCGCGACGGCGCACACGTTCGCGCTCTTCGCCGAGGACCGCATGGCGTTCCTTTCGGACCGCCTCGTCGCGACGGCCGGCGTGCGCTGGGACGAACACAGCGCCTTCGGGAGCGCCGTCTCCCCGCGCGTCACGGTCGCCTGGCGCGTCCTGCCGTCGCTCAAGCTGCGTGCCGCCGGCGGCTCCGCGTTCCGCGCCCCGTCGCTCGGCGAGCTGTACTACCCGTACTCGGGCAACCCGAACCTCCAGCCCGAGCGGTCCACGGGCTGGGAAGTCGGCCTCGAGCAGACGATCGCCCCGGGCGTCGTCGGCGAGGCGACCGGCTTCTGGAACGACATCCGCGACCTCATCCAGTACGACGCGCAGACCTTCTCGAACGCGAACGTCGGCCACGCGCGCACGCGCGGCGTCGAGGTGGCCGTGCGCACGGCGGTCGGGGAGCGCGCGTTCCTGCGCGCCTCGTACACGTATCTCGACGCGACGGACCTCGACGCCCACGCCCCGCTGATCCGGAGGCCGCGCCACCGCGCCTCGCTGACGGCCGGCTCCGGGTTCGGGGCGGGCGGCTCGTGGAGCCTCACGGGAATCTTCACGGGCGCGCGGCCCGACCGCGATGCCGCCGACTTCACGGCCATCGTCGAGAGCCCGTCGTACGTCCGCGTGGACGCCGCCCTCACGCTCCCGCCGCTCGTCCTCTCGCTCTCCCCGTGGGTGCGGGTCACGAACCTCCTCGACAGGGAGTACGCCGAGGTGAACGGCTTCCCGGCGCCGGGCCGGCGCTTTCTCGCGGGGCTCGAAGCCTCCTTCTGAGAACACGTCTCCGATCCGCACGGCGGTGATAGAAAACCCCCGTGCGGAGCCTCTCGACGCGCGCCCTCTCGACTCCCGAGCCGCTCGTGCGCGCGTTCTCGCGGCGCGTGCAGCAGGAGGGGGCGCTCGACCTCACGCAGGGCGATTACAAGAACGCCGACTTCGCGCCGCACCCGGAGGTCGTCCGGGCCGCGCAGCGGATCACCCGCAACACGGTCCACAGCTACGGGCCCGCCGTCGGCCGCATGGACGTCAGGAGCGAGATCGCGGAGTTCTTCAACCGCGACGGCCTGAGGGACTACCCGGCGTCCGACGTCCGGTTCCTGCCCGACGAGATCCTCTTCACGCCCGGGACGCGCGCGGGCCTCGCGATGGTCCTCGAGGTCCTCGGCGAGGACGGCTCCGGCGTCGTCGTGCCGCGGCCGAGCTGGGAGTACGACTGGTTCGTCGAGCGGGCGGGCAAGCGCGTCGTCGAGCTCCCCACGGACGCGCCGGAGTTCCTGCCCGACCCCGAGGCGCTCGACCGGCTCCTCGCGAAGGGCGGGATCGCCGCGGTCATCCTGAACAACCCCCACAACCCGACGGGCCGGGTCTATCCCCGCGCGCTCGTCGAGGCGCTCGTCGCGCGTCGCCGTCGCGCGCCGGGTCTTCGTCCTCTACGACTCGGTCTACCAGCGCCTCGACTACGTCGACTCCTTCGTGAACCCGGCCTTCGCCGGGAGCGGCTGGCGCGACTGGGTCGTGACGCTCTCGGGTCTCTCGAAGATGGACATGTTCGGGGCCTCGACGGGGGCGCGCGCGTGCTGGCTCGTCCTCTCGGACGAGATCCGCTGCGGCGGCGTGAGGGCCCGCGAGATCCTCGCGAACCTCTCCGCGTGGCTCGTCGCGACGCCGTCGACCCTCGCGCAGGACTGGGCGCTCGCGGCGCTCCAGAGCCCGCTCGCCGCCCTCCGGCGGCCCTCGCCGTACATGCGCGAGCGCCGCGACTTCATGATCCGGGCCGCGGACGCCCTCGCCCCGCTCGGCGTCGAACGCACGGACTTCGGCGGGACGTTCTATTCGCCGCTCGCGTTCCCGGGCCTCGTCGGGGAGTCGTTCGAACGGCTCCGCAACGGCCTGAAGGAGCGCGCCGTCGTCCGGACGTCCGTCGACGCGTTCGAGTTCCTGCTCTCGGGCGGCGTGGGCGGCATTCCGTTCGCGGCGTTCGCGGGGTCGGAGCCGGCGCGCTACGGGACGTGGCAGCGGCTCTCCTACGGCTCCAAGGACGTGCCCGAGCTCGCGGTCTTCATGGACCGCGTGCGCACGCGCATCGAGGCGACGACGCGAGCGGGCTCGAGCGCGCCCGCCCGGACGCCGGAGGCGACGGCCGAGGCAGCCGTGTGGGAGAGCGCGTGCACCGAGGCCGGCTACGGCGCTCTCGACGCCCTCGACGCGCGCGCGTTCGCCGAAGCGCGGGCCCGCGCGGCGGAAGGGCCGCAGCAGGGGCCCGTCCGCCTCACCGGGACGAAGCATCCCGACTCGACCGCCCACAGGGCCGAGCAGCTCGCGCGGGCGCTCCGCGCGGCCCCCGAGGGGACGCCCGACCGCGCGCACCGGGTGCTGACGCACCTCGAGTGGAACCCGCTCGTCGACGCCCGCGCCGAGTACGAGGAGACGATCGCGGACCTCCTCGGGCCGTGCTCGGAGGTCCTGCTCGACTTCGAGGGCCGGCAGATCAGCCCCGAGTGGGTGGACGTGCCGGAGAAGGCCGTCCTCGCTCTCCTGAGGCACGGCCTCGTCCCCGGCGAGGACCGCCATCTCCTCTTCCGCGTCCCGAACCCCTGGATCGAGCCGGACGAGGAGAAGGTCTCGAAGATCCTCGCCTCCGTCGCGCGCGCGAACGTCCTCTTCCTCCTGGCCTGCGAGCGCCTCGGGATCGTCCCGAAGCGCAACGCGATCCACGAGCTGAGCGTCCCGCAGGTGAACGCCCGCGCGGAGATCGGCGCGGTCGTCAAGATCGGCACGCTCTACCTCGAGGCCGTCGCCGGCCTCTTCGACGGCCCGCCCGACCGCGTCGACGCCTTCCTCTCGGCCCGCGTCCCGGCGGCGCGGCGCGCCTCCTTCGTCGCCCGCGTCTCGCGCGTGCGCCTCGTCCCGCTCGTCGAGAACGTCGGGGCCCTCGCGCACCTCCCGGACTTCCTCGAGGCCTACGTCCAGGCGCTCGAGCGCAACCGCGGCGGCGAGCGCCTCCCGACGCCGGAGGGCCTGCGGACGGGCTTCGACGAGACGGCGTCCGTCGTCCGCGTCTTCGTCGCGATGTCCGACACCGCCGAGCAGAGCGGCAAGATCGCGACGGACGTGGCGTACACGCTGGCCGTCGCGGGGCGGGAGGAGGCCGAGCGGCGGCTCGCGGAGCGTGCGCGCGGGAGCGGCGAGAGCGCCCCGCACGTCACGTTCCTGATCGGCGCCGGCCGCGCCGGCTTCCGCGGAGGTTTCGACCCCGAGCACGAAGGCGTCGTCTCGCAATTCGCGCGCGCGGACGGGGTCACGATGCAGGGGATCCGGGCGGACGCGCCCGCCGAGGCCGTGCGGCTCGCGGCGAAGTTCCGCGAGGCGGCCGCCGCGAAGAGGCCCGCGCCGGCCGTCGGCGCCGGCGAGCGGGAGTCCCTGCTCGCGCTCCTCGAGGCGGGGGTGAAGGCCCACACGGAGACGCTCCTGAGGATCGCACCGCTGCTCGCGCCGTTCAGCGGCCTCGTGCCGCAGACGCGCGTGAGGATCCGCGCGACCGGCTCCGTCAACTACGGCCGCTCGATCCCCGTCTACCCCGAGGAGTGGGGCGGGGGACGCACGCTCCCGGACAACCGCGACCTGAGGGACGCGTGGCCCGAGGGCGTGACGCTCCCGCGGGCGATCAACTACAACCTCGGCTGCACGACTCTCGGCCTGCCCGCCGTCACGAGCGACCTCGCGGCGCTCGACCGGCGCGCGGCCGTCCTCCTCGACCGGCAGGTCCCGGGCTACCGGGAGATCCTCGCGAGCGAGCTCCCGCACTTCGTGCGGGAATCCGTGGCGCTCGTCTTCGGCAAGCGCTTCGCCGAGACGGCCGCGCGCCGGTGCCTGAGGGCGGCCGCGGCCGTCTGGGCGGACGTGCGGGTGCGCGAGGAGCTCGTCCAGCCGACGTGCCTCTTCGCGATGCTCTATCTCCGTTACCTCGCGGACGACTCGGACAGCTGGGACGAGACGAAAGAGCACGAGAGCCTCACGACGCGCGAGGAGGAGCTCATCCGGGAGACCTCGAGCGGCGCCTTCGCCGCGCTCTGCGCCGAGCGGCCCGGCGGCCGCTGGACCGTCCTCCAGACGCTCGTCGACGCCGAAGAGGCGCCCCGGCTCCTCCTCGCGCGCGAGCTCACGATCGAGGAGAAGCGCGAGTTCGTCGACCTGAGAATCGAGGGCTGGCTCCGCACGCTGCCCGAGCTCCTCGCGCGCGAGCTCCGGCGGGAGTGGTCGCCGCTGCGCGAGCTCGGCAAGGACGAGCTCACGCTCCGCGCCATCGAGCAGATGGTCGCGCTCGAGCGGCTCCGCGGCAGCCGGGGGGCGTGAGAGAAGGGCTCAGGGCTTCGGCGGGACGCCCGGAGGGAACCCCTCGAAGAGCTTGTCGACGGCCTTCTGCGTGATCTCCGCACGGTCCTGCGGCGTCTCGCTGGCGCCCACGTCGCGCGAGGCCACGCCGCGCCAGACGAGCTCCTTCTCCTTCGTGTCGACGAGATCGACGACGAGCGTGCCCACCGGGACGTCGTAGACGCGGGCCGTCGTGATGCCCCCGCCTCCCCAGCCATGCCAATGCCAGCCCCAGCCCCAGCCCCAGCCCGCGTTGTACGACGTGATCTGCTTGTCGTGCTTCAGCCGCGCGTGCAGGACGACCCAGAGGTCGGGCTTGCCCTCGGCCCTGGCGTCCATCTTCGTGAGGCCCCTGGCGGCCAGGGTCCTTTCGATCGCGGCCTCGACGCGCTTCATCTGGAATTCGCCTCGCCCGTGGACGTCCTTGAAGGCGAAGGTCTTGTAGGACCCGAAGTTCGTGGCGGGGTCGTAGTCGACGTTCGTGGTGATGCTCGAGCAGCCGGCTCCGGCGAGGGCCGTCGCCGCCGCCAGCGTGAGAAGGATGTTCGTCCTCACGGATCTGTCCCTCCGCCGGTTGGACGTGCAAGAGCCCTGCCGGGTTGACGCGAGGCCGGGAGAGGACGGCCGTCAGGGGCCGGACTTGAACGTGTCGCAGGCGGCGACCGTTCCCTGCCTCAGGCCGCGCGTGAACCACTCCGTCCTCTGGCTCGCGGAGCCGTGCGTCCAGCTCTCGGGATTCACCCGCCGGCCGGCCGCGCGCTGGAGCCGGTCGTCTCCGACGGCCGCCGCCGCCGCGAGCCCCTTCTCGACGTCGCCGTTCTCGAGGATGTTCCGCTCGGCGGTCCCGTGGCCCCACACGCCCGCGAGACAGTCGGCCTGGAGCTCGAGGCGCACGGAAAGGGCCTTCTCCTCCGACGGGTTCTGCTCCATCGCGCGGCGCACCTGACCCTCGATCCCGAGCAGCGTCTGGACGTGGTGGCCGAACTCGTGCGCGATCACGTACGCCTGCGCGAAGTCGCCCGGCGCGCCGAAGCGCTGCGCGAGCTCTTCGAAGAAGCCCATGTCGAGGTAGACCTTTCGGTCCGTCGGACAGTAGAAGGGCCCCATCTGCGCCTGCGCGAACCCGCATCCGGAGCGCGTCACGTCCCGGTAGAGGACGAGCGTCGCGTGCGTGTAGTTGCGGCCGAGCGACGGGAAGACCTGGTCCCAGGTCTTCTGGACGTCGGTCACGACGAATTTCACGAATCGGGCGCGCTCATCCTCCCGGGCGGACGGCGGCGCCACGGGGCGCGAGTCGACGCTCGCCTGCGGCGCGCCTCCTCCTCCGATCCCGAGGAGCGCGAAGAAGTTCTGCTTGAAGATGAGGGAGAGGACGGCGAGGAGGATGATCCCGCCGCAGCCGAGGCGCATCCCTCCGCCTCCGAAGTTGAAGCCGCCGCCGCCTTCACCCCGCCGGTCCTCGATGTCGGGGCCGAGCCCGCCGCCGTCGTCGTTCCAGCGCATGAACGTCTCCTGTCTGCGTGGATCTTATGCCGCGCGTTCAAAGTCCGAATGGCGTACGCAATGCCAGGACCAGATGTTCGCTCCGGGTCTCCCGTGCGGGTGCCCTTCGTGCTTCGAGCGGCAGGGCTTGCCGTGAGAAATGGAAACAAATGCCCGCCGAACCGGCCACAGCACTCGTTTCACGTCGAGAGGCGGGCGGCACGCGACTTGCGGGTTGTTCCTCGATTGGGAATCGTACGTTCGAGGCGACTCGGGACGTTCGCGACGCTCGCGGCCGGCTTGTTCTGCATTGCAGCGCCGCTCGCACGTGCGCAGCCGGTGGACCGGCCCTGCTCGAGGGGTGTTCCTTTCCCTCGGGTCATGCCACGCAGGCTTTCGCGGTCGCATCGGTTGGACGGCAGCACCGTCGGCACGACCGCGAGCCTCGACTTCTGATCCAGGGAACCGCGTGACGGAGAAAACATGAACATCAGGAAACGACGGCCTCGAACCTCCGGCTTCCGGTGGGGCCTCGCCGCGACCCTTGTCGCGGGCGCCGCTTTTTCGGCGCAACCGGCCCGGGCGCAGGACACAGGCCGGTGGGAGGTTGGCGCCTTCGCCGGCGGGTACTTCGGGAGCCGGATCTTCCTGGACCAGTCCACGGACATCCGGATCGGGAGCGCTCCGGCGTTCGGCCTGCGCGGCGCCTTCAGCGTCGACCGCACGTTCAGCCTCGAGCTCACGCTTTCGCGAGCCAGCGCCCGGCTCGTCGCCGTCGACCCGTCGACGGGCGCGTCGCTCGCGCCGTCGGCGCCGATCGACGTCAACACGTACGAGATCAACGGCCTCTACGGGTTTGGCAGCGGGAGAGTGCGCGGATACATGGGGCTCGGAATGGGCGCGATGACGCTTCATCCGTTCGTCCCGGGCGTCGAGACGCACCCGGACACGCGCGTCGCCGTGAACGTCGCGCTCGGCGGGAAGCTCTACGTGAGCGACCGCCTTGCCCTGAGAGCCGACGCCCGCTATCGCTGGAGAAGCGCCAGCCCGAGCACCGGCTCCGTCATCTGCTCGAGCCAGGGCTGCTACGGCTTCACCACGGACCTCTACTCGAGCGCCGAGGTTACGGGCGGGCTGTCCTACCGGTTCGGAGGGGCGCGCATCTGGGACCTCCCGGAGGCTCCAAAGACGCCGGGTTCCACGGCGGTGCTGGCGTCCCCGACGAGGCGGGCCGAGCCGCAGGAGAACTTCTTCAGGGCCGCGGGCGAGGTCGCACTTCTCGAGTTCCTGCCGTGGGCCTACGACCGTTACGTCAGCGAGGCCGACTTCGCGTACATCTCCATCCAGACCGTGAAGGAGAACTTCCGGAACGGCTTCGGATACGACCGGGACGACTTCAACACCAACCAGGCCAGCCATCCCTTCCACGGCAGCCTCTTCTTCAACGCCGCGAGGTCGAACGGCTACGGGTACTGGGAGTCCGGGGCGTTCACGCTGGCGGGCAGCTTCATCTGGGAATGCTGCATGGAGAACACGCAGCCGTCGATCAACGACATCGTGAACACGACGTTCGGCGGAATGTCCCGCGGCGAGATGGCGCACCGCATCGGCGTGATGGTGCGCGACAACAAGGCGACCGGGTTCACGCGTTTCTGGCGCGAGCTCACCGGCGCGATCGTGGATCCGATGGGCGGATTCACCCGGCTCGTGAGCGGCGAGATGTTCCATCCGTTCCCGAACCCGGACGAGCGCTTCCCGAGCCGCTTCAGCGTGGTGGCCGACCTCGGCTACCGGCACATCGGCGGAGGGGCCGCCGACCCGGACGGGGGGATCATTTCCCTTTCCGCCCTGTACGGCGACGCGTTCGCCGGCGAGATCCGCAAGCCCTTCGACACGTTCTGGCTCGAGGCCGACGTCGGCACGACGGACGGCGTGACGCGGGTCGAGGGACGCGGCGTTCTGAAGGGCTGGGAACTGGGAGACCCGAAGGCGCGCGTGCGGCACATTCTCGGCGTTTTCCAGGAGTACGAGTACTTCAACAACGAGTCACAGGTCTTCGCGGCGCAGATCTTCAGCGCCGGCCTGCTGTCGCGGTACAGCCTCAAGCCGGACCTGAAGATCAGCACCGACGTCACCGCGATCGTGTTCCCGCTCGCCGGCATCCGGACGACGGACTTCCTGAACCCCGAGACGGGACGGACCTACGACTACGCGCCCGGCGGAGGGTTCCGCGTGGCCGCCCGCCTGTACCGGCGGGAGTGGGAGATCGTGAGGCTCGGATATGGCATCGCGTACGCGCGCACCGCGAACGGGAGCTCCTCCAGCAACACGCTGCAGTTCTTCCGGGCCTCCGGGCGACTCCCGTTCACGCGGTCTCTGGGCGTGGGCGCCGGCTACTCGTGGTACAGCCGCAGGACGACGTACCCCGGCGGCTTCCAGGAAGCGCCGCAGAACCAGTCCGAATGGCGGGTCTTTGCAAGCTGGAGCCTTTGAGAGTGAGCAATTGAAATGCGCCGTCACGCGCTGCCGCGCTGGCTGCACGACTACAATTTCCATCGTGAGGAACATCACTCGAAGGTAACCACCGGTGTCCAGAACGAACACCCTCCTTAGCCCTGACATCGAGAGGAGCGTGGCCTCATGAGACTCGGACGAATCGTGAGATGGAGCGCACGCGCCATGGCGGCGATCGCCGTCGTTCTGCTCACGGGGCTGCTCATCGCGTACGGGACCTCGAGCAACGACTGCGATCGCCTCACCGCCGCCCGGGGCGACGTGATGAGAGCCATCGTCTACTGCGACTATGGCGGGCCCGAGGTTCTCAGGCTCGAGACCATCGCAAGGCCCGCGTGCACGGACGACCAGGTCCTGGTTGGGGTCCGCGCGGCGTCGATCAATCCGCTCGAGTGGCACTACATGAGAGGCACGCCGTACATCGGCCGCGTCATGGGAATGGGCCTGCGCAAGCCACGGGTCACGCGACTGGGCGTGGACGTCGCCGGCACGGTGCAGGCGGTGGGCCGGAACGTCACACGGTTCAGACCGGGTGACGAGGTGTTCGGCTCGGCGCACGGGGCCCTCGCCGAATATGCGTGTGCCTCCGAGCGAGGACTGGTCACGAAGCCGGGCAACCTCACGTTCGAGCAGGCGGCCTCCGTGCCCGTGGCGGCGGTCACCGCGCTGCAGGGCCTCCGCGACAAGGGAAGGGTCCAGCCGGGGCAGAGAGTCCTGATCAACGGCGCGTCCGGAGGGGTGGGGACGTTCGCCGTGCAGATCGCAAAGGCCATGGGCGCGGACGTGACCGGCGTGTGCAGCACGAAGAACGTCGAGATGGTCCGGTCCATCGGTGCCGATCGGGTCATCGACTACACCAGGGAGGACTTCACGAGGAGCGCGCAGCGTTACGACGTGCTCCTCGACATGGTGGGGAACCACTCGCTGCTGGCGTCGAGGCGTGTCCTGAATCCGAAGGGGATCTACGTCATGGTCGGGGGGCCGAAGGGCCGTTGGGTCGCGCCTCTCGATCGCGCCGTTGCCGCGAAGGTGCTGTCGTGGTTCGTGAGCCAGAGGATGGGCATGATGATGGCGAGCCTGAACAAGGAGGACCTGGGCGCCCTGGGGGAGCTCATGCGAGACGGCAAGGTCAAGCCCGTCATCGACAGGACCTACCCGTTGAGTCAGGTCCCCGAGGCGCTCCGGTATCTGGAAAAAGGGCACGCCCGGGGAAAGGTCGTGATCGCCGTCGGCGAGTAGCGGCGACGG
>CAVZPE010000011.1:0-148400 GCA_963776915.1 uncultured Acidobacteriota bacterium | reverse complement strand
GGATGCAGGTCTCCCCGCCGAACTCGACGACGAGGGGGACCCCGGCCTTGAGGGCGGAGTCGAGCTCGGCCGGGGACAGCGCCGGAATCCGGGCTTCGGCCGCGGGCGGCAGCGCGGCCCGAAGGCACGGCCGCGAGCGCGGCGGCGACGATCAACGAGGAAAAGCGAAGCCTCATCGGCGTGAACCTCCCGGGCGAGTTTTTCGAGGCGGCGGAATCCGGCCGCCCGTCGCGGCGAACTCCTCGACGGGGATCCGGCGGAGCCGGGCCACGAGGGCCGCGTCGGCCAGCGCGACGGGATCGCCGTCCAGGCCGAGGCGCACCGTGTCCCGCCAACGGGCCGCGTCAGGCGACGGGGCGAGCCGGTAGGAGACGAACTTGCCGTTCTTCTCCTCGACGAGGAGGCCCGCCTGCTTCAGCTCCCGGAGATGCTCGGAGACCGTGGACGGAGCCGAGCCGAGAACGGCCGTCATCTGACAGACGCACAGGGGCCCGCCCGAGAGCATCGCGAGGATCCGGAGTCGCGCGGGGTGCGCGAGGGCCTTGGCGGCGGAGGCGGTGGCGGAAAGGCCTGACTTCGTCATTTCGGTACAAGCCGAAATGTACCGATCCCCCGTCTCCCCCGACATGAAGCGCCTGCATCAGGCGAATCGTCGCGTCCTCAGAGAAGCGCGTTGAAGAGGTACCCGACGACGAGGATTCCCGTTCCCACGACGCTGACGAAGACCGCGATGAGGCGCGGGGTGAGGACCTTCCGGAGGATCACCATCTCCGGGAGCGACAGCGCGATGACCGACATCATGAACGCGAGGACGGTGCCGAGCGCGGCCCCCTTGCCGAGCAGCGCCTGCACGACCGGGAGGATCCCCGCGGCGTTCGAGTACATCGGGATCCCGATCAGGACGGCGAGCGGCACGGACCACCAGGCGCCCTTGCCCATGATCGACGCCATGAAGTTCTCGGGCACCCAGCCGTGGATCCCGGCGCCGACGGCGATTCCCAGGACGACGTAGAGCCAGACCTTCCCGACGATCTCGCGGACCTCCCCGCGCCCGATCGCGAGGCGCTGCTCCCATCCCGGCTTCTCTCCCGCCGTCTCTCCGACGGGTCCACGGGTCCGATAGACCCACGGCTCCACCCAGGCCTCGAGCTTCAGCCTGCCGATGACCCAGCCGGACGCGAAGGCGATCAGGAGGCCGGTGCCGAGGTAGAGCCCGGCGACCTTCCAGCCGAAGAGGCCGAAGAGGAGCGCGAGCGCGATCTCGTTGACCATGGGCGCGGCCACGAGGAACGAGAACGTCACGCCGAGCGGCACGCCGGCCGTCACGAACCCGATGAACATCGGAACCGCCGAGCACGAGCAGAACGGCGTGACGACGCCGAGGAGCGACGCGAGGCGCGTTCCCGGCGGTCTCCCGCCGGCCCGCCAGGAGGCTGCGCGTCCTCTCCGGCGTGAAGAAGCTCCTCACGATGCCGACGACGAAGACGACGAGCGCGAGGAGGAGAAGGACCTTCGGGACCTCGAAGACGAAGAACTCGACCGCCGCGCCGAGGTGCGTCCCGGGCGCGAGGCCGAGGAGACGCGTCGTGACGAACCGCGAGACGTCTCCGTTGACGGCGTAGGCGCCGACCCATGCGGCGAGCGCCGCGAGATGGAGAAGGACCGTCCGGGGCCGCAGGCCGGCCGCCGAACGTTCCGATTCGGTACGAGGGAAGAGAAAGCGCCTCGCTCATTTCAGCTCCGCCGCGACGAGAGGGACGAGCCGGGCGCGGATCTCGTCGCGCACGCGCCGGAAGACGGGCAGGGCGTCCTCGCCGTCGCCGGCAAGGGCCGGATCCTCGAAGGACTGATGGACGGATCTTCCTCGCGCCCGGCAGGATCGGACAGGCTTCGCGGGCGGAGTCGCAGACCGTGACGACGAGGTCGAACGCGAGGCCCTTCAGAGCCCTCGACGGACTTGCTGCGGTGCGACGAGATGTCGACTCCCGCCTCGCCCATGACGCGGATCGCGAGCGGATGGACGACGGAGGGCCGCGTCCCGGCGGAGCGCACCTCGACGCGGTCGCCGAGGTCGTGGCGGATCCAGCCCTCGCCCATCTGCGACCGGCACGAGTTGCCCGTGCAGAGGATCAGGACGCGAGGCTTGGGAAGGGCGCTCACGCGACACCGCTCGCCACGGGACTCCGCGCGGGGAACCAGCCGCGCGTCCTGTTGCAGAACGAGCAGACCGAGAGCATGACGGGCACCTCGACGAGGACGCCGACGACGGTGGCGAGCGCCGCGCCCGAGCCCGGCCCGTAGAGGGCGATCGCGGTCGCGACCGCCAGCTCGAAGAAGTTGCTCGCGCCGATGAGCGCGCCCGGGCGCCGCCACGTCGTGCGGCACCTTCAGGAGCTTCATCAGGCCGTACGTGAGGCCGGAGTTGAAGTAGACCTGGATCAGGAGAGGGATCGCGATCAGGACGACGTGGAACCAGTGCGTCAGGAGGTTGTCGGCCTGGAACGCGAAGATGAGGACGAGCGTCGCGAGGAGCGCGATCACCGTGACCGGGTGGAAGGCAGCGAGGAAGCGGGTCTCGAACCACTCGGCTCCCTTCGTGCGCAGGAGGATCGTCCGGGTGGCGCTCCCGAGCACCAGCGGGATGACGATGAACGCGACCACGCTGGTGATCAGGACCCTGACCGGCACCGTCAGGTTGCTCGCGCCGCTCACGAGGAGCGTGACGATCGGCGCGAACAGGACGAGCATGATCAGGTCGTTCACGGAGACCTGGACGAGCGTGTAGGCCGGGTCGCCGTCCGTGAGGTACGACCAGACGAAGACCATGGCCGTGCAGGGGGCCGCGGCCAGGATGATGGCGCCCGCGATGTACTGGTCGGCGAGGCCGGGCGCGATCAGGCCCGCGAAGACGTGCTTGAAGAAGAGCCAGGCCAGGAAGGCCATCGAGAACGGCTTGACGAGCCAGTTCACGAAGAGCGTCACGAGGAGGCCCTTCGGCTTCTTTCTCACCCCGAGGATGCTCGTGAAGTCGATCTTGAGCATCATCGGGTAGACCATGAGCCAGATGAGGACGGCGATCGCGACGTTGATCTGGCTCCCCGCGCCGAACTCGAGCCCGCGGATCGCGCCGGTCAGGCCGGGCAGGACCTTCCCGATCGTCACTCCGGCGACCATGCAGAGCGCCACCCAGAGCGTGAGGTAGCGCTCGAAGACGTTCAGGCGCTTCGTCGCGATCGCTTCGCTCACGTGCCCTTCCTACGCCGCCGGTTTCGTCGCCCGGACGAAGGCGCTCATGAACTTCCCGTCCAGCTCGGCCGGAGCCGCCCCGATGCCGAGCAGGAAGTCCCGGGCGTCCTCCGACGTGTAGATGCGGGTCGGGACGATCTCGACGTCCGTGAACCCCGCCTTCTTCAGCTTTGCCTCGAAATCCTTCTCCTCGAGGGCGCCCGCGAGGCAGCCGATCCAGAGCTCGACGCTCCTGCGCACCTCGGCGGGGACCTCGCCGCGCACGACGACGTCCGACACCGCGAAGCGCCCGCCCGGCCTCAGGACCCGGAATGCCTCCGCGAGGGCCCGGTCCTTCTCCGCGGAGAGGTTGATGACGCAGTTCGAGATGATCACGTCGACGCTCGCGTCCGGGAGCGGAATGCTCTCGAGCTCGCCCTTCAGGAACTCGACGTTCGTGACGCCCGCCTTGCGCTGGTTCTCGCGGGCGAGGGCGAGCATGTCGTCCGTCATGTCGAGGCCGTAGACCTTCCCGGCAGGACCGACGCGGCGCGCCGAGAGGAGGACGTCGATGCCGCCGCCCGAGCCGAGGTCGAGGACCGTGTCGCCCTCGTTCAGGCTCGCGAGGGCCGTCGGGTTGCCGCAGCCGAGCGAGGCCGAGACGGCCAGCGCCGGGAGGCCGGCGGTCTCCGAAGGCGAGTAGAGATTCGAGGTGATCGGGTCCTTCTCGCGGCCGCAGCACGACGGCGCGCAGCACGACGCGCCTTCGGTCGCGGCTCGCCGCGCGGCCTCTCCGTACTTTTCCCTGACCGCGTCCTTGATGTTCGTTTCCGCCACGGGGTCCTCCTTCTCGTCGATCTCATCAATGGTTCTTGATGTATCAGTCACACGAAATCCTTCAGCAGCACCGCGCGGCGCCTTCCCGCACGGATCCGATGAAGTTCTTGATCTCCTGGAGGACCTCCGGGTTCAGCGCGTAGTGCACCCAGCGCCCCTCCCGCCGGTCGGAGACGAGGCCGGCGTCCTTGAGCGTCTTCAGGTGGAACGAGAGCCGG
The DNA here is from genome assembly GCA_963776915.1 of uncultured Acidobacteriota bacterium. Lineage (GTDB taxonomy): Bacteria > Acidobacteriota > Thermoanaerobaculia > UBA5066 > UBA5066 > Fen-183. The sequence continues at coordinate 144,120 of CAVZPE010000011.1, read as the reverse complement.
GACTGCCCCGCCTCGAGGGCGTCCGTCAGGTTGCAGACGCACATCTCGCCGCCGAGGAGCTTGCCGACGATCCTCAGGCGCGTCTCGTCCGACAGGGCGTGAAAGAGGCGGGCCAGCCGCGTCACGTCGGCGGGGCGCTCGAGCATGCGGGAAGGAAGGGCCGTCGCCACGATCTCAATATATCAACAAATCTTAATATGTCAAGGGCGCTCGTCTAGCCTCATCCCCCGATCGCTGCCATCGGGCGCGGCGTCTCGAACGAGACGGGCGGGCGCTTGCCCGCGAGGAAGCGTTCGACGCCCTCCGCGACGCCGGCACGCCTCCCGTCTTCCAGCCCGTCGAGCAGAGGAAACGGCTCCGCGTCCATCAGGCAGCGCCGGAGGACGCCGCGCGCGTCGAGCCGGAGCCGCGAGCAGCCCCCGCAGAACGAGTGCGAGACGGGCTCGATCCAGCCCGTCATGACCTCCGTGGCCCCGAGGCGCACCCGGAGCCGGCGCGCGGGCCCGGCTTCGCCTCGCGTGGACTCGGGCGTGCCCGCGAGCCCGAGCGTTTCGCGGACCTCCCGGGACGAGACGAACTCCTCATCGGCGAACGCCGCGGCCTCTCCGGTCCGCATGAGCTCGATGAACCGGACCTCGAGGCCCCTCCGCGAGGCGAAGGCGAGGAGGTCCGGGACGTCGCGCTCGAACGAGGAGCGGCGCAGCACGGCGTTCAGCTTCACGGGCGCGAGGCCGGCCGCGAGGGCCGCGTCGATTCCCGCCACGACCCGCTCGACGGCGCCGCCGCGGGTGAGGTCGCGGAAACGCGCGGCGTCAGGCGTGTCGAGCGACACGTTGACCCGCGAGAGCCCGGCCCGGGCGAGGCCGCGGGCGAGCGCGGCGAGCCGGGTCCCGTTCGTCGTCATGGAGACCTCGTCGACGCCCGGCTCGGCCGCGAGGCGCCGCACGAAGTCGACGATGTCCGGCCGCAGAAGCGGCTCGCCGCCGGTCAGCTTGACGCGCGTGACCCCGAGCCGCCGGATCGCCCAGCCGATCGCGGCCCCGAGCCGGTCCAGCGACGGGAGGTCCCTCTCGTCCCGCGCACGCTCGAGCCCGGTCCTGCAGTAGCGACAGGCGAGGTCGCACCTCTCCGTCACCGAGACGCGCAGCGAGACGGCTCCGCGCCTTGCGGAGCCGTCCCGGGGCGCTCTCAGAACCCGAACGACAGGCCGAGGTCGAAGACCCACTGGTCCATCTTCAGCTCGATCGTCTGCTTGCCGGGGACCTCGAGGGGGTTCGGGCCCGTGACGGACTTCGAGAGAGCGCGGACGACCGCGAGGTTGACCCTGGTCCTGGAGCCGACGTTCGCGCTGCCGCCGACCGTGACGTGCTGCTCGATGACGCCGGGGGCGAGGATGTTGAAGAGGACCTCGGACTCCGGGATGGGCTGCTTCGCGTAGGCGTAGCCCGCGCGCAGCACGAGCGTGGGGCTCGCGGCCCACTGGAGCCCGAACTTGTACGCCGTGACGTCTCTTCCAGCCGAAGCCGGCGCCGCCGTCGTCGCCGAGGCGCGCCGTCATGAGGTTCGGGAGCATCGGGTTCCCGATCGACTCGGTCTCGCTGTAGTAGATCTGCTGGACGTCGAACGCGACCGTGAACGACTCGACCGGCTTGATCGCGACGCCGACGGTCCAGTTCGCCGGGATGTCGAAGTCGCCCTGCTCGGCGAAGAGTCCCTCGTACTTCGAGAACTTCTCCATCTCCATCTCGGTCTGGTAGGACGCGCCGACCGAGAGCCAGGGCGTGAGCTTGCCGAGGTAGCCGACCCGGACGCCCCAGCCGAGCGACGTGTCGTGGCCGTTGTTCGAGAGGTTCTGCGGCGAGGACGAGTACGGCGCGAAGCTCCCGACGCCTTCGGCCTGGAAGCTCTGCCAGCCGAGGACCGGGCTGATGCCGAAGGCGTGGTTCTCGCCGAGCTTGTACGTGAACGTCGGCGCGACGTACAGCTGCATGAGGTCCACGCCCGTGCGGCCCGCGTAGAAGACGGACGCGTCGTAGTTCGTGTTCATGCCGCCGTTGCCGTAGACCGCGACGCCGAGCGTCATGCTCTCGTTCAGCCTCCAGTTCGCGCCGATCGACGGCATGAGGAAGACGCTCGACCCGCTCTTCACGGTGCCCGGCTGGAGGCCGAACGTGCCCGGGTAGCCCGAGGGCGCGCCGGTCACCGTGAACTCGCGGTTCGGGTTGAAGACGGCGAGGCTCAGGTCGTAGCCCGTCACCCACGCGTTTCCGGCCGGGTTCGTCGCCGGGGACATCGTGTTGAGCGACAGGGCGACGCCGGCGCCACCCATCCCGTTCTGCGCGGTGCCGTAGCCGAGCTGGAAGTAGCCGTCCGTCGCGAGCGCGGGGGCGGCGGTCAGGGCGAGCAACGCGGCGAGCGCGATGCCGATCCGGGTTCTCATCTTGGGCACTCCTCTCAGAAGCGGGCCGGAAAGAGCCCGCGGTTCATCGATCCGGTCTCGGTTCAGTTCGGCGGGTTCGTCAGCAACCCCCGCCCTTCTTCGGCGCGGCGGCCGGCAGGGCGACCGGCCGCCCCGGAGATCGGCGCGGGCGCCGCCACGGCGGCGGTCCCGGTGTAATGGGCGTTCAGGGCCGCGCGCGTCCGGAACTCGGCCAGCTGCGCGGCCGTGGGGCTCCCGGGGCGGGGCGGGGGCCGTGAGGACCTCCGACTTCCAGGCGTCGTAGCCGCCCGCGAGGACGAAGACCTCGCCGGGGAACGCCGCCGCGCCCGGGGGAAGCTTCGGTGTCGCCCTGCGCGAAGACGACGAGGCGCCGCGTCGGGGCGAGGGCCGCGAGGGCGGCCGCGCCCTTCTCGCCGGGGGCCGCGGCGATCGCGCCGGGGAGCGAGCCCTTCGCGGCCTCGGCCTCGGCGCGCAGGTCCACGACCCACCAGGATTCGGGCGACGCGACGAGCTGTGCCGCGAGGTCGGGCGCGGAGATCCTCGCCGCCGGCCTTCGCGGCGACCGCCGCGTGCCGCGCGGGAAGCGCGAGCGCGACGAGCGCGAGCACCGCGACGGCCGCGAGGCCGGAGAACACGCGCGCCTTCACGCGCGCGGGCGATGCCGGCACCGGCTCGCCCGCCCGGGGCGCGAAGATCGCCTCGAGCTTCTCGCCTCCGATGAACGCGCCGACCGCCATCGCCACGACGGCGGCCGCGACGACCGCCGCGGGCACGCCGAGGAGCGCGTCGATGCGCACCGCGCCCATCGCCCCGCTCTTGTAGAACGCCTCGAGCGGGCCGTACCCGACGCCGAAGGCGAGGGAGCCGAGCATGACGCCGCCGATCGCGAAGACGCCGTCGACGTTGCCGGACGCGATCGCGACGATTCCCGTGCCCGGGCAGTAGCCCGAGACGATGAACCCGGCGCCGAGGAGGAGGCCGCCGACGAGCTGCGGCCAGAGGTACGTCTCGGGCACGGTGATCTGCGAGAGGTCGAGGACGCCGATGCCCGCAAGGAGAGTCATCCCGACGACCGCGGTCACGATCGCGCTGAACATGACCTTCAGGACGCGCAGGTCCGTCAGGTAGAACTGCGCGGCGAGGTTGCGCGCGCGGCCGAAGCCCGCGCGCTCGAGGACGAACCCGAACGCGACGCCGACGAGCGTCCCGACGAGGAGGCCGGCGTAGGTGCCGAAGAGCCCGTGGGTGTAGAGGGGCAGCGTCATCGCCATTCCCTCCTCACGAAGGGGGCCACGAGGTAGCCGCCCGTGAAGACCGCCATCATGAAGACCCAGGAGCCGAGCGAGAGAGCCGCGCCGCCCGTGAGCGCCTGACCCGACGTGCAGCCCCGCGCGAGGCGCGCCGCGAAGCCCATCGCGACGCCGCCGAGGACCGCCAGCGCCAGGCGCCGCGCCGTCGTCGCGCGGGGCCCCTTCTCGATGCCGAGCTTCAGGCGGCCGGCGGAGTACGCGCCGAGGACGCCGCCGAGGAAGACGCCGAGGACCTCGAAGACGAGCCAGTCCTCGAGGACGTGCTTGCCGGGCCCGTAGTACTGCGAGAAGTACGCGTTCGTCTCGACGGCCTTCGGCGCGACGAGGTGCGCGCCGGCGACCGCGAGGCGCGTCACGGCGCCGGAAGAGCCGAGGCCGAACCCCATGACGAGGAACGAGGCGAGGAGGACGAGGCCGAGGACCACCCCCGCGACGTAGGGATTCCAGAAGGGGCGTTCGGGCATGTTCATTTCACCTCTTCAGGGGAGGAGCCGGAAGGCCGAGGCCTGCCCGGCGGCGAGGAGGATCCAGCGCAGCGCGAGGCCGCCCGCGAGGATGAGGACGGGGACGAGCGCGACGAACGGAAGGTGCCGCCGCGCCTCGAGGAGCTCCATGACGAGCGGGACGAGGAGGCCCATGAGGACGACGAGCGACCAGAAGACGGCCGTGTACGGCCCGCCGAGGAAGCTCCGCGCCGCGAGGCGCCCCGCCTCTCCGGACGTCGCCCAGCCGAGCAGGAGGAGGACGATCAGGACGAGCTCGGCGCCGATCGCGATCGCGTCCCAGCGCACGAGCGTTCGGCGCTCCGCGTCGTCGAGGCGGAAGAGAAGCAGGGACGCGGCGCCCGTCGAGACGCCCGAGGCCAGGAAGAGCGGGCCGAGGACGGCGCTGTTCCACGCGAGCCGCGACGGCATCGTGCCGAGGAGGAGGCCCGTGTAGAGGCCGAGGCCCACACCCACCACGACGGCCGCGACGAGGATCGACCAGCGCCTCTTTTCCGCGAACGCAAGAAGTCCTTCGAAAGCGCTTCTGAGGACTCCCGGCACCCACCTTCGAAGGACTCCCCGCTCTTCGGTCCCCAGGGAGCCCAGGCCGAACGCCAGGCCCGCTGGATAGACGAGGCACAGGATCCACGCGCCCCACGACATCGGCGACGTCGGGCGGAAGACGGCGTAGAACCGCCACGCCCAGAGGCGGTGCGCGAGGTCGAGCCACAGGGCGAACATGCCGAGAGACAGGAGGCCGAGCGCCGCGAACGGCGCGAGGCGCAGCGCGCGCGACCGCGGCCGGGCGCCGGAGAAGAGCTCGAGCGCCGCCGTGAGGACGAAGATCCCCGCGACGATGCCTCCGAGGAAGAGATAGACCGTGATCTCCCAGCCCCAGACGTGAAGGGACGGGTCGATCTGCGGGTTCGCGCGGGTCGTGACGGTCTCGAGAAGCTGCGGCGTCATGTTCGGCCCCTCAGAGAAGGAAGTAGACGTTCGGCTGCGCGCCGCTCTCGGGGTGGTTGACCTTCCAGCGCCTCGCTCTCAGCTGCTGCGAAACATTCGACTCGGCATCGTTCAGGTCGCCGAAGGCGAGCGTTCCCGTGGGGCAGACGCTCACGCACGCCGGGAGGAAGCCCGCCTGCACGCGGTGGAGGCAGAACGTGCACTTGTCGATGTAGCCCTTCGGGTTCACGAAGCGCGCGTCGTACGGGCAGGCCGTGATGCACGCCTTGCACCCCGAGCACTTGCCGTGCGTCACGAGGACGGCGCCGCCCTCGTTCACGTGGCTCGCGCCCGTCGGGCAGTTCTTCACGCAGGGCGCCTCCGTGCAGTGGTTGCAGCGCTCGGAGCGGATCTCGGCGGCGAGGAGCGGAAACTCGCCGCGCACGTCCTCGACGACCCAGTCGCGGCAGAAGCCGTCCGGCACGTCGTTCTCGGCCTTGCACGAGAGGACGCACGCCTTGCAGCCGACGCACAGCCGGGTGTCCACGGTCATCGCGTAGCGCTTCTTTTGGCCGCTCATCTCAGGCTCCCGCGACGGCGGCACTGGCGGCCGCGCGCTCGACGGTCACGAAGTTGACGCTCATGCCCGTGCTCCCCGCGACGGGGTCGACGGCGATCTTCGTCACGAGCGTCGTGTCGTCCATCCCGCGTCCCTTCGCGAACCTCAGGCCCGGGCTCGTGTGGCCGTAGCCGTGGACGACGAAGACGCAGTCCGGCCGGATCCGCTGGGTGGCCTTGAGCCTCGCCGGCATGGACCGGACGCCGTCCTGGTTGACGAGGACGACGCTCTCGCCGTCGCTCAGCCCCCGTTCCTTCGCCACCCTCGCGTTGAGCCAGACCTGGTTCTCCTTCGTGACCTCGGACAGGAACCGGTTGTTCGTCGTGCGACCGAACGTGTGGACCGGAGTCCGCCCGAACAGGAGCCGGAACTGCTCCGGGCCGGGCTCGGGATGGCGTGTGTAGGGCGGCAGCGGCGCGAGGCCGGCCGCCTCCATCTGCTTCGAGTAGAGCTCGATCTTCTTCGAGGGGGTCGTGAAGGTCAGGGCGAGTCCGTCCTCGGTCGTGACGGGCACGGGCCTGCCGCGCAGGACGCCCCTGGCCTTGATCTCGGCGACGTCGTAGCCGCCGGCGGCGAGGCGCGACTCGACCATGGCGCCGGCGTCGTCCCACGGGAAGTACGCGCCGAGGTTCATGCGGTTCGCGAGCTGCTTGGCGATCCACCAGCCCGGCTTGCTCTCGTAGAGCGGGGGGACGACGGGCTGGCGCACCGCGAGGAACGGCTCGCGCCAGGGCGTGGGCGCGATGTCGTCCCACCGCTCGAGGTACGTGCATTCGGGCAGCACGACGTCCGCGTACCCGACGATTTCCGCGGGCAGGACGTCGATCGCGACGAGGAGATCCAGCTTCTGGATCGCCTCGAGGACGTTTTCCCGCTGCGGGAGCGCCTGCAGGAGGTTCGTGCCGTAGACGATCCAGCCCTTGATCGGGCAGCCCGGCCCGCCGATCCGGCCGGGGATCGTCGCGTCGCAGACGCCGTGCGACAGCACCTCGTCGGCGAACGGGTACGAGACTCCGCTCGGGTGGTCCTGGGCCGTCTTCGGCTTCTGCGCGTAGGCGGGTGCCGGGTACGGCGGGACCTTCATCGAGGCGGGAACGAAGAACCCGCCCCGGCGGCCCCAGCTTCCGAGGAGCGCGTTCAGGATCGCGACCGCCCGGCTCCGCTGCGTGTCGTCGCCGTACCACGTCGTGTGGCGCCCGGGGTGGACGAGCGACGCGGGCCTCGCGCCCGCGATGACGCGGGCGGTCTCGACGATCACCTCCGGGCGGATCGTCGTCTCCGTGAAGGCCCACTCGGGCGTCTTGTCGGCGAGGTGCTTCTTCAGCTCCTCGAAGCCGGTCGCGTACGTCGCGACGTAATCGCGGTCGTAGAGCCCCTCGTTCACGATCACGTGCATCCACGCGAGGAGGAGCGCGAGGTCGGTCCCGGGCTTGATCGGGAGCCAGTACTTCGCCTTGCCCGCGGCCGTCGAGAAGCGCGGGTCGACGGCGATCACGGTCGCGCCCTTCGCGATCGCGGCCGCGAAGTCCTGCACCTGCGTGTTGTGCATGTTCTCGCCGAGGTGCGAGCCGAGGAGGGTGATGACGCGGGCGTTCGCGATGTCGAGCACTTCCGGCGAGCCGACGGGCGTCCCGTACGTGAGCTGGAAGCCGACCTCGCGCGGCCCGCGGCACTGCCCGTAGGACGGCGCCGTGACGTTTCCCGACCCGTAGGCGAAGAGGAGGTGCTTGAAGAAGGAGCCGCCGAAGCCGTGCGAGAAGAGGGCGACCTTCTCCGGGCCGCACTCCTTCTGGATCTTCAGGAGCTTCTCGGCCGTGAAGTCGAGAGCCGTCTCCCAGGAGACTTCCTCGAAGGACTGGTCGCCCCGCTTGCCGTGCCGGCGCAGCAGCGGCCGCTTGAGTCGATCCGGATCGTAGAGGAGGCCCGTACCGCCGGTTCCGCGCGGGCAGAGGTGCCCGTTCGAGAGCGGATGCGCGGGATTGCCCTGGAGCTTCGTCACGCGGCCGTTCCTCACGTGGGCGAGGACGCCGCACTTCCAGAAGCAGAGCTCGCAGAACGTCGGGACCACCTTGTCGCCGTCCGTGCCGGGGTCGTGGACGACGTCGGGATCGAGGCCCCACCACTTCGTCGCGAGGCCGGTGCCCGCCACTGCCGCGGCGGCCCCCGCGCCCCCGATCTTGATGAACTCGCGCCGGCTCTGGGCCATCTCGCTCTCCAGACGAGCGGGTGCTCGTTTGTGACTCCCTGTTACAAGAAGCGGGCCAGCGAGAGAAAGAGGGAGATTTCTTCGAATGGAAGAGAAAGGCGCGGCCGAGCGAAACAGTCCGTTGCAGCGAGCGACGAAGCGTTTCATCGAAACCCACGACGGTTGAAACATCCCGTCGCGGCGTTCAGGTGCCGCGACGCAGCCGCCTCTTCATCCTTCTAGGAGAATCCCCGGTCCGCTCTTCGTTTGACGATCAGCGAGCGGACAGTCGTGCGGCCGCAACGCGCTTCAGCTCCGACTCGTTCAGCGGGCGGAAGCCCGTGCCGCGTGCCCGCCTCGAACTCGGGCGCGCGCGGCGCGCGGTGGCAGCTCTCGCACGTGCGCGCCCTCTTGCCCGTCGTGTGCGGCTCGGCGGGCGCCAGGAGGCGCCGCGAGGACTTCCCTCCCCCGGCGGCCGTCGCGTCGACGTCGAGAATCATGCCCGGTGCCGCCGGGACGATGCGGCCGTCGGCGCGCACGCCGAGGAGCGGCGGCGCCCACGAGAAGCCCTCCGACTTCTCGATCCAGGCGCCGGCCGTCTCCTTCCCCGCCGCGAAGTCCCACTGCCGGGCGGCAGGATCGAACGACGTGTGGCAGGAATCGCACGTCGGGACCCACGCCGCGTGGCACGCGCTGCAGGACAGCCGCTCGTGCCCGCGCAGCGTGTGGTTGCGGTCCCGCGGCGTCTGCTTGACGGGCAGCGCGACGCCGTCGAGCTTTCGGACGAGAACCCAGGAGAGAAGGGAAGAGAAGAGAAGAAGAAGATTTTCTTAGAAGGTTGAGGAGGGGGGTGCCGCGGCGGCCGAGCGCACGATCTCGTCCGGCGAGGTCCGAAGAGACCGGGGAGATTTCTTCGAATGGTCCCTCGCGGGGCGCCGTCGACGCCGCGCCGGACGCCCGCTCGGGTGCACCGCCCTCCCCCTCTTACCCTTTCTAAGAAAATCTTCCTCTTCTCTTCTCTCCTCTCTCTTTCGAATCTCCATGCTGATCTCGTCCGTGACGTCGCGCCACGTGACTTCGCCGCCCGCCCGCACCGGCCCGTGGCAGGCCTCGCACGTGATCTCGACCTGTTCCTCCTTGTGTGTGCGTGCGGTTCCGTCGCCCATGAGGTCCGTGTGGACGTGGCAGTCGATGCAGGCCATGCCCGCGGCCTGGTGGACGTCGGGCGCGGCGTGGGCGAACGGAGCGCCCTTCTTCACCTCGACCAGCCCCTGGTACGAGAGCGCGATCCGTTCGCTGCCGCTGTGGCAGCCGAGGCAGCGGTCGTCCGTCACCCTCGAATCGACGGGCGGATGGCGCCTCGGCTTCGTCGTCGAGCCTTCGCGCGACGTGGCAGGACGCGCACCCCGAGCCGTTGCCGTGGATCAGGTCGTCGCGATTCGCGCGCCGCGTCCCGAGGTGGCAGCCCGCGCAGAGTTTCCGGAGGTGAGCCTGTGCGGGCGTCGGTCGCGCGGCAGCGAGGACCTCCGCCATCGTCTCGACTCCCGTCCGGCGACGGGATTTCCCCGAACGCGAACCGGTCGACGGCGACCATGCCCGCGTTCCGCGTCATCGGGCGACGTCGCGACGCGCGCCGCCTCGCGCGCGTGGCAGCCCTCGCGGCCGCACGTGAGGGCCACCGTCGAGAGAGCGCCGGGCTCTTTCTCGAGGCCCTCGTGCGCGCGCTCCTTGCCGAACGCCAGCGGATTCCCGAGGTGGCAGGACGCGCAGCCGAGCGCGGCGCGCGCGTGGGCGCCCCCGGGGTCCTCGGACGCCTTCGCGTGGCAGGTGACGCACCGCTCGACCCGGCCGCCGGCCCGGTCCGGCCCCCGGCCGAGCTCCGCGGCACGGCGCGCCTCGCGGCTGAAGGCCGTCAGGAGGCCGAGCAGCGCGGCGCAGACCGCGGCGACGAAGGCGAACGTCCGGAACATCAGACCGTACCGCGCGGCGAGCAAGACGCGGACCGTGAAGAACGCGTAGAGCGCCGCCCACGCCGCGAGCGCGGCGAGGAGGGCCCGGCGCGTGCGGCCGTCCGCGTGCCGGACGAGGCCGAGGAGGAGGACGGCCGCGAGCGGCAGGAGCCAGCCCGCCGCCGGCGGCAGGACCGCGAGCGCGCCCTGGAGGCCGAGAAGCGACCACGGGCCGAGGAGGTGCGCCGGCGACGCGGACGGCGGCGCCCCGAGCGGCAGACGGCAGGACGCCCGCGAGCGCGGCCGACACGAGACCCGCGAGGACCGTGCCGCGCGCGTCCGGGAAGACGCGGCCGGCGTGCTCGGCGGTGAAGAGCCAGAGGAGGAGCGTGAACGTCCCCGCGTGGTGGAGGGCGGCGGCGCCGAGGTCGCCCGGGACCGACCCCACGACGAGGCGCGCGATCTCCGGGCCCGCGAGCGGAAGCGACTCGAGGATGCGCCTCCAGATCGACAGGGCGGCGACCGCCTCGGCGTCGCCGCGCAGGACGAACCCGGAGAGCAGCGCGCCGACCGTGACGGGCACGAGGAGCACGGATCGCCACCACACGCCCGCGGGCAGCCGGCTCTCGGTCTTCTTCAGGATCACCTGGAGGGCGTGGGCGACGAGCGCGACGAGGACGCCGAAGCTCGACCAGGCGTGGAGCGCGCGCAGGAAGAAGCCCCACGCGAGACCGCCCTGGATCCTCTCCAGGCTGTCCCAGGCGGCCGCCGGCGTCCAGAAGGGGACGAGCATGACCCCGCTCAGGACGCTCACGGCGAGGAATCCGAACGAGAGCCGCCCGAACCCGCCCGAGGGCGGGCCGGCGGTCGCGCCGGTCAGAGCCGGGCGATCCACGCGTCCCCGCGCCGCGCGAGCGGCACGCGCCGGAGCGCGGCGCGCGCGGGGCCCGCGACGGGTGCGCCCGCGACGTCGAAGCGGCTGCCGTGGCACGGGCACGCGAAACCGCCGCGGCGCGCCGGCGACGCGGCATCCGAGGTGCGTGCACGCGAGAGACAGCGCGACGGGCGCCGAGGGGTCGCCCGCGACCCAGAGATCGCCGACGACCGCGCCGCCTTCGGCGAGCGCGCGCGCGACGCTCGCCGCGTCCAGCGTCACCTCGCGGACGGGAGGCGCCGACGACCGCAGGGCGCGCAGGAGCACGAGGCCCGACGCTCCCGCGAGCGCGGCGCCGGTCCAGGCCCAGAGCTTCCCGAGAAAATCGCGGCGCGAGCTCACGCGACGCCCAGGTCGCGCATCCGCCTCCAGAGCGTCGAGCGGGACAGGCCGAGCGCTTCCGCCGCCTTGTGACGGTTCCAGTGGACCGCTTCGAGCGCCTCGACGATCCGCGCGCGCTCCGGGTCGATCCGCGGTTCCGCGGGGCGCGCCGCGGGCGCCGGCGGATCGGCCGCGCGGGGCGCGTCGGGCGCCGCGCCCGAGCGAATCTCCTCCGGGAGGTCCTCGATCTGGATCGTCTGACCCGTGCAGAGCGCCACGGCGTACTCCAGGGCGTTCTCGAGCTCGCGCACGTTTCCGGGCCACGGGTAGGCCTTCAGCACCTCGAGCGTGTCCGGGGAGAGCTGGAGCGCGCGGCCCGCGCGCCCGCCGATGTGCGCGAGCTGGTGCTGGGCGATCAGGGCGATGTCCTCGGGCCGCTCCCTCAGGGGCGGAATGTGGATCGGGACGACGCGCAGCCGGTAATAGAGGTCGTCGCGGAAACGACCGGCCTTGATCGCCTCGTGCAGGTCCTGGTTCGTGGCGGCGATGATCCGCGCTTCGACCGTCCGCGTCCGGTTCTCGCCCACGCGCTCGAACTGCCGCTCCTGGAGGACGCGCAGGAGCTTGACCTGCAGGTGGAGCGGGATGTCGCCGACCTCGTCGAGGAAGATCGTGCCGCCGCGCGCGACCTCGAACCGGCCGACCCGGTCGCGGACCGCGCCCGTGAACGCGCCCTTCACGTGGCCGAAGAGCTCGCTCTCGAGGAGGTCGGGGGGAAGCGCGCCGCAGTTCACCGGGACGAACGGGCCCGTGCACGCGGTCGAGCTCGAGTGGAGCGCGCGCGCGATGACCTCCTTGCCGGTCCCGCTCTCCCCCGTGATGAGGACCGTCGCGGTGCTCCGGTGGAGCGACTCGACGAGGTGGACGATCTTGCGCATCGCCGGCGAACGCGCGACGAGGCCGTGCGACGCGATCATGCTCTGGAGGAGGGAGTCCTCGTCCTCGGCGGGACGCACGACCACGAGGTAGCGCGCCCGCGGGTCGCAGTGGTTCGAGACGTGGAGCGGGACGACGGCCGCCGTGAGCGAGACGAGACGGGCGCTCGCCGCGCCGCAACGGAGCACGGCGCGCCGCCCCTCCTCCCGCTGCCCGCTCGTCAGAGCCTCGCGGAGCGTGTCCGTGGGGCCGAACAGCTTCGCCCCGACGAGGTCCTCGATCGGCTTGCCGATCACGGACGCGACCATCTCCGTGCCCGCGATCTCGTCGAGGGTGTGGCTGGCCCGGATGATCCGGAACTCCGCGTCGAGGACGATGAGGGCCCGCCCGAGCGCCTCGAAGACGGTCTCGAGAGTCCCGAAGCCCAGCCCTTCGGGGGCGTCCACGGCCGGAATCACCGGGGTCTCCATCGGCGCGGATTATCCGTCGGGCCGCGGCCCCGGGGCTGCCGACTAGTGCAGCTGCATCAAGGCCCCGGGCGCTCCGCGCCCGGACGACCCGCGCCGCTCAGAGCGCCCGGAGCTTCGCGACGACCGCGTCGACGTCGTAGTCGGGCGTCGAGGCGCCGGCGGAGACGCCGACCTTCCGGGCGCCCGCGAGCTTCGCCGGGTCCAGCTCGTCCGCGGTGCCGACGAGGAGCGTCGGCTTCCGCGCCCCGGCGATGTGCGCGAGCTCCTTCGTGTTCTTGCTGTTCTTGCCGCCGATCACGACGATCGCGTCGATCGTCGGGTCGTCGCAGAGAACGCGCAGCGCGTCCTGGTTCTCCTTCGTCGCGTAGCAGATCGTGTCCGCGACCCGCGTGTCCGCGACGCGCCGGCGGATCTCGGCGACGTGCTCGGCGAACGTCTCGGAATTGATCGTCGTCTGGAAGATGATCTTGACGACGCCCACGCGCGACCAGTCGAACGCCTTCACGTCCTCGATCCGGTAGAAGACCCTGTACCGGGCGGGGTCGAGGTCCTTCGTGTAGCCGACGACCTCGCGGTGGTCCGCCTGGCCGAGGATCGCGAGGAAGGCGCCGTCCGCGAGCGAGCGGGCGATCTCCTTGTGGATGTCCGTCACGAACTTGCACGTCGTGTCGATGGCCGCGAGGCCGAGCGACGCGGCGCGCGCGCGCACGGACGGCGCGACGCCGTGGGCCGAGAAGACGATGCGCCCCTCGTGCGCCCGGGCGTCCTCGAGCGCGTGGACCGTCGGGAACCCCAGCCCCGCCATCTCGGCCTCGACGCTCTCGTTGTGGACGACCTGGCCGAGGATCGCGCCCTTCTCGCCGCGCTGCGCCGCGAGACGGACGAGCTTGTCCGCGACGCGCACGCCCGCGCAGAAGCCGTACTTCTCGGCGAGGACGACGTCCATCAGGCCTTCTTCGCCTTCGCCTTCTCTTTCGCGGCCCACTCCGCGAGCTTCTTCTTCGCCCCGTCGCGCCACTCCTCGGGCGCGCCGGCCTTCTTCGAGGCCTCGATCGCCCTCTCGAGGTGGGGAGCCGCCTCGGCGTACCGGCCCTCGTCGGCGAGGAGGTCGCCCTTGAGCTCGTCCATCCAGAAGCTGTCGCCCCGCTTCATCGCCTCGTCCAGCCAGCCCATCGCCTCGGCCTTGCGCTCGCCCGTCTCGCGGGCGAACCGGGCCGACTGGTAGAAGTCGACGTAGTCCTTCGGGCCGGCCGCCGCGCGCGCCGCGTCGAGGTTCTTCCAGACGATCCCGTTCACGTCGACCTCGACGGGGAACGACGATCCGCAGCTTCTCCCACGCCATCTCGACGCGCACGGACTCTCGCGGACTCCGGATGCAGCCGGAACTCCAGCCACTCCTGGTGCGGCCCGGCGGACGGCGTCACGTCGAACGTGAAGAGGTCCTTCTTCGGGTCGCGGAAGTACGCGCCCCACTGCTTCGCCTGGGAGTTCACGAGGATCGTCCACTTGTCCTTCGCGGGAATCGCGAAGAGCGCGTACGCGCCGGCCGGAAGGTCGTGCCCCGCCAGCTTCGCGGGCTCCGAGACCTCGAGCGTCGTCGCGTCGTTCGCGCCGAGGCGCCACACCTGCCCGTACGGGACGAGGCCGCCCCAGATCTCGCGCCCCTTCACGGCGGGGCGGGAGTACGTGACGGTGAGCTTCGCGGTCCCGATCTTCTCGAAGACGGACGCGGCCGGGCTCGGCCGCGGCAGCTCGACGGGCGCGGCGAGGGCGACAGAAGAGAAGAGAAGAAAAGAGAAAGACCAAGAAAGATTCTCTTTGAAGGTGAAGAGAGCCCGGGTCGCGCCCGCGCGCACGACGGATGCCCGCCTCGTACCGACGGCCGTTTGCCGTGCCCCATTCACTTTCAGAGAAATCTTCTCTTCTCCTCTTCCTTCTTCATTCACTTTCATGGAAATCCCCCGTGCTCTTCGATCTTATCTTTTCGCGACAGCGTCTCAACCGAACGGGAATCAGCTCGATGTCCTGCGGGAGCACCTTCACGAAGCGGTCGCGCTTGATGAGCTCGAAGCCCTTGCCGCCGCGCGAGACGGGCGTGTAGCGCTTCGTGACGGTGTGCTCCGTGCCCTTGCCGTTCACGAGCGTGAGCGTCGCTCTCTTCTCGTCCTCGCCGAAGACGGCCGCGCCGACGAGCCGGTCGTCCGCCGCGAGCTTGAAGCCGAGGACGCCCTTGCCCGGCCCCGCGAGGACCGGCACCTCGGACGCCGCGAACAGGATCGCGCGTCCCTTCTCGGACGCGAGCGCGACGAGGTCCTTCTCCTCGCAGACGAAGACGTGCGCGACCTCGTCGCCCTTCGCGGGCCGCGCGAAGCGCCGGCCCGCGCGGGTCGTGACCTCGCGGAACGGGTCGGCGGAGAACCGGAAGACCAGCCCGCGCCGCGTCACGGCGAGGAGCGCGAGGTTCTTCGGCCGCGCGACGCGCGGGTCGAGGGACAGCGCCGCGACGACGCGCTCGCCGTCACCGAACCTGAAGAGCTTCTGGACCGGCTCGCCGTAGCCGGTCGAGGGCGGGACGTCGTTCAGGCGCAGGACGTACGCCGCGCCGTGGTTCGAGAAGAGGACGCCGAGCTCCTTCGTCGAGCCCTGCAGGACGGCGAGCACCTCGTCGCCCTTCGCGGAGGCGCGTCGGCTTCGGGTCTTTCATCTCGCGCTGGCGCTTGAGCCACCCGTCGACGGTCACGACGGCGTACGTATCCTCGTGCTGGATGAACGCCTCGGCGGCGTACTCGGGCTCGTCGACGCTCGAGAGGACCTTCGTGCGGCGCTTCTCCCCCGCGAGCGCCTCGCGGACCTCCCCGAGCTCGCCCCTGACCTCGTTCCAGAGCTTCTTCGGCGACTTCAGGATCGCCTCGATGATCGCGGCCTCGGCGAGCTTCTCCTTGAGCTCGGCGCGGATCGCGTCGATCTCGAGCCGCGCGAGCTTGTAGAGCTTCGTCTCGAGGATCGCCTCGACCTGCTCCTCGTCGAGGCCGAAGCGCCTCATGAGCTTGCCGGCCGCGTCCGCCTTGCCGTCGGACTTGCGGATGATCCGGATCGCCTCGTCGAGGGCGTCGTAGATCACGACGAACCCCTCGAGGAGGTGGATGCGGAGCCGGAGCTCCTCGAGATCGAACGTGAAGCGCCGCTTCACGGTCTCGAAGCGGAAGTCGAGGAAGTGCCGGAGCATCGCCTTGAGCGAGAGGCGCGCGGGCTCGCAGACGTCCGGCTTCGCCGTCGGGACGAGGCACGTGAGGTTCACGGGCACGGTCGTCTCGAGCGGCGTGTGCTTGTAGAGGTACGTCATCACGAGCGCGGGATCCGTGTCGCGCTTGATCTCGAGGACGATCCGCACGTCGTCCGTCGACTCGTCGCGCACGTCCACGAGGACGGGGAGGCGTCGCTCGATGATGACGTCCGCGATCTTCGCGACGAGCGCGGCCTTCTCCTGCGCGTACGGGATCGACGTGATCACGATCGTCTGCGCGCCGCGCGGCCCCTCCTCGACCTCCCACTCGGCGCGGAGCTTGAGCGTGCCCTGGCCGGACTCGTAGAGCGCACGCATCTCGCGCTTGCCGCCGAGGAGGAGCCCGCCGGTCGGGAAGTCGGGCCCCTTGATGTGCCTGAGCGGGTCGGCGTCGGGGTCGTCCACGGCCGCGATGGCCGCGTCGAGGACCTCGACGGGGTTGTGCGGCGGGATGGACGTCGCCATGCCGACCGCGATGCCGGTCGCGCCGTTCACGAGGAGGTTCGGGAAGCGCGCCGGGAGGACGACGGGCTCGAAGTGCACGCCGTCGAAGTTCGGCCGCCAGTCCACGGTCCTCTTCCGGATCTCGGAGATGAGCTCGATCGCGAGCGGCTTCAGGCGCGCTTCGGTGTACCGGTACGCGGCGGCCGCGTCCCCGTCCAGGGAGCCGAAGTTGCCGTGCCCGTCCACGAGCGGGGCGCGCAGCGAGAACGGCTGCGCCATGCGGACCATCGCGTCGTAGATCGCGACGTCGCCGTGCGGGTGGTACTTGCCGATGACGTCGCCGACGACGGTCGCGGACTTCTTGAACTTCGCGTCCGGGGTCAGGTGGAGGTTCTGGAACATCGCGAAGAGGATCCGGCGCTGGACGGGCTTGAGGCCGTCGCGGACGTCGGGCAGGGCGCGCGACGTGATGACGGAGAGGGCGTAGTTCAGGTACCGCCGCCGGGCTTCCTCGGGCAGGGGAATCTCCGCGTCGAACGGCAGGGGCGGCTGGCCGCCGGTGGCGGCGGAATGCTTGCGTGTCATGCGTGCTCCGGGCGCGCGCGGCGCGCCTCGGCAGGCAAGCTAGCGACATGGGGCGGCGGCGTCAAATGGCGGCGGCCCCGTCCCCCGCTTGACACTCCCGGGCCGCCCCGTCAGGCTCGGCCCGGAACGTGGACGAAATCGGGACGGATCTCCTCGCGCGCATCGTCGCGGGCGACCGCGAGGCCTTCGGCGCGTTCTACGACGAGCACGCACCGGTCCTTTTC
The DNA here is from genome assembly GCA_963776915.1 of uncultured Acidobacteriota bacterium. Classification (GTDB taxonomy): domain Bacteria; phylum Acidobacteriota; class Thermoanaerobaculia; order UBA5066; family UBA5066; genus Fen-183. The sequence continues at coordinate 126,990 of CAVZPE010000011.1, read as the reverse complement.
GGCTTCTGCGTCCGTATCCTGAAGGACGCGAGGGACGCGGAAGACGTGCTGCAGGAGACGTTCGTCCAGGCCTGGCGCGACGCGCGCCGTTTCGACGCCTCCCGCGCGTCCGTCCGGGGCTGGCTGTTCACGATCGCGCGCAGCCGGGCGCTCGACCGCTGGCGGAGCCGCCATTCGCTCGAAAAGAGGATCTCGGCCGCGGACACTCCCGAGCTCGAGCAGGTCGCCGGCGCGGCGGACGACGCCGCCGCCGCCGACGCGAGGGATTTCGTCCAGCGCGCCCTCGTCCAGCTCGGCGAGAACGAGCAGGCGGTCCTGCGCCTCGCCTACTTCGAGGGGCTGACGCAGGAGGAGATCGCGCGGAACCTGAACGAGCCGCTCGGCACGGTCAAGAGCCGGACCCGCTCGGGGCTCTCGAAGCTCCGGACGATCATGGCGGCCGCGCAGAAGGAGGCCGGACGTGGCTGACGAGCGCGACCGCGCGACCCGCGCCGCGGAGGAAGCCGCCTTCTGGGCCGAGTCGCTCGAGGCCGAGCTCGACGCGCTCGAGACCGGCGCGAAGATCGAGCCGCCCGTGGCCGTCCGGGACCGCGTCCTGTGGGAGATCCGCGGGCCCGGTGCCGAGGCCGCCGCGCGCGCGATCGCCGCCGCCGGACCGGACCGCGGGCTGGCGACGATGTTCTGGGCGCTCGGCGTCGCGGCCTCGTTCATGCTCGCGGCCGCGTTCGGCGCCCTCTGGTACGCGACGCGCGCCGACCTCGCCGCGACGCGCGAGAACGTCGCGCACCTCGAGGCGATGGTCAAGGAGCGGGACCACCAGATCTCGCTGACGTCCCAGGAGGTCTCCTGGCTGAAGGACCCGCGCGTGCAGGTCGCGCTCCTCAAGGGGCTCGAGGGAAACCCGGAGGCGCGCGCGAAGCTCCTCTGGAACCCCGGGACGAAGCAGGGAATCCTCTGGGTCTCCGGCCTCCCGCCGCTCCCGCTCGAGAAGAGCTACGAGCTCTGGGCCTTCGTGGGCGACCAGCCCGTACCCGCCGGGACCTTCGACGCAAAGGGCGACGCCCCGACGGTCATCCCGATCTCGAAGCAGGAGTCGCTCGGCGAGGCGCCGGTGAAGTTCGCCGTGTCGGTCGAGCCGAAGGGCGGCGTCCCGGCGCCGACGGGCGCGATCGTCCTCGCCGGCGAGAGATTCTGATCAGCGAGGACGGCCGCCCCAAAGCGTGAGGTCCGAAGAGGATTTTCTTGGAAGGTAAGAGGGGGGAGGCCGGCGTCTGTAAACGCCGACCGGCATTCGGCGTCTGTTCCTGGGACGGATACGAAAGCCGCCCGGAGGATTGAACAAATGTCACCTAAATCCTTTCAGAAGAAACTCTTCGGCGGCGCTGCCCTGATTCTCGCCGGCGCCCTCGCAGCCGGCGCCGCTCTCGCCCAGCCCGCGCCCGGCGGCCCCGGCAGGTTCGCCCGCGGGATCCGCGCGGCGATGGCGATGCTCGACCTGACGGCCGACCAGCAGACGAAGGTCAAGGCGATCTTCGCGTCTCACCGCGACGAGGCGCAGGCGTTCCGCAGCCAGGTGAAGGCCGACCGCGACGCGCTCAAGGCGGCGGCGTCCGCCGCCGACCCGGACCCGGCCGTCGTCGGCGCCGCGTTCCTCAAGGTGCGGGCGGACCGCGAGGCCGCGAAGGCGAAGATGCAGGCCGTGCAAGGCCGAGATCGACGCGGTCCTCACGCCGGAACAGAGAGCGAAGCTCGAGGGCTGGATCGCCGCCCACCGCCAGCAGCGCCGCGCGATGCGCGGCGGCCTCGGCGGCCCGCCTCCGGCGAACTGACGAGAGACGAGAGAGAGAGAGAGAGAGAGAGAGAAGAGAAGAGAAGAGAAGATTTTCTTAGAAGGTTGAGGGAGGCCGGGGCGGGTCCGATTCGCCCCGGCGCGACTCGAGGCGCCCCGCTCACTCACCCTTCTAAGAAATCCGAATCTTCGTCTTCCTTCTCTCTTCCTCTTTCTCTCGTTCCTCTCTCTCCTCCTACAGCCAGCCCGACCGCTTGAAGGCGCGATAGAGCCCCCCGCAGACGACCAGCATGAGCCCGAGCGCGAACGGATAACCCCACGGGGACTTCAGCTCGGGCATGTGCTGGAAGTTCATGCCGTAGATCCCCGCGATCATCGTCGGCACCGCGAAGATCGCCGCCCACGACGAGATCTTCCGCATGTCCTCGTTCTGGAGGATCGAGACCTGCGTCAGGTTCGACTGCAGGATGCTCGTGAGGAGGTCGCGGTCCCCCTCGAGCTGCTCGACGACGCGCACGAGATGGTCGTTGACGTCGCGGAAGTACGGCCGGATGTCCTCGTGGAGCAGCTTGAGCGTTCCGCTCGCGAGCCGGTCCAGCGGGTCGCGGAGCGGGCTCACGCCGCGCAGGAACTCCATGACCTCGCGCTTGAGGAAGTAGATCCGCTCGGCGGGATTCTCCTTCCCGCTCGAGAAGACCTCGTTCTCGACCTGGTCGATGTCGTGCTCGAGGCCCTCCAGAACCGGAAGGTAGTCGTCCACGACGTGGTCGAGGATCGCCCAGAGGACGGCGCCCGGGCCGCACTTCAGGAGCTCCGGACGCTTCTCGACGCGCTTGCGCGTCTCGACGAGCGGGCTCGCCTCGCCGTGGCGGACGGCGACGACGAAGTTCGCGCCCGCGAAGAGGAGGAGCTCGCCGAGCGACACGACCTCCTCGGAATCCACGTAGCGGGCCGTCTTGACCACGATGAAGAGCGTGTCGTCGTAGACCTCGAGCTTGGGGCGCTGGTGGGCCTTCAGGGCGTCTTCGACGGCGAGCTCGTGGAGCTCGAACGCGGCCTTCACGGACGCGAACTCCCCGGCGGTGGGCTCGTAGAGACCCAGCCACACGAACGTGTCGGGACTCTTCGACGCCTCGTAGGCTTCCTCGAACGTGAACGTGCCCGCCCGCCGCACGCCCCCGTCGTAGATGCCGCAGTCGACGATCACCCGCGTCCCCTCAGAAGACGGACGCCACGAAGTCGAACTTCGCGACGTCCACGAGGCCCTTGTCCGTGAGCTTGAGCTCCGGAATCACGGGCAGCGCGAGGAAGGCGAGCGTCATGAAGGGGTGGTCCATCGTCCCGCCCAGCGTCGCCGCGGCCTCGTTCGCGCGGCGCTCGGCGGCGTCGACGTCGGCCATCGGGGCGTTCGACATGAGGCCTCCGACCTCGAGCGCGACCTCGGCGAGGGCCTGCGCGCCGTCGGCGACGACGATGCCGCCGCCGATCGCGGCCACGCGGCGGACCGCCGTCTCCATCGACGCGTCGTCGGCGCCGACGACGACGACGTTGTGCGAGTCGTGCGCGACGGACGACGCGACGGCGCCCTTCTTCAGGCCGAACCCGCGGGCGAACGCGACGCCGACGTTGCCCGTCCCGCGGTGCCGCTCGACCACGGCGAGCTTCAGGAGGTCCCGCGCGGCGTCCTGCACCGCCGCGCCGCCCGCGACCCTCGCGGGCTCCGTCGAGGCCCCCGTCGCGAGGGAGCCCGCGCGCACCTCGATGACGCGCAGCGAGGCGCCCTCCCCCGCCGGGACGGCGAGGCGCGTCCGGTCGAAGCCCTCGACGCGGAAGCCGGGTCCCTCCTCCATGTGCGCGGCGGGCACGTCGACGAGGAGCTTCCCGCCCTTCGCGACCCTTCGTCCCGCCGAGGACGACGAGGTCCGGGCGGAAGTCCTCGAGCCGCTCGAACGTCAGGAGGTCCGCCCGGAAGCCGGGCGCGACGGCGCCGCGGTCCGTGAAGCCGTAGTGGCGGGCGCAGGACCACGACGCGAGGCGCAGCGCGAGAACGGGGTCCAGCCCGAGGGCGATCGCGCGCCGCACGTGGTGGTCGAGGTGGCCGTGCCGGAGGAGGTCCCACGGGTGGCGGTCGTCCGTGGCGAACGCGAAGCGCTCGGAGTTCGCGGCCGTCACGAGCGGGAGGAGGTCGTCGAGGTTCTTCGCGGCCGTGCCCTCGCGGATCCAGATGTCCATCCCGAGGCGCACCTTCTCGTGCGCCTCGGCGCGCGAGAGGCACTCGTGGTCCGAGCGGATGCCGGCGCCGACGTACGCGTTCAGGTCGAGGCCGGTGAGGAGCGGCGAGTGCCCGTCGATCGGGACGCGCCGCCGCCGCGCGTCCTCCACCTTCGCGACGACGCCCGGGTCGCCGAAGAGAAAGCCCGGGACGTTCATCATCTCGGCGAGGCCGAGCACCTTCGGCAGGTCGTAGAGAGGCGCGAGGTCCTCCGCCGAGAGGGCGGCGCCCGCCGTCTCGAGGTGCGTCGAGGGGACGCACGACGGGAGCATGACGAAGACGTCCACGGGCACCGGCGCCGCCGCCGCGAGGAAATCGCGAATCCCCGGCACGCCCCTCACGTTCGCGATCTCGTGCGGGTCCGTGACGACGGCCGCGGTCCCGTGCGCGGCCGCGAGGCGCGCGAACGTGCCGGGCGTCGTCATCGTGGACTCGATGTGGAGGTGCGCGTCCCAGAGAGCGGGGGCGACGTAGGCGCCGCGTCAGGTCGATCGTGTCCTCCGCGCGCCCGGTCCGGTAGTCGCCGAAGCCGAGGATGCGGTCCCCCTTCACGCCGACGGTCCCGCCGTGGATCTCGCCCGTCAGGACGTTCACGACGCGGGCGTTCTTCAGGACGAGATCGGCCGGGACGGCGCCCGCGGGCGGCCGCGACGAAGTCGGCCAGCGGGAGAGGTCTCGTCGGTTCGCCCATGCGCCCGACAGCGTACGACAAACCGGGCGCCGGCCGCGATAGACTGGCCGGGCCGGAGGGACGGTGAGCGCATCATTTCCGATCCGCGATCCGCAGTCGGGGGCGTACAGCCGCGCCTTCTTCGACGAGATCGTCGACCGGGAGGTCGAGCGCTCGAAGCGGCACGGCTCGGTCCTGTCCATCCTCTCGATCGTCCTCGCGAACTGGGCCGAGTTCTCCGCGTCCATGGCCCCGGCGGCCCTCGAGGGCGCCGTCCACACGCTCGCGAACACGCTCCAGGCGAACCTGAGGCTCACGGATTACCTGTTCCGCTGGGAGGAGGACGAATTCCTCGCGCTCCTCGTCGAGGCGAACCTCGACGGCTGCAAGGTGAAGGTCGCGCGCCTCGCCGCGACGTTCCGGCCGTGGCGGGAGGGCAAGGGCCCGCTTCCCGCAGCGCCTCAAGGTGCGGGTCGGCGCCGGCGTGCTCGGCCCGGGCCTCGTGTTTCCGGCGGTCCTCCACATGTCCCGCCAGGCGGCCCGCGACACGTCCGGCGAGATGCCCGTGGTCAGGGTTTGAGGTCGATTCCCATGCCCGACGCCAGCGTGTAGAGGAGGCGCACGGGCAGACCCACGACGGCCGACGGGCTCCCCTCGACGCGCGTGACGAAGAGGCCCGCCGATCCCCTGGATGGCATAGGCCCCCGCGCGGTCGTCGGGCTCGCCGCTCCCGACGTAGGCCTCGATCTCGGCCGGCGTCATGGGCGCGAACACGACACGCGTGACCTCGCGCCCCGACTCGAGGCGGCCGCCCTGGCCGAGGGCGACGCCCGTGACGACGTCGTGGCCGCGCCCCGCGAGCCGCGAGAGCATCCGCCGGGCGTCCGCCCGGTCCTTCGGCTTGCCGAGCGCCTCCCCGTCCACGACGACGAGCGTGTCCGCCGCGACGACGAGGGCGTCCGGCGCCGTCGCGAGGACCGCGGCGGCCTTTTCGCGGGCGAGACGCTCGGCCCCGTCGAAAGGGGACTCGCCGTCCCGGAGGGTTTCATCGACCTCGGACGCCCGGACGTCGAACGACAGCCCGATCGCGGCCAGGATCTCCCGCCGCCGTGGCGACGAGGAAGCGAGCAGGATGCGCGGCTTCGGCATGGCGCGAAGCTTAGTCGAGGACCGCCCGCGCACCGTCCCGGACCATAATGCGCGCATGCCGCAGAAGAGCTCGGCCGGGATCCGGAAGGCGCGGAGCGGAACGCTCCCCGCACTGGCCCCGGCGGCCCGGCTCGCGGCCGCGGAGGCCGCGCTCGAGCGGGGCGCCGCTCTCGCGGATCTCGTGCTCGAGACCTCGAACGCGTTCGTCCGCGCGCCGGCGGCGGAGATCGACGCCCAGATCGCGCATGCCCTCGAGGCCTTCGGACTCTTCCTCGGCGCGGACGCGGTCACGCTCTGGCTCGTTTCGGAGGACGCCGCCCGGCTCGCCCCGACGGCGCGCTGGCAGGACCGCGACGTCGTCGCGCCGCCCCTCGAAGCCGTCCCGGTGGACACCCTCCGCTGGTCCGTGGGAAAGATGCGGCAGCACGAGATCGTCCACGCGCCCCGCGTCGCCGACCTCCCGCCCGAGGCCGCCGGGGAGCGCGCGCTCGCCGAGGCCGCCGGCGTGAAGTCCCTCGTGTTCGTCCCGATCCGGACGCCGCAGCAGCTCCTCGGCGTCGTGAGCTTCGTGGCGCTCCGCCGGGAGGCGGACTGGAACGACAAGACGGTGCGCGCCCTGCCGCTCCTCGCGCAGGTCCTCGGGAGCGCCCTCGAGCGCAAGCGCGCCGCGGCCCTGCAGGAGACGCGTGCGCGCGTGGCGGAGGCCGCCGACAAGGCCCGGGACCTCGGGGAGTTCTACGCCGCCGTGCACCGGCTCGTCGGGGACCTCATCGACGCGCGCAACTTCTACATCGCGCTCTGGGATGCCGACGAGAGGCTGCTTCGCTTCCCCTACTTCGTCGACGAGTTCGACCCGACGCCCGCGCCCAAGCCCCTCGGCCGCGGACTCACCGAGTACGTGATCCGCACGGGGCGGCCGCTCCTCGCCTCCCCCGAGCTCTTCGCCGACCTCGTCAACCGCGGCGAGGTCGAGGAGATCGGCGCCCCGTCCCTCGACTGGATCGGGGTCCCCCTGAAGTCGGGCGGCCGCATCTTCGGGGCCGTCGTCGTCCAGAGCTACAGCCGCTCGATCCGGTTCGGCGAGCGCGAGACGACGCTCCTGACGGACGTCTCGCAGCACATCGCGGCCGCGCTCGCCCGCAAGCACGCCGACGCCTCCCTCCGGCGCTCGCTCTCCCTTCTCGAGTCGACGCTCGAGTCGACCGCGGACGGCATCCTCGTCGTGGACCTCCGCGGCCGCGTCGTCTCCTACAACCGGCGCTTCGTCGAGCTCTGGTCGATCCCGCCCGGGACCCTCGAGACCCGGGACGACCAGCGCATCCTCGGGCACGTCCTCGGCCAGCTCGCGGACCCCGACGGCTTCCTCCGGAAGGTGCAGGAGCTGTACGAGAGGCCCGAGGCCGAGAGCTTCGACGTCCTGCGTTTCCGCGACGGCCGGATCTTCGAACGGTACTCGCTCCCGCAGCGCCTCGACGGCGAGCCCGTGGGGCGCGTCTGGAGCTTCCGCGACGCGACGGCGCGCGTCCGGGCCGAGGAAGGCCTGCGGACGTCCGAGCGGCGGTTCCGGAGCCTCTACGAGCGCAACCCGGCCGGCTTCTTCCGGTCCACGCTCGACGGGCGGATCCTCGAGTGCAACGAGAGCTTCGCGCGCATGTACGGGTACGAGTCGATCGGCGGACGTGCTGGACACGCCGGCCCACGACTTCTACCCCGACGACGCGGACCGCGAGCAGTGGATCCGGCGGCTCCTCGAGGAACGCGTGATCGTGAACCAGGAGGGGCGCGGCCGGCGGCGCGACGGCACCATGATCTGGGCGCTCGAGAGCTCCGCGATCGTCGAGGAGCCGGGCCGCGAGCCCGTGATCGAGGGCACCTGCGTCGACATCACGGACCGCAAGCGCGCCGAGGAGGAGATCGAGCACCTCGCCTACCACGACGCGCTCACGGGCCTCCCGAACCGCAAGTGCCTCCAGGACCACATGGAGCTCGCGCTCGCCCAGGCGCAGCGCGCCGGCTCGAAGCTCGCCGTCCTCTTCCTCGACCTCGACCGCTTCAAGCTCGTGAACGACACGATGGGACACGGCGTCGGCGACGAGGTCCTCCGGCAGGTCGCCTCGCGCCTGCGCGGCTGCGTGCGCGCGGGCGACACGGTCGCGCGCGTCGGCGGCGACGAGTTCGTCCTCCTCCTCGCGAGCATCGAGAAGGAGAGCGTGGCCCCGCTCGCCCGCAAGATGCTGGACGCGGTGTCCGAGCCGCTCGTCGTCGAGTCCCACAGGCTCTCGATGACGACGAGCATCGGGATCAGCCTCTACCCCGAGGACGGCGCGGACGCCGACGCGCTCCTGCGCAACGCGGACATCGCGCTCTACCGCGCGAAGGAGCGGGGCCGCAACAACTTCCAGCTCTGCACGCCGGCGCTCAACGCGGCGATCCGCGAGCGCCTCGCGCTGGAGTCGGGCCTCAGGCGCGCGGTCGACAACCGCGAGTTCGTCCTGTACTTCCAGCCCGAGGTCGTGCTCCCGTCGCGGACGATCGTCGGGCGCCGAGGCGCTCGTGCGCTGGCAGCACCCGTCGCGCGGCCTCCTCGCGCCCGACTCCTTCATCCCGCTCGCCGAGGAGACGCGCCTCATCGTCCCGATGGGCGAGTGGATCCTCCAGGAGGCCTGCGCGCAGGCGGCCCGCTTCCCGTCCGAGGGGGGGCGCGGCTGGTTCGTCGCCGTCAACCTCTCGGCGCGGCAGTTCCACCGCGGGAACCTCGTGAAGACGGTCGAGGGCGCGCTCGCCGCGTCGGGACTTCCACCCGACCGGCTCGAGCTCGAGATCACCGAGAGCGTCGCGATGGGCGACATCCAGGAGGCGATCGCGACGCTGAAGCGCCTGCGCGAGATGGGCATCCGCGTCGTCCTCGACGACTTCGGCACGGGCCACTCGTCGCTCGCCTACCTCAAGAGCCTCCCGCTCGACGCGATCAAGATCGACCGGACGTTCGTCGCCGCCGTGCCCGGGGACCGGCGCGGACACGTCCCTCGTGATGGCGATCCTCGAGATGGCGCGGGGCCTCGGGCTGCGCGTCATCGCCGAGGGCGTCGAGACGGAGGAGCAGCTCGCCTTCCTGATGGCGAACGGGTGCGCGCAGGCGCAGGGCTTCCTCTTCGGCGCGCCCGTGCCCGTCGGCCGGCTCTACGGCTGAGGGGGGTCGGGGGGTGCGCACCCGGCATCACCCGTCGCGACGGCGGCTGACGCACCCCCCGATTAAGGGTAATAGCCGGAGATCGTCCGCGCCGTGAGGCGCGACGGGGTCATCTTGACCTCGATCTTGCGCCACTGGTTCGACACGGACTTGTTCTGGGGGACGTACGAGAGAAGGTACTGGCTCCGCAGCTCCTCGTTGATCTCGGCGTAGATCCGCCCGAGCCCCTTCGCGCTGTCGATGTAGTAGACGGTCCCGCCCGTCTCGTGCGCGATGCGCCCGAGCTTGTGGCGCACGTCGAGCTGCGTCGCGCCGATCCTCAGGCCGATGAAGTACACGGCGACGCCCGTCTTCTTCGCGTAGTCGAGCGCCGCGTCGAACGTGAAGTGCGAGCAGCGGTCCTCGCCGTCCGTCAGGATCACGTAGGCCTTGCGCCCCTTCGTCCCCTGGTACTGGTAGAGCCCGTAGACGAGCGCGTCCCAGAGCGCCGTCGACCCCTGGGCCCTCAGGCCCGCGAGCGCCTGCGCGAGCTTGTCGCGGTCCGTCGTGAACCGCGAGACGAGCTGCGGCTCGTTGTCGAACGTCACGAGGAAGCTCCGGTCCTTCTTCGTCATGACGTCCCTCAGGAACTCGACCGCCGCCTTCTGCGCCTCGACGATCGACTCCTCCATCGAGCCCGAGGTGTCGACGCCGATCCCGAGCGAGAGCGGGAGGTTCGTGACGACCTCGAATCCGTCGACGTCCTGCGGAACGCCGTCCTCGAGGACCTGGAAGGCCTCCTTCTTGAGGCCCGTGACGGGCCGGCCCTTCGCGAGGACCGACGTGTAGAGCTCGATGGCCTTGACGTTCTCCTCGGACAGGTACTTCGGCGCGTTGTAGTAGCGGACGTCCTCGGTCGAGGTCCCGTCGTCCAGCGTCGCCACGACGCGCAGGAACCCGAGGTCGTTGCTCTTCGGGACGTCGACGACCTGCTGGAACGGCTCCTGGTACAGCGTCGCGGCGCGGCGGTCGTTCACGTAGAACTCGACCTTCTCCAGCTTCTTCGTCTCGGGCACGGCGAGGTCCGCGACGACGCGCACCGCCCCCGCGAGCGCGATGCCCTTGTTCGGGCTCGTGATCCGGACCCGGAAGGCCTCGCGACCCTCGTTCAGGATCATCTCGTCCTGGGCGATCGGCTGGCCGTCCTTCGAGTAGCCGATGACCTTGATGAGCTGCTTGCGCGGCAGCTCGCCGAGGTCGAGGTCCGCCGAGAAGGGCGGGCGCCGCTTCGTGACGACGCGCGTGTTGTTCAGGTAGAACTCGGTGAACGCGACGTCGGGCGAGGTCGTCCGCGTCTCGAAGCGGATGAGGCCCGTCGCGATCTCGCGCGCGATCGGGAGGATGGACAGACTTCCCTTGGGCGCACCGGCGTTCTCGACGAGCTGCGTGACGGCCTTCTTCGCGGCCTCGCGCGCCTCCTTCTCCTCGGCCGTCATCGCGGCCTCGGGCGTGTCGGGAACCTTCAGGTGCTCCTTGATGAGCGCGGCCGCGTTGCGGTTCGCGTCCTGGACCTTCACGCGCAGCTGGTACTCGCCGGGGTAGAGCTCGCGCTCGATCGTCAGGGGGACGAACGGGCCGTTCACGCTGGAGGTCGGGAAGTCGAAGCGGTACCGGAAGTTGTCGACGAGACGGCCGTCCCGGACGACCTCCCCGACGAGGTCGACGTCGAAGAAGCTCTCGTCGCCGATCTGCTTCTTCGTGAGCGACTCGCGCTCGAGGAGAACGGCGAGCTCCATCCGCATCCGGCTCCCGACGAGCTCGGGAAAGCGGAAGACGCGCTGGACCGGGAGCGGCGCGGCGCCCGACTGCAGGTCCGTCGTCATCTGGAGGATGCGGTCGGCGCCCTCCACGTCCGGCTTGGCCGGCCGTCCGGAGGTCGTCGGCCATCTTCATGCCGCCGATCGTCCCGAAGTTCGCGGCGACCGTGTTCACGGCGGCGATCACGTCCCGGTACTCGGCGCAGCGCGTCACGTCCACGCGCCGGCCGCCGATCCGCGTTCAGCCCGCCCGCGATGTTCCCGACGAGGAGCGCGGCCTGGCCGTCGAGCGGCGTCCAGAGGCGATAGTCGCCGACCCCGAGCTGCTGGTAGAAGAGGAGCAGCACCTTGGACATCCGGAGCGACTCGATGCGCTCGTAGTACCAGATCTGGATCGGCCAGTAGATGTCGTCGCAGTCGATCTTCCGGATGCCGTCCGGCGGGCCGTTGATGAGGAAGATGCGGCCCATGTCCGTGTTGATGTTCCGGAAGCGGGTCTTCGCCTCCTGGAGGCGCATCTCGTAGATGTCCTGGAACGGCGTCCGCATGCCGTCCGGCGTCGTCGAGCGGCGCTTCCAGAACTCGTCGATGAAGCGCTGGCGCTGGTAGTCCTCGCCGAGCTTCAGGAGCGTGTCGCGCTCCACGTCCGTGATGATCGGCTCGACGTCCTCGAGGAACTGGCGGTACTTGTCCGGGAGCTCGGCCGTGAGCTTCTTGCGCTCCTTGCCCGTGAGGGGCTTGTTCGACACGAGTTGCGGCGCCGGCGCCTCCACCTTCGCCCCGGCCGGCAGGACGTAGTGCGGGACCGCGAGCGCGCCGCGCTCGGCGAGGCCGCCGTTGTTGTCGCCCTGGCGGTGCGTGATGTCGCGCGCGACCGACGCGACGAGCGCGACGTCGGGGCACGCGCCGGGGCTCTTCTCGAGATCGGCGAGCGTCGTGGGCTTGTCGGACGGCGGGAACAGCGCCGCCTCGCCCTCGAGCACCGTCCAGTAGCGATACGACCCGGTCGGCGTCTCCGGATAGAAGAGGATGCGGGCGTTCTTCCCGAGAGTCGGGTGCTCCAGGTAGGTCCAGATCTCGAGCGGCCGGAAGGTGTCGGGGCAGCGCACGGTGACGCGCGCGTCGGGCGGACCCGAGGCGATGTAGACGATCGCCCGGTCGTCGTCCAGCCGGCCGAACAGCCGAAGGGCCTCGGGGCTGCGGGCGACCTGGGCCTCGGGAACGGAGGGCGCCGTGGCGACGAGCGGGGGCGGCGTCGGCAGGGCCTTCGGCGGGACGCCGGCGGTCGACGCGCCCTGGGCTGGGACCGGGGCGGCCGGGGTCGGAGCGGGCGGAGCCTGCCCGGCGGCCGCGCCGACGGACGCCGCCATCGCGAGAGACCCTCCGAAGAGAGCCGCCGCCGCCTTCATGCGCCCCATTTTGCGGAATTCCATGGGCGGGCGCACCTCCCCGTCGGCCCGAAGAGCAAGAGGGATTCCAGCCCCTCCGTCCTCCCGGTCGTACGCAGGGAACCGGAGGACGGGTTTCGTCCCTAGAATGCGACCGAGGCTCTCTCTGGACGCACCGAGCTCCCGTCTACGCCGACCACCACGCCACGACCCCGCTCGACCCGGCGGTCTTCGAGGCGATGCGGCCGTGGCTCCTCGGCCTGGCCGGCAACCCGTCCTCCGTCCACGGGCCGGGACGGGCGGCCCGGGCGGCCGTCGAACGCGCGCGGGAGGAGGTCGCCCGGCTCCTGAACGGCGACCCGGGCGGCGTCGTCTTCACGTCCGGAGGGACCGAGGCCGACAACCTCGCCGTCCGCGGCGGGGCGCGGGCCGCGCGCGACGCGGACCCCGGCCGCCGGAGGGTCCTCTTCACGGCCGCCGAGCATGCCGCCGTCCGGGAGGCGGCGCTCGCCCTCCTCCGCGAGGGCTTCGAGCCCGACGAGATCCCGGTCGACCCGCGCGGAGTTCCGCGCGAGCCCGCTCCGGCCGACGCCGCGACGGCCCTCGTCTCGGCGGTCCTCGCGAACAACGAGACGGGTGCGGTCTTCGACCGCCTTGGGGCCTTCGCGGCCCACGCCCGCGCGGCGGGCGCGCTCGTCCACACGGACGCCGTCCAGGCCGCCGGGAAGGATTCCCGTGGACGTTCGCGCGCTCGGCGTCGACCTCCTCTCGCTCTCGGCGCACAAGTTCGGCGGCCCGAAGGGGTCCGGGGCCCTCTGGGTCCGCCCCGGCGTGCGGATCCAGGCGCTGGCCGCCGGCGGCGGCCAGGAGCGCGGGCGGCGCGGCGGGACGGAGAACGTCGCGGCGATCGCCGGTCTCGGGGAAGCCGCGCGGCTCGCCCGCGCGCGGCTCGCGGAGGAGGGCGCCCGGCTCGCCGCCCTCCGCGACCGGCTCGAGGCAGGCCTGCTCGGGGCGGTTCCCGGCGCGCGGATCAACGCGGCGGAGGGCGCCCGGCTCCCGACCGCCGCCTCCGTCGTCTTCCCCGGCACCGAGGCCGAAACGCTCGTGGCGGCTCTCGACCTCGAAGGGATCGCCGTCTCCGCCGGCTCGGCCTGCCACGCCGGGACCACCGCCCCGAGCCGCGTCCTCCTCGCCCTCGGCCTGTCCCCCCCGGACGCGAAGGCGACGCTCCGCATCTCGTTCGGGCACGCGAGCGCCGAAACGGACGTCGAGCGCCTCCTCGAGGCGATCCCGCGGCTGGTCGCGCGGGCCCGCCTCGCGAGCCGATCCTGACCGCTCCTCGGGCGCGCCGCGCGAATCCCGGCTAAAATCGGACCGGAGACTGCACCATCGCGTGATCATCCAGTGCACGGCATGCCAGGCGCGCTACCACTACGACGAGACGCGTTTTGCCGGCGCGCCCGCGAAGCGCATCAAGTGCACGAAGTGCGCGAACGTCTTCGAGATCCGTAATCCGGCGATGGGCCCGCCGGGCGCGTCGGGGTCGACCGCGCCCGAACTCGATCGGCCCCGACGAGTTCTCGCTCGACGAGACGGCGATGACCGAGGCGAGCAAACGCCGTCAGGCCGGACAGATTCCGGGAGCGCCCGCGCGATCGGCGATGCTCGGCGCCGCCGCGACCGCCGCGCCGGGCGACACCGCGGGGCCGTCCGGCCCGCCGCCCGCCGGGGGCCAGGCCCGGACGACGGACCGCGTTCCCATCGCCACGAACGGCCGGAACATGGCCCGGCCCCTCCGGCTGCCCGAGGGCGTGCGCCTCTCGCTCGCGTGCATCTCGGGGCCCGACTCCGGCCGCATCTTCGAGGTCGACAGGCCGCGGGTCGTGATCGGCCGCGCGAACGCCGACATCATCGTCTCCGACATCCAGTGCTCGCGCCAGCACGCCGCGATCGAGGTCCAGGACGAGCACGTGTTCCTCGTGGATCTCGGCTCGACGAACGGCACGTACGTCTACGACCAGCGGATCGGCCGGACGGAGCTCGAGAACCGCACCGAGTTCGAGATCGGGACGACGACGCTCATGCTCATCCGGAGCGGCGGCCCGCACGACGTCCCGTCGACGGGCTGACCGGCGCCCTCAGCCGAGGGCGGCGCGGACCGCGTCGAGCGTCGCCGGGACGCGGCGCGGCGGGTTCGCGAGACGGCCTCCACCGCGGTGATAGGCGGCCATCGTCCCCGAGAACTTCAGCGCGTGCGCCGTCGCCACGACGACGACGAGGTCGTCCTTCCGGATCACGCCCGCGGCCCGCAGCTTCGCGGCTCCCGCGAGCGCGACGGCGGAGTTCGGGCAGATCGCGAGGCCGTGGCGGTTCGCGAGCGCGAACGCGTCGAGGAGCTCGGCCTCGGTCACGCGCTCGACGACGCCGCCGAAGAACTCGATCTCGCGCCGCGCCTTCGGGTGCGACACGGGCGCGCCGATCCGGATCGCCGAGGCCGCCGTGTCGCCCGCGACGCGCGTGACCCGCTCGGCGAACCCCGTCGCGTACGACCGGTAGAACGGGTCGGCGGCGTCGGCCTGGACGCCCGCGAGCCGCGGCTTTTTGTCGAGGATGCCGAGCGAGAGCCACTCGCGGAGGCCCTTGCCGATCGCCGAGACGTTCCCGGCATTTCCGACCGGCACCACGAACCAGTCCGGCACCGTCCATCCGAGGTCGTGGATCGCCTCGAAGCCGATCGTCTTCTGTCCCTCGAGCCGCACCGCGTTCTTGCTGTTCAGGAGGTAGACGCGCCCCTCGTCGGCGAGCGCCGCGACGATCCGCATGCAGCCGTCGAAGTCCGTGTCGAGGCCGAGCGTCGTCGCGCCGTAGGCGAGCGCCTGCGAGAGCTGCTCGTCGGTGATCTTCGCGTGCGGGAGGAGGACGACGGCGCGCATGCCCGGCACCTCCGCGGCGTACGCCGCGAGCGCCGCCGACGTGTCCCCCGTCGACGCGCAGCCGACGACCGGAAATCCGCACGCGTTCGCCCACGTGACGCCCGCCGCCATGCCGCGGTCCTTGAACGAGAGCGTCGGGTTCTCTCCCTCGTGCTTCACGAAGAGGCGCGAGAGGCCCAGCTCCTCGCCGAGGGCGCCGCCCGCGTAGAGCCGCGTCGCGCCCTCGGGCTTGCTCACGAGGTGCGCCGTCTCGAGGCCCGGGAAGGACGTGCTCGCGGTAGCGCCAGACGCCGCTCCGTTCGAAGGCGTGCGCCTCGGGCGAGAGAACGGCGGCGCGCCGGCGGTCGAAGAGGTCGCGCCACGCCGCGCCCGACAGGCCGAAGGACGCGAGGTCGGGCACGACGTCCAGCAGCTCGCCGCACGCGGCGCAGGCCGTGCGCGGCTCGGCGAGCGGGAATTGCGCGCCGCATCCGAGGCAGCGAAAGAGGGCGGCGACGGGCGGGGCGGGCATCGGCCGATTATGGGCGGACGCGGCGCGCGCCCCGGGGGTCGAGGCGATGGACGGAGGCGCGCGCGGCGATCCCCGCCCGGCCCCACGCGGCCTCGGCGGCGCGCGCGACCCGCCCGGCGGCGGGCCCCTCCTCCGTGAGGGCGAGGAGCGACGGGCCGGCGCCGGCGAGGCAGGCCCCGTGGGCGCCCGCGCCGAGGATCGCGTCGAGCACGGCGCGAGCGCCCTCGACGAGCGGAAGGCGGGCGGGGTCGACGAGACGGTCCTCGAGCAGCGCGCGCCCCGCGCGCGCGAGGTCGCCCGCCGCGAGCGCGGCCACGAGACCCGCGAGGGCGGCGGCGTGCGCGGTGTGGCTGGCCATCGGCACGGAGCGCGGAACGACGCCGCGGGCGCGGCGCGTCGGGAGCTCGAGAGAGGGGTGCACGATGACGAGGCGCAGCCGCGCGGGCACCCGGAGCCGGACCGGCACGAGCGGCCCCTCCGGATCCGAGGACGGCACGAGGACGAGCCCTCCGAGGAGGGACGCGAAGACGTTGTCGCCGTGCCAGGAGCCGTCCGCCACGTGCTCGCCGAGGAGCGCCGGGCGCAGGAGCGCCGCCTCGGTCCGACACTCCGAGGAGGAGGCCCGCCGCGAGCGCGCCCGCCGCGGCCGAGGCCGCCGACGAGCCCATTCCGCTCGAGAGCGGGAGGCCCTTCTCGAGCGTCAGCTCGATGCCCCGCCGGCGCTCTCCCGCCGCCTCGAGGACCGCGGCGGCCGCCACGGCGGCCGTGTTGCGGCGCGCGGAGAGCGGCAGCCGGCCCCCGTCGCCCGAGATCCCGAGGAGGCGGACGCCCGGCTCGTCCGTGAGGCGCGCGCGGACGACGTCGCCGGGCCCGTCGAGCGCCGCGCCGAGAACGTCGTATCCGACGCCGAAGTTCGCGACGGAGGCGGGCGCGAAGACGGAGACCGAAGAGGAAGAAGGAAGAGGAAGGAAGAGGAAGAGAAGATCTTCTTAGAAGGTGAAGAGGGGAGCGCAGCGCGCTCGCGGCGCGGCGTGGACCGATCCCTTCCCCGACCCCTCTTACCTTCTAAGAGATTCTTCTTCTTCTCTTCTACCCGGGCGCGGCTCACACGACCACTCGATGCAGGGCCTTGACGGCTTTCTCGCGGTCCTCACCCGCCACCGCAAAACTGATGTTGCACTCCGAGGATCCCTGCGCGATCGCCTCGACGTTGACGCCCGCCCTTGCGGCCGCCGCGAAGACCTTCGCGGCGATCCCGGGCGTCCCGCGCATCCCGTCTCCGACGGCCGCGACGACCGCGATCGGCGTCCGCGCCGTGACGGCGTCGATCGCGCCCGTGAGCCTTTCGAACCGGAATTCCTGCTCGAGCGCCGCGACGGTGCGCGCGCGGTCGCCCTCGGGAATCACGAGCGCGATGTTCTGCTCGGACGAGGCCTGCGAGAACATGACGACCGACACGCCGAGCCGCGCCGTCGCGCCGAAGACGCGCGCCGCGATCCCCGGGATTCCGGTCATGCCCTTCCCGTCGAGTGACAGGAGGCACATCCCGGAGATCGCCGTGACGGCGCGGACGCCCCGGGCCCCGTCCCCCTTCGCGGCGATCGTCGTGCCGGGCCGCTCCGGCCGGAACGAGTTGCGGATCACGAGCGGGATCCCCTCGGCGATCGCCGGCAGGACGGCGGGAAAGTGGAGGACCTTCGCCCCGAAGTACGTCATCTCGGCCGCCTCGCGGTAGGAGAGCCGGCGGAGAAGGCGCGCGCCGGGGACGAGGCGCGGGTCCGCCGAGAGGACGCCGTCCACGTCCGTCCAGATCACGACCTCCTTCGCCCCGAGCGCCGCGCCGAGGAGGGCGGCCGTCGTGTCGGAGCCCGAGCGGCCGAGCGTCGTGGTCTCGCCCTGGGCGGTCCTCGCGATGAAGCCCGTCACGACCGGCAGGACGCCGCTCGAGAGCATCGGGCGCAGCCGGCGCCTCACGCGCGGGTCGCTCTTCTTCCGGTCGCACGTCGCGGCGCCGTGGTGGTCGTCCGTCACGAGCATCTCGCGGGCGTCCACGGCCCGCGCCGGGACGCCCGCCTTCACGAGCGCCGCGGCGAGAAGCGGCGCCGAGAGGCGCTCGCCGAACGACGAGACGAGGTCCGTGACGCGCGCGGTCCGCTCGCGCAGGAGGGCGACGCCCTCGAGCGCGGCGGAAAGCTCGCGCAGCGGCGCCGCGTCGAAGCGCACGCCGAGGGCGCGCGCGGCGGCCTCGTGGCGCTCGCGGAGCGCCTCCACCGCGGCGCGGGCGTGTCCCGATCCGCCCGCGCTCGGCCTCGCGGGCGGCCGCGAGCAGGACGTCCGTCACGCCGCCCATCGCCGACGCGACGGCCACGACGCGGCCCTTGCGCCGCGCGGCGGCGAGGAGACGGGCGGCGTTGCGGATGCGGTCGGCGTCCCCGAGCGAGGTCCCGCCGAACTTGTGGATCGAGACTTTCGTACGCATGGAACCCCGATCGTAACGCCCGTGTCGCCGCGGTACGATCCGCGGATGCCTCTCAGGCTCTTGCGACTCGTTCTCGGCATTGCCGCGGCCTCGCTCGCCGCCGGACTCTGGAGCTGCGCTTCGGGCCCCCCGCCGCCGCCGCCCGCGCCCGCACCCGAGCCGGCCCCCGCCGCCGAGCGGCTCCGGCGCCCCAGGCCGCCGAGGTCTCCTGGCTCGTCCCGAAGACCGTCAACGTCCGGGAGACGCCGTCCACGAAGGCCGCGACCGTCGCGAAGGCCGCGAAGGGCACCCGCCTGACCTCATTCGAGGAAAAGGACGGCTGGCTCCACGTGAAGCTCGCGGACACGAGGACGGGCTGGGTGAGGAAGGACCTCCTCAGGAAGGACGCCGGATGCCTTCCGGACCGCAAGGAGGTCATGCTCGAGCCGCCGATGCTCCGGATGTCCGACGCGCCCGGTCCGAAGGGCAAGGTCGTCGTCGAGGCGGACATCGACGAATCGGGCGCCGTGAAGACCGTCCGCGTCGTCACGAACGAGACGGGTTCGGAGGAGCGGGCCGAAGCCGTGAAGGCCGAAGTGAGGACCGTGAAGTTCCAGCCGCCCGTGCGAAAGTGCAGGGCGTCGGGCTTCACGTACGTCTATTCGCGGACTTTCTAGGCTCAGCTCTTCCGGAGAAACCCCGAGATCGCGTCGAGGATGCCGCCGGGCGGGAGCTGGCCGTTCGGCGTGGCCTTGTCGACGAGTTGCGGGAGGATCTGCGCGATCGCGGCGCTCGCCGTCTGGGGATTGATGCCCGCCTTCGCCGCGAGCGCCTGAACCTGCGAGCTCCCGAGGACGGCCTGGATCTGGTCCGGCGAGATCGGGAGATTCTTGCCGGTCGACACCCACGAGCTCACGACGTCGCCGAGCCCCTTCTGGTTGAACATGTTCACGAGACCCGCGAGCCCCCCGGACATCGCCGCCCCCCGAGAGCATGCCGAAGAGCTCGGTCGCGAGGCGTCTGATGCGACGGTCCGCGGCGCCGCCGGCGGCTGCGCGTCACTTCGCTTGAGAACGTCGTCGAGAAGTCCCATGGCACTCTCCTCTACCGGACGACGATGTAGTCCCTGATCTTCGCGAACGTGCCTTCCTTGATGCCCTTCACCTTCTCGATGTCCTCGGGCGACTTGAAGGGGCCGTTCGCCTTGCGGTAGTCGACGATCGCCTGCGCCTTCACGGGCCCGATCTCCGGCAGCTTCTCCAGCTCCTCGACCGACGCCGTGTTGACGTTGATCTTCGTCCCGGGCGCGAGCTTCGAGGAGAGAAGAAGAAGAAGAAGAAGAGAGAAGATTTCTTAGAAGGTGAAGAGGGCGAAGGCGATGCCGCCGTCTTGTCCGTGGTGGCGGAGGTCCCCGTAGCGGCGCCACCGGCTGCCGCGGCACCACTGGCCGCGCTGCCCGCGCCCGCAGCCGCGCCGCCACCCGCCGCGCCGCCGCCGCTCGCGGCGGACGAAGTCTTCTCACCCTTCGAAGAACTCTTCGTCTTCTTCCCCTTGGTTTCCTTCGCAGCCGGCTCTTCCTTGGCGGCGACGCCCTCGGTCAGCTTCAGGACCTTCTTGAGCGACTCGAGCTTCTTGCCCGTGCCGACGCCCTTGACCTTCGAAACGTCTTCCCACGTCTTGTAGGGGCGGCCCGTGACGAGCTCCTTCGCGAGCTTGGCGCCGACTCCCTTGGCGGCGGCGATCTCGGCCTCGGTCGCCGTGTTCAGGTTGACCTTCTCGGTCTTCGCAGCGGACTCGGACTTCGTGGCAACCGCCTCTGCGGCGGGAGTCGGCGTTTTCTTCTTAGAAGATGAAAGGGCGGAGGGCGCGGCGCAAACGAACGCCACGGCAACTCCCAGCGCGCCGAAGGCTCGGAAAAGCGTCTTTTTCATTCGCAGAAATCTCCTTCTCTTTCTTCGGTTCTCGCTCTCGCGAGACTCTATCTCGCGCGCCTCCGGCGCGCCAGCGGGGGGCGAGCGCATCCCGTAAACTCCGCCCCCGATGCCGAAAAGAACCGACATCAAGTCGATCCTCGTGCTGGGCTCGGGGCCGATCGTGATCGGCCAGGCCTGCGAGTTCGACTACTCGGGAACCCAGGCGTGCCGCGCGCTCCGTCGCGAGGGCTATCGCGTCGTCCTCGTGAACTCGAACCCCGCGACGATCATGACGGACCCGGAGTTCGCGGACGCGACGTACATCGAGCCCCTCGACCGCGACACGGTCGCCGCGATCATCGCGCAGGAGAGGCCGGACGCCCTCCTTCCGACCGTCGGCGGCCAGACGGCCCTCAACCTCGCCGTCGCCCTCGACGAGGCCGGCGTCCTCGCGAAGTTCGGCGTCGAGACGCTCGGGGCCTCGATCCACTCCGTCAAGCTCGGCGAGGACCGCCTCCTCTTCAAGCAGGCGATGCAGGAGGTCGGCGTCGACGTCCTGAAGTCCGGCATGGCCCGGAGCCTCGACGAGGCCCGCGCGATCGCGGAGCCGTTCGGCTATCCGGTCGTGATCCGTCCGTCGTTCACGCTCGGCGGCACCGGGGGCGGCATCGCGTTCAACAAGGACGACTTCGAGTCCATCGTGAAGCGCGGCCTCACGCTCTCCCCCGTCCACGAGGTCCTCATCGAGGAGTCGGTCCTCGGCTGGAAGGAGTTCGAGCTCGAGGTGATGCGCGACGCGGCGGACACGTTCGTCGTCGTCTGCTCGATCGAGAACCTCGACCCGATGGGCGTCCACACGGGCGACTCGATCACGATCGCGCCGCAGATGACGCTCTCGGACGTCGAGTACCAGTCGATGCGCGACGACGCGAAGAAGGTCATCCGCGCCGTCGGCGTCGCGACGGGCGGGTCGAACATCCAGTTCGCGGTCCACCCGAAGACGGGGCGCCGGATCGTGATCGAGATGAACCCGCGCGTCTCGCGTTCGTCCGCCCTCGCCTCGAAGGCGACCGGCTTCCCGATCGCGAAGATCGCGGCGCTCCTCGCGGTCGGCTACCGGCTCGACGAGATCCCGAACGACATCACGAAGAAGACGCCGGCGTCGTTCGAGCCGACGCTCGACTACGTCGTCACGAAGATCCCGCGCTTCACGTTCGAGAAGTTCCCGGGCGCCGACACGACGCTCGGCGTCCAGATGAAGTCCGTCGGCGAGGTCATGGCGCTCGGCCGGACGTTCGCGGAGTCGTTCGGGAAGGCGCTGCGCTCCCTCGAGACGGGCCGCACCGGATGGGTGGACGCCGTCCCGGTGCCCGTGCCGAAGCCCGACGCCCTGCGCGTCCCGCGGCCCGACCGGATCTACGCCGTCCTCGCGGCCCTGCGCCACGGGACGAGCGTCGAGACGATCTCCGAGATCACCGGGATCGACCGCTGGTTCCTCGACCGCTTCCAGGAGGCTCTCGCCGTCGAGGCCCGCGTGAAGGCCGCAGGCGCGCAAGGCGCTCGAGGACGGAGAGCTCCTGCGCGAGGCCAAGCGCCACGGGTTCTCGGACCCCGACCTCGCGATCCTCACGGGCCGGTCCGCGGCCGAAGTCGCCGCGGCGCGCCGGCGCCTCTCGCGTGGCGCCCGTCTTCAGCCGCGTCGACACCTGCGCGGCCGAATTCGAGTCGATGACGCCCTACCTCTACTCCTGCTACGAGACCGAGGACGAGGCCGGCGTGACGTCGAAGGAGAAGGTCATCGTCCTCGGCTCCGGGCCGAACCGGATCGGGCAGGGGCTCGAGTTCGACTACTGCTGCGTTCACGCGGCCGAGGCGATCACGGAGGCGGGCTACGAGTCCGTCATGGTGAACTGCAACCCCGAGACGGTCTCGACCGACTACGACACGTCCGACCGGCTCTACTTCGAGCCGCTCACGTTCGAGGACGTCATGGCGGTCGTGGAGCGCGAGAAGCCGAAGGGCGTCCTCGTCCAGTTCGGCGGCCAGACGCCGCTCAAGCTCGCGCACGCGCTCGAGAGCGCGGGCGTGCCGATCCTCGGGACGCAGCCCGAGGCCATCGACCGCGCCGAGGACCGCGAGCGCTTCGGCGAGCTCCTCGCAGGAGGTCAGACCTCGCAGGCGCCGCCGTGGGGCGTCGCGCGCGACGCCGACGAGGGCATGCGCGTGGGCCGGAAGCTCGGCTTCCCGCTCCTCGTCCGCCCGAGCTACGTCCTCGGCGGGCGCGCGATGCGGATCGTCGTACGACGAGGACGCCCTCCGCCACGTCCTCGGCGAGGCGCTCGCGGCGTTCCCGGACCGGCCGGTCCTCATCGACCGCTTCCTCGAGGACGCGTACGAGCTGGACGTCGACGCGCTCGGCGACGGCGAGCACGTCGTCGATCGCGGGCGTCATGCAGCACATCGAGCAGGCCGGCATCCACTCGGGCGACTCGTACGCCGTCCTCCCGCCGTACCGGCGCGTCCCGCGCGCGGCGCTCGGCGAGATCCGCGCAGGCGACGCGCGAAGCTCGGGCTCGCGCTGGAGGTCGTCGGCCTCATGAACGTCCAGTACGCGATCCGCGGGGGCGAGCTCTTCGTCCTCGAGGTGAACCCCCGCGCGTCCCGCACCGTCCCGTTCGTCGCGAAGACGACCGGCGTCCCGTTCGCGCGGCTCGCGGCGCGCCTCTGCCTCGGCCAGACGCTCGCCCGAGGTCGGCCTCACCGAGGAGCCTCCCGGTCCTCGGCGTTCTCGATCAAGGCGCCCGTCTTCCCGTTCCGCAAGTTCGAGGGCGTCGACACGATCCTCGGCCCCGAGATGCGCTCGACGGGAGAGGTCATGGGCCGCGACCGCGGCTTCGGCCTCGCCTTCCTCAAGGCGGCGCTCGGCGCGGGCATCCGCCTTCCGGAGAAGGGAACCGCGTTCCTCTCGGTCCACGACGGCGACAAGGACGCCCTGCTTCCCGCTCGCGCGCGAGCTCCACGGCCTCGGCTTCACGCTCCTCGCGACCGCGGGCACGGCGAAGGCCCTGCAGAAGGGCGGCCTCTCCCCCCGGACCGTCCTGAAGGTCAACGAGGGCCGGCCGAACATCGTCGACCTCATGATCAACGGGAGCGTCGACCTCGTCGTGAACACGCCGCTCGGCAAGGAGTCCTTCTACGACGAGGTCGCGATCCGCCGGACCGCGCTCGAGCGCGACATCCCGTGCCTCACGACGCTCTCGGCCGCCTCGGCGGCGCTCGAGGCGATCCGCGCGCGCGCGGCCGGAGCCCTCACGTACGCGCCCCTGCAGGAGGAGGTACGCGTCTGACCCCGCCGCGCCGGGCGGCCCTCGCCTTCGGCGCGACGCTCCTCCTGACCGCGCTCTCCCTCTGGACGTTCCCCGGCGCGGCGGCGCCCGCCACGCGCGCCGCGGGGCTCGCGCTCGCCGCCCTCGGCCTCTTCCTGGGCTGGACGCGCCCGGCGCTCGCGACGTGCCTCGTCGCGGCGGGGACCCCGCTCGCGATGGGCCTCCCGCGCCTCCTCGGCGACCACGGCGGGGCGGCGCTCCTCCCGGCGATCGCGTTCGCGTTCCTCGGCAGCGCCCTCGCGCGGCGCCTCGCGCGCGGGGAGGCTTCGTTCCTCCCCCCGAAGCTCCTCACGTTCGCGTCCGCGTTCCTCGTCCTGGCGGCCGGGTCCGCGCTCGCGTCCTCCGTGCGCGGCGAGACGCTCGCCCTCCTCCTCCGCGGCCGCGCCGACCCCCTCTTCGTGAACGTCCTCGGGATGACCGCGGCCGAGCGGACCCGCGACGCGGCGCTCGTGTTCCTCGGCCTCGTCCTCCTCCTCCTCGCCCTCGACGTCTTCTCGCGCCTCTCGCTCGACCCGGAGGGGCGCGACCGCCTTCTCCTCTGGACGTGCGCGGGCGGCGCCGCGGCCCTGCTCGTCGCGGCGGCGGACCGTTTCCAGCCGCTCGACAGGGCCTTCCAGCCGTGGTCCTCCCTGCAGCGCCGGGCGGGGACGTTCACGGACCCGAACGCCCTCGGCGTCGGGATCGGCCTCCTCGTCCCGCTGCTCCTCGCCTCCCTCGTCGGGCGCGGAGCCGCCTCGGACGGGGCGCGGCGCGCGGCGGCGATCGCCGGCCTCGTCGCGGCGCCCGTCGCCCTCGAGTCCTCCGGATCGCGCACGGGTTTCCTCCTCCTCGCGGCCGCCGCGCTCGCGGCGGCCGTGGGCTTCGCGCGGGCGCGCCGGATCCGGCCGCTCGTTCTCGCCGCCGCCGCCGCGGCGCTGATCGGGACCGGCGTCCTCGCGGTGCGCCTGCTGCCGCGCGGCGGCCCGATCGCCGCGGGCGGGCTCGCGAGCCGGCTCGGCGCGGCGCTCTCGGCGCGCGACTTCTCCGCCTTCGCGAACCACCGCGTCATGTTCTGGCGGACCGCCTTCGAGATGACGGGCGACGAGCCGCTGTCGGGCGTCGGCCTCGCGGGCTTCCCCTACGAGTTCCCCGCGGCGTTCGCCCGGAGGCACGGTCCCGTCAAGGTGACCGACAGCGCCACGAACGCGCTCCTCGACCTCGCCGCCGAGTGCGGGATCCCGGGCCTCCTCCTGGCGCTCCTCGCCGTCGTCCCGCTCCTCGCGCGCGCGTTCGACGCGGCCTTCGCCCGCGGCCCGATCGACCCCGCGTCGCGCGCGGCGGGGGCCGCGCTCGCCGGCCTCTTCGTCGCGTGTCAGACCGGGTCCCACACGCGGTTCTTCGAGATCGGCCTCCTGACGAGCCTCGCCGCGAGCTTCCTCCTCGTGCCGCACCGCACGTCCCGCGAGAATCGCCCGCACCCCGTCGGAGGGTGGAGGCCGGCGCGCACCGCGGCCCTCCTCGCGGGCGCGGGCCTCCTCGGCTCCGCCGCCGCGACCCTCCCGACGGCGCGGCCGGAGGCGCCCTTCCGGGTGTCCCTGTGGGCGGGCGTCTACCCCGCCCGGCCGGGCACCCCGTTCCACTGGGCCGGGCCGCTCGCGTACCGCGGGATCCGGACCGGCGAGACGTCCGTCGACTTCCGCCTCCAGAACGCGCGGCCCGACGGCGCGCCCGTGTCCGTGAGCGTCGACGTCGATGGCCGTCGGGTCGCGACTCTCGACGTGCCGGCCGGCGGGGAGACGCGCGACGTCCGCTTCGACGTCCCGCCGGGCGGACGGATCGTCCGCGTACGGGCGCACCCGAGCTTCGTCCCGAACGAGCTCGCCGGCGGCGGCGACCGGCGCCGCCTCGCGATCCGCGTCGCGGGGGACGGCCTGTGAGCCGCGCGCCGTCCTCCCTCCTCGCGAGCTTCGGCTGGGCGGCCCTCGGCTGCGCGGCCCTGCCCGTCGTCCTGCCGGGCATCGCGTCGTACCGCACGGCCGTGGCCGCCGCCGCGATCCTGCTCTTCGGCCTCGCCCTCGCGGCGCCGCGGCCGGCCTTCGCGACGGCGCTCGTCCTCGTGACGGGCGCGGGCGCCTCGGCCCTCGCGTTCGGCGCGAGGGAGCCCGCGTCCGCCGGCTCGATCCTCCTCTTCGGCTACCTCGCCGGGGCCGCCCTCCGCGAGGTGTACGAGCCGCACGCGCCTCCCTTCACGAGCCCGGTCGTCTCCGCGTGGCGGGCCTTCGCGGTCCTCTCGGCCGTGTCCGGGGCCGCGACGTTCGTCGGCTTCCGCACGAGCTACCTCCTCGCGCGCGGCGTCCCGCCTCCCCGGACGGTGAACGTCCTCGGAGAGGACGCGGCCCTCGTGGCGCCGGCCGTCCTCGGGGTGCTCCTGCCGCTCCTCGCGGCCGCGGGCCTCGCCCGCGCGGCCGGCCGGATCGCGCGCGAGCCGGACGGGCGGGCCTGGCTGGACCGCGCCCTTCTCGCGTCCGGCACGCTCGCGGCCGGGGTCGGAATCCTCCAGAAAGCCGGGGCGCTCCCGATGCTCCGCTCGGACCGCTGGGCCGAGTGGCACCGCGCGCAGAGCACGTTCACCGACCCCTCGGCGGCCGGCGTCGCGGTCGCGCTCCTCGCGACGCCCCTCCTCGCCGGCGCCGCGGCGGGCGGCCGCCTGAGGCGCGTGCTCTCCGCGGGCGCCGGCGCGGGCCTGCTCGTGGTCCTCGCGGACTCGGGCTCGCGCGCGGGGCTCATCGGCACGATCACCGCCGCGGTCGTCTTCGTCCTCTGGGGCCTCACGCGCCTCGCGGCCGGGGACGGCGGCCGCACGCGGCGCCGCGTCGCGGCGACCATCGGCACGCTCGCGATCCTCGGGGCATTCGCCCTCGCGGCCGCCGTCTCGTGGCCCGGGCCCGGCGGGCGGTCGGCGCTCTACGCCCGCGTGGAGGCGCTCCTGCGCGCCGAGCCGGCCCCCTTCGAGCAGACGCGCGGCCGTCTCCTCCTCTACGAGGCGGGCTGGACGATCTTCCGCGAGCACCCGGTCGCGGGGCTCGGGCTCGGCTCGTTCCGGATGGCCTTTCCGGACGTCGCGGCCGAGAAGCTCGGCCGCCCGGTGAAGACGACCGACCATCCGCCGTCGCTCTACCTCGGCACGCTCGCGGAATCCGGCCTCGCGGCCGGCATTCTCCTCGCCCTTCTCCTCCTCGGCTTCGCGCGCGGCGCGAGCCGCGCCCTCGAGATCGGCACCGGGCACGGGCCCGGGCCTCTCGGCGACGCCGCCGCGGCCGCGGCCGTCATCGGCCTGCTCGTCGTCTTCCTGTTCGGGTCGCATCTCGTCTACCCGGAGGTGGCCGCCTGGGTCGCGGTCCTGACGAGTCGTCTCCCGCTGCGCGAGGACGGCCGCACGGCGCGGCTGCTGACGGGCCTCGTCCCCGTCGTCCTCGCGGGCGCCGTCGTCTGTGCGCTCGGCGGCGTCGTGGCCCGCGGCGTCGAGACGCGCACGGCCGACGCCGCGTTCCGGCGCGCGCCCGACGCGGGCGTGTGGGGCACGGAGACCGAGCCCGACGGCCGGAAGTTCCGGTGGACCGCCCGGGCGGCCGCGTGGCGGATTCCCGGTGCGCCCGGGGGCGACGCGGTCGCCGAGCTGCCGGTCCGCAACGCCCGCCCCGACGGCCGTCCCGTGAACCTCGACGTCTGGGTCGACGACGCCTTCCGCGGCCGCGTCGCGCTCCCGGCCGGCCGCTGGCGCCGTCTCGAGGTGCCCGTCGCCGCTCCGCGCGGCGCGGCGGTCGTCCTCAGGCTCGCCGTCTCCGAGACGTTCCGGCCGGCCGCGCACGGCGACCGCCGCCAGCTCGGAGTCGAGACCGGCCCCTCGCCGGCCCTCCGGGGAGCTCCGTGAGCCTCCTGAGGATCCACCCCACCGACCCGCGCCGGAAGATCCGCTCGCTCGAGATCGGCCCGTTCGGCGGCGTCGTCTTCGCCGCCTTCACGCTCCTCGCGGGGGGCGCGACGGCGCTCGGCCTCGTGGCCGCCCCGCGCCTCGTCTCGGACATCGCCCACGCCGCGGAACGGCGGGCCGTCGGCGTGACGGCGCGCCGCGGCACGGAGGCCTTCGCGTCGGTGGGACGGCGCGCCCTGGCCCTCGGCGGGCGGGTCGCCGCGGACGAGCTCTTCCTGGCGCGGGTCGCCGCCGTGATCGAGATGCCTCCGCCCGCGGGCTTCCCGGGCGATCCGCCCGACAAGGCGCCTGCCACGCCGGCCGACCTCGAGACCGAGACGTCCTCGCTCGCGCGGCGCACGCGCGTCCTCGAGCTCTTCCGCCGCGCCCTCGCGGCGCGCCCGGCCGACGCGGACGGCTTCCGGCCGGCGGCCGTGCCCTCGCGCTCGCCGGTCGAGCCCTCGACCGCCGTCCCGATCTCGATCTACGGACCGCACCCGTCGCCGATCACGCGCGAGCCGGAGTTCGAGACCGGCCTGACGCTCGCGTCGCCCGCGGGAAGCCCGGTGACCGCCACCGCGGAAGGCACCGTCCTGCAGGCGGGCCCCGTGTCGCGGCGGGCCGACGCGTGGTGGCGGCGCCTCGGCACCGTCGTCGTCCTCTCGCACGACGCGCGGACGCGCACGGTGTACGGGAACCTCTCCGGCGTCGCCGTGCGCCGCGGCCAGCGCGTCGGACGCGGCCAGACGCTCGCGAAGGTCGGCACGAGCGGGTTCGCGCCGACGCCGCGGGTCCACTACGAGGTCCAGCGCTTCGAGAAGGGGCGCTGGGTCGCCCGCGACCCGCGCATCTTCATCCTCGACCAGGACTGGATCGGCGCCGCCGAGGTCCGCCAGGAGCCCGCGGCGCCGGAGGCGCCCGAGCTTCCGCCCGAAAGGCACTGACGGCAAACTCCGCCGAACGGCTCTCCGCAGACCGCCGCCCTCGAAGGCGGCAAGTCGGCCCGTGGCACCCTCGCTCATTGCAGCCTGCGCGAAGCGCACGGGTCCCTGGCTAGAGCCCCTTCAGCAGCGCGAGAACCCGCTCCGCCTCTTCCGCGTCGTTCCCGACGTGCGGCGAGAAGCGCACGAAGCCCTCGCGCGCGGAGATCACGATGTTCTCTTCCGCCGCGCGCTTCTGGTAGTAGCGCGCGTCCTTCCCCGCCGGAGGCCGCGCCGCGAGGATTCCCGAGCGCGGCGGAGAGCCGAAGAGGACCGGAGAGAAGCCGAGCCGCGGGAGGCCCTCGACGAGGACGCCGAGCGTCCGGGCGATGCGCGCCTCGACCTCCGGCAATCCGATCTCGAGGAGGAGGCCGAGCGACGCCGCGAGCGCGTAGAGTCCCGGCGTCGGGAGCGCGCCGGGCTCGAAGCGGGCGCCGTCGGCGCGGAAGCGCAGCGTCTCGGGGACGCGGTAGTCGGTCGGCGAGGAGCGCGCGAGATTCGTCCAGCCGGCCGGCGGGGTGAGCCGTTCGCGGAGCGCCGGCGCCGTGAAGAGAATCCCGGCCCCCTCGGGGCCGAGCATCCACTTGTGGCCGTCCGCGGAGAGGAAGTCGACGCCCCACCCCGCGACGTCGACGCGCTGCGCGCCCACGGCCTGGATCCCGTCCAGACCGAAGACGATGCCGCGCGACCGGCAGAAGGCGGCGAGCTCTTCGGCGGGCGCGCGGAAGCCCGTGTGGAACGCGACGAGGGAGACCGAGACGATCCGCGTCGTCGCGTCGCAAAGGGCGGCCACGTCGTCGACCGAGAACGCGCCGTCGCGCGTCGGGACGCGGCGCACCGCGACGCCCTTTCCGGCGAGCGCGACCCACGGCGCGAGGTTCGCGGGGAACTCGGAGGCGGTCGTGACGACGGAGTCGCCGGGCTCGAACGGGAATCCCGAGGCGACGAGGTGCAGCCCGTAGGACGTGTTCGGCACGATCGCGATGGACGCCGCGCCGCCCACCATGTCCGAAGCCCCGATGAGCAGCGCGGCGAGCGCGCGGACCTCGTCGGCCTTGCGGATCCAGTCCTTCCAGTCGAGGCCCCCCCGCAGGGAGAGATTGTCCGCGTACGCCCGGAGCGCGTCTGCGGCGCGGGCGGGCAGCGGACACACCGCCGCGTGGTTGAACTGGATTGAAGATTTCTTAGAAGGAAATTCGGCCAGGAAGTTCACGGCAGATCCGGTTGTCGAGAAGCTGGTCGCATCGGTGGCTTTTCTTCGAAGGTGAATGGGGCGAGTGCCGCTCGAGGAACCGCGGAGGCCTGAGCCGCCACTGCGGCCTCACTCACCCTTCTAAGAAATCTTCTCTTCTCTCTTCTCTTCTCTTCTTCTCACTCAATAGTCTCTCTGGGCCTTCACGAAGCCGTCGAAATTCCTCTTCACTTCTTCCATCGAGTCCCCGCCCGTCTTCTCGAGCAGCGCGTCCGCGAGGACGAACGCGAGCATCGCCTCGCCGATGACGCCGCAGGCCGGGACGGCCGTGACGTCCGAGCGCTCGTACTGCGCACGGTGGGGCCGTTTCGAGTCGATGTCCACGGACGGCAGGCCCTCGCGCAGCGTCGAGATCGGCTTCTGGTAGAGAGTCGCGAGGACGTCCTCGCCGTTCGTGATCCCGCCCTCGAGGCCGCCGGCCCGGTTCGTCGCGCGGAAGAACCCGCGCCCCTCCTCGAAGAGGATCGCGTCGTGCGCCTGCGAGCCCGGCCGGTTCGCGTTCGCGACGCCCTCTCCGAGCGAGACGCCCTTCACGGACGGAATCGAGAGGAGCGCCCGCGCGAGGCGCCCGTCCAGCTTGTCTTCCCACGAGACGTGCGAGCCGAGGCCCGCCGGCACGCCGCGCGCGCCGACGAGGATCGTCCCGCCCAGCGTGTCGCCGGCCTTCGCGGCGGCGTCCACGGCCGCGGTCATGGCCGCCTCGACGCTCCGGTCGACGCACCGGAACGGCGAGGCCTCGTCCACGCGCTCGAGGTCGTCCCACCCGCGCGGGCCTTCCGGCACCGAGACGCCGCCGAGCGAGAGAACGCCGCTCCTCACGCGGACCCCGAACGCCGCGAGGAGTTGCCGGCAGAGAGCGCCCGCGGCCACCCGCGCCGCGGACTCCCGCGCGCTCGCCCGCTCGAGGACGTCGCGCAGGTCGCGGCGGCCGTACTTCAGCCCTCCGGCGAGGTCCGCGTGGCCGGGGCGGGGGGACGAGAGGCGCCTCTTCGCGGCCGCCTCGGCGTCGACCAGGAGGGGCCCCATGACCTTCTCCCAGACGCCGTGGTCGCGATTCTCGATCGTGAAGGCGACCGGCCCGCCGAGCGTCTCGCCGCCCCTGAGGCCCCCGGTGAACCGCGCCTCGTCCCGCTCGATCTTCATCCGTCCGCCCCGGCCGTAGCCGTGCTGGCGGCGCGCGAGGTCGGCATTTACGTCGGAGGGATTGATTCTCAGGCCGGCCGGCAGGCCGGACAGGATGCCGGTCAGGAGCGGGCCGTGGGATTCCCCGGCCGTCACGAGGGTCAGGCGAGACATGTCGCGAGTCTACCGGGTGCGTCGCGGTGTAGACTCCCCCGGCTCAGTCCCGCCCGAGACTCAGGCTCGAAACCGGTCTCGGGCCCGGGCTGAAGTCGAAACATTTCTGTCAGAATCGGGGCCCAATTGATGAGAATCGCCGCCGTGCCAGCCGAAGACCCCCTCGAGCTCATCGCCGAATCGAAGCTTCCGGCCTACGGAATGGACCGGAACGACCGGATCGTCTACTGGAACGACGGCGCCGAGAGGATTCTCGGGTGGAAGCCCGAGGAAGTGCTCGGGAAAGCCTGCTTCGACGTCCTCGCCGGGCGCGACGTGTTCGGGAACGTCTACTGCTCGCACGACTGCGGCGTCGTGAAGACCGCCTCCGAGGGCGAGGATCCCCGGCCGTTCCTCCTGGACGTGCGCAAGAAGGGCACCGGCACCGTCAAGATCGTGGTCCGGACGATCGCGCTGCCCGAGACCGGCCCGCGCTTCTCGTGTCTCATGCACTTCATCGAGGCCGAGGGCGAGTCCGCCGAGCCGATCCTCAAGGCGCTCCGCGACGCCGTGCACGACCCCGCCGACGGGGACGCTCCCTCCAGCGGACCGGTGCCCGCGCCCGAGCCGCCGATCTCCGTCTCGCCGCTCACGGTGCGCGAGCGCGAGATCGTCCTGCTCCTGTCGAACGGGTACGCGGCCCTCAACATCGCCGCGAAGCTGAACCTGTCCCACGCCACGGTCCGGAACCACATCCAGAACGTGCTCCGCAAGCTCGACGTGCACAGCCAGGTCGAGGCGGTCGCGCTCTCGTTCCGCCGCGGCTGGATCTGACGGGCCGGGCGGACCCGGTGAGCCGAGTCGTCTCGAGGGCCGCCGCGATCCGGATGCTCCGCGACGCCTTCCTCGCGCGGACCGACCAGGAACACTCGATGTGCGACATCGCGTCGCGCGAGAAGATCTTCTGCGGCGGCTTCCGCGCCTGGTCGGACGAGGAGCTGCGCAAGAGGTTCGCGACGCTCGAGGCCCGCCGCCCGGGTCTCCCGCGCGTCGCCTTCGAGGAGCTCGCGAACAAGTGGCAGCTCGGACGGCAGATCGTGCACGGGTCGCCGCTCGCGTGCGACGTCCAGACGAAGGAGCACGCGACCTGCCGGGGCTGGGACGCGTTCTCGAATGCCGACCTCGAGCGCTTCTGCGCGGAGGTCCTCGGCGAGACCCTCGTCGTCACCGAGACGGGCGCCGCCCAGGGCTGAGCCGGGCCTCAGCCCCGCCGCCCGGCGGTCTTCCAGCCCTGGAGCACGTGCAGGTACCCGGCCCTCGGGAACGCGCGCGGGTCGGCCCGGCGCTCGAGACTCATGAGGCCGCGGACCTCGTCCAGCGACGCGTGACCGTGGGCGTCGAGCCAGTGCGCGACGCCCTCCGTCACCGTCCTGAGGTGGGTCACGCCGTGAAGCATGAGGGCGGAGACCATCTGCGTGACGTCCGCGCCCACGAGGACGCACTTGAGGACGTCCGCGGCGGAGTGGACGCCGCCCGACGCCGCGAGCGAGACGTCGACGCGCCCCGCGAGCATGGCGATCCAGTGCAGGCGCGACACGAGCTCGGACGAGCTCGAGAGGCGCGGGTCCGGCGTCGGCTCGCCGCCCTCGAGGTCGATGTCCGGCTGGTAGAGCCGGTTGAAGAGGACGAGCCCGTTCGCGCCGACCTCCTCGAGCTGGCGCGCGAGCGCCGCGATCGAGGAGAAGTACGGGAAGATCTTCACGGCGATCGGGATCGTGAGGTGCCGGCGGGCCGCGGCGACGCTCTCGAGGACGTCGGCTTCCGCCGCCGCGCCGTCCGCCCAGAGGTTCGTCGAGATGTGAAAGAGGTT
The DNA here is from genome assembly GCA_963776915.1 of uncultured Acidobacteriota bacterium. GTDB lineage: Bacteria > Acidobacteriota > Thermoanaerobaculia > UBA5066 > UBA5066 > Fen-183. The sequence continues at coordinate 94,209 of CAVZPE010000011.1, read as the reverse complement.
CAGCTCGAGGGCGTCCGCGCCCGCCTGCTCGACGAGCCGCGCGAACGACATCCACCCCTCGTCGGTCGTCCCGTTCAGGGACGCGATCACGGGGATCGCCACCGAGTCCTTCACGGCCCGCACCTGCCTCAGGTAGCGGTCGGGATCCGTCGGGACGCCCTCGTGGCCGAGCGCCTCGGCGGCGACCTGCTCCTCGAAGAGCGAGGAGAGGACGACCGCGGGCGCGCCGGCGTCCTCGAGGCGGCGGATCGAGTCGAGATCGCCCGTCAGCGGCGACGCCCCGGGGACGACGGGGCCCGCGAGGCGGAGGCCGAGGTAGGAAGACGAGAGATCCACGCTCTCCGAAGGTAGCGCGGGGCCCGGCAGGCGCCATGATGCAGAGGATTCAGGGCGCCTCCGGGCGGACGTGTCTCGCTACTGGATCCCCATCTCCGCGAGGACCTTCGGGTTCTCCTCGTCCTGCGCGAGGATCTGGTGGCACGCGTCGCACTCCTGCGAGATCACGCGTCCGCCCGGGGCCTTGTGGTTGCCGTCGTGGCAGCGGAAGCAGCCGAGGAAGTCCTCGTGCCCGATGTGGTTCGGATGCGTGCCCCACGTCAGCCTCATCTCGGGGAAGACGTTCCGGCCGTAGATCCGCTGGACCTCGCGCACGGCGGTCTCGACGGTGGCGCGGCGGGTCTGGTAGACGTCCGGGTACTTCGTCTTGTAGAAGTCCGTGAGGTCCTTCTCGATCCGGTCGAACGCGGTCTCGCGCGACGGGTACTCCACCTTGAGGACCTCGACGGCCTTCTTGCGCACGAACGGCAGCTGCGGGCTGATCGCTCCGGCGGCCATCGCCTCGTTGACCGCCCTCTCCGGGAGCTCGTAGGCGTGCGTCGGGCGGTTGTGGCAGTCGATGCAGTCCATCACGCGTGTCTCGGCCTTGCCCTTCTGCGCCTCCGTGGGCTTGATCTCCGTCGACTGGAAGACGACCGTCTTGCCGTCGTCGTCGAGGTAGTTCACGGTCGGGATGACCTCGCGGCGGCCGTCCGTCGTCGTGTACGAGATCCGCTCCTTGTCGTCGAGGTGCCGGCCGTGGATGCCGACGGCGTTCGAGCCCTGACGCCCGCCGAGCTTCAGGAGGAGGACCGTCTTCGTCATCGTGTTCTTCTCGTCCTCGCCGAACTTCGTGATGATCTTGAGCTTGTCGCCCGCGAACTTCTGCGGCCAGTGGCACTGCTCGCAGGTCGCGCGCGCCGGGCGCAGCGTGTGGACGGGCGACGGGATCGGCCGCGAATACGTCCCGAAGACGACCGCGACGACCTGCCGCACGCCGTCGATCTTCGCCTTGACGGCCCACGACGCGCCCGGGCCGATGTGGCAGCTCGTGCAGGCGACGCGCGAGTGCGGCGAATTGAGGTACGCCCCGTACTCGGGCGCCATGACCTTGTGGCACGTCAGGCCGCAGAAGCGCGAGGATTCCATGTACTCGACGCCCATGTACGCCGAGAACGTCAGGATGATGACGTTGATCGTCGGAGGAGCAGCGAGACCAGGAACCCGAAGCGGCGCAGCCCGGGATCCGCGAGGTCGACCTCTCGGGTAGACCGACGGCAGCGTCCCCGCCGCCTTCAGGCGCCGGCGCTCGAAGAAGATGCCGATCGGGATCAGGATCAGACCGAGCAGGAACAGGAACGGCAGGAAGAGGATGAAGACGATGCCCGCGTACGGGTGAAGGGGCTTCGACGCCACGGCCTCGATGATCCAGAACCCGACGAGGGAGAACGCGGCGCCCGTCGTGAGGACGGCGCCGAAGACGGACAGGCGGTTGCGGCCGAGATACAGAATCGGCCGGATCCACCGGGCCGCGAGGCCGGCGGGTTCTGGGGTCATGGACGTCCTCCTCGGGGTTCCGGAATCAGCTCAGGAGCGCGTAGATCGTCAATGTTACGAGAAGCAGGCCGACGCAGACGGCGATCGTTCCGATCGTCCGGCCGCGGCGGACCTCGGCCGGCGTGGGTGCCGGCGCGGCGATCTCGGCGACCTTCCCTTCCGCCATCAGCCGCTCGTACTCCGCGGGGCGCTCGTGCTTCACCTCGTCGAGCGGGAGGACGCCCGTGAAGATCACGGTGTCCATCGGGAACTTCTCCGGCCTGAGGTGCCCGTTGAAGAAGTGGATCGTGAAGATGAACACGGTCGCGAGAAGCGCTTCTTCTCCGTGGACGAGAAGGGCGACGTTGAACCAGTCTCCGGGCAGGAACCGGGACCAGAATTTCGGGAACCAGAGGACGAACCCCGAGCCGCCGATGATCCCCATCCCCCAGAAGACGGCCCAGTAGTCGAACTTCTCCCAGTACGTGAAGCGGTCGAAGTTCGGCCGCTCCCCGAGGCCCACGAACCACCGGATGTGGCCGAGCATCTCGGCGACGTCCCGCGGCTGCGGGACCATCGAGCCGGGCCCCCAGAGGATCGTCGTGTCCTTGTCGAGGAAGAGCCTCTTCATGATCCGGGCGAGGTGGACGAGGAAGACGCAGACCATGACGATCGCGAAGATCCGGTGGAGGACGCCCGCCGCGCGGAACCCGCCGACGAGATTCGAGAGCACCTTCGCCCACCGGCGATCCGAGAAGAGGAGCGGGAGCCCCGTGAAGGCGAGCCCGAGGAAGCTCGTCATGAGGAGGATGTGCAGCCGGCGGTCGACCTCGTCGAACCGCCGGACGAACGCGGCGCCGGCCGGAGCGGCGGTCCCGTTGTCCTTCATCGCGCGTCTCCGTTCCCGCCGCGGCGCTCCGCCTCGCGCCGCGCCTTGACCGAGCGCGGGAACCACAGCGCCGTGTGGACCCCGAAGAAGGCGAAGACGCCGATCAGGAGGTACTTCATGAAGAGGGCCGTGAACCAGAGGATCCCGCTGCGCCCCCTGTCGTGCGGGTTCGCGTGCGGGTCGTACTTCGCGAACTTCGGTCCCGCGCCGGGGTGGCACTTCTGGCAGGTCGCGAGGCGTTTCGCGGGCCCGACCGACGAGCGCACGTCGCCCGCCGGGTGGATCTCGTGGGCGGTGTGGCAGTCGGCGCAGGTCGCGACGGCCGCGAAGCCGAGCTCCGAGACCTGGCCGTGGTACGTGTCGCGGTAGGACTTCAGCTCGGAGTCGTGGCAGCTTCCGCACTGCTTGAGGATCGCGAGCCGCCGCACGTCGGGCGTTCCCGAGATCGCGTGCGCCGTGTGGCAGTCGGAGCAGACCGGGACGCTCTCGTTGCCCTTCGCGAGCTGCTCGCCGTGGATCGACGCCGTGTACTCGTCCAGGATCTTCGCGTGGCACGAGCCGCAGGTCGCGGGCACGTGCGTCCGGAACGACGGTGCTCTTCGGGTCGCGCCGGGGGCTTCGGATCTCGTGGTAGCCGTGGCACGTCGCGCAGTTCGGGGCGACCTTGAGGCCGGCCTGCTCGAGCGCCTTGCCGTGGATCGAGTCGTGGAAGCTCACGGGCTCGCTCCCGTCGGTCGCCGCCCGCGCGCGGGAAGATCTTCGGGTCGCCGTGGCAGCGCATGCAGGTCGCCGGCAGGTTGAAGTGGTTCGTCCGCGACGTCGGGTCGTTCGAGGGCTTGATGTCGTGGGACCCGTGGCAGTCCGAGCACCAGGCGGCCTTGCTCTGGGGGTTCTTCGCGCGGGAAGCCGCGTGCCAGCTCTTGGCGTAGTCCTCGACCTGCTGCGCGTGGCACGCGGAGCAATCGGGCTTCGCGAGCTTTTCGGGGTGGGGAAAGTCCGTCGTCTTCGCGAGATCCGTGTGGCAGTCCACGCACGAGGCGCCCGCGACCCCGTGCACCGACTCGCCGAAGACCTTCTTGTCGACGAAGACGGAGGACCCGTCCGCCCTCTTGGCGGACGGGTCCTCGTGGCAGGTCAGACAGTCGTCGTTGGACGGAGGCTTGGGGGTCGGGGCCGCGGCTCCGAGGGTTGAGGCCGAGAGCAACGCGGTGAGAACGACTCCGAGCCTCATCCTCATATGTTACTTGGACGCGGGATCGCCGGGGTTCGTCCCCTTCTTGAGCTCGTCGCCGTTGGAGACGCCGTCGCCGTCGCTGTCCAGCTTGTCGAGGGCGGCGAAGTTGTACTTGCCGTCCTTGCCCTTCAGCTTGTTCATGTCGGCGCCGAACTTGTTCACCTCGGCCTCGCCCTTCTTCGGCATCGGCTTCGTGTGGCACGAGCCGCACTTGATCTTCGAGTCGGGATACTGCTTCAGGAACTCTTTCTGGAGGTCCATCGTGGCGTAGGCCGCGCCCGCGACGAGCGTGATGGCCGCCACGAGGGCGAGGATGGCCAGGGAGATTCGCTTCATTTCGTTCCTTCCTTCCGGAAGAGAAGGGCGGCCCTGCGTCGGGGCCGCCCCTTCAGCCTGTGTCAGGGCCGCCACTTCAGATAGACGCCGAGACGGTCGCCGCGGTAGCTCTGGGACGCGAGCATGTAGTCGAGGTACCGATCGACGCTCCACTCCACCGCGACACCGGCGTGCGCCGTGGCGCTCCAGTCGGCGCGGGCGCCGCCGCGGTACATCCGGAAGTTGTACGACCCTTCGTTGTCGAACCGGGTCCAGAATCCGTCGACCGCGAACTCCTTGAACGTGAAGCCCGCACCGGCCTCCCAGAGCTCGCCGTCTTCCGTGTTGGCCGAGGTGAAGACCGTGAAGTCCTGCGGGGCCCGGACGGGGATCGAGCTGTCGGCCTTGAGCTTGCCGTAGGCGCCGCGCAGCCGGATCCACTTGACGGGGTTGAGGGTGAGGTCCGCCGTGTAGTTCTCGGCGGTCGCCTTGTACGTGTTGTTCGGTCCGGCGTCGTCGTTCTTCTGGTTGAGCCAGAAGCCCGTGGCGCCGATCGTGAGCCAGTCGAGGCCCTTCCACGTGAGGCGGACGCGCTCGCGGTCGCGCGTGAGGTAGTCGACCCGCGTGATCGCGGCGCTCGCGTCGTCGAACGCGGCCTCGCCCATGAGGTTGAAGCCGAACATCGTGAACGTGACGGCGCCTTCGAAACGGTCGATGTTGCGGCTGAACGAGCCGCCCTGGCCGCCGGGGACGACGATCTCCGCCGGATCCTCGGCGACGGTCAGGTCCTGGTTGATGCGTGAGTAGCCGAGGCGGACGCCGAACGGCCCGAAGAAGCGCGCGGAGGCCTGGACGTCGAACACCTGCTCCTTGCGCTCGAGGGAGGTCTGCGTCGAGATCAGGGACTGGACGTCCGCCTGCGAGAAGCCCGTGAACGTCGACGTGCCGGTGTACAGGTCGTTGAGCAGGGCCTGGTTGTCCCAGGTCTGGTCGCGCTCGACGTACCCCGCCGAGACGTCGAGGCCGCTGAAGACGTGCCACTCGGCCCGGCCGCCGGCGCGCCACGCGAGGCTCGTCGGAGACGTCGTGTTGGCGGCCGAGTAACCCGTGAAGAACCGGGAGATCGCGAACGAGGCGAAGCTGCCGGAAGCGCCTTCCTTCGTGCCGTCGTCGCCCGTGGCGTTCGAGCGCACGTAGAAGCCCGTGATCTGGAGGTTGGGAAGCGCGAAGCCGCGGACGAAGGCCGACGTGACGGGCACGTTGACGTCCGTCGTGCTGGAGCGCGTGAGGGTGCTCGCCGTGACGGGCTGCCCGAGCACGGGCGCGGCGTTGTTGCCGTTGCCGGCGAACGGCGCGAGCGTGAGGTTCTCGGTCTCGTGGTACTTGCGCCAGCCCTGGACGACCTCGCCGGAGATGAAGCCCGCGTTGAAGGCGGCGCCGACGCGGAATTCCTGGTCGTTGCTGCGCAGGTCCTGCGCGAGCTGGAACTCGTCCTGGCCGAAGTGATACGTCGTGTACCCGGGGCCCGAGAGCGTGTTCGAGGTGTAGCCGACGATCGGCGTGATCACCTTGCCCGGGAGGATCTCGAGGTCGACGTTGAACTGGTTGCGCGTGCGGTCCCAGGTCTGCTGCCCGACCGAGAGGCCGAGCGGGTTCGCGAAGCCCTGGTAGGCGCTGAAGAACTGGGTGTTGCGGTACGAGAACTGGAGCCGGTAGACGCCGGCGAGGCCGGCGTCGAGGCGCAGGAAGCCGGCGCCGCCGGCGCCGAGGTCGGCGCCGTCGATCCGGAGCTTGTCCACGAGCGCGAAGCCCGCGTACTTCTCGTCGGTCGCGACGTGGAGGGACCGGACCAGGAAGCCCTCGCGGTCGTTGATCTGCGAGCGGTACATCTCCTCGTTGCCGGTCACGGAGAGGAAGCGGTAGCCGACCTCGATGTCGAACGGGATCGCCTGGGCGCGGGCAACGCCGGAGGCGACCGTCGCCGCGAGGGCGGCCGTGAGGAAGGCGGAGCGGAGGATTCTTCGCATCGGCCTGTCCTTACTTCAGGAGCTGCGGGTCGCGCTGCGAACCGTGGACGGCCGTGTGGCACGTCGTGCAGTTCTGGTAGCGCGGCAGCGAGAGGTTGTGGAAGGAAGGCGGCTGCGAGCCCAGCGTGCCCGTCGAGAGCGTGGAGTGGCACTCGAGACACTGGTTCGCGATCGTGGCCCTCGTCAGCTGGTGCGGGTACGGAGACCCGTGCGGGCGGTGGCACGACGTGCAGTCGCCGGCGACGCCGGTGACGTGGGGATAGACGAACGGTCCGCGCTTCTCGGCGTGGCAGGTGACGCACACCGGCTCGCCGGCCCGGGTCGTGCGCACGGCGTGGTCGGCCGGCCGCCCGTGGGGGTCGTGGCAGTTCACGCACGACATGACGCCGTCCTTGAGACGGTGCGCATTCGGCTCGGACGTGAACGAGGCCTTGACGTCCCCGTGGCAGGTCGCGCAGAGCGTGTTGGGGTCGGACTTCAGGAGGGCCTTCTGGCCGAAGCCCGACTTGTGGATCGAGTGGCAGGAGAGGCAATTCACCGCCTCGGACGACGCGTGCACGCTGTTCCAGAAGGACGCGCGCTCCGCGGACTGCTTGTGGCAGGTCATGCACGTGTCGGTGCCGGTCCGGCCATGGAGGGTCTTGATGAGGGTCTTGTCGCCCTCGGCCTCCATGTGCTTCGTCCCGTCACCGTGGCACGTTTCACAGACCGCGTTCCCCCCGGCGCCCTTGTGGGCGGCGAGGTAGCCACGGGAGTGTGGGTTCGTCGCGAAGATCTTGGCCTCGTCGTGGCAGTCAGCGCACGCGGGCCCGGCCTCCACCTTCGCGGCAGCCGGCTTGGCTGGCGCCTGGGCCACCACCGGCCCCGCCGTGAGAACGGCGAGGGCGGCGGCGGCGAAGGCTCCGAGCGAGAGGTGTTTCACAGGCCTCACTCTGTTAACGCGCGTGGACCTTGGCGACGTCGAGATCCGTACCGGTGCCGTGGCACGTGCCGCAGGCCTCGGCCGGGACCGCCGGGGAGTTCGGGAAGTACGCCGTGTTGATGTACGCGTGGGCGGCGACGTCGCGGCTGTCGTGGCAGCCCGTGCAGGCGGCCGTGGCCGATCCGCGCGGCGAGAAGAAGTCGCGATCCGTGACGACCGGGACGTTCGTGATCGGGAGCGGGAGGCTGTACGTGACCGCGTTCGCGCTCGCGTCGTGCCGTGGCACGCGAGGCAGTTCCGGCGGTCGCCGGGGTACGTGACCTCGTTGAACGTCGAGGCGGAGCCGCCGAAGCCGTAGACCGTGTAGTCCTGAACCAGCTCGTCGCCCGTGTGGATGCGGTGGATCATGCGCGCGAACTCGATGGACTCGGGCGGGTTCTGCGAGCCGTCGGTCGGGCGCCGGCCGACGTCGTTGCCGTTCGGGTTGTGGCAGATGACGCACTGCTCGATCGCGATGCGCTGGTTGCCGTGCGAGAAGAGGACGTCGAGGCTCGCGTGGCAGGCGTTGCACTTCGTGAGGATGACGACCGTCCGGCGCGGCGTGACCGTCGTGCCCGTGACCGCGAAGTAGAAGGGCTGGTTCGGGGCGCCCTCGCTGACCGACGCGGGGCCCTTCGTCGGGGCCGGGTTCAGCGCGATCGTGCGGCGCGTCTCGATCGAGACGACGTACGTGCCCTTGGCCGCGGCAGGAATGGCGTTCGTGAACGTGTAGGTCGCGAGGCCCGTCGTCGGGTCATACGCGGCCGTCTGGACGGCTTCGCTGAACGGCTGGCCGTTCGCGTTCATGCCGGGGTTCGTGTAGTCGGTCGTGGGCCCGCCGAGCTTGATGCTGATGGAACCGTTCGCCGAGACCTTGTAGACGCCCGGGTCGACGAACGAGCCGTCGCCGTTGCGGAGCTTGAAGGTGACCGTGATCTTCTTGCCGGGTCCGGCGTTCGTGACGGACGTGATCGCGGCCGTGTAGCCCTTGAGCTGCGAGGACTTGACCGGAACGACGTGGGCGGTCTTGATGCCCGGGCCGTACTCCTTGTCGTCCTGCCGGCTGGTGGCAGGACGCGCACGTGCCGTCGGCCGCGGGGCCGGCGACGTGGTTCGCGCCCGTCGTGAAGTTCACGTCGTCGTGGCAGGAGCCGCAGGCCGCGATCGAGGGCCGCGTGTACCAGCTGTCGCCGCCGGCGGCCTTCGGGTCGTGGCAGGTCGTGCAGAAGCGGATGTCCTGCGGATACGTGATGTCCGGGACGACCTCGGCGTTCTTCCCCATGTGGAGCTGGTGGAAGAAGATCTGGCCGTCGTACTGCGAGCGCGGCTCGGCCGCCTTCGGTCCCGCGCGGCGCCGATCGTGCCCGTCATGTTGTTCGGGTTGTGGCAGAGGACGCAGGTCTTGATGTCGCGGTAGTTGCCGCCGTGGAGCGCGAGCGGGTCGTGGCACTGGTTGCAGCGCGCGACCGTCATCGCGTTGAACGTCGTCGTCGCCGCGTTCGTGGACGGGACGAAGTCGAGGTACTGCGGAACCGCGTAGTACTGCTTGCCGACGATGTCCGTCGTGTTCCGGGCGCCCATCGCGGCGAGCGTGTGGGGCTGGGTCGGGTCCATCGTCGCCGGGAGCGCGTTCTGGAACGTGTACTTGTAGTGGCCGACCTCGAGGTCCGTCCACGTGCCGTTGCTGTCACGGCTCGGGTTCGCGTTCTTGAGGGGGTCCGCGTTGTAGCCGATGTAGTCCGTGTAGCGCTTCGTCGTCGGGTTCCAGACGGCCGGGATGAACCGCAGCGAGACGACGCCCGGCGTCACGAGGCCGTTGCGATCCAGGGGCCCCTTGAGGTCGTCGGTCAGGTAGAGCTCGACGACCGGCTTCTGGCTCGGGCCGAAGTTCGTGACGCTCTGGATCTTGATGTTCAGGCCGGGACGGATGTACGTGAGCGCCTCGGGGGCGAGGTACGCCTCCTTGGCGGTCGACGCGTACGCCGTCGGGGCGGCCTGCTGTTCGGTCGCGCCGGTCGAGCCGGGGCGGTTCACGGGTGTGAACGGAACCGCGACCAGGCCGGCCAGCAGCGTGAGGGCCGTGCGGGAAACAACTGACATGGTCAGCCTCCTTGCCGGAAAAGAATCGGCATGTTGACGAACGTGAGTTCGGTATGCGCGTAGAAAAGGGCCTTTTGCATCCGTGCGGAAGGGTATGTAACTGCGCATCCCCAAAGCTTTGATTCAGTTGCATCAAATACCTCGGAGCAACAAGCACGGGCCTGAGAATCGGTCGCCGCTCGGAAATGAGGTAACATTTCGCGACAGAAACCCCGCCTCATTCGGCGTACCCGACCGGAGGTCCCGATGCCTCGCGCCCGATCGCTCGCCGCCGCCGTCTTCGGTGCCTTCCTGGCGCTCTCCGGGCCGGGCCGGGCGGAGAGCCCGGTCGACGACCCCTTCACCCGCACGGGCCTCTTCCGGGTCCTCGTGGAGGACGACTTCACGGCCTCCAGGTCCCGCACCCGCTACGAGCTGGAGACCGACGAGGGCGAGGTCCTGCCTCTCCGGTTCGCGGCTCCGCCCGAATATCGAACGGGTGATCGGGTTTCCGTGACCGGCTGGCCCGCACGGGAGTCCTTCGAGGTCGACGAGATCCATCCCGTTGGACGGGTGCCCCTCGGGACGCGGCGGGCCCTGAGCGCCTGGACGACCGGAGCCAAGCGCGTGCTCGTGATCCTCCTGAACTTCACGAACGACTCCTCCCTCACCGCCACGACCGTCACGAACGCCCAGAACCTCTTCTTCGGCACGGGCTCGAGCGTGGCGCGCTACTACGCCGAGGCGTCCTACGGCCTCGCGACGATGACGGGCGACGTCGCCCTCGTCACGGCCACCGTCGCGAAGCCGACGACGTGCGACACCGCGACGGTCCAGTCGCAGGGGAACGCGCGCGCCGCGGCGGCGGGGTACAACCTCGCGAGCTACAACTTCGTCCTCTGGGTCTTCCCCGCGCTCCCCTGCGGGTGGAACGGGCTCGGCTACGTGGGCGGCTCGGGCGCGTGGATCAACGGCACGGGATCGATGGGCCTCCTCGTCGCGGCCCACGAGCTCGGGCACAACTTCGGCGTCCTGCACGCCCACTCGTGGGACTGCGGGACCCTTCCGATCGCGCCGTCCGGCTGCACGCGCGGCGAGTACGGCGACCGCTTCGACGTCATGGGCAACTCGCGCGCCGGGCACTTCAACGCGCAGTTCAAGGACACGTTCGGATGGCTCCCCGCGGGCTCCGTGAAGGTCCACGGTGGCGGCTCGGCGACGTACACGATCGGCGCGCTCGAGGCGGCCGGCCAGCCGACGTACGCCGTCAGGATCCCGACGACCGGGACGACCCCGACGCGCACCTACTGGGTCGAATGGCGGAACCGGACGGGCTTCGACGCGGGCGAGCCCGCGACGATCGTCAACGGCGGCCTCGTCCGGCTCGCGCCGAGCTCCGTGGGCGGGACGGACCTCCTCGACATGACGCCCGCGACGACGACGTTCGACGACGCCGAGCTCGACGCCCCCCTCGCCTTCAACGACCCGGAGACGGGTCTCACGATCACGACGCTCTCGAAGACGGCGTCCTCGATCACGGTCCGGGTCGACTACGGGACCGGCCCGCCGGCCACCGCCTTCCACACGCTCGCCCCGTGCCGGGTCTTCGACACGCGAAAGCCGACCGGGACGTACGGCGGTCCGGCGCTCTTCGCGGGCCAGGCCCGCACGTGGGTCGTCCGCGGCCAGTGCGGGGTGCCCGCGACCGCGAAGTCGATCGCCGGGAACCTCACGGTGACGGGCCCGACGGCCGCGGGCTCGGTCCGTCTCGCCCCGGCCGGGGCGCCGTCGAGCGGCACCGTCACGGTGGCCTTCCCGGCCGGGCGCACGCGCGCGAACAACGTCCTCACCGCCCTCGGGACGACGGGCGCCGTCGTCGTGGACGGCCTCCCGTCCGGCACCGCGAACGTGATCCTCGACGTCGTCGGCTGGTTCGAGTGAGTCGGGAGCCTTCTAGGTGACGACCGGCCGATCCGCGGTGTGACGCCGCCAGAGCTCCTCGTCCAGCACGCGGCGAAATCGGCTCACGCTTTCGAAGAGATCCTCGAAGGTATTCGAGAGGGGCGCGAAGCCGAAACGAATCACGTCCGGCGGCCGGAAGTCCGGGATCACGTTCATTTCGGCGATGAGGGCGCGATCGATCGCGAGCGCCCCGGGATGGCCGAACGAAAGGTGCGAGCCGCGGCGCTCCGGCTCGCGAGGAGAACGCAGCGCGACGCCGAGCGGTTCGAGCTGCGCCCTCCAGCAACCTTCGAGGAATCTTCCCATCGCGACCGACTTGGCGCGCGCGGCCTCGACCCCGGCCTCGAGCGCGAGGTCGATGCCCGCCTCGGCGGCCGCGAGGGAGAGGATCGGCGGCGTCCCGACGAGGAAGCGCTCCACGCCGGGGGCGGGCGCGAAGTCCGGCGCGAACGCGAACGGCGTCGCGCGCCCGAACCAGCCCGTGATCGGGTTCTCGAGCACGGCCTGCAGCGCGCGCCGCACGTAGAGGAACGCGGGCGCGCCGGGCCCTCCGTTGAGGTACTTGTAGGTGCAGCCGACCGCGAGATCGGCGCCCGAGGCCTCGAGGTCGATCGGGACCACCCCGGCGGAATGGCTCACGTCCCAGAGGACGAGGGCTCCCGAGGCGTGCGCGATCTCCGTGACGGCCTTCATGTCGTGGAGGAAGCCGCTCCGGTACGAGACGTGGGAGAGCGAGACGAGGGCCGTGTCCGTCCCGATCGCGGCCGCGAGGTCGGCGGGGTCGACGGAGATCCCGTCGCGGGCCGCGACGACGTTCACGCGCCGTCCGCCGCCGAGGAGCCGCGCCGCGCCGTCCAGGACGTAGAGGTCCGACGGGAAGTTCAGGTCGTCCGTGACGATCTCCGTGCGGCCCCCGCGCGCCTTCAGCGCGGCGACCGCGAGCTTGAAGAGGTTCACGCTCGTGGAGTCGGAGACGAGGACCTCGCCGTCCCGCGCGCCCAGGAGCCGGCCGAGCTTGTCCCCGATTCGTCGCGGGGCGTCCACCCAGCCCTCGTTCCAGCCGCGGACGAGGCGGCCTCCCCACTCGTCGCGCACGACCCTCCCGACGATCGCCTCCGCGCGCCTCGGCAGGCGGCCGAGGGAGTTGCCGTCGAGGTAGAGCAGGCCCTCGTCGGCGACGACGAACTCGTCGCGCCACCGCGCGAGCGGGTCCTCGCGGTCCCGCTCGCGCGCCTCGCGGCGGAGGCTCTCGAGGGTCGCCCGGCCCGTCACGCGGCGGCGAACGCTTCCTTCAGCGCGATCTCGTGCGCCTTCACGGTCTTCGCGACGTCCTTCGGGCCGTGCGCCGTCGAGACGAACATCGCCTCGAACTGCGCGGGGGCGACGAAGACGCCCTGGCGGAGCATCGCGTGGTACCAGCGCCTGAAGGCGCCGAGGTCGGACTTCTTCGCGTCGTCGAAGTCGCGCACGGGACCCTTCGTGAAGAACGGCGTGAGGATCGAGCCGATCCGGTTCAGGGAGACGCGGCCGGCAACGCCGGCTCTCTCGGCGGCGGCGCTCATCCCGCGCTCGAGGTCCCGCGCGGTGCGGTCGAGCTTCGCGTAGACGGCGGGCGTGAGCGCGTCGAGCATCGCCTTGCCGGCCGCCATCGCGAGCGGGTTCCCGGAGAGCGTCCCGGCCTGGTAGACGGGGCCGTCCGGCGCGATCTGCGCCATGAGGTCCGCCCGGCCGCCGTAAGCGCCGACGGGCAGGCCGCCGCCGATGATCTTGCCGAGGCACGTGAGGTCGGGCCTGACACCGTAGATCTCCTGCGCGCCGCCCTTCGCGAGACGGAAGCCGCTGATGACCTCGTCGAAGAGGAGGAGCGCCCCCTCCTCGTCCGCGATCGCGCGGAGCCCCTCGAGGAAGCCCGCGACGGGCGTGACGACGCCCATGTTCGCGGCGACCGGCTCGACGGCGATCACGGCGATCCGGCCCGGATGCGCCGCGAAGACGGCCTTCACGGAGTCGAGGTCGTTGTACCGCGCCGTGAGCGTCAGGCCCGCGAGCGACGCCGGGCACGCCCGGCGAGCCGGGGATGCCGAGCGTCGCGAGGCCGGAGCCGGCGGCGACGAGAAACGAGTCCGCGTGGCCGTGGTAGCAGCCCGAGAACTTGAGGACGAGGTCGCGCCCGGTGGCGGCGCGCGCGAGGCGCACGGCGCTCATCGCGGCCTCGGTTCCCGACGAGACGAACCGGACCTTCTCCATCGAGGGGACGGCCTTCGCGACGCGCTCGGCCAGCTCGATCTCGGCCTTCGTGGGCGCGCCGTAGGACGTGCCGCGCGGCAGCGCCTTGCGCACGGCCGAGAGGACCGGCCCGTACGCGTGCCCGAAGACGAGCGGCCCGTAGGACATCACCCAGTCCACGTACCGGTTGCCGTCCGCGTCGATCAGCGTCGCGCCCTTGCCCTTCTTCACGAAGAACGGCGTGCCGCCGACGGACGCGAAGGAGCGCACGGGCGACGACACGCCGCCGGGCATGCGCTTCTTCGCGCGGAGGAAGAGGGCTTCGGACTGGGCCGTTCTGCGCGAACGCTTGCGAAGGGGAGCAGCTGCGCGTGTTTTCTTCTCGCTCATCGGCGGGTCGTTTTCTTCTTAGAAAGTGAATCGGGCGGATTGCGCGCGAGTGGTCGCCCCGGCGACGAGTGGCGCCGCGACCCCACTCACCCTTCTAAGAAAATCTCCTCTCCTCTCTTGTCTCTCTCTCGTCTTCTCATCCGATCCACTGACTGGCTTCTCTGGCGTGGTACGTCAGGATGAGGTCCGCGCCCGCGCGCTTGAAACTGGTCAGGATCTCGAGCGTCACGCGCTGCCCGTCGATCCAGCCGTTCGCCGCGGCCGCCTTGACCATCGCGTACTCGCCGGAGACGTTGTAGCAGGCGAGCGGGACGTTCGTGGCTTCCTTCGCGGCCCGGATGACGTCCATGTACGAGAGCGCGGGCTTGACCATCACGAGGTCGGCGCCCTCCGCCACGTCCGAGAGGACCTCCTTGACGGCCTCGCGCACGTTGCCCGGATCCATCTGGTACGCGCGGCGGTCGCCGAAGGACGGCGTCGACTCGGCGGCCTCCCGGAACGGCCCGTAGAAGCCGGACGCGTACTTCGCCGCGTACGAGAGAAGGGCCACGTCCTGGAAGCCCTCCTTGTCGAGCGCGGCGCGGATCGCGCCGACGCGCCCGTCCATCATGTCGCTCGGCGCGACGACGTCGGCGCCCGCCTTCGCGTGCGCGACGGCCTCGGCCGCGAGGATCGCGAGCGTCGGGTCGTTGTCGACCGTGTCGCCCTTGATGACCCCGCAGTGGCCGTGGTCCGTGTACTCGCACAGGCAGATGTCCGTCATGACGACCGTCTTCGGGCTCTCGGCCTTGATCGCCATGACGGCCTGACAGACGGGGCCCTGCGGATCGGCGGACGACGTGCCCTTCGCGTCCTTGTGATCCGGGATCCCGAAGAGGATCACCGACAGGACGCCGAGGTCGGCGAGCGCCCTGGCGTCCTTGCCGGCCAGCTCGGCGGACGTGCGGTCGACGCCCGGCATCGAGCCCACGGGCTGGCGGACGCCCTGCCCGGGCACGACGAAGAGGGGCGCGATGAAGTCGGAGGGCGCGAGCGACGTCTCGCGGACCATCGTCCGGAGGCTCTCGCTGCGGCGGAGGCGGCGGTAACGGTGGAGGGGGAAGCTCATGAGGTTTCCTTCCGGAGGAGATCGAGGAGATCGGAAAGCCGCGCGCGCGGCGGGACGACGGGAGCGGGAAGATGACGCGCGGAGACGGCCTTCGCCGTCTCGGGACCGAGGACGCCCCATCTTACGTGCGGGGGCGACGGGACGGCCGAGAGCAGGACGTCGAGACCGGCCGTCGAGCCGACCGCCACCGAACCGAACCGTCCGGCGGCGAAGTCGGCGACGACAGACAGCGTCGAGGTCGGACGGCAGAAGAGCGCGCGCTTCGAATAGACGACCGGAGAGACGAGAGAGAAACCCAGGGATCGGATTTCTTCGAAGGGTTCGGAGGCGGCGTCGGAGCCGTGCGGCCAGAGGATGCGCAGACCCGCGGCCGCTGAAGATCTTCTTAGAAAGTGAATGACCCCCGCCGCTCCGGGCACCTCGGGAACGACGATCTGCGTCGCATCAGCCCCACTGTAGGTTGACGCTCCGCCGAAGGTGCCGCCGGGCCGCCTCCCCCGTATTCACCCTTCTAAGCAAATCAGCCGTGCCCTCGCCAACCGCAATCATCGAAGCGAAGGGGAGACGAAAGAGAGGGAGCAGAACTCTCACGGTCTCCTTGGACGAGACGACGAGCGTCGCGCCCGCCGGGTCGAACGCGAGCGCCTCGGCCACGCCCTCGGGCCGGGGCTCGACGGCGTGCGTGTGCAGGACCGTGACGTCGGGCGCGGGCGCCGCATCCTCCGGCCCGGCCGAGCCCGAGCGCAGAAGGAGGATGCGTCCGCTCACACGCGCGCCGCGTCGATCAGCCGCGCCGCGCCGCGCGCGAGCAGGCGCTCGGCGAGGAGGCGACCGAGGGAAGAAGAAGAGAAGAAGATTTCTTAGAAGGTGAAGAGGGGGATGCCGAAGCGAATGCGGCCTGCGGCGCGAAGGGCTCGCTCAGCTCGTCTTCGAGGCACTCGCTGCCATCGAGAGAGAGAACGCGGCCGACCAGCTTCAGCGTTCGTCTCCCCTCTTCACCTTCGAAGAATCCTCGCGCGCCGACGGGCGCGCGACATCCCCCTCTCAGAAAATGAAGGAGCGCTCGCTCTGCTTCTGCGGCCGCCCGCGACTCGGCGTCCTCCATCTTCAGCAGAATCTCCCGGGTCTCTTCGTCGTCCGCCCGGCAGCCGATGCCGAGCGCGCCCTGCGCCGGGGCGCCGAGCATCTCGCCCGGCTCGAGCCGCCGCGTGATGACGGCGCCCTTGCCGAGGCGGTCGAGACCGGCGCTCGCGAGGATCAGGGCGTCCGCCCTCCCCTCCTCGAGCCGCTGGAGGCGCGTGTCGACGTTCCCCGCCATCGCGACCGTCACGAGGTCCGGGCGCACCCTCAGGAGCTGCGAGACGCGGCGCGGCGAGGACGTCGCCACGCGCGCGCCGCGCGGGAGGTCCTCGACTCGCGTCACGCCCGCGTGGCGCGTCGCGACGACGAACGCGTCGCGGCTGTCCGCCCGCGCCGGCACGGCCGCGAGGACGAGCCCCTCGGACTCGGCGGTCGGGACGTCCTTGAGAGAGTGGACGGCGAAGTCGATCTCGTTCCGGCGCAGGGCGTCGTCGAGCGCGCGCACGAAGACGCCCGCGGAGTCGCCGCCGGGGGGTGCCTTGCCCTCGCTCGACAGCTGGTCGCCCTGGGTCCGCACGATCACGACCTCGACCGGGCGGCCCGAGCGGCGCGTGAGCTCCTCGGCGAACGCCCCGGACTGGGCGCGCGCGAGGGCGCTGGCCCGCGTGCCCATGCGGAGCGGTTCGGCGCCCGTCATCGCGTCACCGCGGCGGCTCGTCCAGCCGGAAGAGCGACCGCACCGAGGCGGCCTTCTCGAGGCGCTCGGACGCGTCGCCCTCCTTGAGGCCGACGGTGGGCTCGTGGAGGATCCGCCCGACGATCGTCTCCGTGAGGCGCTCGACGGTCGCCCGGTCCTTCTCGGACAGGCCCGACAGCCGGCCCGCGTACTTCTCGATCTCCGCGAGGCGGATCCTCTCGACCTTCTCGCGAAGGCCGCGCACGACGTCGACCTGCAGGAGGGAGCCCCACCAGTCCGCGAACCGCCGGACGCACTCCTCGACGATGGCCTCCGCGTGCGGGACCTCCTCGAGGCGCGCCTTCGTGTTCGCGTCGGCCATCCCCGTGAGCGCCTCGATGTCGTAGCGGTAGACGTCCGGGAGGTCGCCGACCTCGACCTCCACGTCGCGCGGGACGGCGAGGTCGAGGACGAGGAGAGGCCCGCGGCGCCGGGAGGCCGCGCGCGCCGCCTCGATCGCGTCGGCCGTGAGGACCGGCTCCGTCGCGTTCGTCGCCGAGAGGATGAGGTCGACCTCCGCCGCGGCGACGGCGCGCTGGTCCCAGGGGACCGCTCGCCCGCCGGAGGCGGCCGCCAGGGCCTGAGCCCGGTCGAGCGAGCGGTTCGTGACGACGATCTCCGAGACGCCCTCGTCGAGGAGGAGGCGCGCCGTGAGCTCGGCCGTCTCGCCGGCGCCCACGAGGAGGGCGCGCCGGCCCTTGAGCGACTCGAAGATGCGGCCCGCGAGCGTGAGCGCGAGGCCCGCGACGGACGTCGGGCGCGTCCCGAGACCCGTCTCGGCGCGCACGCGCTTGCCGCACTCGAGCGCGCTCATGAAGAGCCGGTTCGTGACGGCCCTCAGCGACCCGGCCGCCGTCGCGACGCGGTGCGCCTCGCGGATCTGCCCGAGGATCTGCGCCTCGCCGAGGACCATCGAGTCGAGGCCGGAGGCGACGCGGAAGAGGTGGCGGACGGTCGCGTCGCCGCGGCCCGTGAGCGCCGTCTGGCGGAGGATCACGTCGTCGACCCGGTGGAAGCGCGAGAAGAAGCCCGAGAGCGCGTCGAGCTCGTCCTCGCGGTCCGACACGCCGTAGATCTCGGCGCGGTTGCACGTCGAGACGATCGCGCCCTCGGCGAGGATGTGCTCGGCGAACAGGCCCTCGAGGGCCAGGCGCGCCTTCTCCGGCGTGAAGGCGAGTCGCTCTCTCAGATCGAGAGGGGCGCCCCGGTGGTTCCAGCCGACGAAGACGAGGTTCATGAGCGGAACACGTGCAGCTTGGAGACGAACATGTTGACGGCGGTGTACGACAGGAGCACGAGCGCGAAGCCCGCGATCGAGAAGCGCGCCGTCGAGACCCCCGGGGCGCCGCGGCGCGCCCGGACGAGGACGAAGAGATAGAAGAAGAGCGTGCCGAGGGCGAAGAAGATCTTCGGGTCGAGCGCCCAGTGCGGATGGTCCGGCGTCCAGACGCGCGCGGCCCACCAGAAGCCGAGCGCGAGCCCGGTGCCGAGCGCGATGATCCCGAGGCCGAGCGACGTGCGGTTCGCGCGCTCGAGGTAGGAGAGCGTCGGGAGGCGCGTCGCGGGACCGGAGAGCGTGTGCGACTTCAGCGCGCGGCCGGCCGTGATGTACAGGATCGAGAGCGCGGCCGACACGGCGAACGCCGCGTACGCGAGCATGTTGAGCGTGACGTGCAGCGCGAAGATCGCGCCCTTGAGGTCCGGGATTCGGGGCCGGGCGTCCCGTGCCGGGCGACTCGAGGAGCGCGAGGAGCATGAAGAAGAGCGCCGCCGGCATGAGGACGGGGCCGAGCGCGCGGTCGTGGTGGCGCAGCTCGAGGACGACCGAGAGGACGGCGAGGAAGAAGCCGAAGAGCTTCATCGAGCCGAGGAGGTCGCGATAGGGGACCGTCCCCACGGCGAGCGCCCGGGCGTAGAGAGCGCCGAAGTTCAGGACCGCGCCGACGACCGCGCAGGCGGTCGCCGCCCGGCCCGCCCAGGCGGACGGCCGGTAGAGGTTCAGGACGTAGAGAGCCGAAGCCAGGGCGTAGAGAGCGAGGGCGGTCCAGCCGAGCCCCGTGCCCCACGCGGCCGCTGCGGCCGAGTCCACCATCACGCGGCGATTATAGGAACCGCCTTCTCTGCGCGACAATCCGTGCGGATGCATCATGGAGAACGCGTCTCAGCCGGGTGGTCGGCCGCCGCGTTCGTCGAAGCCGCCGGCGGCGTCCTCCTCGTTCTCCTCGCCCTGCTGAGGCTCCGGCTCCACCTCGCGACGCCGCTCCCCTCCGCCCGCCCGCTCGCGTGGCTCCTGACCGGATCGGCGGGAGACCTCGCGGTCCTCGCCGCGGGCGCGTGGCTCGCTCTTCTCGCCGCGGGACGCGCTCCCCGTGCGTCCAGCTTCGGGTACGCGGCATTCGCGTCGACGTTCGTCCTCGCCACGGCCGCATGGTTCGAGACCGTCGCGTTCTTCGGCCACGCTCCGCGCCGGACGGACCTCGCCGTCGGGATGGACGTGTCCTTCCTCGCGCGCTCGTCCGACCCCGCCGGCCTCGCGCGCCTCGCGCTCGCCGTCCTCGGCGTCGCCGTCGCGCTCGCCCTCGCGCGGCGCCGCGGGATGCGCGCGCGCGGCGTCCTCGGACCGCTCCGCGCGTTCCAGCTCGCCGTGGCGGGAACGCTCCTCGCGTGCGCTCCGCTTCCCGTGCCGTTCCGCGCGACCGCGCGGAACCCGGTCGTCGCGCTCGCGCTCGCGCCGCAGACCGCGCAGGCCGGCGGCGGGCGCGCGCCGGGCTTCCGGCCGCTCGTCGCCCCGGTCCCCCGCGTTCCCGCCGCGCCTCCCGCGCGCGCGTCGCGCGCGCCGCGCCGCGCGGACGCGCCGCGCGTTCCGGCGGGCGCCCGGCCCAACGTCGTCTTCCTCGTCCTCGAAGGCGTCCGGGCCGCGGAGCTCGGCGCGTGGGGCGGCCTTCCGGGCCTCGCGCCGTCCCTGGACGACCTCGCGCGGCGCGGGGTGCGGGAGGCGCGCGCGTACAGCACGGGCACGCACACGCCCGAGGGCGAGCTCGCGCTCTGGTACGGCCTCGACGCCTCACCGCGGCATCTCGTCGTCACGGACGCGCCCGCGGCCCCCGGCGACGGCCTGCCCGAGATCCTTCGGCGTGCGGGATGGCGCTCGTTCCTCTGGGTCCACAACGGCGACCAGACCTTCTACCGCCGCGACCGCTTCTACACCCCGCGCGGCATCCGCCTCATCGACGGCCGGGATTTCGACCCGGCCGAGCCGCGAACGAACTGGGGTTTCTCCGACAAGGCGCTCGCGAGGGTCGCCGTCCGTGCGTTCGACCGGCTCGAGGAGCCGTTCGCCGCGATGGTGCTCACCGTGTCCAACCATCACCCGTTCCAGGTGCCGTCCGACGCCGTGACGTCCTTCGAGCCGCCGGAGCCCCCGCGCGGCGGCTTCGTCCGCGTCGAGGGCCTCACCGAGCTCCTCGGGCTGCACACCGGCCGGATGCTGAAGACGATCCACTACACGGACGAGGCGGTCGGCGACTTCTTCCGGCTCGCCGGGTCCCGGCCCTGGTACGGGCGAACCGTGTTCGTGATCTGCGGCGATCACGGCCTCCCCGTCGCGCCGTACGACGGCACGCCGACGCCGCACCGCTTCGCCGACCTCCGCCACCACGTCCCTCTCATCTTCTTCTCGCCGCTCCTTCCGGGCGGGACGACTCTCGACGGACCGGCGTCGCTCGCGGACGTGCCCGCGACGCTCCTCGGTCTCTTCGGCGTCCCCGGCCCGGTCGGCGACGGACGCGACCTCTTCGCGCCCTCGGACGGCCCCGCGATCGCATGGGACGACGAGGGCCGCACGGCGACCGCCGTCTCCTCCCGATTCACGTACCACGCGGTGCTCGAGGCCGGCCCGGGGGGACTCGCCGCGACGAAGGAGACGCTCTTCGCGGCCGCGGACCGCGACGGCGCGGAGGACCTCGCGAGCCGCGAGCCCGAGGCCCTCGCGGCGCTGCGCGCGGACGTCCTCGCGTGGGCGGCGACTCACTGACCGGGTGCTAACCTCCCGCGCCATGTCGGTTCCCGCCACGTCCGGTCCCGGTCCGTCCCGCCGGCGTTTCGTCGACGCCGCCTTCTCGCGCCCCGTCGACGTTCCGCCCGTGTGGCTCATGCGGCAGGCCGGGCGCTACCTGCCCGAGTACCGCGAGGTGCGCAAGGGGCTCGCCTTCCTCGACCTCTGCGCGAACGTCGAGGGCGCCGTCGAGGTCTCGATGCAGCCCTTCCGGCGCTTCGGGATGGACGGCGTCATCCTCTTCTCGGACATCCTGATCCCGCTCCCCCCGATGGGCATCGAGGTGCGCCTCGACGAGGGCGGGCCGAGGCTCCCGAGCCCGATCCGCAGCGCGTCCGACGTCGCGCGCCTGAAGACGTTCGACCCTCTCGTCGGGACGAAGTTCGTCCCGGAGATCCTCAAGGCCCTCAAGGCCGAGGTCGCGGGCCGCGCGGCCGTCATCGGCTTCTGCGGGGCGCCGTGGACGCTCGCGACGTACGCGATCGAGGGCGGCGGCACGAAGTCCTTCGTCGAAGTGAAGAAGATGATGCACGGCGACCCGAAGACGCTCGTGGCGCTCCTCGAGAAGCTCGCGGACTCGTGCGGCGACTACCTCGCCGCGCAGATCGAGGCCGGCGCCGACGTCGTGCAGGTCTTCGACACGTGGGCGGGCGAGCTCTCGCGCGCCGACTACGACCGCTTCGCGCGCCCCGCGACGGAGCGCCTCCTCGCGAAGCTCCCGAAGCGCGGCGAGGTGCCCGTCATCAACTTCGCCTCGGGCTCCGCGCACCTCGTCGAGTCGATCGCCGCGCTGCCGGGCGACGTCGTGTCGGTGGACTGGAAGCTGCCTCTCGATCAGGCACGCCGCCGTGCAAACGGCAAGGCCCTGCAGGGGAACGTCGACCCCGGCGTCCTCCTCGGGCCGAAGGAAGGCGTGACGGCCGCCGTCCTCGCGGCGCGGAAGGCCGCGGGGCCTCTCGGCCACATCGTGAACCTCGGTCACGGCATCCTGCCGCCCACGCCGCCCGAGAACGTCGGCGCGTTCGTCGCGGCGGCGCGCGCCCCGCTCGGCTGAATCCCTACCGCGGCTCCACCCAGACGACGGCCTGACAGTCGAGACGGTCCCGCGCGTCGAGGATCGCCGCGCGGAGGTCCCCGACGGTCGCGATCGTGCGGCCTTCCGGCCACCGGGGTCTCGCGCCGGGGCGCATGCGCCAGACGACGAGCGGGACGCGGATCTCGTCGAGGTAGGCCCCGACGGCCGCCGCGTCGAGCACGCTCGTGTCCTCGGCGCCCTCGGCGGCGACGAGGACGACGAGCCGGCGCTTCCCGGGCACGCCCACGTGCAGCGCCGCCGAGGCCACCGCGTCGGCGAGGCGGAGGGGGCGCAGCGGCGTCGCGTCGAGTGTCTCGAGGAGCGCCTCGAGCACGGGCTCCTTCGGGAGGAGCTCGCCGCGTGCGAGCCGCCGGTCCGGGACGACGACGTGAACCGCGACCTTCGCCGCGCGCAGGATCCCGTCGAGGGCGATCAGGTCGGCGCCCTTCGGAAGCGTGTACGGCGACCCCACGAGGCCGACGAGCGCGCCGAAGGCCGCGGGCTCGGCGACGAAGACGATCTCGCCCTCCCCCCGTTCGGCCGCGCGGACGCTCTCGCCGGCGCGCCGCCGCCGGCCGGCGGCCGCCGCGGGCCCGTCGGGGCCGCAGGCGTCGGTCTCCAGCTCGGCGGAGATCGCGGTGTCCTCGTCCCCGTGCACGCGTCCGCCGAGGACCGCCGCGTGCGTCGCCCGGCGGCCGTCGGGAAACGTCATGTCGACGGTGAGAAGCGCGCCGCGCGTCCCCGCGACGTCCAGGCTCACGTCGCGGTTGCGCGTCCCCGCGACACGGCGCCCGTCGAGCGCGACGGACACCTTCTTCGGGTTGAGACGGTCGGGGTGCGCCCATCCGATCCGCACGTCGCAGCGGCTGCTGGACTCGTCGCATCGCGTGCGCGTCTGGACCTCGGCCTCGGCGGAGCCCGGGCGGTTCACCCACCTCACGGCCCGCTCGACGACGTTGCCTCCCGGACCCTTGCGGACGAGCTCGAGGAGATGGACCTTCGGCGCGGCCCCGAGGTCGACGACGCACCGGGGCATCGCCTCGGTGACGGAGCAGGCCGTGCGCCCGTCGAGGAGAACGTTCGCCGGCCTCGGGGGCGCGCCCAGCTCGACGACCACCGGCAGGAGGCCCACCACGACTCCGACGGGATACGTCAGGATCTGCAACCGACGGGAAACTAGCAAACAAATGCCAGGGCGTTCGAACCCGTTTTCGGGCCTTTCGTCCCCGCCGGGAGACGGCCCGCCCCTGGGACGGACGGCACACGCCGTGCTATGAGGACGTTTCCAGGAGGTCCCATGCCGCGTCACGCCGCCTTCGCGCTCGCATCCGCCCTCCTCCCTGCCCTCGCGGCACTCGGGCAGCAGGCGGACCCCGCGCGCCCCGTGAAGACCCAGGTGGAGTCGGTCGGCGCCGAGGTGGAAGTGCTCGTCCTCGACGCCAAGGGGAAGCTCGTGTCCGGGCTCGGGAAGACGGACATGAGGCTCTTCGTGAACGGCAAGGAGACGCCGATCGACTACCTCGAGGCTCCGGTGCCTCCCTCCGTGACCTCCGCCGCCCCGCCGGCCGGGACGACCGCCGCCTCGCGCCCGGCGCACAGCACGGTCTTCGTCGTGAACCCGCTCCACCTCGACGCGCGGTCCAGGCAGAACGGCCTCGCGGCGATGCGGAAATACGCGGACCGGATGCCCGCAGGCGAGGCCGGCACCGTGTTCGTCGTCGACAACGGCCTCAGGAGCCTCGTCGCGTTCACGTCCGACCGCAAGGAGCTGAGAAAGGCGATCGACCGCGCCGAGAAGGGCCTCCCGATGTCGTACAACTTCGACGTCGGGAGCGAGGAGTGGGTCGCGCGCTCGCGCCAGGAGCTGCGGAGCCTCGAGACGCTGTTCGAGAGCGTCGCGAGCCGCCCGGAGCCGAAGACCGCCGTGATGCTCGCGGGCGCCCTTTCCGCGACGGGCACGATCGCCCCGATCGGCGGCGGCGCCGGAAGCGAGGCGGCCGCGCAGAACGTCACCCGCGTCGGCGTCGCGCGCGACATTCCGGGAAGCCGGCCCGCGTACCTGAGTTTCGATCGTGACGCGTCCTTCGTCATCTACGACATGCCTTCTCCCGGAGGCTCTCCCATCGCAATCCGCGGGATGTGGTCGTTCCTCCCCGAGCTGAACGCCGTCGCGGCCGCGGCTCTTCTCGCGCGCGCCACCGTCGTCGCCGTCGACCCGACCGAGATGACGACGAACGTCGCGCGGGCCGAAACCGGGTCCCTGACGATCCAGGGCTCGCTCTTCGACTCCTCCTCGAGCCTGCGCGGCGGGGAGACGCCGGTCGAGGGCCCCGTCGCGGACCCGTGGGAGTCGCGCAACGACTCGTTCGCGCTCCTCGCCCAGGAGACGGGCGGTGCCCGGATCGGGTACACGAACAGGCCCGCCGATCAGCTCCTCGAGGAGTCGGGCCGCCTCTCGAATCGCTATCGGCTCGGCTTCACGCCGCCCGACGCCACGTCCGCGCGGCGCACGATCCGCGTCGAGGTCTCGCGTCCCGGCCTCGTCGTCCGCACGGCGGCGGGCCAGCGTTCTCCGACGCCGGTGACGGCCGCCCGGGCCCGCTTCGCGGCTCTCCTCCTGTCGTCCGAGGCGCCGAAGGGCGACTTCGCCATCCTGCTCGAGACGAAGGGCCCCGTCGCGAAACGCACGGACGACGCGCTGCCCTTCGACGTCCTCGTCCCCGTTTCCGCCGTCTTCGCCGAGAAAACGCCGGACGGAAAGCGCGCGAAGCTCGAGCTCCTCGTCTCCGCCGTCGACGACGAGGGGCGCGCGAGCGACCCCGTCGTGATCCCCTTCTCCGCTACCCTGCTCGAAGAAGCCGCCGTGGACGGCGCCTTCTTCCGCAAGGACGCGAACTTCAACGTCGATCGCCGCTGGAAGGGCCGCCTGTTCGTGGGCGTCCGTGACACGGCGACGAACCGCCTCGGGGCCGTCGCCCTGCCGATTGGGAGTTGACACTTGAAACGCACCCTGACCTTCACGCTGTCGGCCGTCCTCGCCCTCGCCCCGGCCGTCCCCGCCTCCGCGCAGGCCGACGCGGCGCACCCGGTTCGAAGCTCCGTCGAGGCGGTCGCCGCCGACGTCGAGGTGCTCGTCCTCGACTCGAAGGGCAAGCCCGTCGAGGGCCTCGGCAAGGGCGACTTCAGGCTCTTCGTGAACGGCAAGGAGACGCCGGTCGACTGGCTCGAGGCGCCCCCCGCCCCGGCCGGGACCGCGCCGGCGGCCCCCGCGGCCACGGAGGCGGCGCCGGCCGCGCCGCCTCCCACGGCCGCCGTCGCCGCGCGCCGCATGCACAGCACCGTCTTCGTGATCTCGGACCTGCACACGGACGTGAGGGCGCGAAACGACGGGATCAAGGCGCTGCGCGCATACGTCGACCGGATGCCCCCCGGCGAGGAAGCCGCCGTCTACCTCCTCGACAACGGCGTCCGGCGCCTGCAGGCGTTCACGTCGGACCGCTCGACGCTGAAGAAGGCCCTCGAGAAGCCGGCGAAGACCCTGCCGAGGTCGTACGTCTTCCCCCAGAAGGGCAGCGTCGAGTGGGAGGGTCAGTCCCGCCAGATGCTCCGCAACTTCACGACCGTCCTCCAGACCGTCGCGAACCGCCCCGAGCCCAAGACGGTCGTCGTCCTCGCGGGCCCCATCTCCCCCACCGGCTTCGTCCAGCCGATCGGCGGCCCCGCCGGGTCGGGGGCCACGGGGCAGACGGTCTTCACCACGGGCGCGCCCGCGGACAGTCCCGTTCCCCAGGTGGACGTCCTGTCGACGAACGGGAAGCTCCTACTCGGCGCGCGGCCTCTGGAACTTCCTCGGCGAGGCGAAGGACGCCGAGTCGCAGGCCCTGCTCGCCCGCGCGACGATCGTCGCCCTCGACCCGACGGGACTCGACTCCCCGGACGCGAAGGCCGAGATCAACTCGCTCGCGAGCCCGAGCGGACGGACCGGCCTCGACACGGCCTCCGTGCTGCGCCCGGCGGACGCGTCGTCCGAGAGCGACTCGGTCGACACCTGGGAGTTCCGGAACGACACCTTCTCGCTGATGGCGGAGGCGACGGGCGGCGCGCGCCTCGGCTTCTCGAACAAGCCGGTCGAGTACCTGGCCGCGGAGACGAACCTCCTCGCGAAGCGCTACCGCCTCGGCTTCACGCCGCCCGACGCGACGTCCTCGCGGCGCGAGATCCGCGTCGAGGTGGCACGACCCGGGCTCGTCGTGCGCACCGCCTCCGGCCAGCGCTCCCTCACGCCCGAGACGGCGGCGCGCGCGCGCTTCGCGGCGCTGCTCCTCTCGGCCGACGCGCCGAAGGGCGACTTCCCGATCGCGCTCGAGACGAAGGGCCGCCGTGAAGGGCCGCAAGGACGACGCGTTCCCGTTCGACGTCGTCGTTCCCGTCGGCGGCGTCTACGCCGAGGAGCGCGGCGACACGAAGCGCGCGAAGCTCGAGCTCCTGATCGCGGGCGTCGACGAGGAGGGCCGCGCGTCCGAGCCGATGGTGATCCCGTTCTCGGTCACGCTCGACAAGGCCGCCGCCGACGGCGCGTTCTTCCGCAAGGACGCGAACTTCAACCTCGACCACCGCTGGAAGGGCCGCCTCTTCGTGGGCGTGCGCGACACGGCGACGAACCGCCTCGGGGCCGTCGCGCTGCCGATCGGGGGCTGACGCCCGTGCGCGCCCGCGCCGCGGCCGCCCTTCTCGGCGCGCTCGCGCTCGCGGGCTGCGCGACGACGGAGTCGGCGGACCTCGGGATCGGCGACGTCGACGAGGAGGGGTGCGTCCTGACGGCCCGTGCCGCGCTCGCCGCGCAGCCGCAGCGCGTCAACGACCCCGTGGACGCGAGCGTTTCCTCCGGACGCGAGCAGGCCGTGGACGCATCGCGCTTTGCGGGCCGGGGCGGCCTCGCCCCGGCGGCGGACAAGATCGTGCGCGGCGACCTCTACGTCGACTACTACACCTGTCCGAAGATCACTCTTCCGGAGAAACGCCCGGACTGATCGCATGATCACGTTCCTCACGCTCCTCCTCGGGATCGCGGTCGGCGCCCACACGATCGAAGTGCAGGTGGACCCGGCCGCCGCGTTCGTGGAGTTCCAGCTCGACGGGCGAACCCTTCACTCCGTCACGAAGCCCCCGTGGAAGATGGTCGTCGACCTCGGCCCTCCCGTTCCGCACGAGCTCGTCGCGATCGCGCGCGACGAGGGCGGCGCCGAGCTGGGGCGCGCGGTCCAGCTCGTCAACGTCCCGCGCCAGAATTCCGAAGCATCGTTCACGCTCCTGCCCGGCACGGGCGGCAGGGGGCGCATCGCGCGGCTCACGTTCGCGAGCGCTTTCTCCGCACGGCCCGAGAGCGTCGAGCTGTCCTTCGACGGCCAGACGCTCGACCCCGGCAATCTCGCGCGGATCCGCCTCCCCGACTTCCGGCCGGCCGACGTCCACGTCCTGAGAGCGGTTCTCGAGTTCAAGGGTGGGAGCCGGATCTCGACCGAGCTGCTCGTCGGAGGCGTGAAGCGCGAAGCGCCGGGCGGCCCCGAGACGATGCGCGGCGAAACCGAGGCCGAGCTCACCGCCGTGCCCGCCGTCTTCAAGGGCCGTCCGCCGAAGGAATCCGAGATGGACGGCTGGTTCCTCGCGAACGGAGAGCCCGCGCACGTGGAGGCCGTCGAGGAGAGTCCCGGCGAGATCGTCGTCGTGAAGGACGAGAACGCGGGCCCGTGGATCGCGCAGCTCCGCGACCACGGCCTTCAACGTCTCGTGTACACGTCTCCCCTGCGGAAAGGGCCAGCGCCTGCGCTTCTGCTGGCCGGGGATCCTCAAGCCCGCGGACTCGGCCCCGGGTACGACGTGTTCCTGCGCTCGCCGGACTATCGTCGCGCCGTGGACGTGCGCCGGCTCCTCATCGACGTCGGCCCGCCCGACTACAGCGGACCGCCGCGGCTCGGCGACGCCGTCGGCGTGGCCGCTCTCTCGGCGGCCGCGGGAAACCGCCCGCGAGCCGTCGTCCTCCTCGTGGCCGGGCCCGACGACGAGAGCGCGACCCCCGTCGCGTGGACCCGGGGGCTTCTTCGCGCGCTCCGGGTCCCGCTCTTCGTCTGGGCGAAGAACAGGAGGATGGCCGACCCCGCGTGGGGCAACGTGGAGGTCGTCTCGACCGGCGGCGACGTGCCCGGCGCCGTGAAGAAAGTGACGAAGGCCGTCGAGGCCCAGCGGATCGTCTGGCTGGAGGGTCGGCACCTGCCCCAGTCGATCTCGCTCTCCCCGAAGGCGCGCAAGGTGACGCTCGTCGAATGAGCGCGCACCGCGCGCCTGATGCACCTGTTCTAACGAGACGGCGTCGCGGCCGGTGCTAACCTCCCGGCCGTGACGGCCATCCCGATCCGCCTCCGCGGCGAGACGCTCCCGATGACGACGGAGCTCCTCGACAAGTACAACGTCCAGGGCCCCCGGTACACCTCGTATCCGACGGCCCCCGAGTGGAAGGAAGGGATCGGCCCGAAGGACTACGAGGAGGCCTGCGACCGCGCGAACGCGAAGAAGTCGCCCGTCTCCCTCTACGTCCACCTGCCCTTCTGCGACGAGCAGTGCTGGTTCTGCGGCTGCTTCATGAAGGTCGTCCCGAAGCCCGACCGCAAGGGCGAGGACCGCGCCGAGATCGAGCCCTACCTCGCGGACGTCCACCGGGAGATCGACCTCCTCGCGAAGCACATCGACGCCTCCCGCCCGATCGCGCAAGTGCACTGGGGTGGGGGGACGCCGACGTACCTGACGCCTTCCCAGGCCGACCGCCTCGCGCAGCACCTCCTCGAGACGTTCCGCCCGGCGAAAGGCGCCGAGGTGTCGGTCGAGGTCGACCCGCGCGTCACGACGGCGAAGCACCTCGAGGTCCTCAAGAACCGCGGCTTCAACCGCGTCTCGATGGGCGTCCAGGACTTCGACCCCGAGGTGCAGGAGCTCGTGAACCGCGTCCAGCCCTTCGACATGACGAAGGCGCTCGTGGACGCCGCGCGCTCCCTCGGCTACGGCTCCGTGAACCTCGACATGATCTACGGCCTTCCCGGGCAGACGCGGGCAGGCTTCGAGAAGAGCGTCGAACAGATCATCTCGCTGCGCCCGGACCGCGTCGCGATGTACTCGTACGCGCACGTCCCGTGGCTCAAGCGCCCCCAGCGCGTCCTGGCGGCGCACCTCCCCGAGGGGACGGAGAAGTTCGCGATCTTCGTCTCGGGGATCGAGCGCTTCGTGGCCGCCGGATACGTCTACATCGGGATGGACCACTTCGCGCTCCCGCACGACGAGATCGTGAAGGCGCAGCAGGACCGGACGCTCACCCGCAACTTCCAGGGCTACACGACGCACGCGGGCTGCGACCTCTACGGGATGGGCGTCTCGGCGATCGGAACCGTGGACGACGCGTACGTCCAGAACACGAAGGACTACGCCGAATACCACGCCGCGATGGACGCGGGCCGCTTCGCGACCGTGAAGGGCTGCCGCGTCTCGGCCGACGACGTCCTGAGGAGCGAGGTCATCCGGCGCCTGCTCTGCCACTGCGTGATCGACAAGCGCGACGTCGAGAAGACGTTCGCCCTCCGCTCGTTCGACGAGACGTTCGCGCACGCGGTCTCGCGGCTGCCCGAGTTCGTGGAGGACGGGATGGTCACGATCACCCCGGACGAAATCCGGGTGACGAGCATGGGACGTATCTTCATCCGGAACGTGGCCATGCTGTTCGACGCCTATCTCGAGAAGAAGACCGCGGACGCGCCGAAGATCTTCAGCAGGACGCTGTGACGGAAGAGAAGGAGTTCTCATATGCGTCGGCCGCTTTGCGGCCGACGGGAGGAAGAACGTATTCCTCGAACGTCCGGTGTCAAGGGTCGAAGACCGCTACGCGGCGCGCCTTGCGCGCCCTTGACTCCGGGCGTTCGAGAACAGATTTTTCGGCAATCGGCGGCTGCATCAGCAGCCGCCGCATATAAGAAATCCGAATGTCCGATCGTCTTGGAGTGCTCCTCGTCCAGCTGGGCGGCCCGGCATCGCGCGAGGAGCTGAAGCCTTTTCTCTACGAGCTCTTCGTCGATCCCGAAATCCTCGGAATTTCCTTCGCGCCGCTCCGGAAGGCTGTCGCCTGGCTCATCGCGACGACGCGCGCGCCGAAGTCGGCTGCGACGTACGAGCGGATCAACTGGTCGCCCATCCGGCGCTGGTCCGAGACGCAGGCCAGCCTCCTCGAGGCCGAGCTCGCGCGGCGGTCCGCGGGCGCCGGCCCGGCGCCCGTCGTCCGCGTGGGGATGACGTGCTCCTTCCCGTTCGTCGAGGACGCTCTCGAGGACCTGAGGAGCGCCGGGGCGACGCGCCTCGTCGTCCTCCCTCTCTATCCCCAGTACTCCGTCACGACGACGCGCGGGTCCTTCAACCGGGTGACGTCCGCGCTCGCGAAGATGGGCTGGAGCCCGGCACGGACGAACGCGCCCGACGCGTGGTACGACGAGCCCGAGTTCGTCGCCGCGCACGCGGACCGGATCCTCGAGGCGCACGCGACCCTGCCCGACCCCGACCCGGCGAAGACGGTGATCCTCTATTCCGCGCATTCGCTGCCCGTGAAGACGGTCGTCTCGCAGAAGGATCCGTACCCGCAGCACGCCGAAGGCACCGTGAAGGCGATCGACGCCGCGCTCGGGAACCGCTTCCCCTCGCGCCTCGGCTACCAGTCGAAGGTCGGACCCGTCGAATGGCTCGAGCCCTCGACCCCCGACGTCCTCGCCGCCCTCGCGAAGGAGGGCGTGACGCAGGTCGTCGTCGTCCCCGTCGCGTTCGTGTCCGACCACGTCGAGACGCTCTACGAGATCCGGCTCCTCTTCGCGGGCGAGGCCGCGCGGCTCGGCATCCCGCACTACGCGGTGGCCGAGGGGCTCAACGACCACCCGGCGTTCGTCCGCGCGCTCGCGAACATCGTCGAACAAACAGTGAAGAAGGCGCTCGCATGAATCGTGTCGTGATCCTCGGCGGCGGCATCGCCGGACTGACGGCGGCGTACCGCCGGACGAGCGCGGGCGAGACCATCGTCCTCGAGGCCGGCCCGGCGCCCGGAGGGTCGGTGAAGACGGTCCGCGAGGACGGCTTCGTCGTGGAGGGCGGGCCGAACACGCTCCGCACGAGCGAGGCGGCCGACCGCCTCCTCGCCGATCTCGGCCTCGAGCCGCGCGTCGTCAAGGCCGACCCGAAGGCGCCCCGCTGGATCGTCCGCGACGGGCGCCCGCGGGCCGTCGTGCCCGGCCCCGGAGCCCTCTTCAACACCGTCTTCACGGCCCGCGGCAAGCTCCGCCTCCTCAGGGAGCCGTTCGTCCCCGCGCGTCCCGCCGAGCTCGAGGACGAGAGCGTCGCGTCGTTCTTCGCCCGGCGCTTCGGGCCGGAGGCCGCACGCTACGGTGCGGGGCCGATGGTCTCGGGCGTCTACGCGGGAGATCCCGACACGCTGTCGACGCGGTCGCGCGTTCCCGAAGCTCTGGGAAGCCGAAGGAGCGGCGGGCAGCGTCATCATGGGATTTCTGAGAAAGAGAAAGAAGGAAGACCCGGCAGCGAGCGGCGCGGGCGGAGCAGCGGGAAGGGGCGCTGAAGATTCTCTTAGAAAGGGAAGAGCGACGCGGCGCGGCCATCCGGCGGCGGCGCGGCTGCTCCGGCCCGCCATCGGGCGCGGACGCTCACCTTCGACACGGGTCTCTATCTACTCATAGAAACTCTTCAACAGCGTCTCGACTCGCGCGGCGCGTGCCGCATCGAAACCAACGCCGCGGCCTCGTTCCTCGAGGGCCCGCTCGCGGGCCCCGGCCCCCGCTGGCGCGTGCGCACGGCGGACGGCCGCACGTTCGAGGCCGACACGCTCGTCTCGACGCTCGAGGGGCCTGCCCTCGCGCGGCTCCTCGGCGACCGGCTGCCGCGCTCGGGCGCGGGGCTCGCCGCCATGCAGACGTCGCCCGTGACGGTCGTCGCGCTCGCGTGGCCCGACGGCCCCGGCTCGCCGAAGGGTTTCGGCGCGCTCGTCCCGCGCGGCGAAGGGATCCGGTCGCTCGGCGTCCTCTACCCGTCGTCCCTCTTCACGCACCGCGCTCCCGCGGGCTCGATCCTCACGACGTCGTTCCTCGGCGGCGCGCTCGACCCCGCGCTCGCGGCCGCGCCCGACGCCGAGGTGCTCGCGGTCGCGACCGACGAGGCGAAGCGCCTCCATCCCGGCCTGCCCTCCGCGCCCACGCGCTCGTGGATCTTCCGCTGGCGCGCCGCGATCCCCCAGATCCCGCTCCTCCACCACCGGACGCTCGCGGCCGTCGAGGAGGACCTGAGATCCCTGCCCGGCCTCGTCCTGACCGGCGGCTGGCGGGACGGGATCGCGATGGGCGACCGCATCACGCGCGGCGCGGTCCTCGGCGCCGCCCTCTGAGGGCCCTCTCGCGCGCCTAGAATCGTGCCATGACGCGCGCGCTCCGGCGGCCTCTCCCCGTCCTCCTCGCCGCCGTCCTCGGCGCGGCCGCCTGGAACGCGGGAGCGCGCCGCCCGGCCTCCGACGTGGAGCATCGCCTCGTCCTCGACCACGAGGAGGGACGCGCCAAGAGGGCGCTCGCGCACGCGGCCTTCGCCTCGGCGCTCGCGCGCGGGCTTCCCGTGCCGCCGCCCGCGTCCGTCGAGGGGACGACGCGCGGGTTCGACGTCCTGTCGTACGACCTCTCCTTCGACCTCGATCCCGCCATCCGGATCCTCTCGGGCTCGTCCACGACGCGCCTCGCGGGTTTCGCGAAGAGCACGGGCTCCGTCGCGTTCGATCTCGACCGCGCCTACGCCGTCACGTCGGTCACGCGGGACGGCGCGCCCGTCGCCGGGTTCACGTTCGCGAACGACCGCCTCGACGTGCCGCTCGACCCGCCGCTCGGCGCGGAGGGGCGGACGACGATCGGGATCGCGTGGTCGGGCATCCCGCCCGCGGCGGCGGCGCTCGCCTGGTGGTCCCACACGACGGGCATGGCCGCGACGAGCGTCGCCGAGCCGTTCGGCGCCCGGCAGTTCTGGCCCTGCGTGGACGCGCCGGACGACAAGGCCGTCGCGACCGTGACGGCGACGGTGCCGCCCGGCTACGTCGTCGCGTCCGCGGGCCTGGGGACGACCCTCGCGCTTCCCGACGGCCGCGTGCGGTCGACGTGGCGGCTCCCGCAGCCGGTCTCCACGTACCTCGTCTCCCTGAACGTCGCGAACTATTCCGTCGTCGAGGACGCCTACCGGGCGATGGACGGGCGCATCATGCCGATCCGCTCGTACCTCATGCCCGAGAACGCGGCCGCGAACGTGCCGCGGCTCTCGGCGATCAAGGACCACATCGCGGTCCTCGCGTCGCTCTTCGGCGAGTACCCGTTCGTCGACACGAAGTACGGCATCGTCTCGTCGTGGTTCTCGGGCGGGATGGAGCACCCCACGCTGACGTCGATCGGGGAGAACATCCTCTCGAACGTCCCGCGCGACATCACGCTGCTCCTCGTGCACGAGCTCGCGCACCAGTGGTGGGGGGACCGCGTCACGATGCGGACGTGGGACGACATCTGGCTGAACGAGGGCTTCGCGACCTACGCCGAGGTCCTCTACCAGGAGAAGGCGCTCGGGAAGGACCCGGGGCGGACGCTGACGACCGGGTACGACGACGGGCTGTACGGAGGCCGCCTCGCGCAGTCCGTCGTCGCGGATCCCGCCGACCCGTTCGCCTACACGGGTGCCGTCTACAACAAGGGCGGGTTCTTCCTGCACATGCTCCGGCGCCTCGTCGGGGACGACGCGTTCTTCTCCGGCCTGCGCGCGTACGGCGACGCGCACGCGTGGGGCACGGCGACGCGCGGCGACCTCCGCGCGATCTTCGAGGCGCGGACGGGCCTCGACCTCAAGCAGTTCTGGGACCAGTGGCTCGAGACGAAGTTCCGCCCGACGTTCCGCGCGACGTACCGGACGGCTCCGGACGCCTCCACGGTGACGCTCACGGTCGTCCAGGCGCAGGGGCACACCGTCGTCCACCCGGTTCCCGGGCCGAACGACGAGCCGTACTACGTGTTCCCGCTGGTCGTGAGGCTCACGCACGTGGACGGCACGTTCAACGACGTCACGGTCGTCCCGACGGGGCTCACGACGACCGTGACGGTTCCGAACCCGTCGAAGAAGTTCGTCGCGGGGATCGCGCTCGACCCGAATTCGGACATCCTCAAGATCGTCCTGTCGACCGGGCCGGGCTGAGGCGGACCGCTACCCCGTCGCCGCGACCGCCGCCTTCACCGCCGCGATGACCTCGTCCACCTGCGCGTCCGTCATCGCGGGCCACAGCGGGATCGTGATCGTCGAGTCGCCGATGCGCTCGGCGACGGGGAACATCCCGCGCGTGTACCCGAAGCGGTCGGCGTAGTACGAGGTCAGGTGGACCGCGCGGTAGTTCACCGCGACGCCCACGCCGCGCGCCTGGATCCCCGCGAGGATCGCGTCGCGGTCGGCGGGCTCGACCCAGATCGTGAAGAGGTGACGCGCCGACGTCGCGCCGTCCGGCACGACCGGGAAGGTGATCCCGGGGACGTCGCGAAACGCCGCTTCGTACCGGCGGCAGATCTCCTCGCGCCTCTTCAGGCGCGCGGCCAGCTTCGGGAGCTGCGGGAGCAGGAGCGACGCGGCGACGTCGGAGAGGTTGTACTTGTAGCCGAGGCGCTCCATGTCCCAGTGCTGGTACTTCCCGGCGTAGCGGTCGGCCGCGTTGCGGGACATCCCGTGCGAGCCGAGCTGGCGGAGCAGGTTCTTCTTCGACGCGTCGCGCGCCGAGATCGCGCCGCCCTCGCCGCACGTGAGGTTCTTCGTCGCGTAGAAGCTGAAGCAACCGTAGTCGGCGAGCTGCCCCGGTCCGACGCCGTCGCGCCGGCCCTCGACGCAGTGCGCCGCGTCCTCCACGAGGACGAGGGAGTAGCGGTCCGCGATCTTCCGCAGCGCCTTCATGTCCGCGAGGAGCCCGTAGAGGTCGACCGCGACGATCGCCTTCGTCTTCGGGGTGATCGCGGCCTCGACGGCATCCGGGTCGATGTTCGCGGTCGCCGGGTCCACGTCCGCGAAGACCGGCGTCCCGCCCGCGTAGAGGATCGCGTTCGCCGAGGAGAGAAACGTCATCGGCGTCGTGACGACCTCGTCGCCGGGGCCGACCCCCGCGGCGAGCATCGCGATGTGGAGAGAGGCGGTCGCGTGCGCCGTGCAGACCACGGCGGGCACGCCGAGGTACTCCTCGAACGCCTTCTCGAAGGCGTAGACCTTCTGCCCCGTCGTGAGGAACAGCGAATCGAGGACGGCGCGGACCGCGTCCTTCTCCTCGTCGCCGAGCGCGTGGCGGTAGAAGTCGACGCCCATCAGCGGGGGGCCGGCATCAGGCCGGCGAAGGCGTCGAGCGTGTCCTTGACGGCGCGCGGGACGTCCTGCGGGAAGCCCGCCGACGAACCCGGCCATTGCACGACGGACGGCTGGAAGCCCTGCTGGCGGAGCGCCTCGATGCCGCGGCGCTCCGCGTTGATCGCGTTCGGGTCCGCGTCGCGCGACGACCCGAGGAAGAGGCGCGCTCCACGAAGACCCGAGGTGTTTGGGGCTGCACCGGCGTCGAACGGACCGCCGATCGAGCCGATTCCCTCGAACGTCTTCGGCGCCTTCTTCGCCGCGGCCGTGAAGGCCTCGGTGCCGCCGCGCCCGACGCCGACGAGGAGGATCGGGAGCAGCTTGTTCCCGGCCTTCTTGCGCGCGGCCGCGATGGCCGCGTCGATCGCCTTCGACGCGCGCTCGGCCGAGCCCCACCCGAACCGCTTCTTCGCCGAGCGGCCCGGGCCGCGCGGCGCCGCGACGAGGAGGCGGTGCGAGAGCGCGACGTCCGCGAACGGATTGCTCACGGCGTACGGGTCCGACTCCTTGTCGTGCAGGAGCAGGAGGATCGCGAGCGGGCGCTCCTTCGGAAGGAGGAAGACCCCTTCCTTCACGACCGCCGCGTCGCCCGCGGCGCGATTGTGCGCGGCGCCGGAGACGATCGAGGCCCAGTGCGGCTTGCCCCTCAGGGACGCGAGGTCCGGGTCCTTCTCGAGCGCCGAGCCGTCGTCGAAGCCGGCCGCGATCGCCCGGTCGAGGCTCGCGAAGGCCGCGTCCGCCCGGCCCTTGCGCGCGTCGAGGCAGGCGATGTTGTACGCGGCGGTCGGAAGCGCGCCGATCTTCCAGGCCCTCTCGAAGAAGAGGCGGGCGCGGTCGAGCTCGTTCGCGTTGACCGCCGCCAGGCCGATCCGCTCGAGCTCGAACGGGTCCTGCTTGTCGCCCTGGAGGGCGCGCATGTCCTCGGCGCTGACCTTCGGGACCCCTTTCGGGGCGGCGCTGCCCGTCGAGACCTCGAGGCCCGGGGCGGTCAGAGGGGTGGGCTTCTTGCCGGCCGCGCCCGACTGGGCGGCGGCGACCGGAGACAGGAGGGTCAAGGCCGCGAGCGCGGCGAGCGGACGCTTCATCCGGCGGATTCTACGGGCGCGGGGGGCCGGGAGGTGACTTCAGTTTCTCGGCGAGCCCGCGCCTGTAGAGGAGGCGGGACGCGCGCCGCAGGACCACGAGGACGCGGGGGTCGTACGGGAAGGCGAGCATCCGCGCGAGGAACCGCTCGACCGGCGCCAGGAGCGGCCGGCCCACCGTCAGGGCCTCGACCTGCGTCCACTGGCGCAGGGCCTCGATGCCGTGCCTCACGCCGAGTCCGCTCTCCTTCCAGCCCCCGAGCGGCGATTCGACGACGAGGTAGTTCACGAGGACGTCGTTCACGATCGCCTGGCCGCTCTGCAGCTTGCGCGCGAAGGCCACGGCCGCGGCCCGCGGGCCGAAGACCGTCGCGTTCAGGCCGAGGTGCGTGTCGTTCGCGAGGCGCAGCGCCTCCTCCTCTCCCGACACCCGCATGACGGGCACGAGAGGGCCGAACGTCTCCTCGCGCATGACCTCCATGTCGGGCGTCGCCCCCGCGAGGACGGTCGGCTGGAAGAACAGGCCGGTCCGGTCGGCCGCGCGCGTCCCGCCCGTGAGGACGCGGGCGCCCTTCGCGAGGGCGTCCGCGATCTGCCGCTCCACGACGTCGATCTGCCGCGCGAACGTGACCGAGCCGAGGTCGTGGCTCGCCGCGCCGGTCGGATCGGGCGCCGCCTGGCGCAGCGCCGCGACGCGCGCGGCGAGGAGCGACTCGAAGCGGTCCGCGACGGAGGCGTCCACGAAGATGCGCTCCGTCCGGATGCAGACCTGTCCGGAGTGGATGAAGCTCGACCACGCGGCGGCCTCGGCGGCGCGCTCGAGGTCGGCTCCCGCGAGGACCACGAACGGCGACTTGCCGCCCAGCTCGAGGACGCACGGCACGAGACGCTCGCCGCAGCGCGCCCCGACGCGGCGGCCGGTCGCGACCGAGCCCGTGAACATGACGCCGTCGGCGAGGTCCACGAGCGCGGCGCCCGTCTCGCCCCGCCCGGTGACGACCTGGAAGACGCCGGGAGGGTTCCCGGCCCGCCGCCAGAGGTCCGCGAGGAGGACGGACGTCAGCGGCGTCACCTCGGAAGGCTTGAGGACGACGGTGTTGCCCGCCAGCAGCGGAGCGACGGCGTCCGCGGCGTTGTTGAGGATCGGGAAGTTCCACGGGCCGATGACCCCGACGACGCCGAGCGGGCGCCGGAGGAGGTGCGTCTTCTTCGTCAGGAAGAGGAGCGGGTGGCGCGTCTCCTCGCGGAAGGCCTTCGGGGCGAGACGCGTCATCGCCCGGATCAGCTCGCAGAGGTAGAGGACCTCGGTCCCCTCGGCTTCCATGCGCGGCTTGCCGCTCTCGGCGACGAGCGTCCCGGGCACGGCGGGCTCGTCGAGGACGGCGTCGCGCCACCGGCGGAGCGCCTCGACGCGCTGCTCGAGGTCCCACGCGCCCCACGCGGGCTGCGCGTCGCGCGCGCGTGCGACCGCCTCCGCGACGCCGGCGGCGCCGGCGTCCGGCACCTCCCCGAGGAGCGCCCCCGTGGCGGGAGACACGACGCGAATCGGGACGCTCATGGCGCCATCCTACCGGCGGCCGCCCGGATCTGGCGGAGCGTGGCGGGCCACGTGGCGGGCGGCGCGGCGGCGAGGGCCCGGAGGTCCGCGCGGCCGCTGCGTTCCGCCGCCTCGCCCATCAGGGCGGCGGCCTTCGGCGCGTCCCCGGCGTCGCGCGCCGCGAGCGCGAGGACGACGGCGAACTCCGGCTCCATCCCCTTGCGGCGGATCGTGACGGCGAAGTCCGCGAGCGTCTCGGGCCGGCGCGCGAGGCGATAGCCCTCGGCGAGGACCGTCGCCGTCTCCGGATTCGGGAGCGCCGCGAAGAGACGCTCCCCGAAGTCCACCGCGCGGTCGGCGCGGCCCATGTCCTGCGCGCGCAGCGCCTGGTCGAGAACGGCCTCGACGTACGCGAGCGACCAGTCCGCGTCGGTCCTGCGCCGCGACAGGGCCATGCCGAGATGCGGCCAGCGGAAGGGCGCCGTGAGGTGCACGAGGGTGCTCGGAGGCAGGGCGGCGGCCACCCCCGACGCGGGGGCC
This sequence comes from uncultured Acidobacteriota bacterium, assembly GCA_963776915.1. GTDB lineage: Bacteria > Acidobacteriota > Thermoanaerobaculia > UBA5066 > UBA5066 > Fen-183. The sequence goes on along the minus strand of CAVZPE010000011.1, from coordinate 55,587 downwards.
GGCGGGCCCGTCCAGAGGGCGGCGTCGATCCCGGAGGCGCCGCCGCCGGACAGCCGCGCCGCGAGGAGGCGCGCCGCGAGCGGAATCGGCGCGAGCGCGGCCTCGCGGGACGCGAAGTACTGCGGGTAGAGGAACGCCCGTCCGTCCGGCGCGCGCTCGAACGCGAATTCCGGGTAACGCGCCGCCTCCCCGGGCGCGAGGGGCCGGCGCGCGAGCGTGCCGTACGTCCAGGTCGTCAGCGTCGAGGGCTGGAGGGCGCCGAGAGCGTTCACCGCGAAGCCGAGCGCGAACAGGACGGCGAAGAGGGGCTTCGGCGCGGGGGCGAGCGCCGCGGCGGCCGCGAGGAGCGGCACCGCCGGCAGGAGGAGGCGCGGCCCCCAGCCGAACGTCCCGTCCCACGCCCACCACGCGGACGCGGCGGCGAGGAGCACGAGAGCGAACGCGAAGGCCGGCAGCGCGGCCGGGCGCCTCGCCCTCAGGAGCGCGACCGCGCCCGCGCCCGCGAGGAGGACGAGGGGAAAGTAGAAGACGATCCCCTTGTTCGGGCCCACGAGGAGACGCCAGAGTCCGTCGGGCACGGAGTGGTCGAAGCGCTCCCCGCCGTACGAGGCGAAGGGCCGCCCGAAGCGGACGACCTCGAACGCGAGCCACGCCGCCGCGGGCGGCGCGAACCCCGCGCACGCCGCCGCGAGACGCCGGGCGCGGCCCGCCGTGGGAGCCCACAAGGCGGCGAGAACCGCGACGAAGAGAATCACCAGGAGACTCTTCGAAAGAAGAGCGAATCCGGCCAGGAACCCGGCGAGGACGGCGAGGAGAAGCGCGCGCCGCCGGGCCGCCTCCTTCGCAGATTCCTTCACGGCCCACGCCGCCGCGGCAAATGAGCCTGCCACGCAGGCGGCCTGGAGGGGCTCGGAGAAGTCGAGCGCGACGTACGCCCAGAGCGGCGACGCGAGCGCCGTCGCGAGGACGGCCGCCGCGGCGGCGCGATCGTCCGCGCCCCACGCGCGGGCGAGAAGCCCCGCCGAGAGGGCGGCCAGGAGCACGAAGAGGATCTGGTGGAGGACGAAGAGGCTCTGCGACGCGCCGGTCCCGAAGGCCCTCTCGAACGCCGGCGCGAGGAGCGCGGGCACCACGAGGACGAGAGACGCCCCCATCCCGTAGCGCGAGACCGCGTCGCCCCCGGGCCTCGGAACGTCGACGGCGCCGCCGCGCGCGATCCCGATCTCCCCGAGCGTCGCGATCGACACGGCGGTCCGGAGCATCGTCCGGCCGTCGGCCATGAGGCCGTAGACGCGCTCGTCGGCCGTCAGGGCGAGGACGGCGCCCGCGAGGACGAGCGCGGCGGCGAAGGGACGCCTTACCTTCACGGCGTCTTCGGGGCGAGGAACTCGGCCGGGTACTGGATCTTCCGGAGCGTCGACGGCCAGGACGCGAGGGGCGTCGCCGCGAGGCGCTCGTATTCCCGCCTCGGGCTCACGGCGAGCACCTGCCCGAGGACCTGGCGCGCCAGCGCCTCGTTGCCCACGTCCCGCGAGGCGAGCGCGAGGACCATCCCGAAGTCGGGCGTGGCCTTCTGCGCGGGCGGAATCGACGCGACGAAATCCGCCAGCGTCTCGCGGCGATGGGCGATGCGGTACGCCTCCGCGAGCGTCGCGGCGGTCTGCGCGGACGGGATCCGCCGGTAGAGCTCCTCGGCGAAGGCGACCGCGCGGTCGCCGCGCTCCATGTCCTGCGCGCGGAGCGCCTGGTCGAACAGGCAGTCGATCCACGCGAGAACGGTGTCCGTCTGGCCGGCCCCGCGCGTGAGGGACATCCCGAGGTGCGGCCAGCGAAACGGCGACGTGAGGAAGACGAGCGCGCTCGGCGGGATCGCCTGCTCGGGGGTGGCGCCCGCCTCCTGCCCCGGCACGTCCGTGCGCCACGGCGGCGTGCGCAGGGCGGCGAGCACGTCGCCCCCGGCGAGGCGCTTTCCGAGAAGCCAGAGGTTGACGCGAAGGGGCGAGAGCGCCGCGTGGTTCGCGACGTCGTGGATCGGAAGGAGGCGGACGACGCCCGCCGCGTCCGTTTCCGTCGCGAAGGACGGGAAGGCCCGGCGCTCCGTTTCGGTGAGGACGCGCGGCCGGACCGTCGCGTAGTACCACGCGAGGACCGGATCGGGCTGGAGCGCGCCGAGGGCGTTCACGGCGACGCCGAGCCCGAACAGGGTCGCGAACGCCGCCGCGGGAAGACGACCCGCCGCGAGGACCGCGGCCGCGGCCAGCAGCGGGACCAGCGGCACGAGGAGCCGGGGGCCCCACCCCGCCGTGCCGTCCCAGGACCACCAGGCGGCCGTCGTGACGAGGAGGAAGGCCGAGAAGCCCGCGATCGCGAGGCCGAGGATCCGGCGCGCCTTCACGAGGCGCACGAGGCCCCACGCGCCGAGGATCGCGAGCGGGAAGTAGACGAAGAGTCCCTTGTTCGGGCCGATCGTGAGCCTCCAGAGGCCGTCGAGAGGCGGGTGGCTGAAGCGCTCGCCGCCGTAGGACGCGAAGGGGGCGCCGAAGCGCACGATCTCGAGGGCGAGCCAGAGCGCCGCGAGCGGCGCGGCTGCCCCGACGAACGCGAGCGCGCGCCGGACGCGCGTCTCGCGAGGCGCCTCGAGGAGGACGACGAGGAAGAGGAGCGGCAGGAGGACGACGAAGATCGACTTCGAGAGGAGCGCGAGGCCCGCGAGCGCGCCCGCCCCGGCCGCGAGCAGAACGGGCCGCCGCGCGCGCGCGTCGCCCGCGAGCGCCGCGCACGCGAAAGCGCCGCCGATGCAGGCGGCCTGGAGCGGCTCGGACCAGTCCGACGAGACGTACGCCCAGAGGGGCGAGGCGAGCGCCGCCGCGAGCGTCGCGCGGCGGACGCCGGTCGCGTCGGCGCCGCACGCGCGCGCGAGCAGTCCGGCCGCGAGCGCCGCGAGGAGGACGAGGAGGATCTGCTCGAGGACGAAGAGCGTCTGCGACGAGCCGGGGCCGAACGCGTTCTCGAACGGGCCCGCGACGGCGACCACGGGGACCCGCACGAACGAGGGCCCCATCCCGTAGCGCGTCACCGCGTCGCCCGCGGGCCGCGCGATGTCGACCGGGTGTCCCCGCGCGATCCCGATCTCCCCGAGCGCGGCCATCGCGTAGGCGGTGCGCGTCATGATCTGCCCGTCGGTCACGAGGCCGAAGACGCGCTCGTCCGTCGTGCAGGCGAGCACGAGGGCGGCGACGCCGAGGGCGAACGCGAGCGGGCGGCGCGATGCCAGCGGCTCCCGCGGCCCGCGCGCTTTCGTGGCCGTCATATGGCGACCTGGATCGGCAGGATCACCGTCTGGAGGCCCTCGAACTGGAGGCGCCTCTGGACGGCGAACGGAGTCTGGTTGTGGAGCAGCCGGTTCGCGAGGTTCTCGTTCGGGAAGATGAGCTTGGACGCGAAGAACACGGGCCGGTCGTAGCGCTCCTTGACCTCCCGGCAGAGCCCGACGATCTCGTCGAGGAGGTCCGTCCCGATCGCATAGTGGTGCTCGGCGTGCATCCCGAGACCGTGAGCGAACTCCACGTACTTCGTGAGGTCGCGCTCGGTCTCCTGCTTCAGCTGCTCCACCGCGTCCGCGCCCTTGAACTTCGCGGAGTCGACGACGCCGACGGACAGGAAGACGGCGTTCTTGAAGTACCGCGGGAAGTACTTCTGGACCTGCAGGAGCGAGTGGATCCCGAGTCCGTTGAAGCCGGACACGAGGAAGACGGCGGTCGGCATGTTCCGCGAGACGGCGGGGAGGCCCGCGCCCGTGTCGCCCGGTTTCCCTTTCGGGAGCGTCGTGAGGACGTCGTCCGCGCGCTTCATGAGGAGACCGACCGACTGGTAGTGGCGGCGGCAGAGGACGCACAGGACGATGAAGGACCCCGTGATCACGACCGTGACCCAGCCGCCTTCCCGGAATTTCAGCGTGACCGTCACGAGGAGGATCGCGCCCGTCAGGAGGAGACCGAAGCCGTTGATCGCGAAACGCCGCCCCCACGACGGCTCGGTCCCCCGCGCCTGCCACCAGTGGACGCACATCCCGAGCTGCGAGAGGGTGAACGTCAGGAAGACGTTGATCGAATACATGACGACGATCACGTCCACCCGGCCGCCCGTGAACAGGAGCATGCCGATCGCCGAAAGACCCATGACGAGGATTCCGTTCTGCGTCACGAGCCGCTCGGAGAGCAGGCTGAACCGGTGCGGGATCCAGGAGTCGATCGCCATGTTCGCGAGGACGCGCGGGCCGTCGAGGAAGCCGGCCTGCGCCGCGACGAAAAGGAGCGCGCCCTCCGAGATCAGCGTGACGAGCGCGAAGCCCGCTGCCGCGGCGCCCGGGCCGAACGCCTCGGGCGCGAGCTTGTTCACGAGGACGGCGTTGAGCGTCTGTCCCTCGATCCGCCGCACGTTCGCGAGGAGGTAGCAGAGGAGCAGCCCGCCGGCCGTGATCGACAGCGACACGGCCATGTAGAGCATCGTCCTCTTGCCCGTCTTCACGCGCGGCTCGCGGAGGATCTGGAGGCCGTTCGAAACCGCCTCGATGCCCGTGTACGTGCCGCCTCCCATCGAGAACGCCTTCAGGAGGAGCGCGATCATCCCGAGCCCGCCGAGCGCCGACCACGTCTCCCGCGTGTCCTTCACCGTCTCGGCCGCGAGACGCGGCACGTCGGCCGCATGGCGGCCGATTCCGAACGCGAGCATCGCGGCGTGCGTCGCGAGGAACACGAGGAAGATCGGGAGGAGGACCTGGACGGACTCCTTCATCCCGCGCAGGTTCAGGACGATGAGGGCGACGACGATGAAGACCGAGACGAGGAGGCGGGTGCCCGGCGGCACGCCGCGGGCGATCGGCTCGGAGGAGAGCGCCGCGACGCCCGCGGCCACCGACATCGCGATCGTGAGGGCGTAGTCCACGACGAGGGCCGCGCCCGAGACGAGCCCGGCGCTCTCGCCGAGGAGCCGGGTCGCGACGAGGTAGCCGCCGCCGCCCGTCGGGAAGAGCTCGATGATCTGCGAGTACGACGCCGAGATCACGAAGATCGTGACGGCGGTGGCCGCGGCGAGGAAGATGGCCAGGTGCGTGTGCGTGCCGAGGGCGTGGAACGCCTCCTCGGGGCCGTAGCAGGACGAGGAGAGACCGTCCGCTCCCAGACCCACCCACGCGAGAAAGGCGGCGAGCGAAAGCTGGTGGAAGACGTGCGGATCGAGGGGGTCCCGACTCCTGCCGAGGAAGATCCGCTTGGTCAGTTCCCGGAGAGGCACGACTCGTCCGAGTATACGCGGGGGTCCCGGGGGGGCGCGGACGCTACAATCGCGGCTGGATGCCCGGCCCTCCCGGAAAATTCGGCGATCACCTCACCGACGTCTACTTCGCCGATCTCAAGCTCCCCCACGCCGTGAGCGCGGGCATCGCCGCGTGCGGATTCGTCCGCGCGACGCCCGTTCAGGCCGCGACGCTGCCGCTCCTCCTCGCGGGGAAGGACGTCGCGGCGCAGGCCCAGACGGGCACCGGGAAGACGGCCGCGTTCCTCATCGCCATCTTCACGCGCCTCGCGCGGACGAAGCGCCCGAAGCCCTCGCCGTACCCGCGGGCGCTCGCGGTCGCCCCGACCCGCGAGCTCGCCGTCCAGATCCAGGAGGACGCGAAGGCCCTCGGCCACTTCCTGAAGCCGAAGATCGTCACGGTCTTCGGCGGCATCGACTACGTCAAGCAGCGCGACCAGCTCCGCGCCGGCTGCGACCTCCTGATCGGGACGCCGGGCCGCCTCCTCGACTACGAGCAGCAGGGCGCGACGTCCTTCGGCGAGGTCGAGTCCCTCGTGATCGACGAGGCGGACCGCCTCTTCGACCTCGGCTTCATCCGCGACCTCAGGCGCATCCTGCGGCGCTGCCCGCCTCCCTCCCGGCGCCACTCGATGATGTTCTCCGCGACGCTCTCGCTGCGCGTCATGGAGCTCGCCTACGAGCACCTCAACGACGCCGTGAAGGTCGAGATCCGGCCGGAGCAGGTCACGGCGGACCGGGTCACGCAGGCCCTCTACCACGTGTCGCAGCGCGAGAAGATGCCGCTCCTCCTCGGAATCCTCCGCCGCGAGGCCGCCGCGGCCCCGCGCGGGGAACCGCTCCGGACGCTCCTCTTCGTGAACACGAAGCGCTTCGCCGAGCGCCTCGTCGGCACGCTCGAGCGGCACGGCTGGAAGATCGGGGCGCTCACGGGCGACATCCCGCAGGCGCGGCGCCTCAAGATCCTCGCCGACTTCAAGAACGGGACGCTGCCGCTCCTCGTCGCGACGGACGTCGCCTCGCGCGGCCTCCACATCGAGGGCGTCACGCACGTCATCAACGTGGACCTCCCGCAGGACCCGGAGGACTACGTCCACCGGATCGGCCGCACGGCCCGCGCGGGGCGGACCGGCAAGGCGATCTCCCTCGCGGACGAGGATTACGTCTTCTCGCTCGACGCGATCCAGAAGCTCATCGGGATGAAGATCCCGGTCGAGTTCGCGGACGACAAGCTGTTCGCGCCCGCCGGCGCGGCGCCCGCGGCGCCGTCGAAAACGCCCGTGAAAAAGGAAGAGAAGACGGCGCCTGCGGCGCCGGAGATTTCTTTGAAGGTGGAAGAGAAGATTGCGCCTCCGGCGCCGGAGATTCCTTCGAAGGTGGAAGAGCCTGACGGCACAGCCGGAGCCTCCTCCCGGAGCGCGAGCCGGCGGCCCCCGCCCCACCCACCTTCATGGAGTCCCCTCCTCGGTCCCTTCTTTCGAGAAATCCCCTCTTCTCCCTCCCCGGTCTCTTCACTCGACGAAATCTCTTCCTCTTCTCTCCTCTTCGCCGCCGATTTCTGGACGTGCGAGGCATTCGGCCTCGACGCGCCCGAGGGCGGCTTCGGGGAAGACCTGCCCGAGCCCCCGCCGCCCGAGGGCGCCGGCGCCGGCACGGCGCCGGCGAAGCGGCGGCGGCGGCGGCGCGGGCGGCGCGTCGCGCCGCGCGCGGAGGCGGCCGCACCGGCCTGACCGCCATGCCGTACGCGGGACTGGGCGGGCGTCGCCTCTACTACGAGGTCGGCGGCGAGGGCGAGACGGTCGTCCTCCTGCACGGCTCGTTCGCGAACCTCGACATCCTCGAGGCGCCGGCGACCGCGATCTCCTCGGGTTTCCGCGCGATCCGCTTCGACCGCCGGGGTCACGGCCGGTCGAGCGACGCCGCCGAGCCGCTCCCGCTGGCCGAGGAGGCCGCCGAGATCGCCGCGCTCCTCGACTGGTTCTCGACGGAGAAGGCCCACGTCCTCGACGCACGACGACGGCGCGGAGATCGCGCTCCAGTTCGCGCTCGACTTCCCGGACCGGACCCTGTCGCTCGCGCTCCTCGCGCCCACGCTCGAGGGGTTACGCCTGGAGCGGACGAGACGCGCGCGGCGCGCCGCGATCTTCCTCGCGGCCTGCGCGCGGGACCCGCGCCGGGCGATCGCGCGAGATGTGGCTCCCGTCGCGGATCTTCGACGTCGCGCGCGAGCACGAGACCGCGTTCGAGCACCTCGAGGACATCTACGGGACCGCGCGCGTGTCCGGAGGATCGCTCGAGCGCCCTCCTCACGCGGGCCCGCGCCAGGCCGCAGCGTCTCGGCGAGATCCGCGCGCGAACGGCGATCCTCGCGGGCGACCGCGAGGACGAAGGACCGCCTGCGGTGCGCCGTCCGCGCTCGTGCGGGGCATCCCCGGCGCCGAGGGCATCGTCATTCGCGGGCGCCTCGCGCTTCCTCCACATGGAGGACCCGCGCCACGTCATGCGGCGGCTGACGGACTTCTACATTCCGCCGGAAGAATAGAATGAGAGCAGACGAAGACTTTCTTAGAAGGGCAAGAGGTGCCCGCGGCGCCGCTGGCAACCGATGCGCCGCAGCCCGCGGCGGCGAAGCTTCACACTACCTCTCTAAGAAAATCTTCCCTCATCTCCCTCTCGCGTTCCCTCGTCCTCAGAGGATGCTCTTCAGGAAGTCCTTGTTCGTCTTCGTCTTCGCGAGCTTCGAGAGGAGCAGCTCCATCGCGTCCTGCGGCTTCACGGAGGAGAGGGCGCGGCGGAGCTTGTGGATCTTCGGGAGCTCGTCCGCGTCGTAGAGCTTCTCTTCCTTGCGCGTGCCCGACGCCGGGATGTTGATGCACGGGAACACGCGCCTGTCGAAGAGGCCGCGGTCGAGGATGATCTCGCTGTTCCCGGTGCCCTTGAACTCCTCGAAGATCACGTCGTCCATGCGGCTGCCCGTGTCGATGAGGCACGTCGCGACGATCGTCAGGGATCCGCCGTCCTCGTGGTTGCGCGCGCCGCCGAAGAAGCGCCGCGGCTTCTCCATCGTGCGGGCGTCCATGCCGCCGGACAGGATGCGGCCGCTGCCGCGCTGCTCGTTGTTGTACGCGCGGCTCATGCGCGTGATCGAGTCGCAGAAGATCACGACGTCCTTGCCGATCTCGACGAGCCGCTTGGCCCTCTCGAAGCACGCCTCGGACACCGCGATGTGGTGCGCCGCGTTCAGGTCGCTGGGCGACGCGACGACCTCGCCCGAGATGGACCGCTGCATGTCGGTCACTTCCTCGGGCCGCTCGTCGACGAGGAGCATGAAGATCTTCACGTCCGGATCGTTCTTCGCGATCGCGTTCGCCATCGTCTTCAGGAGGAACGTCTTCCCGGCCTTGGGCGGCGCCACGATGAGGCAGCGCTGACCGCGCCCGATCGGCGCGACGAGGTCGAGGACGCGGCCCGAGATCTCGTCGGGCGCCGTCTCCATGCGCAGGCGCCGGTCCGGGTCGACCGAGACGCCCTTGTGGAACTGGATGTACTTGCCGCGGTACTCGGCGGGGTCGAGTCCCTCGATCGCGAGGATCTTCTGGACCATGGGGCCCTTGCCGCCCCTCTGGACCGCCTCGGCCTCGACGAGGAGGCCGTCCTCGAGGTCCTCCGACTCGACGAGGGACTTCGGAAGGAACGCGTCGCCGCGCTCGCCGAAGTACGTCTCGGCGGACACGAGCGTCCCGGAGTGATCGCCGTGCAGCCGGACGATGCCCGTGACGGCGACCTTGGGCTGGTTCCCGACGACCGGGGCCTCCACGCGCGGAGCCGCGTAGCGGCCGCGCGCCTCGGGTGATGCCTCGCCGGCCGGGGCCGCGGCTCCCTCTCCGGCCGCGCCCGGGGCGCCGGGACCGCGCCCGCGCCCGCGCCGGCGCCGTCGGCGCCTGCGGCGGCGGAACGGGTCGAACGATCCGGGTGCGCCGGCCTCCCCCGGCGGGGCGAGCTCGCCGCCCTCCGGACCCTCGGGGCCGTCGCCCGCGTCGCCGTCGCCCGCTTCGGCCTCGAAATCGCCCTCGGGCTCGCCGCCGGGGGCTTCGCCCTCCGGCGCCGTCAGGACGCGGTCCTTGGGATCGTTTTCGCTCAACCTGTCCTCCGGGGTTGGCCCCTTCACGGACCAACGGACTTCCCTGACTCGCGGCCCGGACCCGCACCACCCCTCGGGGCGTACGGGATCCCTGCGCGTCGAATCCTGCGTGGCCGGGCGGCGGCGGGATTGGACCCGGCCCTTCGGCTCCGCATCCGGGGCCCGCTGGCTCGCCGGATCGAGGCCGCCCTGCGACGACATTGCAATGCTACGTCCGATGGGTCTCGCCCGTCAAATCGCCCTCTTTCATCGACGCTCCGGGCGGAACGGGTCGTGCATCCTGCGCCGCTACAATGCGCGCCGTGACATACCCGCACGTCCCCCTCCTGCCGGTCCGCGTCGTTCGCGTTCTGCCCGCCGTCCTTCTCGCGGCCTCGCTCGGCGCGCGCGCCCAGACGCCGACGCCCACGCCCACGCCGACCCCCACGCCGACCCCGGCGACGACGACGCTGCCCGCGGGCTCCTCGCTCTACGGCTTCCCGAACGGTCACAACACCGACGGCGCGAACGTCGTTCTCGACGCCGACGGCACGGTCTGGAGCGTCTCGGCAACCGACAACGCGCTCGCCAGGCTCTCGCCCGACCGCACGACCGTCTCGCGCTGGACGTTCGCGACGGACACGGCGCCGGGCTCGCTCCTCAAGGACGCCGACGGCACGTTCTGGATCACGGAGCTCGGAGGCTTCAAGATCGCGCACTTCAACCCCTCGGACGGCACCCTCGTCGAGTGGCTGGACGCGGTGCGCCGGCCGACGTCTCTCATCAAGCGCCCGGACGGAAAGTTCTGGCTGCCCGAGACGGGCGGACTGCTGGCCCTCTTCGACCCGTCGGTCCCGACCTTCCTGTACTGGGCGACTCCGAGCGTCTTCTACCTGTCGTATCCGTGGGTGGACGCGGACGGGTCCCTGTGGTCCTCGGACTTCGTCTACAACTCGATCGTCCGCTGGGCGCCGGACATGTCGACGGCCCGCGTGTGGCTGCTGCCGGCCGACGCGAACGGCCCTGCGAAAATCGTCCGCCTCTCGGGAAAGATCTGGATCTCCTTCTACTACTCGTCGCAGATCGGCCGGTTCGACGAGGCCACGGGCACGCTCGATCTGTTCTCGACCGGCCCCGGCACGGCCCCTTACGACCTGCAGGAGTACCGCGGCCGCATCGTCTACTCGGATCAGGTGGGCCAGATCGGCTTCCTCGATCCGTCGGGATCCGTTCCGACGACCGAGACGCTCACGCCCGGCGACGTGACGCCCTACGTCCAGTCGACGTACCCGACCGCCGCCGTGAATTCCACCCTGACCAAGGTCGACGACCAGGTGGTCCTCTCGTATCTCGGGAGCGTCTCGGGCGTCCAGGGCCCGGACGGTGGCATCGTCGGGCCCTCGGGCGGCAACCCCGTGTGGGGGCTCGCGGTCGACGAGAAGCGGGCCCGCATCTACTTCGGGACGAACGCGAGCATCGGCGCCCTCTCGGCGCCTCCGTTCGTCCAGGCCGACGAGCTCTATCTGCCCGTCGCCTCGGAGGGAAGCCCGGGCGCCGGCACGAAGACCCAGATCGTCACGTGGAACCGGGGAACGCCCGATACGGCCGGCGCGACCCACACGATGAACCAGGTCGAACGGCTCCTTCCGGACGGATGGATCGCCGGGTGGGCGCCCGCGGCGCAGCAGGCGATCGACGCGGGAAAGATGTTCGTCCAGACCGACACCGTCGGCACGGACATGAACGCCCCCGGCGCGCTCGGTTCGATGCGCATCCTCTCGGACCGCGGGGCCGACACGTTCGTCTGGTCCCGGGTCTCCGCGCCGGCCGCGGGCGGCGGGACCCTCGGGGCCGCGACGAACGCGGTCCTCGGGACGTCGACGATCATCGAAGGCGACACGGGGTTCCTCTTCGCGCCCGCGGACGCGTCCTTCCGGACGCACGCCGGCGTCTTCATCGTGGCGGACGCGACGGGCACGATCTCGATCGTCGACGCCGACGGCCAGACGCGGGCGAGCTTCCCCTTCGACTGGCCGAGCGGCTACCGCGTGCAGGGCACGACGATCTTCGACGCCTTCGGCCTGCCCGCGCTGCCCTCGGCGCGGATCGTCTGCTCCGTCACGAAGGGCTCCGTCCTCCTCTTCGGGACCGCGTACGACCCCGTGAGCGGGGACGCCGTCCGGCTCGAGCCGTTCCGCTCGGGCGACGTCGGCCTCTGGCCCACGCTCCCCGGGTTCGTGCGCGGGAACGGCATCACGCCGTCGCTGCAGCTCTTCAACCCGGGCTCGTCGCCGGCGCACGTCGCGATCTCGCTCCGCCCGGTCGGCTCCGGCGCCCCCGCGCTTCCGAGCCAGGCTCTCGCGACGGCCACCGTTCCGCCCGGCGCCGTCGTCACGGTCGACCTCTCCGGCCCGGCCGCCCAGGGGGCGCTCGACCTCTCGTCGGACCAGAACGTCGCGTCCTTCGCGACGTACCGTCGGCCCGCGGCGTCGGGCGGCAACGTCCTCTGGAGCGTCGCGGGCGAGCAATCGGGAAGCGCCGTGCCCCCCGGCTCGCGCGGCGTGTTCCTCGCGGCGACGGTGAACGACGCGTTCTCGTCGACCCTCCAGCTCGTGAACGCGGGGTTCGACCCGGCCGCCGTCACCGTGACGTTCACGGCCGCGGACGGGACCGCGGCCGGCACGCAGACCGTGTCGCTCGCCCCGCAGGCCGTCGTCAACCTCCCCGCGTGGCCGTCGGGACAGACGACGGACATGGGCCGCGTCGACGTCGCGCCGGCGGACGGGAGCGCGCCCGTTCTCGCGCTCCTCGCGCGGCGCGATCGCGTGAGCCAGGACACCGACGCCGTTCTCCCCCTCGTGATACCTCAGTAGCCGCGAGGAGGGCTTCTCCATGGTCCATCCCGGGCACCGCGCGGCGGCCTTCGTGGCCGCCGCGACCACTCTCTTTCTGGCGACCTCGGCGGCGGCGCAGGAAGGAATCAAGGGAGTCGCCACGGACGTCGGAAACCGCTTCATCAACACGAACACTCCCCTCACGAACGATCCGGGGGTCTTCGAGGCCGTCATCACGCACCGCTTCGACGAGGCGGTCATCGATTCGGGCGGCAGCTCCCTCTGGGGACTCGACGGCTCGGCCCAGATCGGCCTCGGCATCGAGTACGTGCCGGTCAAGAACGTCGCCGTGCAGGTCTACCGCGCCCGCTCGTACGCCGACTACGAGTTCGCGGCGAAGGTCACGTTCCTCAGGCCGACGAAGCAGCTTCCGCTCGGCGTCGGCGTCCGCGGGGGCCTGAACTGGCTCACGGCGACGTACCTCCCGAGCCTCGGACTCGAGAAGCAGACGAGCGGCTTCGGGCAGCTCCTCGTCTCGTACACGATCGCGGACCGCGTGACGCTCGCGGCCGCGCCCACCTACGTCCAGCGCACGCAGGTCCAGACGGACGTCTGGAACGTCCCCGTGATCGCCCAGATCAAGATCACGAAGACCATCGCCCTCATGGGAGAGTTCATCCCGAAGTCGACGCTCGACCTGAAGGGGTTCGACCCCGCGTCGGGCACGTACGTCAGCGTGCCTCCCGCCTACCAGTGGGCGGTGCTGATCGAGAAGGCCGTGTACCACCACCGGTTCGGGCTCTACGTCGGCAACACGATCGCGTCCACCGTCGACCAGATGATGGGCGGCGACTACGGAGCCACGCCCGGGGTCGACCGGAACGGGAACCCGATCGTCGTCGGGGGCGTCACGGACAAGAACATCCACTTCGGCTTCAACATCACCCGGAGCTTCGACTTCCCGCCGCGGTAGGGCCGGGCGCGGGATCTCTTCCCGGCGGCGACGTATGCGCGCTCCTCACGCCCGTCGCGTAAGAGTAAGAATGGTAAGATTCTTACGGAGGAACTCATGCGCATCACGTCCAAGGGCCAGGTCACGATCCCGCTTGAGATCCGGGAACGCCTCGGCCTCCTGCCGGACACCGAGGTCGTCTTCGAGGTCGTCGGCGCTTCCGTGAGGCTCCGGAGGTCTCCGGGTGCGTCTCGCCGGGGAGCCGCCGTCGTGGCCCGCCTGAGAGGGCGGAGCCGCTCCCGCCTGACGACGGATCAGATCCTGGCTCTGACGCGGGGTGAGGAGTGCCAGGCTTCCTCGTCGACAGCAACGTCCTCCTGGATGTCCTCACGGAGGACCGGGGCTGGCTCGCGTGGTCGTCCGAGGCGCTCGCGAAATGCGCGGACGAGGGTACGCTGTTCGTCAACCCTCTGATCTACGCCGAAGTGTCCGTTGGATTCGACCGGATCGAGGACCTGGACGAAGCACTGGATCCATCGACTTTCCAGAGGCGGTCCCTCCCCTGGGAAGCGGCGTTCCTCGCGGGGAAGTCCTTTCTCCGCTACCGGCGCCGCGGCGGAACCCGCTCCTCGACCCTGCCGGACTTCTACATCGGCGCCCACGCCCTCGTCGAGGGCCTCACGCTCGTCACCCGGGACGCCGCGAGGTACCGGACCTACTATCCCCGGCTCCCATTGGTCGCGCCGGCCTGAACGCGCGGGACCTCCCGCCAGGGAGCGTTTCGAGCGTGCGGCCCGAGCGCTTTTTCGCGCTTACGGCGCCGGCGCCCGCCGCGGCGCCTCGGGGGCCCAGACGGCGTCCGGCGCGACGACCCAGTTGTGGTCGGTCTCGGGGCGGACGTGGCCGAGCTTCTTGAGCCGCTCGATGAGGAGCTCGCGGATCTCGTCGGGGACTTCCTTGACGACCTTCGCGCCCTTGAGCGCCTTGTATCCGCCCGAGCCCTGCGCGCGGTACGCGTTCACGGCGAGGGTGAAGCGGTCCGACGGCTGCACGGGCCGGCCCCTGTACGCGAGGTCCTTCACGCGCGCGCCGACGGGCGCCGTCGGGTCGATCCGGTAGGTCGCACCCTCCACGACGTCGAAGTTGTAGGGGATCATCCCTTCCTTCGGCTTCAGGACGAGCTTCCCGTCCTCCCACTGCGCCGTGCCGTAGAACTCGGCCGCGTGCTCGAGGCAGGCCTTCAGGGTCGCCCCGTCGATCTCGATCTCCACGAGCTGGTTCTCGTACGGGTACAGCGCGTAGACGTTCCGGACCCTGATCGGGCCCTTCCTGAAGCCCTCGAACCGCCCGGGGAGAAGCGACGTCATCGAGAGGTCCGCTCCGGTCGCCTCGAGCATCGTGCCGTTCACGAAGTCGAGGAGGGCCGTGTCCTCGAGCCGGGCCCGGGCGCCCGGGAAGTCGTCGTCCGCGACCGCGACGACCTCCTCCATGTAGGCGCGCGCCGCCTTGTCGTGCGGGGCGGCGATCGCGGCGATGACGGGGTCCGTCGGCACCGATTCGTCCGAAGGCAGGAGCGCCGCGGTGAGGTCCGCGACCTTCTTCGTCCTGCCGGACCTCTCGAACGTGACGTCCACGCGGGCGAGGACGTCGCCCCAGCGGCCCGGCTGGATCATCGGGACGCCGTTCAGCCGCGTCAGCGGAATCCGGCGGTGCGTGTGACCGGTCAGCAGGAGGTCGATCCCGGGCACCTTCGAGACCGCCGCGACGCGGTTCTCGTCGTCCGTGCCGTCTGGCTCGCCGGTCTTCAGGTCGACCTCGGGGCCGCTGTGGATGAGCGCGACCACGAAGTCGCATTTCTCCTTCCCGCGCAGGACGGGCACGAGGCGGGCGGCCGTCTGCACGGGATCCTCCCAGCGCAGGCCGGCGCGGTTCTTCTCGGGCTCCCAGTTCGGGATGTTCGGCGTCGTGAGGCCGAGGACGCCGATGCGGATCCCCGCGACCGTCTTCACGATGTACTCCGGGAACGCCGCCGAGCCGTCCGCGTTTCGCGTGTTCGCCGACAGCCAGGGAAACGCGGATTCGCGCTGCGCCTTGCGCAGGACCGCGAGGCCGAAGTTGAACTCGTGGTTCCCGACCGTCATGGCGTCGTACTTCAGGGCGCTCATCGCCTCGGCCATCGGGTCGGGGCCCTTCGAGGGATCCTTCGCGTGCAGGAACTCGATCGGCGTGCCCTGGATCGTGTCGCCCGCGTCGAGGAGGAGGACGTTCGGCGTCTCCTTGCGGATCGCGGCGACGCGCGACGCGACGCGGGCGAGGCCGTCGTCCGCCGGCCGGGCGCGCTGGTAGTCCCACGGGAGAAGGTGGCCGTGGAGGTCCGACGTCTCGAGGATCGTGACGACGACGCGGTCGGCCGCGGCGGCGAAAGAGGATCCGATGAGAAAGGCGGCGAGGAGAGCGCGCGGCAGGAGGTCAGCGATGCGGCGAGAGGGTCTCAAGGCCCGCGATTCTTAGCATATTCTCCGCGTTCATGCTTTCGAAGAAATCCCGCTCCGCTCCCGTCCCCGAAACGCTCGCGCGCCTCGAGCATCTCTACGGGGACGCGAGCTGCTCCCTCGACTTCGGGAGCCCACTCGAGCTCCTGGCCGCGACGATCCTCTCGGCGCAGTGCACGGACGCGCGCGTCAACATGGTGACGCCCGAGCTGTTCCGCCGCTTTCCCGACGCGGCCGCACTCGCCGCGGCGCCTCCGGGCGTCCTGGAGGACGTGATCCGGTCGACGGGCTTCTTCAATGCGAAGGCGAAGTCGCTCCGCGGGATGGCGAAAGCGCTCGTCGCCAAGCACGGCGGCGAGGTCCCGCGCACGATGGCCGAGCTCCACGCCCTGCCCGGCGTCGGCCGCAAGACGGCGAACGTCGTCCTCGGGAACGTCTGGAACGCGCCCGACGGCGTCGTCGTCGACACGCACGTCGGCCGCCTCGCGCGGCGCCTCGGGTGGACGAGGAACGTCGACCCCGTGAAGGCCGAGCAGGACCTCAACCGGACCGTTCCGAAGGACCGATGGACCTGGATCAGCCACGCCCTCATCCTCCACGGACGCCGGATCTGCACCTCGCAGCGGCCGAAGTGCGACCTCTGCACCCTCGCCGACATCTGCCCGAAGATCGGTGTGGAGACGAAAGAAGAAAGAGAAAAGAAAAAGAAGAAAGAGAAGAGAGAGATTTCTTTGAAGGTGAAGAGGGCACAGTCAACAGGCGCGGCGCGACGGGTTGCGGCTGCGAAGGCCGTGAACGCGCACTCGAAGAAACTCTCGGACGCCTCCGGCGCGGCAGCGGCCGTGCCGCCGGCGCGACCCCCTCACGCGCCTTCTAAGAAAATCTCCTCTTCTACTTCCTCTTCCGCGCGGCCGAAGGCCACGCGCAGGAACTCCTGAATGATGACCCCCGGAATCGGTTCGATCGAAGTCATCTGCGGCTCGATGTTCTCGGGCAAGTCCGAGGAGCTCATCCGCCGCCTCACGCGCGCCCAGATCGCGCGCCGCCGCGTCCAGGCCTTCAAGCCGACGATCGACGACCGCTACGCGGAGATGGAGGTCGTCTCGCACGGCGGCCTGCGCCTCGTCGCGGTCGCCGTCGCGAGCTCGGCCGACGTCCTCGCGCGGACCGACGCGCGGACGGAAGTGGTCGGGATCGACGAGGCCCAGTTCTTCGACGCCGGGATCGTGGAGGTCGCCTCGCGCCTGGCGGACCTCGGCAAGCGCGTCATCGTCGCGGGCCTCGACCAGGACTACCTCGGGCGCCCGTTCGACCCGATGCCGGCCCTCATGGCGGCGGCCGAGGAGATCACGAAGACGCGGGCGATCTGCGTCCGCTGCGGTCAGCCCGCGAGCCGCACGCAGCGCCTCGTGGAGTCGACCGAGCGCGTCGTGGTCGGCGCGGCGGGTCTCTACGAGGCCCGCTGCCGTCGCTGCTTCGAGCCCGGAGTCGCGCCCGCCGAGCGGAAGCTGCCCTTTCCGGAAGGCGGCGAGGGCTCGTCAAGCGGTTGAGTTCCAACGCGTTGCGGAGATCCTCAGAGGATCTGTGCGTTCCCCTGTGAATTGCGGTGTGCAAAAGTCGGCGGACCCGCGCTTCTCACGGCCTTCACAAATCCTGCACGAATCCCTGTGCAGGAGCCAAACCATTGCGAAATTTGCGGTTTACGATGCGAGGCCCGCGTAAAGACCGCGCGAGGCCGCATGGATTGCGCCTCCGGTCGAATTACACAGGCTCAAGTCGGCTTGCCATGCGGGTTTGACCGCGGTCGCACGAACAAACACGGCCAAAAATGCCGGTTTGACGCGATTCGTGGTGCCCGCGGACGTTACCAGCCGGCGCTCTCGCGGTGCTCGCCGAAGACGGAGCGCAGCGAGTCCACGACCTCCCCGAGCGTCACGAGCCCCGAAACGGCCTCGACGATCGGCGGCATGAGGTTGCGCCCCTCGCGCGCCGCGTCCTCGACGCCGGCGCGCAGCCGCGCGGTGGCCGCCGCGTCGCGCCGCGCCCGGAGCGCCCGGAGCCGGGCGACCTGATCCGCCTCCACGGCCGGGTCGATCACGAGCGTCGGGATGGGCCGCTCCTCGGCCACCGTGAAGTCGTTCACGCCGACGACGATCTGCTCCTTGTCCTCGATCGCGCGCTGCGCGCGGTACGCGGCGTCCTGGATCTCGCGCTGGTAGAACCCCGCCTCGATCGCCTTGAGGGCGCCGCCCATCCCGTCGATGCGGCGGATGAGCGCGTCGGCCTCCGCGACGATGCCCGCCGTGAGGGCCTCGACGGCCCACGAGCCTCCGAGCGGGTCCGCGACGCGGGCGACGCCGGTCTCGTGCGCGATGACCTGCTGCGTCCTCAGCGCGAGGAGCGCCGAGTCCTCGGTCGGCAGCGAGAGGGCCTCGTCCTTTCCGTTCGTGTGGAGCGACTGCGTGCCGCCCAGCACGGCCGCGAGCGCCTGGATCGCGACGCGGACGACGTTCACCTCGGGCTGCTGCGCCGTCAGCGTCGAGCCCGCGGTCTGCGTGTGGAAGCGCAGGGCACAGGCGCGCGGATCCGTCACGCCGAAGCGCTCGCCCACGAGGCGCGCCCAGAGCGTCCGGGCCGCGCGGAACTTCGCGATCTCCTCGAGGAAGTCGTTGTGGACGTTGAAGAAGAAGGAGAGCCGCGGAGCGATCCGGGAGGGGTCGAGGCCCGCCTCCCGCGCCGCCCTCAGGTACTCGAGGCCGTCCGCGAGCGTGAAGGCGACCTCCTGCACGGCGGTCGATCCCGCCTCGCGGATGTGGTAGCCGGAGATCGAGATCGTGTTCCAGCGCGGCACTTCCTCCTGGCAGAACGCGAAGACGTCCGTCACGAGCCTCATCGACGGCTTCGGCGGGAAGGCGTACGTGCCGCGCGCCGCGTACTCCTTGAGGATGTCGTTCTGGATCGTCCCGGAGAGCCTCGCCCACGGCGTGCCGCGCCCCTTCGCGACGGCGAGGAGGAGCGAGAGGAGGATCGAGGCGGTCGCGTTGATCGTCATCGAGATCGACACGGCATCGAGCGGAATCCCGTCGAGGAGCGTCTCCATGTCCTCGAGCGACGCGATCGGGACGCCGACCTTGCCGACCTCGCCGCGCGCGAGCGTGTGGTCCGAGTCGTAGCCGATCTGCGTCGGCAGGTCGAACGCGACGGACAGGCCGCTCTGGCCCCGCTCGAGGAGGAAGCGGTAGCGGCGGTTGGACTCCTTCGCGCTCGAGAAACCCGCGTACTGGCGCATCGTCCACAGCTTCGTCCGGTAGCCGCCGGGCAGCGTGCCCCGGGTGAACGGCGGGACGCCCGGCCTTCCGGGATCCCACCCCGCGGGCACGTCCCCGGGGCCGTAGGCCGCCTTCACGGGGAGGCCGGAGGTCGTCGTGACGCTGGAATCGCTCATGGGCCCGATGCTAAGCTTCTCCGCCCGAGGTTCCCAAGTGGCCCTCCGTCGACTCCCGGCGCTCCTCCTCGCGGCACTGCTTGCCGGGACCACGTCGCGCGCGGCGAACGACCCGCTGCTCCTCGCCCTCCTCGAGACGAAGAAGGCCTACCACGAGAAGCGCTGGGACGACGCGGACGCCGCGCTCAAGCGCATCCTCGAGCTCGCCGCCGCGCCCGAGCGCGAGCCGGTCCTGCCGAAGATCCTTCCGGCCTACTACTTCTACTCGGCCGCGGTCGCGTGGGCGAAGAAGGACGAGGCGCGCGCCCGCGAGGAGCTCGCCCGCTACTTCGAATACCAGCCCGCGGCGACGATCGATCCCGGCGCGTACCCGAAGAGCTACTGCATCTTCTTCGACGCCCAGCGAACCGAGGCCGAGCGGCGCAATCCCGCGCCGCCGCCCGAGGCCGGTCTCGCCGGCATCGCCTCGACCCTGCCGGACGAGGGGACGATCCCCCAGTACACGGGCGACCCGTCGTGGCCGACGACCGCGGTCCGCTTCCTCCTGACCGAGCCGGAGAAGAAGGAGTTCGCGGCCCTTCCCGACGACGCATCCCGCCGGGAGTGGGTGTACCGGTTCTGGAAGAGGTTCGACCCCGTCGCCGCGACTCCCGAGAACGAGTACGAGGTGGAGTTCTACCGCCGCGTCCAGTACGCGGAGGCGCACTTCTCGACCGAGACCGTGCGCGGCTCGCTCTCGGACCGCGGCCGCGTCCTGCTCGTCCTCGGGCCTCCTTCCTACGTCGGCCGGTCACCGCTCCTGCGGTCCGAGGACCCGATGACGTATCTCAAGACGACGGCGCCCCAGATCGTCACGGCCGCCTCGGGCGGGGCCGCGATCGTGCGCGTCCCGACGACGTCCCGCGGCTACGTGACGCCCGGCGACATCGAGGGCGACGTCGAGATCTGGTACTACCGCCAGGACCGCATCCCGAAGGGCCTGCCGTTCCAGGAGCTCCAGTACCGCTTCATCTCGAAACAGGGCTACGGCGACGCCGTCTTC
Organism: uncultured Acidobacteriota bacterium; assembly: GCA_963776915.1. Classification (GTDB taxonomy): domain Bacteria; phylum Acidobacteriota; class Thermoanaerobaculia; order UBA5066; family UBA5066; genus Fen-183. The sequence continues at coordinate 35,389 of CAVZPE010000011.1, read as the reverse complement.
CAGAAGGACGCGCGCGAGCTCATCTCCCTCCAGAAGGCCTCCCGCCTCCTCCGCACCGGGTCCTGAGACCGGCTCCGGCCGCGGCGCTCGCGTTCGTGTCAAGATTGGCGAACTCGTGGCACGCACGCTCAGCGGCAACCTCGACACCTTTTCACTCGCCGACCTCCTGCAGTGGCTCGAGATCAACGCCCTGTCGGGGCGCGTCACGGTCTGGCGCGGCGAGGTCGTGCGGACGATCGACCTCAAGGGCGGCGCGATCGTCTTCGTGTCGTCGTCCCTGCCGCACGAGCGGCTCGGCGTCTTCCTGACGCGCCGCAAGGTCCTGTCCGAGCCGGTCGTCTTCGAGCTGCTCGCCGAGAGCTTCGCGACGGGCCGGAACCTGACCCGCCTCATCCTCGAGCGCAACCTCCTCCCCCGCGAGAAGCTGGCCGAGGCGGTCGAGGGTCTCGCGATGAAGGTCCTGCTCGACCTCTTCCACTGGGCGGGCGCGTCCTTCGAGTTCGACCCTCTCTTCAAGATCGAGGACCTGATCCGGATCCACCTCTCGCTCCGCGGGCAGGTCCTCGCCTTCCACGGAGCGAAGTCCGTGGACGACTCGCGCGTGAACGTCGGCACCGCGACCGGGTCGGACGAGACGGGCGCGCGCTGGGAGCGCGAGTTCAAGGCCGACGCCCTCGCCGCGATGTTCTGGGAGATCCTCGAGGGCCTGCCCGGCGAGTCGCCCTCCCCGGCCACGCTGAAGGAGTCGTTCCAGGGCTTCACGTCGTTCGCGAACCGCGTCCACAAGCGCCTCCGCGAGCCGGCGCGCCTCTTCCCCGTGTACGACGACACGGCCGTCATGCTCAAGGGCGCGCTCGACGAGGGCGGCGATCCCGAGCGCATCGTCCAGATCGCCGCGCTCGATCCCTTCCTGACGATCGACCTCCTCTACCTCGCGAACGCCCTGCGCACGGAGCCCGGCGAGCTCGTCCGGACGTCCCGCGAGGCCGCGGGCGCGATCGGAGCGGCCGCGCTCAACCGTTTCGCGGGCCTCCTCGCCGACCCGGCGTCGCCGAAGGTCCCGTCCGAGGAGAAGATGGAGCGCGTGATCCGCCGCGCCGCGCTGTCCACCGCAGTGGCCGCCTCCCATCTCGCCGAAGGGACGGACATCCCGCGCGAGGAGGCGTACACCCTCGGCCTCCTCGAGCCGCTCGGGAGCTACGAGCTCCTCAAGTTGTTGATCTCCGTGCCGTTCCCGCCCGGCCCGATCCGGATCGGGGCGCTCTCGCGGTTCCGGTCCGCGGCCGGCCGGGTGCTGGCGCGGAAGTTGAATCTCCCGCAGGCCGTCGAGGACGTCCTCGGCTCGAGCGGACGGGTCGCGTCGCGCAGCCCCGCCGCCGAACAGCTGATCTTTCTCGCCCGGCAAATCGCTCCGTCGGAGCAGATCGGACACGAGTGGACGAGCGAGGACCCCAAGCTCACGGACCAGGTCGTCGCGCTCTCGGCGCGCGCCGACCTTCCCGAACTCGTCGCCCGCGACGCGTCGATGCTGCGCGAGATCCTCTCGCTCTGACGCCCTTCCTCGAGGTGCCCCGATGACCCCTGCCGACCGACTCCGGCGCCCCGGCGCCGCCCTCGCCGCTCTCCTGAGCGCCGCCCTCGCCGCGGCCGCCGCGGCGCAGCAGCCCGCGACCGTGCCGGCGCTCCGGGAAGGGGTGCGCGCGGCCGTGGACGTGACGGTGATGGACCTCGACGTCGTCGCGACCGGCAAGGGCGGCGAGCCGGTCACCGACCTCGAGAAGGGACGACGTCACGGTCGTCGTGGACGGCAGGCCCTACGCGCCCGACTACTTCGCCCGCATCTCCTCCGGACAGGTCCACGGCCCGGACCTCGCGACGGCCTCTCCGGACGTCATCCTCGAGACGACGCGCGCGGGCGCGTCGCGCTGGGTGCCGCGGCAGTTCCTCGCCTTCTTCGACGACGAGCACCTCATGCCGGTCGAGCGAAAGCGCGTCATCGAGGGGCTGCGCGACTTCGTGACGCGGCTCTCGCCGTCCGACTCCATGGCGATCCTCGCCTACAACGTCTCGACGCGCGTCCAGGTCCCGTTCACGAGCTCGAAGGAGGACCTCCTCGGCGGCCTCTCGAGGCTCGAGAAGGCGGCGCCGCGCGGGCTGTACTGGGACAGCCAGTACCGCCAGTCGATCCAGGAGGCCCGCCGCTATTCGCCGTTCTCTCCCCGCGGCCAGAGCGCACGCGACTCGATCATCCGGAACTGGGGCGCGCAGGCCTTCGCGCGCGACAAGGGGACCCTCGAGGAGTTCCGCCGGTCCGTGGAGGCCCTCGGGGCGCGCTCGGGCAAGCGCGTCCTCCTGTACGTCTCGCACGGGATGGAGCTGCGCCCGGGCCAGAGCTTCTCGCAGTCCCTCGGCGGCACGGCGCTCAACCAGTTCGACTACGACGTGACGCCCCAGTACCGGGCCGTCCTCGAGGCCGCGAACCGCGCCGGGATCACGATCCACTCCCTCGACGCGCTGGGTCTCGCGACGGGCGTGGACGCGACGGAGTCGGATCCGCCCGGGATCGACCCGTTTCTCGCGAACGCGAACCGCCGCGACATCCTCGCGGGCTTCGCGGACGAGACGGGCGGGGTCCTCGTCGAGAACCGCAACACGTTCGCGCCCTCCCTGGACGGCATCTACCGCGAGTCGGCCAGCTACTACGCCGTCGGCGTGACCCTCGCGTCCCTCGACGCGAAAAAGCCCCTGCACGACGTGACGGTCACGACGACGCGGCCCGGCGTCACGCTGCGCACGCGGCGCGGCTTCGCGCCCCTCACGGCGGCGCAGGCGGCCCGGGACCGCCTCGAGATGGCGCTCATCACGCCGGACGCCTCCGGCGACTTCGCCGTGGCCCTCCGCACGGACGCGCCGAAGAAGGGCGGGGGGATCGGGCGGCGGCTCGTCCCGTTCACCGTCGTGGTCCCCGTCTCCTCGCTCACGTTCCTCGACGACGGCGGCAGGAAGAGGGCCGTCGTCGAGATCGGCCTCGCGGCCGTGGAGGACACCGGCGCGCGCTCGACGCCCGTCACCGAGACGCAGGAGATCGTCGTGACGCCGGACGCCCTCGCCGCGGCCGCGAAGGAGCCGTTCGTCTACCGCGGCGAGTTCAAGTCGCGGACCGGCAACCTGCGGTTCGTGGCGACCGTGCGGGACGTCGCCACGAACCGGGTCGGCGTGGGCTCGACGAGCGTGCGGGTCGAGTGAAGGTGGGAACCCGTCATGACGGGTTCCCACGTCAAGGCTCACCCCTTCTTCTTGGGCGGGGCGGGCGCCGGCGCGGGAGCGGCGGTGCCGACGACCGTGAACGGCGCGACGAGGTCGAGCTTCTTCTGCGAGACCGGGTCCTGGATCGTGATCCGCAGCTCGTAGTCGTTCGGCTTGAGGTACTGGCCGAGGTTCGACTCGATCACGCCGCCCGCGAGGTCGATGATGAGGGCGCCCGCTTCCTTCTGATCCGGCACCTTCTGCGGCTCCTCGGGAGGCGTCGGGACGTCGATCGGCGGCTGGCCCTTCGGCTTGAGCTTGATCGTGCGCTTGAGCGTCATCGTGCGGGAGACGGGGTCCACCGGCGGGTTGTAGATCCGCACGGCGTAGGAGAGGCCGTCGGTCGCGTCGAGCTTCCCGTCGCCCTTCACGACGAACCGGCGGGCCGAGAACGTGAACGGGTCGTCCGGCTTCGGGGCGTCCGTCGGGAAGTCGTTCACGGCGATGACGACCGGCGAGGCCGCGAATTCCGTCGGGAGCGCCGGGACCGTCACGGGCCGGCGCCCCGAGACGAGGACCTTGCCGGAGGCGTCCAGGAGGACCGCGGCGACGTCGTAGTCGCCCGGGAGGACGTGCAGGGCACGGTCCGCGAAGAAATCGGCGCGCGTCTTGAGGAGCTTCGCGTCCTCGTCGACCCGCGCGGCCTCGCTTCCGTCCGCGGCACGCGCCACGATCGCGAGCCGGACGCCCTGCCCCGTTCCGACCGCGGAGGCGGGAGCGTAGATCTGCACGTGCAGCATCGTGGCGCCGTCGCGGTACGCGAGCGGGAGCAGGGCGAGCGCGCCGAACGGCTCCTTCGGGAGGCCGTCGATCGCGGCCCGCGAGGCGGGCCCGAGGGCCGGACCCTTCGCGGCCTCGACGGCGGCCTTCTGCTCGGCCTCGGCCTGCTCGCGCGTCTTGTAGACGGGGAGCACCTTGAGGTCGGGCGTCACGAGGGCCATCTGCGCGGCCTTGTTCTCGAGCCGCTTCGCGGGCCCCATGTCGATGAGGGACTCGGTCCCGAGGCCGACGTCGACGATGAACTTGATCTCCTGGGACTGGACGTCGGACCACGGCGGGAGGTGCGCCTTGTCGTAGATGAACGTGTAGAGCATCGCGGCTCCGCCGCCCGAGCCCGTCACGCCGCCGGCGCCCGTCGTCCCGCCGAACGGCGCGTCCGCGGAGGACGTGGCCTTCGCGGTGATCTCCTGCGGCGGGCCGATCAGGATGAGGGCCTTGCCGCGCTCCGTGAGGGCCCCGCGCTTGCGGCCGAGGGCGAAGCGCTCGTCGGCCGCCTTCACGAGGGCCTCGAAGCGCTCCCGGAACTCGTTGCGCGGAGTCTTGAGGTCCGGGTCGCGCTTCGCCCAGAAGAGCGCGATGAACTTCTCGGCGTCCTCGTCGGTCGAGACCTTCTTCCATTCCTTCTTCTCGGCGTCGGTCGCGAGGAGCTGCCACTCGGGGGACTTGTCCCAGTCCTTGTGCTTGTCGAGCGCGGCGACGGCCGGAGAGGCCATCGAGACGAGCAGGGCGAGGACGGCGAGGCGGGGGATCGAAAGCTTCATGACGACTCCAGCGCGCGGCGCGCGGTTTCGGTCGTACGCCTCTCGCGAGGCGCGCCAACTCTCGACTATACAGGACCACCCGCGCCGCCCGGGAGTCCGACGTCGACCTCGGCCGGGTGCCGGATCCCGAAAATTGGAGCGTGATCCCGTTCGCCGTTTCGGGCTCGTCCCGGGCATCGGGACTTCCCGTCACGAAGTCCTGATGGTGCAGTGGGATCGATCCCGCTCTTTCCGGGTTGAACACGGCACGCGGAGTGCTAGACTCGCGACGCGAATCAAAGTCCGAAGGCTGTCCCGACCGTGCGAGATCCATCTCTCGATGGCCCTCGCCGGGCGGGACGAAGATTTTCGTCCCAGTTCAATCCCATTCTTTTCAATCGGAGGAGGAAGGAAACAGCATGACGAAGAACAGGATCCTCGGGCTCCTGGCTCTCGTCCTCGTGGTCGTCGTCGGTGCGACGAGCGCGATGGGCCAGAGCTCCACGACGGGCAACCTCACCGGGAAGGTCGAGAACGAGAACGCCGGTCTGCCCGGCGTGACGATCACGATCAAGTCGCCGAACCTGCAGGGAACGCGCACGACCGTGACGTCCGCCAACGGCGGCTTCACGTTCCAGGCGCTCCCGCCGGGCGAGTACACGGTCGACCTTCACGCTCCAGGGCTTCGAGTCCCTCACGAAGACGGTCAAGGTGACGGCGGGCCAGCCGTCCGCCCTCGACGTGAACATGACGCTCTCGGGCGTCCAGGCGAGCGCCGTCGTCACGGCGAAGTCCGACATCGTCTCGACGACGACGCAGGCCTCGACGACGATCACGAACGACCTCGCGAACACCCTGCCGAACACGCGCACGATCGTCCAGGCCTCGCAGCTCGCCTCGGGCGTCATCCCGGTCGTGAGCCTCGGCAACGCCCTCACGATCGGCGGCGCGCCGACGTTCGACAACCTCTACACGGTCGACGGCGCCGTCATCACGGACAACATCCGCGCGACGCCGAACAACCTCTTCGTCGAGGACGCGATCCAGGAGACGACCACGAACGTGAACGGGATCTCGGCCGAGTACGGCCGGTTCCAGGGCGGCGTCATCAACACGGTGACGAAGTCCGGCGGCAACTCGTTCTCGGGCTCGTTCCGGACGACGCTCGTCGAACGACGCGTGGAGCGCGGTGTCGCCCTCGAAGGAGACGCGCGTCCAGGACCTGCACGAGCGCTACGAGGCGACCCTCGGCGGGCCGTTCTGGAAGGACCACATCTGGTTCTTCGGCTCCTACCGCTCCGCGAAGACGGGCACGGCCGCGACGACCTTCGCGGACGCGAAGGTGACCGGCCAGACGCCCGTCGGCGGCTACGCAGGAATCCCCTTCACGAACTCGCTCGACGAGAAGCGCTACTCGGGCAAGCTCACGATCACGCCGCTCCCGAACCACACGATCACCGGCTCCTACCTGAGCATCACGCAGCAAGGAAGGCAACAACGTCTTCGGCGTCATCCTGGACACGGCCAGCTTCGTGCAGCGCGAGCTCCCGCAGGACACGCTCACGGTCGCCTACAACGGCGTCCTGACGTCGAACCTGTTCCTCGAGGGCATGTACTCGAACCGCCACTTCACGTTCGAGAACTCGGGGTCCACCTTCACGGACATCATCAACGGCACGCTCATGCGCGACCGTTCGCGCGGCAACGCCCGGTGGAACGCGCCGACGTTCTGCGGCGTGTGCGGCCCCGAGAAGCGCGACAACGAGGACATCCTCGTCAAGGGCACGTACTTCCTCTCGACGGGCTCTCTCGGCTCGCACAACATCGTGCTCGGCTACGACACGTTCAAGGGCATCCGGACGGCGAACAACTACCAGTCCGGCAGCAACTACCGCATCTTCCACACGAGCACGATCAACTACAACGGCACCATCTACCCCGTCATCAACAACGACGGCACGAACTACGTCTACTACACGCCGATCTTCCAGCTCACGCAGGGCACGGACACGAAGACGAACTCCGTCTTCCTGAACGACCAGTGGCGCCTCAACGACCGCCTGTCGTTCAACCTCGGCGTCCGCTACGACAAGAACGACGCCAAGAACAGCGTCGGCGCGACGACGGCGGACGACGCGGCCTGGAGCCCGCGCCTCGCGGTGAACTGGGACGTGACGGGCAAGGGCACCGTCCGCGTGGGCGCGAGCTACGCGCACTACGTCGGCGGCCTGCAGGACTCGATCCAGGACAGCACCTCGGCCGGCGGCCAGCCCGCGACGTTCTTCTGGTACTACCAGGGCTTCGGCGCGCAGCCGATCAACGTGGGCGTCGCGCCGGGCACGCAGCCCCCGGTCTCGCCCCAGGCGGCGATCCAGCAGGTCTTCGACTGGTTCTTCGCGCAGGGCTGCCCCGACCTCGCGACGTGCAAGATCCCGCTCGGCGGCGCGAGCATCCCCGGCCTGAACCGGGCGATCGACGGGACGATCAAGTCGCCGTACGCGAAGGAGTACACGGTCGGCCTGACGGGCAACATCGGCTCGCGGTTCTCGTACCGCGCCGACTTCGTCCGCCGCGAGTTCCACGACTTCTACAACCTCGTCATCAACACGTCGACGGGCTTCGTGACGACCCCGACGGGCAACAAGCTGGACTTCGGCCTCATCAACAACACGAACAGCGTCGAGCGCAACTACACGGGCCTCCAGACGCAGTTCCAGTACCGCTGGAACTGGCTCACCGTCGGCGGCAACTGGACGTGGTCGCACACGCTCGGCAACTTCGACGCCGAGGCCGGGAACTCCGGCGCGGTCACGAACGCGACCGAGTCCTACCCGGAGTACAAGCAGATGAGCTGGAACGCTCCGTACGGCTCCATGGCCTCGGACCAGCGGCACCGGATCCGCGTCATCGCGTCGGCCGACCTCCCGTTCATCCCGAAGGCGATGGGCAACTTCAACCTCGGCCTCATCCAGGGCTACGACACGGGCGCCCCGTACGGCGCCGTGGGCACGGTCCGCGCGTCCACCTACGTGACGAACCCGGGGTACCAGCAGCGGCCGGCGACGTCCACGTACTACTACACCGCGCGCGACGCGTTCCGGACGGACGACATCAAGCGCACGGACCTCTCGCTCACGTGGACGATCCGGCTCTTCAACACCGTCGAGCTCTTCATCCAGCCGCAGGTCCTCAACGTCTTCAACAACCAGGGCGCCATCGCCGTCAACCAGACGGTCCAGACGGCGACCGACCACGACGGGCTACCTCCCGTTCAACCCCTTCACGACGACGCCCGTCCAGGGCCCGCGGAACACGACGAACCCGACCGCGAACTGGAACTACGGCCCGAGCTTCGGGCAAGGTCACGAGCGTGGCGGGCTGGCAGCAGCCCCGCACGTTCCTTCTCACGGGCGGCGTCCGCTTCTAGGTTTCGCTCGCCTGTCTTTCGGGGAGCCGGGCTTCGGCCCGGCTCCTTTTCTTTGCCCCTCCTGGGTTACCCTCGGCCGATGCGAACCCGAACCGGAAGGCACGGCGCCGCCGCGAGCGCTCTCGGCCTCGTCTTCATCCTCGGAGCCGCCGGCTGCCGGCGCGGACCGAAGGCCGAAGCGTTCTCCGGCGCCCCCGTCTTCCTCGTGAGCGTCGACACGCTCCGCTCGGACCACCTCCCGGCGTACGGCTACACGGGCGTCGAGACCCCCGCCCTCGACGCGCTGCGGAAGGACTCGATCCTCTTCGCGCACGCCTTCTCGCACGTCCCGCTCACGCTCCCGTCGCACGCGTCGATCTTCACGGGCCGCGAGCCCTCCGCGCACGGCATCCACGACAACCTCGGCTACCGCCTCAAGGCGGACGTCCCGACGCTCGCCGAGCTCCTGAAGAAGGCCGGCTACGAGACCGGCGGCGCCGTCTCGTGCTTCGTCCTGAAGGGGGCCGCGAGCGGGATCTCGCGCGGCTTCGACTTCTACGACGACGCCGTCGATCCGGCGGAGGGGGCGGCCGCGCTCGGCAGGGTCCAGCGCGCGGGGCCGGAGACCGAGGAGAGGCTCGAGACCTGGCTCGCGGCGCGTCCGACGAACGGCAGGTTCTTCGCCTTCCTCCACCTCTACGAGCCCCACACGCCGTACGAGCCGCCGGAGCCGTTCAAGACGCGCTACGCGGCGCAGCCCTACGACGGCGAGATCGCGGAGGCGGACGCGATCGTCGGGAAGTTCGTGGCGTTCCTGAGGGCGCGGGGCCTCTACGACCGGGCCGTGATCGTCTTCCTCTCGGACCACGGCGAGGGCCTCGGCGACCACGGAGAGTCCGAGCACGGGATGTTCCTCTACCGCGAGTCCCTCCAGGTGCCGCTCTTCGTGAAGCTCCCCGGCAACCGGCGCGCGGGAGAGACCGATTCCGACCCGGCCGCCCTGTCCGACGTCTTCACGACGATCGCCGAGGGCGCCGGCGTGCCGGGCTTCAAGCGGCCCGAGGGGACGCGGTCCCTGCTCGATCCGCCCGGCGCCCCCGCGCGCCGCATCCTCTCCGAGACGTTCTTCCCGAGGATCCATTTCGGCTGGAGCGACCTCACGTCGCTCTACGACGGCCGGTGGCACTACATCGACGCCCCGAAGGCCGAGATCTACGACGTCACCGCCGATCCGGGCGAGAAGACGAACCTCTACGCGCAGAAGCCGGATGCCCTCCGGCCGATGCTCGTCGAGATGGCGAAGCGCAAGCCGGCGTACGAGTCGGCCGGCGACCTCGACCCCGAGGCGCGGAAGAAGCTCGCCTCGCTCGGCTACCTGAGCGCGGGCCCGTCGAGCGCCAACGCGGGAGGTCTCGACGACCCGAAGGACCGGATCAAGACCTTCGAGGAGCTGCGGATGGGCCTCGGCGAGTTCACGGCGGGCAACGCCGCGAAGGCGCACGCGGTCTTCACGAAGCTCCTCGCGCAGAACCCCCGGATGCTCGACGTCTGGGACATGGACTCGAAGGCCCTCATCCAGCTCGGGAAGCCCGAAGAGGCGCTCTCGGCCCTCAAGAAGACCGTCGACCTCGCCCCCGAGGCGGCCCGGACGCCGTACCTGCGCGAGGTCGCGAACCTCTGCCTGCAGCTCGGGAAGTGGGACGAGGCCCTGAATCACGCCGAGGCGCTGCGCGCGCTCGGAGACCCCGACGCGGAGGACATCGCGGCCCGCGGCTACCTCGGGAAGGGAGACCTCGCCGCCGCCGAGCCCGCGGCCCGCGCCGCGTACGAGAAGGGCTCGGGCCGGACGAAGGTGCGCGGGGCGCTCGTCCTCGGCCACATCGCGGTCACGCGGAACGACCTCGCCTCGGCCGCAGAAGTGGTCCGACGAGGCGACGGCCCTCTCCGCCGGCGACAAGCTCGTCCAGTCCGGGCTCCACATGCTCCGCGGCGACGTCCTGGCGCGGCAGGGCCGGGCGCCGGAAGCGGAGAAGGAGTTCCTCGAGGAGATCCGCCTCTACCCGGACCGCCTCGACGCGCGCGTCTCCCTTTCGGCGCTCTACGCGAGCGCCGGACGGCGGGAGGACGCGCGCCGGACGCTGATCCAGCTCGTCGTCCACCAGCCCACGCCCGAGTCGTTCCTCCTCGCGATGAGGACGTTCCGCGTCACCGAGGACCCCAAGGGCGAAGCGCGAGATGCGGCGCGAGGCGAAGCGCCGATTCCCGCGCGACCCGCGCTTCTGAGCCCCGTCCCGCCTACTTCTTCGCGGGCAGCGTCCCCGTCACGACGAACGTGGCCGTGGACTCGGCCTTCTTCTTCGAGACGTTGTCCGTCACGGCCACCTTGATCTCGTACTCGCCCGGCTTCCTGAGGTAGTCGCCGAGGCGCGTCTCGATCACGGCCGCCGAGACGTCGACCGTCAGCATTCCCTTCGCGCCCTCCTTGCGCTCCGGGACCGGGATCGGCGGGTCCTGCGGCTGGGGGAGGTCCATCCACACGGCACCCTTCTGGCGGAGCTTCACGGTGCGCGAGAGGCTCACCGACTTCGTCGCCGGGTCGACGGCCGGGTTGTAGACGCGGAAGACGAAGGACAGGCCGTCCGTCGGGTCGAGGTGCCCGTCCTTCGAGATGAAGCGGTGGCCCGCGAAGGTGTAGGCGTCCTCGGGACGCGGCTTCGGGACCGGGAAGAACGAGGCGGCGATCACGAGGGGCGAGATCGCGAAGTCGGTCGGCGCGGGGCCGACCGTCACGGTCTTCTTCGCCCCGGCGAGGAGCTTGCCGGCCGTGTCGAAGACGCCGGCCGCGACCGTGTAGTCGCCCGGCGGCACCGAGAACCAGCGGCTCGCGTAGCGGCCGCCGGCCGCCGGCTCGAACGCCGTCGCCTCCTCGGAGCGAGCCGCGTCCTTGCCGTCCTTGTCGCGCACGAGGAAGGCGAGGCGGCTCTCGGCCGGCGGCTCGCCCACCGACGCCGGCAGGAAGACCTGCGCCTGGATGCGCGTGTCGTCCGTCTCCCCTCCGGCGAGGGGGACGACCGACAGGAGCGCCGTGTTCTCGGCGAGTCCCTCGAGCGAAGCCCGGATCCCCGCCGTCAGGACGGGGCCCTTGCGGGCCTCGGCCTCGGCGGCGAGCGCGGCCTGGCGCTCGGCCTCGAGCTCGGCGGCCGTCCGGTAGTGCGGCGCCTCCTTGAGGTCCGGATTCTTCACGAGCACCGTCCGCGCGTTCGTCTCGAGGCGCTTGACCTCGCCGCCGACGGCGTAGTCGCTGGACTGCTCGACGACGAACTGCGCCGTCAGCGACTTCACCTTCGCCCATTCCGGAAGGTGCTCGGCGTCCCAGATCATCGTCACGATCGACTCCCCGATCGACGTGCCGGGATCGTTCGGCGGCGGGATGTTCGCCGCGCCCGGGGCCGACAGCGGCTGGGGCTTCGTCCCGGCCTCCCGGTGGAGGGTCTTCGGGGCGCCGATCAGGAGGTACGCCTTCCCGCGCTCGGTCAGGGCGCCGCGCAGGCGCGGCATCCCGAAGAGCTGGTCGGCCTCCTTGACGCGCTGGTCGAAGGCGATCTTGTACTCGTTGACGGGCGTCTTGAGGTCGGGGTCGCGCTTGGCCCAGAAGAGCTGGACGAACTTGTCGGCCTCGTCGTCCGTCGTGACCTTCTTCCACTCCTTCTGCTCGGCGTCGGTCGCGAGAAAGGTGAACTCGGGGGACTTGCTTCCAGTCCTTGTACCGCTCGAGACCGGCGGCACGGACGGGGAGCATCGACATCGAAAGAAGGATGGCGGCGAGGCGAGACATGGTTCTCATCTTGAAAGATGGAATACCCCAAAGAACGGCGTCTGACAACAACGGAAGTGACCGGGAAACCGGACCCCGTCCGGATTCCTGCATCTTGATCCCAACGGCCTGCAACGGCATGCGTGCTCAGTTTTCACGATTGATGCATAAGCATCAATGTGGGCGCCGGCCCGACCTCTCAGAATCAATCCAAGAATCGTATTCGTCCCTGGATTCCCTTTTTCGTCCCTACGGGACATTGGAGGAGGTCGTTCGATGCGCCAAAGAACTGTCTCGTTCCTGCTCTTCGTTGTCGTCGCTCTCACCCTGACGGGGCCGGCCTGGGCCGACGGCACGCAGACGGGCTCCATCGGAGGCGTCATCAAGGACGCCAACGGAGGCCCCCTCCCGGGCGCGCAGATCACCGCCAGGGGGGTGAAGACCGGCTTCGTCCGGACGACCGTTACGGACACGAACGGCACCTACCTGATCCGGCTCCTCCCGCCCACCAGCTACAAAATCGACATCGTTCTCTCCGGCTTTCAGCCGGTCTCTTCGGTCGTCCTGGTCGAAACCGACCATAACTCGGAGTTCAATGCGACGCTGAAGCTCTCCACGGTGACCGAGGCCGTCTCGGTATCGGCCGAGCTTCCCGTCGTCGACAAGACGAACACGACGCAGGGCGCCAACATCAACCAGACCTTCACCCAGAAGCTGGCCGTCGCCCGGCAGTACCAGTCGGTGATGCAGCTCGCGCCGGGCGTGACGGGCCCCGCGGGGAACTCGAACGTGCGCGGCGCGCTCGGGAGCAACAACGTCTTCCTCTTCGACGGCATCGACAGCACGGACACGGCGACGGGGACGTTCGGGCAGAACTTCAACTACGAGGCGATGCAGGAGGTCGCCGTCAACACGGGCGGCTTCTCGGCCGAGTACGGCCGCGCCTCCGGCGGCGTCGTGTCCGTCGTGACGAAGAGCGGCGGCAACGACTTTCACGGGTCGGTCAAGCTCCTCCTCACGAATGACAACTGGAACGCCCAGAACAGCGGCATCAACGAGGTGACGGGCAAGGGCACGCAGAGGACGATCTTCGACGAATTGCAGAAGTCGTACTCCGGCACGCTGGGCGGCTTCTTCGTGAGAGACCACCTCTGGTTCTTCGGTGCCTACGAGTACACCCCGACGACGACGCCGGCCCAGCAGACGGCCCTCGGCCAGGAGTTCCAGCAGAGCCGGAAGATCACTCTGTGGCAGGCGAAGGTCACCTGGCAGATCTCGTCGAGCCACACCCTCGAGGTCGCCGGGAACGGCGATCCCTTCACGGGCATCGTCCGCAACGACTATTGGGGCACGACCGTCACTGCCGAACGCGAGTCCCTCACCGCGCAGGAGCAGGGCGGCAAGACGTTCCGCGCCACGTGGACCGGCGTCTTCTCGCCCTCCCTCTCCGGGGAGGCCACCGTCGGCACCTCGACGAGCCGGATCGACGTGAACCAGTTCACGACCAACCCGACGCTTCCCTTCTACACCTTCGGCGGCGCCAAGGTCTCCACGACCCAGGCGCAGGCCCCGCACTACGGCCTGGACACCGGGTACTACTACAACGGCGCCACGTTTGACGGCTTCGTCGAGCGCCCGCGCACGCAGGCCAACCTCGCGCTCAACTTCTACAAGCAGCTCGGGGGGTTCAACCACAACTTCAAGGTCGGGGTCGATTACCAGTACCTCAAGTCCGAGTCTTCCTTCGCGTACCCCAGCAACGCCGTCTACTACGACGACACCTTCGACCCGAACACTCGCCAGTTCGTGCCGAACGAACGCCAACTCTTCGATCCGGCCCAGGACTCCGTGTCCAAGGGGACCATCTGGGGCTTCTATCTCCTCGACAAGATGGAGCTCGGCCGGCTCTTCCTGAACATCGGCTTCCGCGTCGACAGCCAGACGGGCAAGAGCGACATCGGGAAGACCACGTTCGACAAGACGGTCATTTCACCGCGCCTGTCGGCGAAATACGACGTGACCGGCTCTGGCACCACGCTGGCCATGGCCAACTACGGACGCTTCTATCAGTCGCTCATCCAGAGCTTCTCGGATGGGTATGCCGGGGTGCCGCAGCAAACGAACTACACCGACGAGATCTACGACCCGGCCACCGGCAGCTACGTGTTCAACGGCCGGAACGAGCAGGGCGGGAACAACACGCCCATCAACTCCAGCCTGGGGCCCAGCTACTCCGAGGACTTCACGGTAGGCGTCGAACAGCGGTTCGGGCGCGTGATCGGCGTCTCGCTGAAGGGCACCTACCGGACGTGGAAGAACCTCGTCGACGACGTCCGGACGCTCAACACCTCGACGTCGGTCCGGACGGTCGACTACGTGAACCTGGACGAGGCCAAGCGCCGCTACCGGGGCCTCGAGCTCGTGATCGACAAGCGCTTCGACCACAACTGGTCGGCTTACGCCTCCTACACGCTCAGCCGTTCCGAGGGGAACCAGTTCGCTGATTTCGCGAGCGCACTGGGCGACTATTACGACAACTTCACGACCACCGGCATCAGCGGCTTCACGATCAACTCGGCGAACAAGTACGGCATCGCTTCGTACGACCGGACGCACGACATCAAGGGATACGGGGCGTACACCTGGAACCTCGGCAAGGTCACGCTGACGCCCGGCCTCTCCCTCGGCTGGCGCTCCGGCAACACGTACCAGCGGCAGGTGACCCGGAGCCTCGCCAACACTTCGTACATACAGTTCACCACCCCGCGCGGATCCGACCGCTTCCCGAGCCAGTTCTACTCGAACCTCGCCTTCCAGGCCGACTTCAGGCTGTTCAGCGAGGTCAACCTGGGCGCCAAGCTGGACGTCTTCAACCTCACCAACACCCAGACGAAGATCTCCGCGTCCGCCACGGACAACGCCAACTACGGCAAGGCCACGTCGTCGGCCAACTACGCCGGACCGCGGACGCTCCAACTCACGTTCCTCGTCACTTTCTAGGCCGCATCGGTTCGCCGACGGCACGCGCGGGGGGCCTCCGGCCCCCCGCGCTTCCTTTTCAGCGCCCCGGAAGCTTCCTGCCGTCCTCGAGCCAGACCTTGAGGTCGCCGAGCATCCGCTCCCAGCCGGGACCGAGCTGGTCGCGGTAGGAGTCCCACACCGGCCCTTCCTCGATCCCCTCCTGCACGACGGTCACGTCCGTCCCTTCTTCCACGGCCTCGAACGTGATGACGAGGCGCATCGGGCCGAAGGACGCCCCTTCCGGGCTCGAGAAGACCAGGTTCGAGACGACGAGCGCGCGCCCGGGCTCGAACGTCTCGATCCGGCCCATCGAGCTGTAGCCGGCGTCCGAGTCGGGGTCCGCGTACCAGCCGAGCGCCCAGTTGCCGCCCGGCCGCGCCCCGATCACGGCGCCGTCCGCGAGCCAGGAGAGGACCTCGGAGACCCTCACGAACGCCTCGAACGCCCGCTCCGGCGCGACGCGCACGAAAACTCCACGCGTCACGGCCCCGCTCACGGGCGCGATCTTACGACGTGCGAGAATCGCCGCCGCCATGCTCGCCGGCCTGAAGAGCGCGCTCGAGCGCGCGATCGTCGACGCCTGCCTGAAGACGTTCGGGGTCGAGCCCCCGCGGCTCGTCCTCGAGACGCCGCCGAAGGTCGAGCTGGGCGACCTCGCCTGCCCCGTCGCCTTCGAGCTCGCGAAGGTGCTCAAGCGCCCTCCGCGCAAGATCGCCGAGGAGCTCGCGCCGGCGCTCGTCCTGCCGGACGTCGTCGTGAAGCGCTCCGTCGAGGGCGGCGGCTACCTGAACTTCTTCGTGGACCGCCCGAAGGTGCTCCGGGCGATGCTCGAGGACGCGCACGAGCCCGCGTCTACGCACGGAGCGCCTGCTCCGGCCGGAACCGAAACCGCCGACAAGCTCATCGTCGAGCACACGAACATCAACCCGAACAAGGCGGCCCACATCGGCCACCTGCGAAACGCCGTCCTCGGCGACGTCCTCGTGAGGACCTTCCGCCGCCTCGGGCGGCGCGTCGAGGTCCAGAACTACCTGGACGACACGGGCGTGCAGGTCGCGGACGTCGTCGTCGCGCTCGAGCATCCCGGCGCGCTCGTCGACGGCAAGCGCGCCGCGGCGCTGGGGGAGGAGATCCGCGAGATCCTCGAGGCCTTCCCGCACGACGCGCCGGGCGTGCCGGGCCGGCGGCTCGGCGACCTCGCGTGGGACCTCTACGCGCTCGTGGGGAAGAGCTACGCGGCCGATCCCGACCTCGAGGCGGCGCGTCGCGACACGCTGCACGCGATCGAGGGGGCCGCGACGGGACACGACCAGACGCCCGGGGAGAAGGCCACCGCGGCGCTCGCCGCCCGGCTCGCGGAGGCCGTCGTGCGCTGCCACCTCCTCACGATGGAGCGCATCGGCGTCGACTACGACCTCCTTCCCCGCGAGAGCGACATCCTCGGGCGGAAGTTCTGGGTCGCCGCGTTCGAGCGCCTGAAGGCCGCGGGCGCGGCACGGCTCGAGACCGAGGGCAAGAACGCGGGCTGCTGGGTCATGCCGCTCGAGGGCGCGGCCGAGTTCGAGGGCATGGAGGACGCGGACAAGGTCCTCGTCCGCTCGAACGGAACCGTCACGTACACCGGCAAGGACGTCGCGTACCAGCTCTGGAAGCTCGGCGTCCTCGGCATCGACTTCGAGTACGAGCCCGTGCCCTACGTGGACGTCGACGGCAGCCCGGAGTTCCACGCCTCGGACGGCGTCTCGCCGCTCTACCGGACGCGCCACGACGCCGAGGGCGCCGACCCGTCCGTCCGCGGCACGTTCGGGAACGGCACGGGCGTCATCAACGTGATCGACGTCCGCCAGTCCTATCCCCAGAAGGTCGTCAAGGAGGCGGTCCGCCGCGCGGGCTTCCCCGAGGCCGCGGACCGGTCGGTCCACTTCGCCTACGAGATGGTCGCGCTCACGCCGGCCTCCGCCGAGGCGCTCGGCGTCGAGCTCGCGGACGAGGACCGGGCGCGGCCCTTCGTCGAGATGTCGGGCCGCAAGGGGCTCGGCGTGAAGGCCGACGACCTCCTCGACCGCCTCGTCGACAAGGCGCGCGACCAGATCGAGGCGCGCTCGGCGGGCGAGCGGTCCGAGCCCGGGCGTGCCGAGTCGATCGCCGTCGGCGCGCTGCGCGTCTACATGACGCGCTTCTCCCGCAACAAGATCATCGCGTTCGACTTCGACGAGGCGCTCGCCTTCGAGGGCGACACGGGGCCGTACCTGCAGTACGCGGCCGTGCGCGCCGCGAACATCTTCCGCAAGCTCGAGGAGACGGGCCTCGCGGGCCGGCTCGACGCCGCCGAGACCGCCGCCGTCGAGGCGCTGCCGCTCGACACTCTCGACGACGGCCTGTGGGACGTCGTGCGGACGTGCTCGCGAACGCTCGACACGTTCGAGAAGGTCGCCGAGACGCTCGAGGTGTCGCTCCTCGTCCGCCACGCGCTCGCGGTCGCCGCCGCCTTCCACCACCTCTACCACACGCATCCGATCTCCCAGGAGAAGGACGAGGCGCGGCGCCGTGCCCGCCGGGCGGCGCTCCAGGTCGTCTCGGACCACCTCGCGGACGTGCTCGGGGTCCTCGGCGTCCCGATCCCGGAGAGGATGTGACGGGCCCCGCGCGCGAGGTGCTCTACCGCGAGCGCGACGCCGCGGACCTGCCGGCGCTCGCTCCGCTCGTCGCCCGCGTCCTCCAGGAGGAATTCGACACGCCGGCGGACGAGCCGTTCCTCCGGGAGGCCGAGGCCGCGGCCGTCATCTTCGACCCGGCCCGGGACGTGTGCGTGACGGCCGAATCGGACGGGCGCGTCGTCGGCGTCGTCCTCGTCGTCCCCGGCGGCGGGTCGGGCGAAACGGCGCTGTTCACGTGGCTCGCCGTGGACGGAGCGCTCCGCGGGTCCGGGATCGGCCGCGAGCTCCTCTTCCGCGGGATCGAGGCCTGCCGCCAGCGCGGCCGGAACCTCCTCCGCGCGCACGCGTTCGCGGTCTCGCCGGCCGCCTGCCGCCTCTACTGGCTGTACGGGTTCCGCGTCGCGGGCCTCGAGGCGTTTCCGGTCGGAAGCGGGGCGCGCGAGCGCATCGTCTTCGAGAAGAGGCTGGACCCGCCGGCGACGACCGGCTGACGCGCACGGCGCGTCCGCGCGCCTCAGTGCGCGGCGGGCCGCGGGCTCGCGGTGCCCGGCGCGTCCGAGACCGCCGACACGTCCGCGACGCCCGTGCGCTCGTCCAGCGCGGCCGTCACGACGACGTGGCGGGGCCCCGGCCCGGTCTCCCCGAACCCGGCGCGCGCCGCGCTTCCCGGATTCACGACCCAGAACCTCCCGTCCGCGGTCCTCAGGACGGGCCGGTGCGGGCCGTCCTCCGACACGGCGCCGGGGAGGAGCGCGTGGAGCGCGCACCGCAGGCAGAAGACGTCGGCGCCGAACGTCCGGCTCTGGCTCGCGAGCGCGAGGGCGCTGCCGCCGCGGGCGGGGACGTAATGCCCCGCGGCCCACCCGACGAGGAGACCGCAACCGCCTGCGAAGGCGACGACGACGGGCCTGAGCGAGCGCCCGCGCGAGCGCCCGGGCAGGTCGACGCAGCGCGCGAGGCGTCGGGCGAGCTCCTCGGGACAGCGGTCCACGGGACGGCCCGTGCGGACCGTGTCGCGCAGGCGGGCCGCCTCGTCGCAGCGCCCGCGGCACTGCGGGCACACGTCGAAATGCGCGAGGAGGTGAGCCGCGTCGACGAGCTCGAGCTCGTCGTCGTGGTAGGCCTCGATGAGGAGGCTGGCCGTCCGGCAATCCATCGTCTGGGGCGCTCTTCCCGCCGGTGGGCTGTAACGTCAGCGCCGCTTGCGATATTCCGACAGCTGGACGGTCTTGTCCGAAGGCGCCGGCTGGCGCGTCCGCGAGGGCTCCCCTTCCCCGAGGTAATTCCGCCGGCGGCCGTACTCGAGGAGGGCGGACTCGAGGAGACGGCGCCCCCGATAGAGCCGGGACATGACCGTGCCGAGAGGGATCTCGAGGATGTCGGCGACCTCGCGGTACGAGAAGTCCTGCAGGTCGACGAGCTCGACCACGAGGCGGAAATCCTCGGGCAGGGCCCCGAGGGCGGCGGCCACCGGGCCGTCCATCGTGGAGGCGACGAGCTCCTCCTCTGGGCCGGGGTTCGAGGCGCCGCGGGCCGCCGCCCCGGCGGCATCGAGGGCGTCGTCGCCGCCGGCGCCGAGGTCGACCTCCTTCGGTCCGGCCTTCGCGTGCCGGTAGCCGTTGATGAACGCGTTCTTGAGGATGCGGAAGAGCCACGCCTTGAGATTCGTCCCCTCGGTGAAGCCTTCGTAGTGGGAGAACGCCTTCAGGTACGTCTCCTGGAGGAGGTCCTCGGCGTCCTGCCGGTTGCGCGTGAGGCGCAGCGCGGCGCCGTAGAGCGCGTCCGCGAACGGCAGCTCGCCGCTCTTGAAATCCCACGCTCCCGGGGAGGCCGTCTTCTTGTTGGGGGTCAGAAATGCCATCGAGCGCACCCTCTTCCACCTAGCAATACGTGCGCCGGTTTCAGGCGGCTTTCCCGGCATCCCCGAAATGCGGCGGCCCCGGTCTCCCGGGGCCGCGAACTCCCTGGACGGGAACGACTTACTTGCCGTTGATGACGAACGCGATGACGAGTGCGTAAATGACGAGGGACTCGATCAGGACGAGGCCGAGGAAGGCCTGGCCCCGGATCTGGCCGGCCGCGCCCGGATTGCGGGCGATGCCGTCGCAGGCCGCGACGGCCGTCTTGCCCTGGGAGAGCGCGCCCGCGGCCGCCGCGATCGCGATCGCGATCGCGGCGGAGAGGTGGCCCCAGCCGGCGCCGCCGGAGGTCGCGGCCTTGGCCGCCTCCTGGGCGAACGCGACGTCGGGGAGAGCGAGCGCGAGCGCCCCGAGGGCGCCCGCGGTCATGAGCTTCTTGAACATTGCGAGACTCCTTTCGAGATGGGAAATCCTGAATCAGTGCTCGTGGGCGGTCGCGCCGCCCAGATAGACGGTTGTCAGGAGCGTGAACACGTAGGCCTGCAGCAGCGCCCCGAAGATCCCGAGGGCCATCATCGGCCAGGGGACGACGATCGGGACGAGGCCCGTGAAGATGCTGTTCGCCGTGTGCTCGCCGTAGATGTTGCCGAAGAGACGCATCGACAGCGAAAGGGCGCGCGCGAAGTTCCCGATCATCTCGATGAGGAACATCAGCGGCGCGAGCGCGAGCATCGGCCCCAGGAAGTGCTTGAGATAGCCGAAGAACCCGTGCTCCTTGATCCCTTCCGCGTTGAAGACGAAAAAGCACGTGATCGAGAGCGCGAACGTCACGGAGAGGTTCGCCGTCGGCGGCTGGAGGAACCAGAAGAGGCCGCAGATGTTGCTGAAGAAGATGAAGAAGAAGAACGCCCCGACGATCGGGAGGTAGTGCTCCCCGTGGGCGATGTTCTCCCTGATGACGCCGCGCAGGAAGTCGACGAAGACCTCGATGACGTTCTGCAGGGGTCCCGGCGCCTCCTTCCGGAAGCTCCGCGAGGCCCAGAAGAAGAAGAGAGAGCAGAACAGGAAGACGACGACCGTCATCGCGACGTGGTCGGGAATCCAGCCGAGGAGCTCGCCGTGCTCGCCGCGCGGCGCGACGCCGGCGAGGTGAAAGCCGAAGAGGTCGACGCCGTTCTTCCACCACGCGGGAGCGCCGTCGACCGGCCCGAGGATTCGGGTCAGCAGCGCGTTGAAGATCCCGAAGAAGACCGAGTGTTCGTGGTGCACGTCGTCGTTTCCGCCTTCAGCGGGCCGAGCCCGTCCCCTTCCGACGCTCGCGCGCCTCGCCGAGGATCCCGTCGATCACCGCCGCGGCGACGACCGTCGAGAGACCTCCGAGAAGCCACGGGACGTCGGCCGGAAACGCCTGAACGGACGCCCAGAGGGCGGTCCCGAGCAGGGCGTACCGGAGAACGGCCTTGAGCCCGAGTTTCCAGTCGATTCGAGCTGGCGTACTTCGCTCGGGCGCCGCGAGGCGACCGAAGAGATCCGACAGCCAGAGCGCCGAGACGATAGCCACGGCGGCCCCCAGAGTCAAGGCGAGCGCGGGCCGGAAACGGCCCGTCGCGGCGGTCGCGGAGGCCGCGAGCAGGGCCAGTGCGACGGCCGTCCGGAACAGGGGCCGGCCGGGCCGGTCTCGGGCTTCGTGCCCCTCAGCCGGGGCCATTTCCGGGCCCCTTGCCGTCCCGGGAGAGGACCTCGGACTCGCGGTAGATCTGCCGGAGGCCCGCCGCGAGCCCCACGACTCCGAGGACGGCCGTGAGGACGGGATACAGGCCGAAGACCCGGTCGAGGACCCACCCGAGCCCCGCGCCCGCCGCGATCGCGGCGGGGAGGACCCAGCCGAACGTGAGGACGTCCGCGAAGTAGCGCCTGGAACCGGCGTCGCCACCCGGGCCGGCGTTCTTTCCAGGGCCGGCGGGGTCGCTCATCCGGACACGGACCGGCTCACCGGAGGAGACAGGTCTTCACGAACGCGACGAACGGCCCCGGAAGGATGCCCATCGCGAGCGTCCCGGCCGCGCAGATCGCGATCGCGGTCGACACGGCGGGCTCCTCGCGCCAGTGGAGCTCGCCCTCGCCGTCCACGAGGTACATCGCCCGCGCGATCCGGAAATAGTAGAAGAGCGACACGGCCGACATGAGGACCGCGAGGAGCGACAGCCAGAACCAGCCCGCCTTCATCGCGGCCGAGAAGAGCATGTACTTCCCGACGAAACCGGCGGTCGGCGGGATGCCGGCCAGCGAGAGGAGGAACACGAGCATCGCGGCCGCGGCCCACGGGTTCTTCTTCGAGAGGCCGTTGAAGTCGTCGACGCTCTCCCCCGCGTAGCCCTTCGCCTCGAGGAGGATCACGAGGCCGAACGCCCCGAGGTTCATGAGCGCGTAGGCGAGGAGGTAGACGAGGATCGACCAGAGGCCGAAGCCGGTCGCGTCGCCGTACGCGAGGAGGCCGAGCAGAGCGTAGCCGGCGTGGCCGATCGACGAGTACCCGAGCAGGCGCTTGACGTTCGTCTGCTGCAGGGCGCCGACGTTCCCGACGACCATCGTGAGCGCGGCCGACGCCGCGACGATCGCGGTCCAGTCGCCCGCGCGCGGGCCGAACCCCGCGAAGAAGATGCGCGCGAAGATCGAGTACGCCGCGAGCTTCGGCCCGACGGCGAAGAACGCGGAGATCGGGGTGGGCGCGCCCTCGTAAACGTCCGGCGCCCAGACGTGGAAGGGCGCCGACGCGATCTTGAAGAACATGCCGGACGCGACGAGGATGATCCCGACGACGAGGAGCGGCGTCGCCGGCGCGGCGCCAAGGGCCTTCGCGATCCCCGCGAGCGACAGCGTGCCGGTCGCGCCGTACACGAGCGAGACTCCGTAGAGGAGGACGCCCGACGAGAACGCGCCGAGGACGAAGTACTTCGCGGCGGCCTCCAGCGACTTCGTCTCGCGCTTGAAGTAGCCCGCGAGGACGTACTGCGAGAGGGCCATGAGCTCGAGCGCCACGACGATGGACACGAGGTGCGTCCCGGACGCCATGAAGAGCATCCCGACGGTCGCGAAGAGGATGAGGCCGTAGTACTCGCCCGACGGATACGGCGAGGCGCCGACGAACCGCAGCGAGTAGAGGATCGTCACGATCGCGACGGCGAGCATGAGGACCTTGAAGAAGAGGCTGAAGCGGTCGAGGACGAACATGCCCCCGAACGCGGACTGCGGAAGCGCCTTCGCGGTCGAGGCCGAGACGGCGAGGAGCAGCCCCGTCACGAGGAGGGAGCCGATCGCACCGAGCGCGATCGTCCGCTCGCGTTCGCGGCCGCCCGTCGTCGCCGCGAGCAGCAGGACGAGTCCCGCCGCCGTGAGGAACAGCTCCGGCAGGATGAGGAGCGTGTCTGCGGCGGCGAACGGCATCGCTTACTTCGCTCCGGCGACGGGAGCCGCGGCGGCCGGCACCGGAGCCGGGGCGGCGGCCGCGAGTCGCGGCGCCGACTCCGAACGCGGCGGCGGGTTCACGGCCACGACGATCTTCTCGGCCGACTTGGCCGTCATCTCGAAGAACGGCTTCGGGTAGAGGCCGATCCAGAAGCACAGGACGATGAGGGGCGCGAGCGTCAGGATCTCGCGGAGGTTGACGTCCTGGAGCCCCTTGTTCTTCTCGTTCGTGAGCTCGCCGAAGAACACGCGCTGGTAGAGCCAGAGCATGTAGGCGGCGCCGAGGATGACGCCGAGGCTGGCCCAGGCGGCCCAGCGCCAGTTCGCGAGGAACGCGCCCGTCAGGATCGTGAACTCGCCGACGAACCCGTTCAGGAGCGGCAGGCCGATCGACGCGAGGAGGACGACCATGAAGAGCATCGCGTAGACCGGCATGACGCCCGACAGGCCGCCGTAGTCCGCGATCATGCGGGTGTGCGTGCGCTCGTACACGATCCCGACGAGGAGGAAGAGCCCGCCCGTCGAGAGCCCGTGGTTGATCGACTGGAGGATGCCGCCCTGGATGCCCGCGTTGTTGAGCGCGAAGAGCCCGAGCATGACGAAGCCGAGGTGCGCCACGGACGAGTACGCGACGAGCTTCTTCATGTCCTTCTGGACCATCGCGACCATCGAGCCGTAGACGATGCCGACGATCGACAGCACGACGACCGTGAGCTGCACCCACGACGTCCGCGACGCGCCCGGGCAGATCGGGAGCGAGAACCGCAGGAACCCGTACGTCCCCATCTTGAGGAGGACGCCGGCGAGGATCACGGATCCCGCCGTCGGCGCCTCGACGTGCGCGTCGGGCAGCCACGTGTGGAACGGGAACATCGGCACCTTGATCGCGAACCCGATGAAGAACGCCCAGAAGAGCCAGATCTGGAGGTCCGGCGGGATCTGGGCCGCGATCGCCTGGAAGTGGACGATGTCGAACGACGGCGCGTTGCCGAGGCCCTTCCACCAGAGGAAGCCCGACGTGTTGAAGAAGTAGAGGGCGATGATCGCGAGCAGCATGACGACGGAGCCCGCGAGCGTGTAGAGGAAGAACTTGATCGCGGCGTAGAGCTTGCGCGGCCCGCCCCAGACCCCGATCAGGAAGTACATCGGGACGAGCATGACCTCCCAGAACACGTAGAAGAGGAAGAAGTCGAGCGCGCAGAAGACGCCGACCATCCCCGTCTCGAGGAGGAGGAGGAACGCGTAGTACTCCTTCTCGCGCTTCGTGATCGCGGTGAACGACGAGTACACCGAGATGAAGGAGAGGAGCGTCGTCAGGAGGATGAGGAGCGCCGCGATCCCGTCCACGCCGAGCGCGTACTTCGAGCCGAGTGACGGGATCCAGTCGTGCGTCTCGCGGAAGAAGAAGTCGCCCGATGTCCGGAACCCCGTGTGCGTCCAGAGCGGCAGGGAGAGGAGGAACTCGGCGCCCGTGAAGAGCGTCGCGACCCAGCGGATGACACCCGTCTTCTCGCGCGGCACGAGGAAGACCGCGAGGGTCCCCACGACCGGCAGGAAGATGAGCAGCGAGAGGAGTCCGTTCATGCGGCGCCCTTCTTCATCTCAGGAGGAGGTAGAGGCAGACGAATCCGAAAACGCCGGCCGCCATGGTCAGCGCGTAGTTCTGCGTGCGGCCGGACTGGACGCGGCGCATCCCGCGCCACGCCGTCTCGAGGGTGTTTCCGACGCCGTTCACGGCGCCGTCCACGAACGTCCGGTCGAACCAGGACGAGAGCCGCGAGAGGCCGAGCGTGAGGCCGCTCGAGCCGTTCGGGATCAGGTCGAGGACGCGGGCGTCGATCTCCCACAGGAGGCGCCCGCCCTTCTTGATCAGCCCGTTCACGAAGACGGCCTCGTAGAGCTCGTCGACGCGGTACTTGTCGCGCACGAGGCGGTAGAAGCCGCCGAGGGAAGACGCGATTCGCTCCGGAACGGCAAACGGGTAGGAGCCGGAGTAGAACGTGACGGCCAGGAAGATTCCTAGAAGGGCGACGAGCGACGGACGTGCCCATGAGGAGCCACTCGGTCGCGTGGGCGATCTCGTGCAGATGCGGCTGCCAGCCGGCTGCCAACGGAGTGATGACCGGTTCCAGAAACCTTTCGAAGGAATTCTCTTGTCCGAGAATGAAGCTTCGGAATGCCGAACCAGCCGACGACGAAGCGCGCCCGCCGCGAGGACGTAGAGCGGGATCGTCATCGAGGCGGGCGACTCGTGCACGTGCTGGAGCTGCTCGGGCGTCCCGCGGAACGTCCCGTAGAACGTCATCCGGATGAGGCGGAACATGTAGAACGCCGTGAGGCCCGCGGTGAGCACCGCGAGGACCCAGAGGACCTTGTAGCCCGCGCCCCACGTCTCGGCGAGGATCGCGTCCTTCGAGAAGAACCCGGCGAGGCCGGGGACGCCCGCGATCGCGAGCGTCGCGACGAACATCGTCACGAACGTGTGCGGGATCAGCTTGCGGAGCCCGCCCATCTTCGTCATGTCCTGCTCGCCCGAGAGCGCGTGGATCACGGAGCCCGCCCCGAGGAAGAGACAGGCCTTGAACCACGCGTGCGTGAAGACGTGGAACATGCCCGCCGAGAACGCGAGCGCGCCGCACCCGAGGAACATGTACCCGAGCTGGGAGACCGTGGAGTACGCGAGGACCTTCTTGATGTCGGTCTGCGTGAGACCCATGGTCGCGGCGAAGAGGGCCGTGACGCCTCCGACGCACGCGACGATGAACGAGGCGTCGTGCGTCAGGAGTCCCCACACGGTCGCGCTCTCGCCGAGCGTCTTCATCGCCCACTCGTGCGAGATCCGGTAGAACACGTTGCAGCGCGCGACCATGTAGACGCCGGCCGTCACCATCGTCGCGGCGTGGATGAGCGCGGAGACCGGCGTCGGGCCGGCCATCGCGTCCGGCAGCCAGACGTAGAGCGGGATCTGCGCGCTCTTGCCGCAGGCGCCGATGAAGAGCGCGACGCACACCGCCGTCAGGAGGCCGCCGGCCGCGTACCGGCCCGGGTCGGCGGCCGCGAGCGCGAACATCGTCCCGAAGTCCGTCGTCCCGAAGAGCGCGAAGCAGCCGAAGATCCCGAGGACGAAGCCGAAGTCGCCGATGCGGTTCACGATGAACGCCTTCTTGCCGGCGTCGGCCGCGAAATCCTTGTCCCAGTAGTAGCCGATCAGGAGGTAGGAGCAGAGGCCCACGCCCTCCCATCCCACGAAGAGGATCGGGAGGCTCGCCCCGAGGACGAGCGTGAGCATCGCGAACATGAAGAGGTTCAGGTACGAGAAGTACCGCCCGAATCCCGGGTCGTGCCCCATGTACCCGACCGAGTAGACGTGGATGAGCGAGCCGACGAGCGTGACGAAGCCGAGCATGAGCGCCGAGAGCGCGTCCAGCCGGAACGCGGCGTCCACCACGAGCGTCTTCGTCCCGAACCACGTCGGGCTCGCGCCGAGCGGCATCCAGGTCCAGAGCGTCGCGACGACGCCCTCGTGGCCGTGCGTCTCGCCCCACCAGAGGAAGATCGCCGCGAACGCCGCGACGCACGAGAGGATGGTCGCCGCGGGGCCGATGACGGCGTGCGCGGCCGCGAACGGGATCTCGTGGTGGTCGCCGTGCCCCCCGCCGTGACCCGCATCGTGAGCCGCGTGGGCTTCCGCATGGCCGGCGTCGCCGTGGCCGTCGCCGTGCGGCCCCTTCGGCGCGTCCTTGCCGCCGAGCTTGCCGTGCGAGACGAGGTAGAGGAGCCCGTTGACGAGGAATCCGATCAGGGGAAAGACCGGAATCCAGGGCAGGATCGCGGCAGCCGTCATCGGCGCTAACCCTTCAGCTCCGACACGTCGTCGAGGTTCACGGAGTTCTTGAGACGGTAGAGCGAGATGATGATCGCGAGGCCGATCGCGGCCTCGCCGGCGGCGAGCGTGATCACGAAGACCGTGAAGAGCTGCCCGTTGAGGTCGCCGAGCTGGCGCGAGAACGCGATGAGGTTCAGGTTCGCCGCGTTGAGGATCAGCTCGATCGACATGAGGACGGTCAGGAGGTTCCGGCGGATCAGGACGCCCGTGACCCCGACCGCGAACAGGAGGAACGAGAGGGCGACGTAGTGCGTGACCGAGATCATCAGTCCACCCGCTCCATGGTCCTCTTGCCGAGGACGACGGCGCCGATCATCGCGACGAGCAGGAACACCGACGCGACCTCGAAGGGCAGCAGGTAGTCGCGGTAGAGGCCCCAGGCGACGGCCTGGCTGTTTCCGGCGACTTCCTCGGTGACGTCCCGCGTCACCGACTTGCCCTCGACCGTCTCCGTCACGCGCCGCGTGATCGACGTCGTCGAGAGCTTCGCGGGATCCGCGGGACGGCCGGCGTCCGCGAGGCCGCTCGTGCGCGAGGAGGCGACGATCGTCCCGCCCACGACCGCGACGAGGAGGAACGCGACGAGGAGAGCCGCGCCCGCCTGCCGGTGGAGGAACGGCTCCCCCGCCGTGCGGCGGATGTTCACGAGCATGATCGTGAAGAGGAAGAGGACCATGATCCCGCCCGCGTAGACGAGGATCTGGACCGCCGCGAGGAACTCGGCCCTCAGCGTGATGAAGAGCGCCGCGACGCCGAGAAAGGAGAGGAGGAGGAAGAGCGCGGAGTGGACCGGCTGCCGCATCGCGACGACGCCGACGGCGCCGGCGAGGACGACCAGCGCGAAGAACCAGAAGAAGAACGGAGCCGTCACCGCTCCTCCCCCTGCTCGACGACGGTGAACGGCTTGACGTTCTCGTCCCACTTCGTGAGCTTCCGGATGTCGAGGTACAGCGCCTCGTTCCGCTCGTACGTCCCGAGCTCGTAGGTCTTCGTCCTCAGCCAGATCGACTTCGGGTTCGTCGGGCAGGCCT
Organism: uncultured Acidobacteriota bacterium; assembly: GCA_963776915.1. Taxonomy (GTDB): domain Bacteria; phylum Acidobacteriota; class Thermoanaerobaculia; order UBA5066; family UBA5066; genus Fen-183. Next base: position 7,424 of record CAVZPE010000011.1, on the reverse strand, counting down.
CCTCGCAGAGGCCGCAGAACATGCAGCGCTTGAGGTCGACGTCGAACCGGTCGAGGACCTTCTCGTTCTTGCCCTGTTCGTTCTTCTCGTTGTGCCAGTCGATGAAGATGATGTTGATCGGACACTCGATCGCGCAGAGCGTGCACTTGATGCACCGCTCCTCGTCGAGCCGGAACATCCCGCGGAAGCGGTCGCTCGGTTCCCGGGCCTGCTCGGGGTACTCGACCGTGTCGGCCTTCCGGAAGAGGTGCCTTCCGGTCACCTTGAGCCCGGCGAAGATGTCGAGGAGAAGGACGTCGTCCCAGAAGCTCACGTCAGACCTCCGCCGTGCGGGCGCCCGCCGGCGCCGGAACCAGGGGAGTCGCGGGCGGCTTCTTCGCCGCGCGCAGCCGCGTCACGACGAGGAACGCGCCGATGGCGGCGATCCAGAGGATCGTGCCGAGGATCCTCAGGCCGCGGAACCCTCCGAGCGCCGCGAGCGCGACGAGGACGAGGTTCACGAGGGAGATCGGGATCAGGGTCTTCCACCCGAGCGCCATGAGCTGGTCGAACCGGTAGCGCGGGAACGTCCCGCGGAACCAGATGTAGACGAAGAGGAAGCACGCGACCTTCAGGACGTACCAGATCACGCCCGGGATCACGTCGAGGAACCCGAGCGCCGCGACGTTCGGGAATGGCCGGAGCCAGCCGCCGAAGAACAGCGCCGTCGCGACCGCCGAGATCGTGATCATGTTCGCGTACTCGGTCAGGAAGAAGATCGCCCACCTGAAGCCCGAGTATTCCGTGTGGAAGCCCGCCACGAGCTCGCTCTCGGCCTCCGGGAGGTCGAACGGGATGCGGTTCGTCTCGGCGACGCCGGACACGAAGTAGAGGAAGAACGAGACGAGGCCCGGCAGGATGAACCACATGTGGTGCGCCCGCTGCGCCTCGACGATCTCGACGAGGGAGAGGGAGCGCGCCATGAGGATCGCGCTCACGATCGCGAAGCCCATCGGGACCTCGTAGCTGATGAGCTGCGCCGCCGAGCGGAGGCCGCCGAGGAGCGCGTACTTCGAGTTCGACGCCCAGCCGCCGAGGATGATCCCGTAGATTCCGATCGTCGTGATCGCGAGGACGAGGAGGAGCGACACGTTCAGGTCCGCCGCGTACCACGCCGTCGTGATCTTTCCGAGGCCCGGGATCCGCATCGTGAACTCCGGGCCCCAGGGCAGGACCGCGAAGACCGCGAGGCCGGGGACCATCACGAGGACGGGGGCGAGGAAGTGCACGAAGTGCTGCGCCTTCGCGGGGACCACGTCCTCCTTCGTGAGGAGCTTCACGACGTCCGCCACGAACTGGAGGATGCCTTCGGGGCCAACTCTGTTCGGACCTTTCCTCACCTGGAGGAACGCGAGCGTCCGGCGCTCGATGTACGTGAGGACTCCCGCGGCCGTCGCGACGAGGATCACGACCACGACGGCCTTGACCGCCGGGATCAGGAAGTAGTTGAGGACGCCTTCGGAGATCTCCATGTCTACCTGTCGACCTCTCCGAGAACGATGTCGATCGTGCCGATGATCGCGACGAGATCCGAGACCATGTGCCCGCGCGCCATCTCCGGCAGCGCCTGCAGGTTGATGAAGCTCGGGGGGCGCACGCGCAGGCGGTACGGCTTGTTCCCGCCGTTCGAGACGAGGTAGAAGCCGAGCTCGCCCTTCGGGGACTCCACGCTCGCGTACGCGTCGCCCGCCGGCGGCTTGATGACGCGCGGGACCTTCCCCCGGATGTCGCCCGTCGGGTTCGCGGCGAGCCAGTCGCAGCACTGCAGGAGAATGCGGCGGCTCTGGCGCAGCTCGGCGACCCTCACGAGGTAGCGGTCGTACGTGTCGGCGTTCCTTCCCGTCGGGATCTCGAAGTCGAGCTCGGGGTAGCACTCGTACGGCAGCGCGCGCCTGACGTCCCAGGCGAGCCCCGCGGCGCGCAGCGGCGGGCCCGTGACGCCCCAGGCGATGCAGCGCTCCGTGTCCAGGATTCCGACTCCGATCGTCCGCTGCTTCCAGATGCGGTTCTCCGTCAGGAGGTCCTCGTATTCGTCGATCTTCGAGCCGAGGTCCTCCGTGAAGGCGCGGAGCTTGTCGAGCCAGCCGGGAGTCAGGTCCTCCTGAAGGCCGCCGACGCGCATGCAGTTCAGCGTGAGGCGGGCGCCGCAGTAGTCCTCGAAGAGGTCGAGGATGACCTCGCGCTCGCGGAAGGTGTAGAAGAACGGCGTGATCGCCCCGAGGTCGATCGCGGCGGTCGCGAGCCAGAGGAGGTGCGACGAGATGCGCTGCATCTCGTCGAGCGTGACGCGGATGTACTGCGCCCGCTTCGGAATCTCGAGGCCGAGGAGCTTCTCGACGGTCAGGACGTACGCGTGGTTGTTCGTCGCGGCCGCGACGTAGTCCATGCGGTCCGTGTGCGGGATGATCATCGGGTACGTCTCGGTCTCGAAGAGCTTCTCCGTGCCGCGGTGCAGGTACCCGACGTCCGGCCGCGCCGAGACGATTTTCTCTCCGTCCACCTTCAGGACGATGCGCAGAACGCCGTGCGTCGACGGGTGCTGCGGCCCGAAGTTGAGCTCCATCTCGCGGAGCCCGAGCATCGTCTCGGCCGACTCGGGAACGGTGCCGGCGGTTCCGACGAGATCGCTCACGACACCGTCTTCCTGTTCTTGTCGTCGGGGGCGGGGCCGCCGCCCTCCGGGTAGCGGTCCGGGTAGATCGCGGCGCCCGTGTCGATGCCCTCGACCGGGAAGTCCTTCCGGAGCGGGTGGCCCTGGAAACCGTCCCACGTGAGGATCCGCCGGAGGTCGGGATGGCCGTCGAAGGCGATCCCGAAGAGGTCGAACACCTCGCGCTCCATCCAGTTCGCCGTCTCCCAGACGCCGCTGACCGTCGGGCACGCCGCGCCGTCCGCGACCCCGACCTTCAGGCGCACGCGCTCGTTGCCGCGCGCGAACGAGTGGGCCCAGTAGACGACGTCGAACCGCGGGTCGCGCGTCTTCCAGTCCACCGCGGTCAAATCCACGAGGAAAGTAAATGTCTCGGCGTCCTTCAGGTGCCGGCAGGCCTCGACGAGCTTTCCCGGGGCGATCTCCACGGTGGTCTGGCCGACCATCTTCTTCGCGCCGAGAACCGCGCCGGGCACGGCGGCGGCGAGGGCGGCGACGAGCGGTTCGCCCATGGCGTCGACCGGCGCCGGGATCGGGGCCTTCGGAGGCGCGGCGGGCTTCGGAGCGGGCGCAGCCGCGGCGGCGGCCGGCGCGGCGGGCTTCGGGGCCGCCGGAGTCGCGGCGGCCGGCGCAGCCGGCTTCGCCGGCTCGGCGGCCGGCGATGCAGGCTCCCCTGCGGGAGGTGCGGCGGAGGCGTCCTTCGTCTCGTCAGCCAACGGCGAGCTCCTCGGGAGCGCGCCGGACCACGCGCATCTTCTGGATCTTCTTCTGGAGCTCCATGAGGCCGTAGAGGAGCGCCTCGGGGCGCGGCGGGCAGCCGGGCACGTAGACGTCCACGGGAATGATCCGGTCGACGCCCTGCGTGACCGCGTAGCTCCGGTAGGGGCCTCCGCACGTCGCGCACGACCCCATCGCGATGACCCACTTCGGGTCCGACATCTGGTCGTAGAGACGCTTGATGATGGGCGCCATCTTCTCCGTCACGGTGCCCGCGACGAGCATGAGGTCGCACTGGCGCGGCGAGCCGCGGAAGACCTCCGCGCCGAAGCGGGCCATGTCGTGGCGGCTGTCGACGACGGCCATCATCTCGATCGCGCAGCACGCGAGCCCGAACTGCATCGGCCAGAGCGAGTTCTTGCGGCCCCATCCGATCAGGGCGTCGACGGTGGTCGTGAGGACGTTTTCCGGGAACGCGTTCTCGATCAGGCCCACGAAAGCGCTCCCCTCCGCCACGCGTAGACGTACCCGACGACGAGGATCACCAGGAAGACGAGCATCTCGACGAGGCCGAAGAGCCGGAGCTTGTGGTACATGACCGCCCACGGGAACAGGAAGATCGTCTCGACGTCGAACACGACGAAGAGGACGGCGATCAGGTAGTACCGCACGGAGAAGCGGTGGTCGAACGCCTCGGTCGGGGACGCGACGCCGCACTCGTACGGCGCGAGCTTCGTCGGCGTCGGCTTCGACGGCCGAAGCAGCGACATGGCCGCGAGCCCCGCGATCGGCACGATCGCCGCCATGATCGCGAAATAAAGGATGGGCAGGTACGACGCCATGGACGGGTTCATGGGCACACCCCTCGCGGTCCACCCGCGCCTGAACGCCGCCCGGGTTCGGTCAAGACGAGGGGGATTCTCTGTGCCGACCCCGGCGAAGTCAAACGATGCAGAGGCATCAACCGGGACGCGACCACGACGCGAGAGCGGGTCCGAGCGCGGTGCCGCGGGACGCGATGAGGACCCGGATCGACTCGCCCATTCCGCCCGGTTGGACGAGCGCGGCCGCGGCCCGGCGGTCGGCCTCGCGCACCGGGTCGGGCGTCCCGTCCGGGTCGGTCGCGAGCTCCTCGAAGATCCCGCCCGCGGCGAGGACGCGCGACTGGCTGACCGGCCCCTCGACGGCGAGGCCGGCGGCCGTGAAAGCGTCCGCGAGGTCCGAAAAGTCGACCCACGCCGTCAGGTCTCGGCTGCCGGGATCCGCGAGGACGTCGCGCGTCACGCCGTGCGACACGAACGCCTCGAGCGTCCCGTTCGGGCGGGCCGCCGAGTAGAGCGCCTTCGCCGGCGCGCCGTAGTCGAAGATGAGGAGGAGACCCGAGGAAAGGCGCGAAGCGAGCGCCGATGCGAGACCTGCTGCGCCGGAGCGCACCTCGAGCAGTTCGATTTCTTTGAAGGTGAATGCCGCGAGACCGAAGCGCTCTGGAGCATCTCTTCAGCGTCTCCGCATTCCGCGAGGCCCCAGGCGAACCCCTCGCCCTTCGGCCCCAGCGTCACGACGCGCTCCAGCAGCTTTTCACCTTCGAAGAAAAGCGCCCTCACGGGCAGCGCATCGAACAGCTCGTAGCAGACGACGAGTCCGGAGAGAGAGCGAAGAAGGGATTTCTTCGAGTGAAGAGAACCAGGTCGCGCTCGGTACGCTCCCGGCGGCCTTGCCGCGGCGCACCGCCGACCGCTCGACGCCGACGAGGCGAAACTCGTCGCGGATTCCCCAGGCCCGCAGCGCTTCGTCCGCCGCCGAAAGCAGCTCGCCTTCGCCGGCCCCGACGTCCACGATGTCGACGACTGCCGCGGCGCCCCTCGACGCACGCCGCCCCTCCATCCCGCCCTCTCCCCCTTTCAAAGAAATCTTCTCTTCTCTTTCTCCTCTCCCCTCTTCCCCTTTCAAAGAAGTCTTCTCTTCTCTTCTCCCCTCTTCTCCCAGCCTTCTCGCAATTCGCGCGATCGTCCGCCCGAACGCGGGGTGCCAGGACGGCCCCGTCACGAAGTCGCCGGACCGCCCGACCCGTCCCGCGCGCTCGTAGTAGCCGCCCTCGGGGTCGTAGAGCGCGGCTTCCTGGAAGGCGTCGAAGCGGAGCGGGCCTTCGGCCCGGATGCGCGCGGCGAGGCGCTGAGCAAGGGGCATCATCGCCCGCGAGACTAGCAGCCGGTTAAGATCGCCGACCGGACCGAGAAGGAGCACGACGTGACCTACGGGATCTCCGAGACGCCCTCCGGCCTCACGATCACGCTCGGCGCGAAGACCCGCGACGAGCTCTACCGCGACGCCGTCACGGCCGCGCTCGAGGCCGTCTACGGGGGCACGCCGCCGGCCGGCGTGTCCGACGGACAGACCTACCCGGTGCAGGGCGCGGGCCTCACCGAGGCCGAAACGCTCCGCACGCTCTTCGAGGAGTGCTTCCAGGCCGCGCGTCTCGCGCCGGGCACGCTGCACGCGCCGCGCTGGCTGGCGTTCGACGAGGGGCGCGTGACCGCGAACCTCTCGCTCTCGACGCCGAAGACGCCCGTCCGGACGCTCGAGCCCGCCCTCCACGGCGCGCTGGAGACGCAGGGCACGTTCCCGGACTTCCGGGCGACGCTTTCGTTCGCGGTCGCGGTCCTGTCACACTGACGGGACGGCCGCCGCCGTTTCCCGCCGGGCCTTCGCGAGATCCGCGTCCGCCATCATCTCGACGAGGGCCGGGAACGTGACGCGCGGCGCCCAGCCGAGGAGACGCTTCGCCTTCGACGGGTCGCCGAGCAGGAGGTCGACCTCCGCCGGGCGGAAGTAGCGCGGGTCGACGCGGACGCGCGGAGTCCCCGTCGCGGCCTCGATCCCGGTCTCGCCCTCGCCGGTGCCCGTCCAGCGCAGCGGCCGGCCGAGCCGGTGGAACGCCCGGTCGCAGAACTCGCGGACCGTGTGCGCCTCGCCCGTCGCGATCACGAAGTCGTCCGGCGCGTCCTGTCGGAGCATGAGCCACATCGCGGCGACGTAGTCGCCCGCGAATCCCCAGTCGCGCTGCGCGTCGAGATTCCCGAGCCACAGGACGTCCTGCAGGCCGCACACGATGCGCGACGCGGCACGCGTGATCTTGCGCGTCACGAACGTCTCGCCCCGGCGCGGCGACTCGTGGTTGAAGAGGATCCCGCTCGTCGCATGAAGCCCGTAGGACTCGCGGTAGTTCACCGTGATCGCATGGGCGTAGAGCTTCGCGACGCCGTACGGCGAACGGGGATGGAACGGCGTCGTCTCCTTCTGCGGAGTCTCCGCGACCTTCCCGAACATCTCGGACGACGAGGCCTGGTAGAAGCGCGGCCTCAGGCCCACTTCGCGGACGGCCTCGAGGATCCGCGCGGCGCCGAGCGCCGTGACCTCCCCCGTGTACTCGGGGACGTCGAACGAGACCTTCACGTGGCTCTGGGCGCCGAGGTTGTAGATCTCGTGCGGCTCGACGAGACGCAGAACGCGGTTGAGAGACGAGGCGTCGTTCAGATCCCCGAAGTGGAGGACGAGGTTCCGCTTCGGGACGTGGGGATCCTGGTAGAGGTGATCGAGGCGCTCCGTGTTGAAGGACGAGGAGCGACGGATGATCCCGTGGACCTCGTATCCCTTGGACAGGAGGAGCTCGGCGAGGTAGCTGCCGTCCTGGCCGGTGATCCCCGTGATGAGGGCGCGCGTCGCGGTCGTCATGCGTCGAGTTTATGCGCTCCAAAAGACAAGGGCCCGGACCTTTCGGTCCGGGCCCTTCAAACTTCCCGGCAGCGTCCTACTCTCCCACACAGTTTCCCGTGCAGTACCATCGGCTCCGAGGGGCTTAACGGCCGTGTTCGGAATGGGAACGGGTGGGGCCCCCTCGATAAGGCCACCGGAAACTCTATTTCAACTCGTGTTTTCCGAGCTTACAGAACCGAGTGATCAGTCTTTCAGTCTTTCATTCCTTCGTTTGCCTACTTCACGCGAATGTCTTCGACGACTC
>CAVZPE010000010.1:0-21412 GCA_963776915.1 uncultured Acidobacteriota bacterium | reverse complement strand
CGCCGTGCGGCGCTTCTCTTCCTTCTGGCATTCGCCCTTTACAACGCGAACCTCCGCTACACGGCCAGCTACGACAGCTTCGCGACGAGTCTGATTCCGTTCCGGCTGCTCTCGGGGCACGGCCTGACGCTCTCCTCCGAGGACGCCGCGTCCCCGGTCGCGTACTCGATCGTGCGGTCGAGGACGGGGAGTTTCGTCTCGTTCTATCCGGTCGTGACGGCACTCCTCGTGACCCCTCTCTACGTTCCCGTCGTCCTGTGGCTGAAGGGCGGAGATCCGGGAGTCGCGCGCGTTCTGATGGAGAAAGTCGCCGCCTCGGTGCTTGCCGCAGCGTCCGTCGCGTTGGTCTTTCTCACCCTCCGTCGCCTCGCCCCGGAGAGGACGGCGACGGTTCTCGCGCTCGCCTACGCATTCGGAACGCTCACGTGGGCGGTGTCGAGCCAGGCCCTGTGGCTTCAGACGTCCTCCGAATTCCTCGTCGCCGGCGCCCTCTTTCTCCTCGCGGGCGGGCTCGAGACGCCCGCCGCCTGCGCCGCGCTCGGGCTCGTCTCCGGTCTGCTGGCCGCCAATCGGCCGACGGACGGCATCTTCGCGCTGATCCTCGCGTTTCTCGCGTGGCGCGCGAGCCGAAAGGGCTTCGTGTTCTTCATGGCCTCGGCGGCGGTCGTGGGATCCGCGGCGCTCGCGTGGAACCTCGTCCACTTCGGGCATCCTCTCGGCGGATACGGCATCGTCTTTCTCTCGGGCGGAAACCTCGCGCGCGGATCCTCTCTCGCCGGCGTCGCCGGGCTCCTCTTCAGCAATCGGGGCCTCCTTGCGGTGTCGCCATTCCTGCTCGCGCTCGTCTTTTATCGACCGTCCCGCGCGCGGCTGCCGGGGACGAATCTTCTCCTTGCCGGCTACGGGGCGTCCCTCTTGGTTCACGCGATCCCCGCGGACTGGTGGGGAGGCTACGCGTACGGTGCCCGCTACACGCTCCACGGCCTCCCGATCCTCTTCGTCGCGCTTGTCGAGCCCGCGGAGCGCGTGTGCCGGTACGCGGCCGGGCGGGCCTTTCTCGCCGCGGGCGGCCTGGTCGCAGCGATCGTCGAGATCGCCGGAGCGTTCTTCTATCCCGCGGGGGATTCCGGCAACGCGGGTCACGGCCTGTGGTCTCCCGCGAAGGCCCCGGCGGTCGTGGCGCTCGCGGCGGGACCGCGACCACCCGACTTCCTCGGGATGATCGTGCCGCGTCTCGCCATGCCTCCGGTTGCGCTGGCGGCTCGCGACGCCGCGGCCCGATACGTCTGGCGTGACGAGCCGGGCGCGCGATGGACACCGAACGAGCGGCGGCGTCTCCGGCTCGAGGTCGAGAACCTCGGACGGCTCTCCTTCAAGGGCCTCGGCGGCTTCATGAACGCGGGAGGCGTCCGGCTCTCCGTGCGATGGCTCGATTCGAGCGGCGCTCCCGTACTCCAGGAGACGCTCTGGGTGGCCCTGAGGCTTCGCGCCGGCGACGCGACCATCCTTCCCGTCGAGATCCAGGCGCCGCCCGACGAGGGACGGTTTGCTCTCCAGGTCGAGCTGACGCAGATCGGCCTCGGTCCCTTTTCCGGAGTGGGGACTCCGCCCCTGACCCGCGAGGTCGCGGTCACGCGCCCCGAAGACGGTCTGACGTGGGAAATCTCGGTTCCCGCGCAAATGGACCCCAACCTCGCGAGCCGCGCCACCGTGCGAATCGAGGGCGTGAAAGGCACCCGGGCGCTCGCATGGCGGTGGCGCCGCCCCGGGGGGCCGGTCCTCCGGACGGACGGCCCCGTCGCCCTCGCCCCGGCAGCCGACGAAGCGCTCGCGGCGACGTTCGACCTTCCGACCAGACTCGTCTCGAGCCCCTACGTTCTCGAGTTCGGTCTGGTGGATCGCAATCGCCCGCGGAAGTTCCTCTCGGTGTCGCCGTCCCGGCTCGTCCTGCTGTCGGGTGACTGGGCTGCCGCCTTCTCGGGCACGCGCCCGAGCCATCCCGAGCGTTAGCAGTTGCGGTAGCCGGAGAAAATCGACGGCCTGTTCTCCGGGCGCGACCAAATTTTGGCGGGTTCGCACCCGCCCCGGGGAGCCCGGGGTCGCCTCCCCCGGGCTCGTTCCCGTGAGCCAAGTCACGGGATGAGAGTGATTTCTCGTGGGCCGGCGTCACTTCCGGGCGAAGCGAGCGGGTCGGCACGAAGTCCGCAACGCGCATCCGGGAGAGAGGCACGCATGGCGACGCATGTCCGGTGTACGGCTCGAGGTGTCTTCGCCGTGGGGCTCCTGCTCGTCGCGGCACTGGCGTCCGCGGCGCCGCTCGAGGCCGCCGTTCCCGGTGGGCCGCTCACGGCGGGAGAGCCCGGAAAGGTCGTGGACGTCCCCGGGCGCGGCGAGGGCGAGCTCCTGCGTCTCGACGACCGTCTCGTCGCGGCGCTCCTCGCGCTCGCCCCCGAGGAGGGCGCCGCCGTCGCGGACTGGCCGGTCGCTCCGGGCGTCCGCCGCGCCGTCCAGCTCGTGCGACACGAGGTCTGGGCAGAGGATGCGAAGGTCTATCGCGCGGACGCGAGCGGACGCACGGAGATCCCGCGTTCGCCGCTGGTCTTCTTCTGGGGGGGCGACACGGAGGGCGCGGCAAGCCGCGTCCTCGTCTCGGTGGACCCGCGCACGCGCTCGCTCACGGCGCTCGTCCACGGGCCCGACGGCGTCCGCGAGATCGCGCGCGATTCCTCGGACGCCGCCGGGCGGTACCTGCTCGCCGAGCCCCTCCGGCCGAAGGGCGTCGACGTGACGTGCGGTCAGGAGGACTTCCCCGATACGGCCTGGCTGCCTGGTTCCTCCGCGGGACGCGCGGCGGCCGGCCGGAGCGCCTACGTCCTCGGCTCGCTCTACAAGGCGGTCCTCGCGATCGACACGGACACGGAGTACCTCGCGTCCTTCTCGAACAACACGACGGCGACGACGAACTACATCGCGACCCTCGTCGCGAACATCGACGTCATGTACGAGCGTGACCTGAACCTGAGGCTCGTCATCGGGACGACGATCCTCAGGACCGGCTCGGACCCCTGGACCGTGGCCGGCTCGGGCGCGAGCGGGAACCAGCTGGGCGAGTTCACGAACTACTGGAACGCGAACTACCCGAAGTCGACGTATCCGCGGTCCTTCGCGGCCCTTTTCTCGGGCAAGAGCACGTCGGGCCTCTCCGGCATCGCGTGGGTCGCGGGCTCGGTCTGTGGCGGAAGCGTCGACTACAGCTTCGACCAGATCTCGTCCCACGGGAGCTGGCTCTGGGGCGACACGCTCATCGTCGGCCACGAGATCGGCCACAACATGGGTTCGCCCCACACGCACTGCTACGCCGACCCGGCGCCCGACCGCTGCTGGGCGGGGGAGTCGTGCTACACCGGTCCCACGTCCTGTCCCGCGGCCCAGACGATCAACGGCGTGACGAACGTGAAGGGCACGATCATGGGCTACTGCCACCTCCTCGGCGGCTGCAGCTCCTCGCTCGTCTTCCATCCGAGCACGGTCAGCCGATATGTGGGCCCCGCTCTCGACGCGGGCGCGTCCTCCGCGTGCATCGCCCTCGTGGTGCCGCCCCCGCCGCCTCCTCCCGCCGTCTCCGCGGCGACGACGTTCCACGCGCTCACGCCCTGCCGGCTCCTCGACACACGCAATCCGGCGGGGCCGCTCGGCGGGCCGTCGCTCGGCGCGGGCGGCCTGCGCTCGTTCGTCGCGGCGGGGAACTGCAGCGTCCCGGCCGGAGCCGTCGCGGTCTCCGCGAACGTCACGGCCGTGAACCCCGCGGCGACCGGGGACCTCGTCGTCTACCCGAACGGGATCGCATCGCCTCCGGCTTCCTCGTCGTTGAGCTTCCGTACGGGCCGCACGCGGGCGAACAACACGATCGTCTACGTCGCCTCGGACGGCAGCTTCCTCGTCAAGAACAACGCCGCCGGCTCCCTCGACCTCCTCGTCGACGTCAACGGCTACTACAAGTGAGATTCGGGTCCGGCGCCGCCTTTCCCGTCGTCCTTGCGGTCGCGCTTGCCGCCGCGCCGCTCGCGGGCCAGGCGGTCCAGGGCGGGCCGCTCCCGGGGCCTCTGCCGCTCTTCCCGGCCGACAACTGGTGGAACGTCGACGTGAGCGCGGCGCCGGTCGACCCGGCCAGCGCGGCGCTCATCGCGTGGATCGGGGCGTCGAAGGGGATGCACCCGGACTTCGGCGGCGACGCGGGCACCCCGCCGGCGATCTACGGCATGCCCTACGTCGTCGTCCCCGGAACGCAGGCGCTCGAGCCCGTCGCCTTCGACTACGCGTCGGAAAGCGATACGGGCGCGCCCGGCCGGCCGGCGGGCTATCCGATCCCGGTGGAAGCGAAGACGCAGTCCCACTGGATCGAGGGCGGCTATCCCGGGAACTGCGACTCGGCTCCCGCGGGCTCGCCGTGCCGCGGCGACAAGCACATGCTGATCGTGGACGCGGACCACCGGCTTCTCTTCGAGACGTGGAACACGCGCTGCCTGCCGGCGGGTTCGGCGTCGTGCGCCTGGCGCGCGGGCTCCGGGGCCGTCTTCTCCCTCGACTCGAACGCGCGCCGGCCCGAGGGCTGGACGAGCGCGGACGCCGCGGGCCTCGCGATCCTTCCGGGGCTCGTCCGTTACGACGAGGCGTACGGCACGCAGCCCATCCGCCACGCGTTCCGCTTCACGGTTCGCGACACGAACGGGTACGTCTACCCGGCCTCGCACGTCGCGGGCTCCAACGCGAGCGCGCCCCCGATGGGCGCGCGCCTGAGGCTCAAGGCGTCGAAGGACATCTCCGGCTTCGCGGCTCCCGTCCAGCGCATCTTCCAGGCGATGAAGACGTACGGGCTCATCGTGGCGGACAACGGCACGGACATGTACGTGCAGGGCACGTACGACGCGCGCTGGGACAACGACGTCCTGAACCCGGCGTTCGGGGCGATCCACGCGGGCGATTTCGAGGTCGTCCGGCTCGGGTGGCAGCCGTCGGCGCCGCCCGTCGCGACGACGTTCCGCGTCGTCGCGCCCTGCCGCGTTCTCGACACGCGGGTCGGCGGGCTGCCGACCTCCGGGCGCATCGCGGCGGGGACGCAGAAGGCGTTCGCGCTCACGGGGGCCTGCGGCGTGCCGGTGACGGCCGTCGCCCTGTCGGCGAACGTGACCGTCGTGGCGCCGTCGGGCGGGGGCGACGTCGTCGTCTTCCCCGCGGGAACCGGCGCGCCCGGGGCCTCGACCGTCAGCTTTTCCGCCGGGCGCACGCGCGCCAACAACGCCCAGATCCTGCTGTCGTCGGACGGCACGGGGCGTGCTACGGTCAGAAACAACGCCGCCGGCGCGCTCGATCTCGTCATCGACGTCAACGGTTACTACCAATGACAGGCTCCACCGGCTCGAAGGCCGTCGCCCTCTGCGCCCTCGTGGCGACGTTTGTTGTCGGGGCGGGCGCCGTCGCTCAGAGCCTGCCTCCCGGCTACGCCCTTCGTTCCGGCTTTCCGAGGACGCTGCCCGCGAGCGGCATGCCGTCGAACGAACCCGTCTGGGCGAGTCTCGGCCTCGGCGCGGGAAAGTCCCTCGTCGTCGGGACCAGCTCGAAGCAGCTCTGGGTCGTCAACGACGACGGCTCGGTCGCCGCCGGCTGGCCCCAGTCGCTGCCGGGCCAGGCCGTGAGCAGCGCCGCGGTCGGCGACCTCGGCGGCGGAAACGGCGCCACCGACATCGTGGTCGGGTTCGGCGGCGGCGTCTGGCCCCCCGCGGACCCTGCCACGGTCGGAGGAGTGCGCGCGTTCCGGCGGGACGGCACGGTCCTGTGGACCGTCCTCGGCGCGAACGAATCCGGAAGCAGCTTCCCGCTCGGCGTCGTCTCGACGCCCGCGATCGGCGACATCGACGCGGACGGCCACAACGACGTCGTCTGGGGCTCCTGGGACGCGCACGTCTACGCCGTGGACGGCCGCAACGGCGTCGCAAAGGCCGGCGGCTGGCCGCTCTTCCTGAGGGACACGATCTACTCGTCGCCCGTCCTCTATGACCTCGACGGCGACGGCAGGCTCGAGATCATCGTCGGCACGGACACGCACGCGGACCCGACGGCGAACCCGTCGGGGGTCCCGCCGACGATTCAGGGGGGGCGGCTGCACGTCCTCACGTACACGGCGCAGGAGGTCCCGGGCTTCCCGTACGACGTGGACCAGACGATCATGAGTTCGCCGGTCGTCGGGGACATCACGGGCGACGGCACGCCGAAGATCGTCTTCGGGACGGGCACCTATTACGGCAACCCGGCGCCCTGCGGCAGCGGGATCCTGCCTCTCCGCAAGCGCGCGATCTATGCCCTGCGCTGCAACGGCCAGCTCCTGCCGGGCTTCGGCGTCGCGGGGATGCTCACGGGGGAGGTCAAGACCTCTCCGGCCCTCGCGGACCTCGACGGCGACGGCGTCCTGGACGTCGTCGTCACCGACCTCGACTGCTCGACCGGAACCGCGCGGAACTTCAACGTCTACGCGTTCAAGGGGACGGGCGTCCTGTTGTGGAAGACGAACCCGAAGGCGTACTCGGGCGTCAACCTGAGCGCGGGCGAGCCGGTCGTCGGGGACGTCCTCGGCGACTCGAAGCTCGAGGTCCTCGTCCCGACGACCTCCGAGATCTGCGTCCTCTCGAGCACGGGCGCCCAGCTCACGGACGCGGGCCCGCCGCACGGCCCCGGCGAATACTCGCTCTACATGCCGTCGAGCGCGACGAGCGCGACGCTCGCCGTCGACGGCGGCGTCCTGAACGTCGCCGCGGCCGCGGCGACGGCGCCGTTCCCGTCGGGGAGCACGCAGCTCTACGCGTGGACGACTCCCAAGTCGACGTCGGGCGCGTGGGGCTCCTACAGGCGCGACGCGTCGCGGCTCGCCGTCGCGCCCAACGCGGGCAACTGCGCCCCACGCGTGCCCGTCGCGACCACGTTCCATCCGCTCACGCCCTGCCGCGTCCTCGACACGCGCGTCGGGAGCGGCCCGCTCGGAGGGCCCGCGCTCGCCGCGATGTCCCGCCGGAACTTCGCGGTCCCCGGTGTCTGCGGAATCCCTTCCTCGGCGGTCGCGATCTCCACGAACCTGACCGTGACGAACGTCGGCGGCCCCGGGGACCTCGTGGTATTCCCCTCCGACGTCGCGCAACCCGGCACGAGCGCCATCAGCTTCCACGCGGGCGTCACGCGCGCCAACAACGCCCTCGTGTACCTGTCGGACACCGGAACCATCTTCGGCGTCTTCAACGACTGCCCCGCCTCCGTCGACTTCATCGTGGACGTGACCGGCTACTTCCAGTGAAGCCTGCCGCCGGGACGGAAGGCGCGCGACGTTAGACTCGCCGCGGTGTCCTCGAAGAGAAAGAGGCGTCCTGTCGCCGGCTCCGTGGAAGGCGCCGGGCGTGCGGCCGGAGCGAGACGACGGGACCGGATCGCGGCGCTCGGCCTCGCCGCGGCCGTCGGCCTCGTCTTCCGCAGCGGGCTCGCGAACGGGCTGGTCGCCGACGACTTCAGCCTCATCAACTACTGCCGCCCGGAGGGCGCCGTCTCGCTGCTCCAGGCCTTCGATCCATGGCGCGACACCTGGTACTACCGGCCCGTCACGAAGATCGTCTTCTCGCTCTCGTACGCGCTCTTCGGAATGGCGCCGCTGCCGTATCACGTCCTCAGCCTGCTGGTCCACGCGGGGGCCGTCGTCCTCCTGTTCCTCGTCGCGCGCCGCGCGGGGGCAGGCCTCGTCCCCTCGTGCGTGGGCGCGCTCTTCTTCGCCGTCCACTTCCGCCAGCACGAGAGCGTGTTCTGGTTCAGCGCCATCTCGTATCCGCTCTCGACGGCACTCGGTCTCGCGTCGGCGCTCGCGTTCCGCGCGGGCGTCGCGGAGGACCGGCGCTGGCTGCGCCTCTTCGCGGCCGTCGCGGCGGCAGGGGCGATGCTCACGAAAGACACGGCGGCCGTCGTCCCCGTCCTCGTCGGCCTGTACGGCGTCGTCTTCGGACGTCCGGCCGGAGGGATCTCCGCGCGCCGCACGATCGGGCTGCTGACCCCGCTCGCGTTCGTCCTGCTTTTCGGCGTGGGGCTCCAGGCGATCCCGGTCGCGGGCCGGCCTTTCACCCGCGGCGGGGCCGTCTTCTCGCCCAAGGGGATCGGAGAGACGGCGGCCTTCGTCGAGCGGTCCGCCGCGCTCGCGATTCCCGGCGCCGACGCCTCCGGCGAGCCTCTTCGCGCGGCTCTGGCGGCCGCCGCCGTCGTGGGCCTCGTGGGATACGCGCTCGTCCGTCGAACCCCGCTCGCGCTGTTCGGCCTCGCGTGGGTGCTCCTCGCCCACGCGCCGTTCTGGGCATTCGTGCCGCGCATGGGCGACCTTTACCTCTACCTCCCCCTCGCGGGCGTCGGCCTCGTCGTGGCGGACGCCGCGGAGGGCCTCGGAAACCGGCCGCGCGCGGCCGGGCGCGTCCTGGGCGCAGCCGCGTTCCTGGCGTTCGTCGTGTGGTCCGTCGGCCGGATCGGGCTTCTGGCGTCGCGGTGGCGCGCGGCCGGCGATGTCGTGAACGGCGTCGTCGCCGAGGTGAAGGAGGCGGAGCCGAACCTGGCCCCCGGCGCCACGCTCTTCCTCGAGGGGCTGCCCGACACTCTGGGGGGGATCTACGCGTTCAACAACGCGGTGCCCGCCGCCTTCTGGCTCGCCTACGGCGACCGGACGCTGAACGTCATCCGGTCGGCGCCGGGGGAGGGCGCGCAGCTCCCCGCGGGGCCTCGGTTCCTCTACGCCGACGGGAGTTTCTACGAGATGGACGAGGCGGGCGGCCGTCGGCTTCTTCGGGCCTTCGATTCTCCGGGTCCTCCGTGATGTCTATTCCTGTGTCCAGTGCCGGACCGGGGAGACGCTGGAGCAGTCAGGCACGCCGCGTGCAGCGTTCAGCGGCTCACATGCGAGGCGTGGTTTCTTTCCCAGGCGGCCGGGCCGGGAGGACGAATAACTGTCGGTCGGGTGCCCGTCGCGGGGCGAACTTTTTGTCTTTCTGGCCATCTGGACGAGCGACGGATGTTCTCTGTTTTCAACAATTCCGGAGGCCGGTCGATTTCATTCTTGACGTGAGCGGCTCCTTCCAATGAGGATGCGTGGGGTACCGTCACTACAGGGTGAAATCATCGGCATAAGAGTCCGCGTCTCAACTATGCTGTGTGCTTAGGAGGCAGGTCATGAGTCAGTTCCGGATCAAGAGCGCGCTTCTCATCGCTGCGGGCTTCGTCGTTGCCGGCGCGTTCGCCAACCGGGCGCAGGCGCAGACGGGCCTCCAGTTCTTCGCGGTCACCCCGTGCCGCGCCGCGGACACGCGGACCGGCTTCGGCGGGATCCTCCCCGCGTCGGTCGTGCGCGACTTCACGATCAAGTCCGTGTGCGGCGTTCCGACCAGCGCGAAGGCCGTCGCGATCAACGTCACGGTCGTGAATCCGAACGCCGACGGCTTCTTCTTCGTGTGGCCCACCGGCGGCTCGATTCCCGCGGTTTCCACGATCAACTTCAACGCGGGCGAGCCGGCCATCGCGAACGGCGCCATCGTTCCGTTGAAGACGACGGGTGTTCCGGACCTTTCGGGCGCGTACGGAACCGCGACCGGCGCCGGCCTGGCGCACGTCGTCCTCGACGTCACCGGCTATTTCCAGTGAGCCCGGCCCGGCGGCATTCGCCTCCGGGTTAAATTCGTGAGGTGACAGGAGAGCGGCTCCGGGCGGTTCTGCCGTTTGCCGCTCTCGCCCTGATCGCGGCGGCTCTCACGGCCTGGTGGATCGCGTCCGCGCGGATCCCGCGCGGCGCCGACCAGGCCGTCGTGGCGCTCATGGCGCGCCACATCCTGGAGGGCCGCGGGCATCCGGTCTTCTACTGGGGTTCGACGTACGGGGGCACTCTCGAGCCGCACCTCCTCGCCGCGGCGTTCGCCCTCTTCGGCGCGACGCCTGCGGTCTTCCGGGCCTTCTACGTCGTCCTCTGGGCCCTCTACCTCTGTGGATTGACCGCGCTGACCGTGCGCTTCTTCGGCCGCCGCGCGGGGGTCGTCGCGGCGGCGTACCTCGCGGTGCCTCCGTTCTTCCTGCCCTACAAGGTCCTGACGTCGGACGGGGCCTACGCGTCGGTCGCCCTCCTCGGACTGGCGGTCCTCTGGATCGCATTCGAGATCGACGCGCGCCTCGAGGAGGGCCGGCCTGCGGGGTCCCTCTTCGCGCTCCTGGGGCTCACCGCCGGCGTCGGCGCCTGGGTCACGCCGGTCACGCTGCCCTTGCCCGCGGTCGCATTGCTCTGGCTCCTCGTGCGCCGGGGGAAGCGGCCCTCTCCGGCGTCCCTCCTGACCGCGGCCGCCGCGATGCTGCTCGGCGCCGCGCCCTCGATCGTATGGAACGTGCGCCACGCCTTCGCGAGCCTCCGCGCGCGCGAACTCGCGCCCGCCGCCGGGGCCGGCCTCGCCGCCAATCTCCTGGGTTTCTTCGGTGCGTCCCTGCCCGTTTTCCTCGGCGCCGCGCGCCCGCAGTTCTCGAGCGACGCCGCCGCGTCGTTTCCCGGCTCCTACGTCGTCGTGCCCCTCGTCACGGCCGCGCTCGTCGTCTCCGCTCTTCGCGACGTCCGCGATCGACGCATCCAGCTGCTCGTCGCGACCCTTGCGCTGCTGGCCGCCGGGACGGTCGTCGTGGCCCGCCTCGCTCCTCGCGAGCCGCGCTACCTGGTCGCGGCCTACGGGGCGCTCGTGCCGCTCGTCGCCTCGAGCGTGGCGGGCGCCCGGCGCGGCCTCCCGCGCGCCCTGGCCGCCGGCGGCCTCGTGGTCCTCCTCGCCAGCGACCTTTCCGGGGCCGTCCGGGCGCGGCGCCACCTCTCGGACGCGGACGACTCGCAGGTGTCGGGTCCGCTGGGCCCGCTCCTCGCCGAGCTCCGGCGGATCGGGGCCACGCGGGTCTGGTCGAACTACTGGACCGCCTATCGCGTCACCTTCGAGAGCGGGGGCTCGATCCTCGCGACGCCCCTCGCGCGGGAGGACGGAACGCGCAACCTCGAGTGGGACGCAGCGGTCCGCGCCGCCGAGGACCCGGCGGTCGTCCTCCTTCCGCCCCGCGACGCGTGCTTCCGCGAGGCGCTCCTCGAAACCCGCGAGCCGTTCGTCGAGGACCGGGCGGGCGCGTTCGCCGTGTTCCACGCGTTCTCCGCTCCCGTGCGGGACACCATTCGAGCGTCGGGCGCGCTCCCGATGCCGGCCGCCGCGTACGGCGTGGCGTGGGGCGCCGCCTCCCTCCCGCGGCATCTGGCTCCCGGCGGCCAGAGTCCCGCCGCGATCCGCGTCTCGAACGCGGGGCCCTGCACCTGGATGAACAACGTCCGCCTCGTGGCGACGTGGAACGGCCCGACGCGATCCGAGCAGGCCTTCGCGACGCCGGACCACCGTGTGCCTCCGGGGGGGTCCGCGGATCTGGTGTTCACTCTCCGCGCTCCGGGGACGCCCGGCGACTACGTGCTGAAGCTGGACCTCGAGCAGGAGGGCATCGCGCGGTTCTCGGCGCGCGGCGGCGCCCCGTTCGAGGCGCCGGTCGCCGTCGGACCCTGAGTCAGGGCAGAAGCCGCGCGAGCGCGACGTCGCCGCGCAGGTAGTGCGCGGCGCTCGGATCGGGCGGCCCGGCGAGGATCAGGTCCCGAGGCCGGTACGAGCCGGGCGGCGGCACCACGTCGCCCAGGAGCGACGCGGGGATCTCGTCTTCGAGCCGGAAACGTCCGAGTTCCCGCCTCCAGGTCAGCACGATCACGCGGTCCCAGGGCAGGCGGATACCGGGGCAGGCGCCGGAGTCGAAACATTCCTTCTCCTCCGCCGTTCGGCAACGGAAGCCGGCGGGCCCGGCGACGCACTCCGTGTGCGCGTCGGCCGACCACAGGAAGGTCCCGGGGCGCGTCGCCGGGTCCTCCCACAGGAGCTCGCTCCAGCGCCTCGCGAGGTACGGGGCCTCCGTCGCCTGGTAGGCCGGATCGTGCGGCACGACGAGGAGCAGCGTCGCCTCGGGTTTCGCACGGGGCACCTGCTCGACGAGCGAAGCGAGCTCGACGCGATGCCGGCGCCAGGTCGCGAGGAAGAGGTCCTGACGCTCCATGCCGCCCGCGATCCCGAATCCGGTGAAGAGGACGACGACGGCGAGTCCCGCGGCGCGCGCGCCCTTCCCGGCCCCGAGCAGGCGGCTCGCCGCGATCGCGAGGGCGACGGAGAAGAGGACGCGCGAGAAGACCTGTGTCCGGTAGAAGTACTGGGAGAAGTGAACGCCCGCGTAGACCATGTGCCCGGCGACCGCCGCGCCGACGCACCACGCGGCAAGAACGCGTTCCCGCGCCGGATCCCCGGCCGGAGGATCGCCCGGCAGCCGCGAAAGGCTCACGAGGACGAACGCGAGGCCGCAGGCGGCCGCCGCTGCCCAGATCCAGGCCGGAATCGCGTGCCCGGGCGATTCGCCGAAGGGAACGCGGGAGAGCGGCCAGGTCCACGGGAAGATGTCGTTCGACGTGAGAACGGCGGCGCGACGGAGCCGCTCGACGAACGGCAGCGGGGCCATCGCCTCGCGCACGTACGACGCGGGGGCGCCGAAGGCGGCGGCGAGCAGCAGCCCGTAGGGGGCGAGCACGCCGCCCCAGACGGCCGTGGCCGCGACGGCCCGCACGCCGAGACCGCCGGCCACGACGAACAGCAGCGGCGCGAGCGCGAGCGCGACGGTCGCACCGTCGCCCGTGAAGACGCTCGCCGCGACGCTCGCTCCGCCGGCGACGAGCCACGGCCACGTTCCGCCCTGCACGAACCTCAGGCCGCACCAGAGGCCGACCAGCCCGAGAAACGTGCAGGTCTGGTAGCTCATCGCGACGGGACTGCCCGTCAGGAAGTCTCCCGTCGCGCAGAGAGTCAGCGTGCCCGCGAGCCAGGCCGCGCGGGGAGCTCCGGGAAAAAGCTCGCCGGCGAGGCGCCACGCCGCCCACCCGATGCCGAGCCAGGACAATCCATAGAGGAGCTGCAGGGCGAGGACGGGCTCCGGAGTCACCCACGCGAGGAACGTGGGCAGGCCGAGCAGGCGACGCGTGGGCGCGCCCATCGGCTCGAAGAGTCCCGCGATGCCGTGCGCCTTCCACGACTCCTTGGCCACGGCCATCACGGAGACGTCGTCCTGGTAGAGCCCGCGATCGGGCGCGAAAAGACCCCAGACGAGGAGCGTGAGGAAGATCCACAGCCCCCAGGGGGCGCGGCGGACACTCCTGTCGCTCATGGCGAGCCGGGCCGCGAGAAGTAAGCCGCCCGGTAACGCGACAGGAACCCCGGCGCCGGCTGCCGATCCTCCTCGGGAATGAAGATCCAGCGGTCGAACGCCACCTCCACGAGGAGGCCCGAGTCCCCCGTCCAGGAGATGAGCCGTTCCAGCTCGGCGCGCGTGTGCGCGAGCACGGCCCACCGCCGCGGGCGGGCGTCGAGAGAGCCTTCCACGTCGTAGAAATCGGCTCCCTGCTGGAAGGGGACGGCCGCGATCCTCCGGGCCGAGAGGAAATTGACCGGATACGCGACCCAGTAGTCCCCCGTCACGGCTTCGACGCCGCGCTCGTCGAGAAAGGCGACCATGTCCGAGTCGGCGTCGCGTCTCTTCTCCCAGAGGCGCCGGGCGGACGAGCCGGGGAGAAAGTATCCCGAGACGTTGAAGGCGAGGACCGTGGCGACCGCGGCGGCGGCGAGCACGGCCGCGGCGCGGGATCGGCGCGCGGCCGTCGTGACGGCGAGCGCGAGGGCGAACGGCAGGACGAGGAACGCGGGGAAGACGTAGCGTACGGTGAGCCCGCGCATCTCGCCGGCGCCGGAGAACACCAGGAGAAGACAGATGGTCAGGGCGACGAGCAGGAACGGCGTTTCCGGAGGAGCGGCCGCGCGCTCGCCGCGCAGGCGCCTCGCGAGTGACGCGGCCCCGCGAGCGACCGCGAAGAGCGCGGCCGCGGCCCAGATGAAGAGGACGGGGGCTCGGAGGGCGAGCGCAAGGCGGCCCGGGGGATTCAGACCGTTCTCCGGGTCGACCGACGCGACGAGCTCGGGGAGCTCGTACGTGAGGAGATGGCGCACGTTGTCCGCGACGGAGCGAAGGCCGGCCGCCGGCCGGACCGAGAAGTTGCTGCTGGAACGAACCGAGCGGGACGAGAACGTTCCAGGCGAACCAGGGCAGGCCGCCGACGAGGAAAGCGGCGCCGAGGACGGCGGCCGCGCGCGCGCGCCGGAGCTCGTGGCGGCTCGTGACGAGGAGAACGAGCAGGACGGGAAGGGTCGCGGCAAGGGTCTGGATCGAGTTCCAGAAGCCGAGACCCGCGACGAGACCGAGCACCGCGACCGCGGGAGAGTTCCCCGGGCGCGCGGCGACGCGCTCGCCCGCGAACACGATCGCGATGCAGAACAGCATCGTCTCGGGGTAGCTGTTCGGCATGTAGGTCCAGAAGAGGTAGGCCGGCGGCGGCAGCGCGAAGAGGAGGAGTCGCGAGAGGCCCCGCGGCCGGGACCGAGCGAGGCGAAGGCGAGCGCCGCGAAGAGGACGAGCGCGCAGCCGACGAGGCGACGAGCGCGGGTGACGGCGAGGGTTTCCCGCGAGACCCCGAACAGGCGGAAGGCGACTGCATGGCCGTAGCATTCGAGCGCCCCGTGGCGGCGGGGCGTGAGAAGACCGCGGGGTGCCCGTCGGAGATCCGCAGAGCCACGAGGCCGGCGTTGAGGCAGTCCGCGTCCGCGGGGTACTCGTGCGCGGGGAACGCGACCGCGACGCGCGGAGGACGCGATGCCGACGGCCGCGAAGGCCCCGGTCGGCGGCGAGGGTCGGCGCCGCAGCGCCTGCTCCCGGCGGAAGGCCTCACGAGGACGCGTCGTCGGCTTCCGCGCCTCGAGGACCTCCTCCACGATGAAGCGCGGCCGGCGGCGCGTCTCGTCGAGGTTGCGCCACAGGTACTCCCCGATGATCGCCCATGACGAGGAGCTGCGCGCCCGACACGATCAGGAGCACGACCATGAGCGAGGCCCAGCCCTGCACCTTGAGGTCGAACGCGAAGTGCGCGACGACGATGAAGATACGCGTAGCCGAGGCCGGCGACGGAGACGAGGAGCCCGAGGAGCGAGGCGGCGCGGATCGGGCCGTACGAAAACGCGACGAACGAGTCGATGAAGTACTTCAGCTTCCGGCCGAGCGTCCACATCGACGTCCCGTAGCGTGTCGCGCGCTCCTGCCGGTGGAACGGCACGACGGCCGGGTCGAAGCCGAGCCACAGGACGAGGCCCATGAGGTACGCGTTGCTCTCCTGGATCTGGAGCAGGAGGTCGCGCACGCGCCGGTCGATGACGAAGAAGTCGAAGCCCTGCTTCGGCATCGTCGGGATCGCGAAGCGGCGGAAGAGGCGGTAGAAGACGTTCGCGAGAACGCACGTCGAGCGCGGGGTCGTCGCGCCCTTCGCGCGCGGCGAGGACGACCTTCTTCCCGCCGCGCCAGTGCGCGAGCATCGCGTCGAGCGTCTCGGGGGGATCCTGCAGGTCGGCGGAGATCGTCGCGACGGCGTCACCCTGCGCGTGCGACGAGGCCGGCGAGCAGCGCGGCGTTCGAGCCGAAGTTGCGCGAGAGCTTGACGACGCGCAGCCGCGGCTCGTCCTCCGGAGGCGGCACGAGGACCGCGAAGGAGTCGTCCTTCGAGCCGTCGTCGACGCACACGAACTCGAACGTGTCGGCGGGGTGCCGCGCCGGCGAGCGCCGCGAGGCGGCGAGGAGGTCCGGCAGGCTCGCCGCGTTGTGGTAGACGGGGACGACGATCGAAACGAGGCTCATCGATCCCGGATCGCCTCCCGGTCCGCGGCCGCGACGTGCCGACGAGCCGGGCCGGCACGCCCGCGACGACGGTCCAGTCGGGCACGTCGTGCGTCACGACCGCGCTCGGGGCCACGATCGCGCCTTCGCCCACCGTCACCCCGGCGACAGATTCGCTCCCGTGCCGACGAGCGCCCAGCGCCGGATGCGCGGCCCCCTCACGGACCACGGGGCGCAGGCCGAAGCGCGAGAGGTAGACGTCGTTGTCGTTGACCGTGAGAACGCCCGGGCCGATGAAGACGTCCTCCTCGATCGTCCATGTTGCCCGTCAGGATCGCGCCGTCGATGACGCGCGTGCGCGCGCCGATCGTCGAGTCGTACATGACGAGGACGCCGCGGCCGAGGACGACGTCGTCCGCGACGTCGCAGCCTTCGCGGACCGAGGCGAGGTCGCCGATCATGACGCGCGCGCCGAGCCGTCGAGCCCGCGTAGAGCACGGCGTTCGCGCCGACGATGCAGCCGGCCCCGACGACGAGCGGGCCGGGCTCTTTCGGGACGTTACGCGTCGTGTTGCCCGCCGTGAGGGGCGGCGGCCGAGGACGGCGCCGTCGAGGATCCGGACGCCGTCGCCGACGACGACTCCGGGGTAGATCGTGACGTGGTGGCCGAGCCGACGCCCGCGCCGAGGCGCGCGCTCGGGCGCGATCGGCGTTCCGCTCGGGACGGGGCGAGGGCCTGCGTCCTGTCCGATCTACCAGTACCGCGTCCCTGTCAGCGGCGATAGTAGTCGAGCGTCCGCGCGAGGCCGTCCGTGCAGGGAAGTGCGGGGCCTCCAGCCGAGGAGGCGGCGGATCTTCGAGATGTCCGAGTAGAAGTCGCCGGGCTCCTGCGCCTTGCGCTCGGCGAGAACGGGGCGAACTCCCACGTCGCGCCCGTCAGCCGCGCGCAGCTCCACGGCGAGCTCGCGGAACGTCGTCGCGCGGTCGTCCACGCCCACGTTCAGGACCTGCCGGCGCGCGGCGCGTCCGCTCGCCGCGGCGAGGAGGATCGCCTCGACGCAGTCGTCGACGTAGAGGAAGTCGCGCTTGATCGTCCCGTCGCCGAAGACCCTCGATCGTCTCGCCGTCGAGCGCGAGCGCACGAACCAGTTGACGACGCCGTACCGCGAGTGCTTCATCTGGGCGCGCGGGCCGTAGACGTTCGTCAGGCGCAGGAGGGACGGACGGGATCCCGTGGACCTCGTCGTAGACCTCGATGATCTTCTCGGCCGTCAGGTTCGAGATCTCGTAGATGCCCTTCGGGTTCGTCGGCGCGTCCTCGGAGACCGGCAGCGAGACCGCGGGTCCGTACTGGCCGCGCGTGCCCGTGAAGACGACGCGCGCCCGCGGGTTGTGGTGCTTGAGCGCCTCCATGAGGACGGCCGTGCCCTTGACGTTGATGTCGATGTCGGGAAACGGGTCCGTGAGGCTACAGGACGTGGTCGACCTGGCCCGCGAGGTGGAAGACGAAGTCCTGACCCGTCGACGGCCTTCTTCATCGCCTCCGGGTCGCGGATGTCGGCGTCCGAGATCTCCGGACGCGCGACTTCACGGGCTCGACGTTGAAGACGGTTCGCGCCGTAGCCCGGCAGCATCGGGTCCGCAGATCGAGACGTCGACGCCGAGGTCCACGAGCGCGATCGCGAGGTTGCTCCCGATGAACCCGAGCGCCGCCCGTCACGAGGGCGCGCGACCCTCGAAACGGGAGCGGACCGCGGGCGGGCAGGACGGCCGCGGTCGCGCTCATCGGCGGCGCGTCTCCTTCCGGCTCGGCGAACGCGCTGCCGGACGCGGTGGAGAAGCGCCCCGCCGCGCGGGCGCCTCGCGGCGAGCACCGTGTAGTCGTTCGGGAAGACGCGCAGCCTCTCGACGAGGATCTCCTCGAACCGGCCGAGGAGGCGCAGCACGTCGACGTCCCCGGGCCGCTCCTTCCGGAAGTTGTGCACGATGTGCTCGAGGAGGAGCCCGAGGATCGTGCCGCCGTAGTCGGCGCGGAACACGATCTCGAAGTGGCGGGCGACGGCGTCCGGGATCTCGGTCCGAGCGCACGGCCTCGGACGGGTCGTGGAGGTTCCAGTGCTCCACGGGAAAGCTGTGGTACGCCGCCTTCGGGACGTCCGAGCCGTCGTCCCGCAGGCGCGTCGGGCATCGCGGCGAGGAGATCGCGGACGACGGCGAGCCGGGCCTCGGGGAACTGGAACTGGCGCGGGCCCACGAACTCGTTCGCGAGGAAGAAGCCGCGCGGCTTCAGGGCGGCGGCCGCCCGGCCGAGCAGCCGGTCCAGGCTGCTTCACGTGGTGGAGCGACATGTTCATGAGGACGACGTCGAACGTCCCCTTCGGGAGGCGCGCGTCGTTCAGGTCGATCGACTCGAAGGTGACGTTCGTGACGCCCTCGGCGGCGCAGCGTCCGGCGCGCCGTCTCGAGGGCGGCCGGGCGACGCGTCCCGCGCGTCGATCGAGCCCGCGAGGCCGAGCTTCGCGATCCAGATCTCGGTGCCCGCCGCCCCGCACCCGAGCGAGAGCCAGCGCGCGTCCTTCGGGATCCGCGAGCCGCTCGATGAGCCCCACGAGCCAGTTCGTCGTGGGCGACCCCGTCTGCCTGGCTTCTGGACGATCTCCTCGAGGACGAGCGCCGAGTCCAGCCAGCCCTGCACGGGGTTCGAGGCCCGCGACTCGGCCTTCTCGCCCCACATGCGCGCGACGGTGTCGAGTTCGTTCGTCACGTCAGGCGGCGATCCTCTCCGAGCCGCTCCGCGATCCGCCGCGCGGCGTGGCACCAGGTCCACTTCGCGGTCATCTCGGCCGCGGCGCGGCGGCCCTTTTCGCCGCGGCCTCGTCGCGGTGCTCGAAGACGTGCCGGAAGAGGTGCGCGAGGTGCTCGGGGTCGGGGTCGGCCCAGCGGAAGCCCTTGTAGTACGGCGCGCGCGCGTCGGCCGGGAGGAGGCCGCGGATGCGCAGCGGGTACGAGATCCCCTCGTGGACGAACTCCGTGTGCGCGCCCCAGTCCGTCGCGATGGACGGCAGGCCGCACGCCATCGCCTCCATGAGCGGCATGTCCCAGCCCTCGCCGCGGCCCGCCGAGACGTAGCAGTCCGCGGAGCGGTAGAGCGCGCCGAGCTGGTGGTACGGGAACTCCTTGTTGTGGAGGAACGCGATCCGCCCGCCGCCGCCCGAGAGGCCGAGCGCCTCGATCTGCGCCCTCACGTTCGTCGTCTTGTTGACGTTGATGACCTTGCAGACGAGGACGACGGGGTCGGTCGCGCCGGAACGTCTGGTTGAAGACCTTGAGGATCATGTCCGCGCGCTTGCGCTCGCCCCACTCGAAGTTCGCGAGGAAGACGAAGTCGCCCGCGGGGTTGCGGAACGCCGCGGATCGCCGGGTGGAAGTGGTCGACGTCGACGCCGAGCGGCATCACGTGGACCGGCTTCTGTGAGCCCCGAGGCGAGGAACCCGTCGCGGTTGAAGGCGGACGGCACCCAGACCTCGTCCATCTCGTTCCCCTGCCGCACCCACTCCCCGGGAAAGCCGTCCACCTCGAGCATCGTGTAGCCGATCCGGGTGCGGCCCTTGTTGCGGAAGAAGACGTCGCCCTGGCCGTAGACGACGGAGACCGGCGGCCGCCGCCCGGTTCCTCCGCGCGGAGACGACGTTCAGCAGGTAGTCGTGCGCGTTCTCCGTCTCGCGCACCGGAAACGGCGTGCCGGGCCCGTAGACGTACGAGTACGCCGACGCGGACGCCCTCCGCGTCGAGCGCGCGGAGGATCTCGCGGCAGCTCATCGCGTAGCCGGTCGGGAAGTTCAGGATCGACTGCCACGAGAGGTCGCGCCGGTACCGCGCCTCGAGCTTCCTGCTTCCAGCAGGCCCCGGAACGTCTGCCGGCTCTCCTGGAAGAGCGTCTCGAACGTCTTCGGCGCGTCCGCCGTCGAGCCGTGCTCGTGGTGGACGAGCGTGACGGCCCCGCAGACGACCGTCCGGAACCCCGCCTCCTTCGCCCTCAGGCAGTAGTCCGTGTCCTCGAAGTACGAGCGGAACCTCTCCGAGAGGCCGCCGATCCTCTCGACGACCTCGCGCTTGAGGTACGCGCACGCGAAGACGATCCCTTCGACGTCGCGCGTCCGCGCGTACTGGTTCACGTCCGTCTCGAGCGCGCCGATCTGCTGGCCCCAGAACGTGTCGGGCAGCATGAACGTCCCCGCGTGCAGGAGGCGCCCGTCCGGGAGGACGAGGCGGCAGCCCACGATCCCGACGTCGGGCGAAGCGTGCGCCGCGGCCCTCAGGGCCTCGAGCCAGCCGTCCTGGTGGATCTCGACGTCGTTGTTCAGGAGGAGGACGTCCGCGTCCTTCGGCGCCGCCGCGATCCCCGCGTTGTTCCCGCGGACGTAGCCGAGGTTCGAGGGGTTCGTGACGACGCGGACCCAGGACATCTCGCCGAGGCGCGCCGGAGTCTCGTCGGTCGACCCGTTGTCGACGGCGATGACCTCGGCGCTCCCGAGGTCCGTGTGCGCCTTCAGCGTCTCGAGGCAGCGCCGCGTCAGCTCCCAGCGGTTCCAGCAGAGGACGACGATCGCCGTCCGCCGAGGCGTCAAGGGCTCTCCCGGGGCGGAAGGCGCTTCCAGAGGAGGTCCATCTCGGCGCGGACGTCCGCGGGCGTCACCTCGATCGTCTCGCGCCAGCTCTCGAGCCGGAACGGCGCGTCGGCGCCCGCGCCGGTGCCGCGGGCGAGCGCGAGGGCGGCGTCGAGCGGGAGCGCGGCGACGGCGCCGGCCAGCCGGGCCGAGAGCTCCCGCGCGAGAGCGCGGAGCTCCGCGGCCTCCTTCCGGAGGCTCTCGAGCTCGGCGGAGTCGCTCACCACTTCCGGCCCACGAGGCCGCGCAGCCACTGGATCGCCCGCCAGGGCGCCGACGCCTTGACGGCCGCCACGTAGGCCTCCGCCTCGTCCGTCCGGTTCTTCAGGGCGACGCGGTCCGCCTCCAGCTCGGCCACGCGGTACGCGAGGCGCTGGACCTCGTCCTCGAGCCGGCGCTGCCCGGCGAGAGCCATCTCGCGCTCGTGCCGCGCCCGCTCGACGCGGGCCGACACCCAGTCGTCGTCGGGAACCTGCGGGGCCACGGGCCAAGTATAGGCGGCGCGACACGCCCGTTCGCTCAGGCGCCGAGCTCGCGGAGACGCTCCTCGATCCGCGCGGCGGTGTGTCCCCACGTCCACTTCGCGGCGGCCTCCGCGGCCGCGGCGGCGCCCTTCGCGCGCGCCTCCTCGCGGTGCGTGAACACGTGGCGCAGCTTCGCGACGAGGTCGTCCGGGTCCGGATCGGCCCAGCGGAAGCCCTCGTAGTACGGGCACTTCGCGTCCGCGGCCACGAGGCCCCGGACGGCGAGGGGGTACCCGACGCCCTCGTGGAGGAACTCGGTCGGGCCGCTCCAGAGCGTCGCGATCGCCGGGAGGCCGCAAGCCATCGCCTCGAGGATCGGCATGCCCCAGCCCTCGCCGCGCGTCGGCAGGACGAACGCGTCC
>CAVZPE010000009.1:0-15606 GCA_963776915.1 uncultured Acidobacteriota bacterium | reverse complement strand
CGGAAGTCATCGCGAACAGTGAGGGCGGCCGCACGACGCCGTCCGTGGTCGGCTACGCCAAGAACGGCGAGCGCCTGGTGGGCCAGATCGCCAAGCACCAGCAGGTGCACCAACCCGAGAACACGGTCTTCTCGATCAAGCGGTTCATGGGCCGCCGGCACGCGAGGTCGCGACGGAAGAGAAGCTGGTCCCCTACAAGGTCATCGTCGGCGGAACGAGCGACTGGTCAAGGTCCACGTGCCGGGGCAAGGAGTACACGCCGCCGGAGATCTCCGCGATGATCCTCCACGACCTGAAGAAGACGGCCGAGGCCTACCTCGGCGAGAAGGTCGACCGCGCCGTCATCACGGTGCCGGCGTACTTCAACGACGCGCAGCGCCAGGCCACCAAGGACGCCGGCCAGATCGCGGGCCTCAAGGTCGAGCGCATCATCAACGAGCCGACCGCGGCCGCGCTGGCCTACGGCCTCGACAAGAAGAAGAACGAGAAGGATCGCCGTCTTCGACTTCGGCGGCGGCACGTTCGACATCTCGATCCTCGAGGTCGGCGACGGCGTCGTCGAGGTGCTAGTCCACCAACGGCGACACGCACCTCGGCGGCGACGACCTCGACCAGCGCTCGATCGACTGCCTGGCCGACGAGTTCAAGAAGGACCGAGGGGATCGACCTGCGCAGGACCCGATGGCCCTCCAGCGGCTCAAGGAGGCCGCGGAGAAGGCCAAGATCGAGCTCTCGACCACCGTCGAGACCGAGGTGAACCTGCCGTTCATCACGGCGGACGCGTCGGGGCCGAAGCACCTGCACGACTCGAGCTCACGCGGCGCGAAGCTCGAGTCGCTCGTCGACGACCATCCTCGAGCGGCTCGACCGGCCCGTGCAGCAGGCGCTCGAAGACGCCAAGCTCGACGCCCGAAGCATCGACGAGGTCGTGCTCGTCGGCGGCTCGACGCGAATGCCGAAGGTCCAGCAGATCGGTGAAGGACTTCTTCGACAAGGAGCCCAACAAGAGCGTCAACCCCGACGAGGTCGTCGCGCTCGGCGCGGCGATCCAGGGCGGCGTCCTCGCGGGCGAGCGTCGAAGGACATCCTGCTGCTCGACGTCACGCCGCTGTCGCTGGGCGTCGAGACGCTCGGCGGCGTCATGACGAAGCTGATCGAGCGCAACACGACGATCCCGACGAAGAAGAGGAGGTCTTCTCGACCGCGGCCGACAACCAGACGGCGGTCGAGATCCACGTCCTGCAGGGCGAGCGCGAGATCGCCGGGGACAACCGCACGCTGGGCGAGTTCCAGCTCGTCGGGCATCCCGCCGGCGCCGCGCGGGCATGCCGCAGATCGAGGTCACGTTCGACATCGACGCCAACGGCATCCTGAACGTCTCGGCGAAGGACCTCGGCACGGGCAAGGAGCAGAAGATCAAGATCACGTCCTCCTCGGGCCTCGACAAGAACGAGATCGAGAAGATCGTCAAGGACGCCGAGGCCCACGCCGGCGAGGACAAGAAGCGCCGCGAGGTGATCGAGGCGAAGAACGCGCTCGACGCGCTCGTCTACCAGACGGAGAAGATCGTCGAGGAGAGCGGCGACAAGGTGCCGGCGGCCGAGAAGGAATCCGTGACGGCAGCGGTCGCCGAGGCGAAGAAGGTCCTCGAGAGCCACTCCGGCGACGCCGACGCCCTGAGGAAGGCGGCGCAGGACCTCCAGAAGGCGAGCTACAAGATCGCCGAGGCCCTCTACAAGTCGACCCCGCAGGCCGGAGGCGCGCCCGAGGGCGCCCCGGCGGGCGGAACCGCCGACGCCAAGCCGGAGGACGTCATCGACGCCGAGGTCGTGGAAGAGAAGAAGTAACGGCCCATGGTTCGTGACCGCAAGTCGGCGGCGCCGCCGACCGGCCGTGCCGCCGAGGCTCCGCCCCGGGAGCGCTACGTCCTCATCGGCGTCATCGCGAAGCGATTCGGCGTCCACCCGCAGACGCTGCGCCTGTACGAGCGCGAGGGCCTGATCCGGCCCGCGCGCTCGTCCGGGAACACGCGCCTGTACGACGCCGACACCGTCGAGCGGCTCGAGATCATCCTGACGCTCACGCGGGAGCTCGGGGTGAACCTCGCGGGCGTCGAGGTGATCCTGGATCTCAAGTCGCGCCTCGCCCGGATGGAGGGCGAGGTCGGGCGGCTCATGGAGGCGATCCGGGCCGTGGCGCGCGACCACGCGGCGAAAGCCGGAGGCGCCACCCGGGACGACAAGGCCCTCGCGGTCCGGCCCCGGGGCGCCATCGTCCTCCGGTACGACTGAGGGATATCGCCGTCCCGGCCGAGAGGTGATAATCACCGGCCGGTGACTTCAAGGCTGCGCCCCGACGACGACTCCAAGGTCCTCCGGAAGTACCTCGACGACATCGCCCGCTATCCGGTCCTCGCCCCGGAGCGCGAGCGTGAGCTCGGGCGCACGATCCAGGACCTCGCCACGCCCGAAGAGGCGCGCAAGGAGGCCGTGGACGAGCTCGTGCGCGGCAACCTGCGTTTCGTCGTGTCGTACGCGAAGAGGTTCCACTCGCCCGAGGTGTCCTTCCTCGACCTCATCAACGAGGGCAACATCGGGCTCATCCAGGCGGCGCGCCGCTTCGACCCGGAGCGCGGGGTCAAGTTCATCACCTACGCCGTCTGGTGGGTGAGGCAGGCCATCTCCAACGCCCTCTCCGAGCAATGGGGAGCCATCCGCCTCCCGCACAAGCAGGCGACGCTCCATTCGCGCCTCGGCCGGGTCAAGGAAGCGCTCACCCGCGCCCTCAGCCGTGAGCCGACGATGGAGGAGATCGCGGCGGAGGCGGGGCTGAAGGTCGTGGACGCCGAGAACCTCATGGGGATGACCCGGAGCTCCGAGTCGCTCTCGGGCGTCTTCGGCCTCGAGGAGGACCGCACGCTCGAGGACACGCTCGAGCAGACGACGGTCGCCGCCGCGGACGAGCAGCTCCTGCGCCGCTCCTCGGTCGAGCAGACGCGCACCCTCCTCGAGGCGCTCCCGAAGAAGGAGCGTGCGATCCTCTGCCGCCGTTTCGGGATCCCCGAGGACGGCACGGAAGGAGAGCGCGAGCCGATGACGCTCCAGGAGATCGGCGAGGAGCTCCACCTCTCGCGCGAGCGCGTGCGCCAGATCGAGGCGCAGGCGATCGCGCGCATCAAGCGGTCCCTCAAGAGCCGGGCTCTGAAGGCGTTCCTGAACTGATGTCGACCGAGGTCGTGCCCGGCGCCTGTCCGGTCTGCAAGGGTTTCGGCGTCGTCGAGACCCCCGAGGGCCGGGTCGTGACGTGCCGGTGCCGCGCCGAGGACCTCTCCGAGGCGCGCCTGAGGGCGGCACAGATCCCGGAGCGCTACCGGAACTGCACGCTCGAGAACTACATCGTCCACCGGGACGCGCCCCCCTCCCAGCGCCTCGCGAAGATGAAGGCGGTCCGGTTCGTCGAGGAGTGGAAGTCCGTCCGCTACGGGCTCCTCTTCATCGGCACCGTCGGCGTCGGCAAGACGCACCTCGCGACGGCGATCCTCCGGCGGCTCATCGAGGAGTGCGGCGCCAGGGGCGTCTTCTGCGACTTCTCGGACCTCCTCGAACGGATCAAGGCGACGTTCTCGAAGACGAACGCGGACAGCGCGGACGACGTCCTCGCCCCGTACCGCGAGGCGGAGCTCCTCGTCCTCGACGAGCTCGGCGCGCAGCGCCCGACGGACTGGGTGCGCGACGTCCTCTACGGCCTCATCAACACGCGTTACAACCGCCAGCGGATCACGATCGTGACGTCGAACTACGGAGACGTCCCGGTCAAGTCGGGTGACGAGACGCTGGAGGGGCGCGTCGGCGTCCTCGTCCGCAGCCGCCTTCACGAGATGTGCGTCCCCGTTCTCATCGAGGGGGACGACTACCGGAAGAAGCAGCGGGCCTGGAGTGCCTGAACCGGAGACCCCCGCTCCCCGCACGCGGTCCGCGCCCGCGGCATTCGGGCGCGGGGTCTCCCTCGTCGTCGCGAACCCCCGTCTTCTCTTCGCCCCCCTCGCGTTCGGGGGCGCGGTGGCTGCGGTTTTCATCGCCGCCGGAGCCTGCACCGTGCTCCTCGCGGGCAGCGCGATCGCCGCGAGCGCGGCGGCCTTCCGGCGGGGGCCGGCGGCGTTTTCGGACTCCTTCGATGGTCTGCGGGACCTGCTCTTCGCCTCACCGGGCGCCGTCCTGCTCGCCCTCCTGGCCGTTCTCGTCGCGCTCCTTCTCCTGACGGCCCTTGCCGCGTGGGTGCGCGCGGGCGTCACGGGGAGCCTCGCCGAGATCGACGCCCTCGCGGGCGACGGCGCTTCTCTTCAGGCGTTGCGCCACCCGGCGCTCGGTGCGGCGTTTTTCGCGTCCGCGTCACGCCTGTTCGGACAGTTCTTCGCGCTCGTGAACCTCTACGCTCTCGTCGCCTCCTTCGTGGTCCTGCTCATCGTGGTGCCTCTCGTCGGTGCGTTCGTGGCGGTCGCCGCCGGCCGCCCCGGGCTGGTCGTCTTCTTCACCGTGCTCTTCGCGGTCCTCGTCCTCGTCGCGATCGTCCTTTCGATCGCGATGCGCGTCGTCTACCTCGTCGCGGGCCGCGTCCTCGCGGTGGAGGGACTCGACGCCCTCGCGTCCACCGGCCGCGCGATCTCCCTCGTGAAGGGGTCCTTCGGCCGGTCGCTGACCCTTTACTTCCTCACCGTCGGCGGCGCGATGGCGGTCGGCCTTGCGTTCGTGTTTCCGCGGATGGTCCTCACGCTCTCGGCGGGCTTCCTGAACGCGGGGGTCTGGGCCCCCATGTTCGTCACCGCGGCGTTCATCCTCCTGCAGGCGGGGGCGGGACTCGCGTACGACCTCGCCGTCACGGGCTCCTTCGTCGCGCTCTGGCCGGCGGAAGCGCACCCGGGCGCCGCTCCCGCCGCGGGCGGGACGCCGGAGCCGCTGACGCCGTGAGGCGTGTCCCGATTCTCGCGGCGCTCGCGGTCGTGGCGGGCTGCGCGGCGCCGCCCGCCGCGCGCGTGACCCTGCCCGCACCTCCGGCCGCGGCGCCCACGCCCGTCCTGACTCCCACTCCGGCTGCGCTCCCGACGCCCGCCGCGCGCCTCGCGCCTCTGCCGTCCCCCGCCCTGAACGTGAGCCTTGCCGTGGACCGCCCTTCGGCCGCGTTTCCCGCGGGCGACTGGGTCCTCGGCGCGGGGGACCGCGTCGAGCGCCACCGGGGACCGCTCCTCGTCACGCCGGCGAACGGCGGCCTTCGCGTCACCGACGACGGCGCGGCGTCGGACTGGCCGCCCGTGGTCGAGATCGCGACCACGAGCGGCGCGCTCGTCACGTGGGCCGACGCGGCGTACCGCGGCCGGCTCGCCCTGAGGGCCACGGCGCGCGGCACGCTCCACGTGATCAACCGCGTCGGCCTCGAGGATTACCTGAAGGGGGTCGTCCCCGCGGAGATGGGCCCGCGCGTCTACGACGAGCTCGAGGCCCTGAAGGCCCAGGCCGTCGCGGCGCGCTCGTACGCCGTCAAGCACCGGGGGCAGTTCGCGGCCGAGGGCTACGACCTCTGCGCGACGGCGCGCTGCCAGGTCTACGCGGGCGCTTCGGCCGAGAACCCGCTCTCGACGCGCGCGGTCGAGGAGACCGCGGGCGAGGTTCTCCTCTGGAAGGGCGCGGTCGCCGACGCCCTCTTCACGTCCACGTGCGGCGGTCGCACGGAGAACGCTCCCGACGTCATGGCGGGATACGCGAACGTCGACGCGCCGTACCTCGCGTCGGTGCCGTGCTTCGGCGAGACGCCGCAGGTGCTCGAGTCGTCCGCCGCGGTCCGGAAGGGGACGGTCACGTTGCTCGGAGCGCGCGGTCGGGCGCTGGCGGTGTCGTTCGGAGGGGGAAGAGAGACGGGACCGGGGATTTCTCAGAAGGCGCGGGACGCGGTCAGGCGAAGGCTCGGGCTCGCCGCGTTTGGAGCGTCTCGGCCCCATCCTCTCTCGGTACCGGCCGTCTACTGGAGATAGCCGCCGCTGCGGGCTTCGACACGGCCATCCTTTCAGAGGAATCGGAACGAGGAGAATTGCCTTCGAATTGGTCGGAGAAGGCGAAGGCGGCCTTTGCCGCGCTCCAGCGCTTCCAGCTCGGCGGCGGCTCCGCGCTCCCGACGAACCGCGCGCTGAAGCCCGAGGAGGTGGCGGGCATCTACGCCGTTCTCCTCTCGCGCCTCGGAGACTTCGAAGACGTCGAGGGAAGGCTCCTGGCGCGCGACGAAACCGGCATCAGCGTGAAGAGCGCCAAAGGGCGCTCTTCCTATTCACTTTCAAAGGAATCTCTGGTTCTCTTCTCCGGCGGCAACGAGGCTCTGACCCAGGTCGCGTCGCACGGGTTCTTCCCCGGCGACAAGGTCCGCGTCTTCGTCCGCGACGGGAAGGCCCTGGGCATCGTCTTCCCGCCCGCGCCCGCCGCGGGCGCGTACGACCGCGAGTCCGCCTGGGAGCACTGGACGCGCCGCTTCACGGCCGCCGAGCTCGGCGCGAAGCTGCGCGAGCGCGAGGGGACGCGCACCGCCGCCGACCCGACGGGCGTCGCCGTGACGGCGCGCGGCGTGTCGGGGCGCGCCCGGACGGTGGCCGTGTCGACGCCGAAGGGAAGGCTCACGCTCACCGGCCTCGAGATACGGTTCGCGCTCGGCCTGCCCGAGAACCTGTTCAACGTCGTCGCGGGCACCGACGAG
Source organism: uncultured Acidobacteriota bacterium (assembly GCA_963776915.1). Classification (GTDB taxonomy): domain Bacteria; phylum Acidobacteriota; class Thermoanaerobaculia; order UBA5066; family UBA5066; genus Fen-183. The sequence goes on along the minus strand of CAVZPE010000009.1, from coordinate 8,874 downwards.
GCCGGCGGACGCGTCTTCACGTTCTACGGGCGCGGCTGGGGGCACGGCGTCGGCCTCTGCCAGACGGGCGCGTTCGGGATGGCGCTCGCGGGCCGGACGTACCGCGAGATCCTCGCGCATTACTATCCCGGTACGGAGGTCGGCCCGGCGCCCTGAGCGGAGCAGACCCGGAGATTTCTTCGAATGGGAAGAGATGACGATTCTCGCCTCATGCCGGAGCAGCGGCGCGAGCTTCTCGTTCGAGCGCGCGCCGCGGCGGCGAGAGCTCTCGAAATCCCGTTTCATGGAATCCCTCTTCCGGATCCCTCCGGCCGCCTTCTCGATCCCGGGATGTGTTTCGTGACGTGGAAGCGCGGCGGACGGCTGCGCGGCTGCATCGGGAGCGTCGAGCCGATACGACCCCTCTGGGTCGACGTGGAGACGAACGCCGTCCACGCGCTCGTGAGGGATCCCCGCTTTCCCGCCGCGACGCCCCAGGAGCTCCCGCACCTCCTCGCCGACATCTCCGTCCTGTCGCCCTTCGTTCCGGTTCCCGACCCGCTCGCCTCGGTCGAGGTCGGCGTGCACGGCCTCCTCGTCGAGATGGGCAGGCACCGCGGCCTGCTCCTGCCGCAGGTCCCCGTGGAATGGGGCTGGGACGTCGAGACGTTCCTGCGGCAGGCGTGCCTGAAGGCGGGTCTGCCGGAGGACGCGTGGCAGGACCGCCGGGGCCTCGCCGTCGTCTCGACGTTCACGGCGGAGGTCTTCGGCGAGCCGGGCGGATAATTCCGGACCATGTCCTCCCTCGAAACACTCTCCGGCGTCGCCTCGGTTTCCGCGATCCGCTCCCGCTTCCCGGCGCTCGAGCGCTCGGAAGGCGCGCTGCCCGTCGCCTTCTTCGACGGCCCCGGCGGCACACAGGTGCCGCGCGCCGTCGCCGACGCGATCGGGGACTACCTCCTCCATCACAACGCGAACACGCACTGGGTCTACCCGACGAGCGTCGAGACCGACGCGATGATCGCCGGTGCCCGCGGGGCGATGGCCGACTTCCTCGGGGGCGATCCGTCCGAGGTCGTCTTCGGCGCGAACATGACGACGCTGACCTTCCACCTCGCCCGCGCCCTCGCGCGCGGCTGGTCGGCCGGCGACGAGGTCGTGGTGACGGAGCTCGACCACCACGCGAACGTCGACCCGTGGCGCGCGCTCGAGACGGACCGCGGCATCGTCGTGAAGGTGGCGCCCCTCGTGCCGGGGGAGGCCCGGCTCGACGTCGGCGCCCTCGGACGCCTCCTCGGGAAAAGGACGCGCCTCGTCGCCGTGGGCGGCGCGTCGAACGCGGTCGGGACGATCAACGACGTCGCGCGGATCGCCGCGGCGGCGCACGCGAACGGCTCCCTCGTCTTCGTGGACGCCGTCCACTACGCGCCGCACGCGCTCGTGGACGTCGAGGCGCTCGGCGCGGATTTTCTCGCGTGCTCGCCCTACAAGTTCTACGGTCCGCACGCGGGCGTCCTCTGGGGCCGCCGCGCGCTCCTCGAGACGCTCGACGTGCCGAAGCTCCGGCCGGCCCCCGAGAACGCGCCCGACCGGCTCGAGACCGGAACCCAGAACCACGAGGGCATCGCCGGGTGCGGGGCCGCCGTCGAGTTTCTCGCCTCGCTCGCGGGCGACGGGGGAGACCGCCGCGCGCGCCTCGCGCGGACGTTCGCGGCGCTCCACGCCCGCGGCGAGACGCTCCTGGCGCGGATGTGGAACGGGCTCTCGGAGATCCCGGGCGTCACGCTCTACGGCCCGCCGCCCGGCGCGCCGCGGACGCCGACCGTCGGGTTCGCCGTGAAGGGCCGCGTCTCGGAGGACGTGGCGCGCGCGCTCGTGCCGCGCGGCGTCTACGTCTCGAACGGGGACTTCTACGCGACGACCCTCGTCGAGCGCCTCGGCCACGCGGCGGACGGCCTCGTCCGCGCCGGCGCCGCCTGCTACACGACCGAGGGCGAGGTGGACCGGCTCGTGACGGGCGTGAGCGAGATCGCGCGGGGCTGATCGCGCCGTCCCACGCCGGCCGGCTTTCGCCGCGAGGCCGATGGTGCTAACGTGCCAAAAATTTGACGCCTCTGTCAAACGCAGGGGCGCTCCAGGAGTTCCCATGGCCGCCCCCGCTTCCGTCGCCGCCGTCCCTCACACCGGAATCGGTTTCGCGCTCACCGAGGAGCAGGAGGCCGTCCGCGCGATGGTCCGCGACTTCGCGCGCAGCGAGATCGCGCCGCACGTCAAGGAGTGGGACGAGGCGCAGGTCTTCCCGCGCGGCGTCATGGCGAAGCTGGGCGAGCTCGGGATGCTCGGCGTCCTCGTGCCCGAGGAGTGGGGCGGCGCGGGCCTCTCGTACATGGACTACATCCACGTCGTCGACGAGCTGTCGCGCGTCGACGGCTCGATCGGCCTCTCGGTGGCCGCGCACAACAGCCTCTGCACGAACCACCTCTGGCTCTTCGGAAGCGAGGCGCAGAAGAGGAAATGGGTCACGCCGCTCGCGCAGGGCAAGCTCATCGGCGCGTGGGGCCTCACGGAGGCCGAGGCGGGGAGCGACAGCGCGGGCACGAAGACGACGGCCGTGAGGGACGGCGACTCCTGGGTGCTGAACGGGTCGAAGAACTTCATCACGCACGGATCCGTCGGCGACGTGGCGGTCCTCATGGCCGTCACGGACCGCGCCGCGCGCCGGCACGGGATCTCCGCGTTCGTCGTGGACCTCCACCAGAAGGGGATCCACGCGGGCAAGAAGGAGAACAAGCTCGGCATGCGCGCGTCCGACACGGCGACGCTCGTCATGGAGGACTGCCGCATCCCGGCGGAGAACCTGATCGGCGCGCCGGGCGACGGCTTCGTCCAGGCGATGAAGGTCCTCGACGGCGGACGCGTCTCGATCGCGGCGCTTTCCCTCGGAATCGCCGAGGGGGCCTTCGAGGGCGCGCGCGCCTACGCGCAGCAGAGGAAGCAGTTCGGCAAGGCGATCTCCGAGTTCCAGACGATCCAGAACTACCTCGCCGACATGGCGACCGAGATCGACGCGGCGCGCCTCCTGACCTACCGCGCGGGGTGGCTGAAGGACACGGGGCGGCCGACGACGAAGGAGTCCGCGATGGCGAAGCTCTACGCCTCCGAGGTCTCCGTCCGCGTCTCGAACCTCGCGGTCCAGATCCACGGCGGATACGGCTTCACGAAGGACTTCGGGGCGGAGAAGTACTTCCGCGACGCGAAGCTCTGCACGATCGGCGAGGGCACGTCCGAGATCCAGCGCCTCGTGATCGCGCGCGAGGTCCTCAGGGAGGCCCAGGGCCGCTGACGCGGGCCGCCGGGCCTCCCCGTTCCCCTACTGGAACCGGATCTCGCGGTACGCGCGGCGTGTCGCCGTGTTGTTCGCCCGGTTCAGTTCGTCGTTGTCGTTCGAGGCGTCGGCTTTCGCGACGATGTCGAACGCGCAGACGATTATCGGGGAGCACTGCTTGACGTGTGTCGTCTGTGTCGAGCCGCCCTGCTTGAGGACGCCTCCGATGAGGATCGAGCTCGGGCCCGTTTCGCGCGTGAACGTCTTCGACTCGCCGGGCTTCAGCACGGGCACGGCCTCGACGATCTCCTTGAAGGGCTCGCCGCAGGCGGCCCTCGGGTCCGACGACGACGCGCCGCTGCCGCCCCCTATCCCGAGGAAGGCTCCGAGCGCGAGAGCCGCGTCACACTCCGATTGCTTCATCGGCGGAGGGCAATTGCCGCCGTACGACTTCCCGCCGACGAGGGGCCCGTCCGGAGGGACGAAGACCGCCGAGACCTTCAGGACGGAAAGCTTCGAGTCGGCCGAGCCGACGTTCTTGACGGTGAAGCTCTTCGGAAGGCCCGTGCCGCCACCGTCGATCGTCACGACGAGGTCGGGGCGGACGAGGGCAGCCAGGCCGGGCCGCGTCTGCGGCTGCGCGGACTGGGGCGCCGCCGGCTTGTCGGCGGCCGTCGCGGCTGCGGCGAGGCCGAACAGCGCCAGGGCCACGGAGGCGCGCGTCACGGGTCGGATGGGCATGTCTTCCTCCTCCTGTGAGGTCTCGTCGAACGCGAGGGAAAGGGGACAGGCCGGCGAGGCGGAACCGTCCGGCGGCTTCTGCGTCTCCTTCTCAGGGGCCCCGCATGGGAATTCGAGCCGCCTTCTTCGCTCTCGCGCTCGTGCCCGGGGCGAACGCCGCCGCCGCCGGGCCCGGTGACCCGCTCTCCGTGTTCGCCGCGCGCGCCGTCCCGCGCGGGCCGATCGCGCTCGCGGTCGGGCCGGCGCGCTCGCTCGCGACCGAACGTCTCGGGACCGACGCATGCCGGCGAATCTTCGAGGAGGTGCCGGACTTCACGGGTCGCCCGGTCGCGCGCCGGCTCGAGGACGCGGGACGGAGCCCGTCCGCACACTTCGCGCGCCTCCTCTTCGTCGAGGGCGCGGGCGGACCCTGTGGCGCGAGCCTCGTCGCGGCGTGGTCGGTGGCGGGCGACGTCCGCGTGCGCATCTGCCCGCTGACCTTCGGCGCGGCGGCCGCGCGCGACCGGAGGGAGGCGGCGGCGATCCTGATCCACGAGGCGCTGCACACGCTCGGGGTCGCGGAGGACGCGGCGCACGAGCCGCTCACGAGCTTCGTGCGCCGGCGCTGCGGCCTGTAGGCGTCAGGCGCGGGCGAACCTTACGCGGCAGTCCAGGTAAGCGGCGCCCTCTCCGGCGTCCGTGAGGCGCGCGCGTACGAGGACGTTCGCGCAGTTCCCGCGGTCGTAGTTGCCGCCCTTCGGGACGACCACGACGTCGGGGCGCTGCTCCCGGTCGAACCGCAGGCGCACGCGCATCGCGCCGATCGCGCTCTCGAGACGGACGACGTCGCCCTCCCCGAATCCCGGGGCCGCCGACGGATGGCACGTCGCGAGCATGAGGTCCGGCTCGGGGCTGGCCCACTGGGAGCTCTGGGACTGCTCGGTCGAGTTGGAGAACAGCCAGAGGGGGAACCCGGGCTCCTCGGGAGGAACCGGAGGCATCTCGTGGACGAGGTTCACCTTGCCGGACGGCGTCGAAAACTTGCGACCTTCGAAGAGAACCTTTTCTGCGAAAGGGTTGCGGACGGATGCCCGCTCGAGCGACTCGAGAGACACCCCCGCCGCCTCCACGCGCGAGAGGAGCTTCCTTTTCCACTCCCGCGCGGTCCCTCTTACCTTCTCAGAAATCTTTTCTTCTCCTGCTCCCGGTCCTATCGTCGATCTCTCGTGCGAGCGCCTGAACGATCTGGAGGTCCGTCATGACGCCCGGCGGCGGCGCGACGACCGGCGTCGAGGCGCCGAGCCAGTGGTTTCCGTACGCGCCGAGAAGGTCGTCGTCCTCGACGAGCGTCGTCGTCGGGAAGACGACCGTCGCGCGCCGCGCCGTGTCGGTCAGGAACGGGTCCACGACGACGACGAGCTCGCGCGTCTCGAGGGCCTTCGCGACGGTCGCCGAGTCCGGCAGCATCGAGACGGGATTGCCGGCCGTGATCCACACGGCGCGCACCGGAGGGTCCTGCGCGTCGAGGATGGCCTCGCCGAGGAGCGGCTCGGGGAGCGTGCGCGGGGGGTTCTTCTTCAGGAACGACGTGTCGAACGCCCCGCGGCGCTTGTAATAGAAGGACACCCCGCCGCCCGGGATCCCGAGATTGCCGCTCACGGCGCCGAGCGCGTCGAGCGCGCGGACGATCGACGAGCCGTTCATCCGCCGGCCCATCCCCCAGCCGACCTGGATCGAGCACGGGCGGTCCGCGAGCGCGGAGGCGAGGAGGCCGACGTCGTCGGCGGAGACCCCCGCGGCCCGAGCCCAGCCGTCGACGTCCCGTGACAGCGCGAGCGCGCGGAACGCGTCGAAGTGGTCGCAGTACCCCGGCGCGGCGGGGTCCGTCGCGTCCGTCTCGAAGAGCCGGGCCGCCACGCCCATCGCGAGGTCGAAGTCGCCGCCGGGTCGCGGGAGGATCACGCGGTCCGCGAGCCTGTCGCTCTTCTGGCGCACCGGGTCGACGAGGAGGATCCGCACCCCCTTGCGTTTCGCCTCGCGGAGGACCGGCTGCAGATGGACGTTCGAGACGGCGACGTTCTTCCCCCAGAGGATGACGTGCCGGGAGTTCAGGAGGTCGAAGACGTCGTGCGACTCCTCGTCCCCGAAGTCGGTCTCCTGCGCCGCGTCGCCGGCGCCGGAGCAGATGTCGCCGCGCTTGACGGTCACCGGGCCGAGGAGCTCGAAGAAGTAGTCGACGACCGACTTCACGAGACCGAGGGAGCCGCCGGACCGGTAGTGGAGGATCGCCGCCGGGCCGGACTCGCTCCGGATCGCGAGCAGCCGTTCGGCGACGAAGCCGAGGGCCTCCTCCCACGTGGCCGGCGAGAGGGCGCCGTTCCTCCTCAGGAGCGGCGTCGTGAGGCGGAGCGGGCCGTTCTGCATCTCCGGAAAGCGCGAGGTCCGGTAGCAGAGAAACCCCTTCGTGACCGGATGGGCGGGGTCGCCGCCGAGCGAGACGAGCTTCCCGTCCTCGACCGTCGCGATCAGGCCGCAGGCGTCGGGACAGTCGCGGTTGCAGACGGTGCGGAGCTCGACGGCGCCCATGGGGTCATTGTAGGGAGAGGACGTCCCGCCCGGGCCTCCGGACTAGACCAAGGCCTTGCGCAGGTGAGCCAGCGTCCGCGTCCAGGCGTCCGCGGAGGCCTTCGGGTCGTAGACGTTCGCGCGCGTGTCGTTGAAGAAGGCGTGGCCGGAATCGGGGTAGACGACCGTCTCGACGTCCTTCCCCATCGCCTTGAGCTTCTCCTCGAGCGGCTTCGCGTCCGCGGCGGGGACTCCCGTGTCCTGCCCGCCGTAGATGAGGAGGAGCGGGGAGCGGAGGTGCTTCCAGTCGATCGGGCACTTCTTGAAGCCGCCGTAGAAGCTCACGGCCGCGCCCACGTTCGGGTTCGACGTCGCGACGTACTGGGCGAGGGCCCCGCCCATGCAGAAGCCGACGACGCCGAACTTCTGCGACGAGCACTCGGGGCGCTGGAGGAGATACGCGCCGGCGCCGGCGATCTCCCGGCCGGCGCGCTCGACGTCCAGCTCCATGAGGAGGCGTCCCGCCTCGTCCGGCGAGGTCGTCGACTTGCCGTGGTAGAGGTCGGGGGCGAAGGCGACGAAGCCCTCCTTCGCGAAGCGGTCGGTCACGTCCATGACGTGCGGCACGAGGCCCCACCATTCCTGGATCACGATGACCGCGGGGCCCTTGCCGGAAGCCGGCTTCGCGAACCACCCCTGGGCCTTCTGTCCGTTGAGCGTGAACGAGAGCTTTTCACCCATGGCGGTCCTCCGTGCGCCGGATCGTACGACGACCGACAGCCGTCGCGGGTAGACTCGCGAGGTCTTCCATGAATGCTGTCGGTGCCCTGCTCCTCTTCCAGGCGCTTGCGGTCGCTCCGGCCGCGCCGGAGACGCGTCCTCTCGTCCTGCGCGTGAGGGACTCTTCGAAGGTGCCCGTGCGCGGGGCTCGGGTCGTCGTCGACGGCACCGCCCCTGCAGATCGCGCGCTCGCGGAGACCCTCTCCAAGACGGCCGGTGCGTCGAAGGAGGATGGCCTCCTCGACCTCGGGCTGGTCCCGGCCACCGCTCCTTTGACGCTCCGCGTGGGCGCACCGGGCTACCGGATCGCCGCCCTGAAGCTCGGCGCCCGTTTCGAAGGCGGTCTTCGTGACCTCGTGCTCGTCCCGAATCAGGACGTCGACGTGCGCGTGGCAGGCCTCGCGCAGCGGAGGGGCGAGGCGCGAGCGGAGGTGACGCTCGCGCGGTGCCGGAACCAGCGGCCCCGTTCAAACTGCTACGCAGCCGAGAATCAGGAGCGTAGGGCCCTCGACGACGAGGGGAACGCCCGCTTCCGTCGTCTCGAAGGCGGTTTCTACGACGCCCAACTGCGCGTCCCCGGCCTGGGTGCGACTCGCCAGACGGTCGAGGTGGCTGCAGACGGCGACACGCCGACACTGGTCGTCGAGATGGCCGTCGGAGAGTGGACGCTTCGTGGCACGACTCGACTTCACGACGGCACTCCGAGGCCCGCTCGCCTAAAGGCCATGGAGTTCGTGAACGGAATCGGCGAGGGAACGGCGGCGGAGGGCACGTCGGCCGCGGACGGATCCTTCGAGTTGAAGGTGATCTCGAAGGCCGGCAACATGATCGGCCTCAAGGCGGAATCGGATGACCCGCACGCGGTCGCGAATTCCACGAATCCGATCAAGCTCGACGACGTGACCCGCACCGTCGAGGGCGTCGTCGTCGAGCTGGACGCCACCGCCATCGAGGTCACCGTGCGCGACTCGAGATCCGGCGAGCCTCTCGAGGGCTGCGGCGTCCGCGTCGACTGGCAGAAGGACGGGGAATCGGCGTACCGCGGCTCCGAGCTCAAGACGGACGGAATGGGCGTCGCCCGCGAATACTCCCTGGCAGGCGGCACGGTTCGTGCCGACGTCAGGTGCCGTGGCCATTATTCGAAGGATCTCGGGCAGGTCGTCTGTCGCCCGCGACGAAACGAAGAAGATCGACGTCTCGCTCGACCCCTCGAAGGACATCGTCCTCGCGGCCGTGGACGATGGCGGCCGGCCCGTCGCGGGGGCGCAGGCGCTGGGCCTGCCGGATCCGCTGAGCTCGTACATGGGGATCGGGATGGCCGGGCTCGTTGCGCGGCTCGGTTCGACGGACGACGCAGGCGAGATTCGCCTCGATGGAGAAAAGTGTGGCGGCCGGCCGCTGTTTCTCGTGTCGCCCGGACGCGCGATCGCGATGGCTCTCGTTCCGTCCCCCGCTGCGTGTGACGGCCCGGAGGACTGCCGGCTGGTCGTCACCGTGCGGCGCCC
>CAVZPE010000008.1:0-450046 GCA_963776915.1 uncultured Acidobacteriota bacterium | reverse complement strand
GGCGTATCATTTCAGGGTACTCGGGAGGGACAGCTCTATGGCGGTGACCCTGCACCAGCTCCTCAAGACGCTTGTCGAGAGGGGCGGGTCCGACCTCCACATCACGACGAACTCGCCGCCCATGATCCGGGTGGACGGCGACCTCATCCCCCTCGACTACCCGCCGCTGACCGTCCCCGAGACGAAGCAGCTCGCCTACTCGATCCTCACGGACGTCCAGAAGCACCGTTTCGAGGAGCAGCTCGAGCTCGACCTCTCCTTCGGCGTGAAGGGCCTCGCGCGCTTCCGCGGCAACTGCTTCCTGCAGCGCGGCGCCGTCTCGGCCGTCTTCCGCCAGATCCCCTACGAGATCCTCGGCTTCCGCGAGCTCGGCGTCCCGAACGTCGTCGAGACGCTCTGCAACAAGCCGCGCGGCCTCGTCCTCGTGACCGGACCGACGGGCTCGGGCAAGTCGACGACCCTCGCGACGATGATCGACAAGATCAACCGCGAGCAGCCCAAGCACATCGTCACGATCGAGGACCCGATCGAGTTCCTCCACACGCACAAGCGGTGCATCGTGAACCAGCGCGAGCTGCACGCCGACACGCACTCGTTCCCGAACGCGCTCCGCGCCGTCCTCCGCGAGGACCCGGACGTCGTGCTCGTCGGCGAGATGCGCGACCTCGAGACGATCGAGTGCGCGCTCCGCATCGCCGAGACGGGCCACCTCACCCTCGCGACCCTCCACACGAACAGCGCGGTCCAGACGATGAACCGCGTCATCGACGTCTTCCCGGCGAGCCAGCAGCCGCAGGTCCGCGCGCAGCTGTCGTTCGTCCTCGAGGGGATCCTCTGCCAGAGCCTCCTCCCCCGGGCGTCCGGCAAGGGCCGCTGCATGGCGATGGAGATCCTCGTTCCGACGCCCGCGATCCGGAACCTCATCCGCGAGGACAAGCTCCACCAGGTCTATTCGATGATGCAGACCGGACAGAACAAGTACGGGATGCAGACCTTCAACCAGTCGCTCGCGACCCTCGTCCACCGCCGCGTGATCTCCCAGGAGCTCGCGATGACGGTCTCCTCGCTCCCGGACGAGCTCGCCGAGATGATCGCCCGCGGGGCCGGCGTCGTGACGACGACGGCGGCCGGCGGCAACGCACCCCCGCCCGCGAACGTCGCGCGGCGAGCCTGATTCCGGAGGAAGCCATGGCTCAATTCGTCTGGAAAGGCCGCACGCGCCAGGGCGCCACGACCGGCGGCGTCCTCGTCGCCGACTCGAAGGACCTCGCGATCGCGGACCTCCGCCGCCGCCAGATCGACGTCACGACGGTCAAGGAGAAGGGCAAGGAGCTCGCGGTCCCGAAGCTCGGGCCCGGCAAGGTCAACTCCCGGCGCCTCGCGATCTTCACGCGCCAGTTCTCGGTCATGATCGACGCGGGCCTGCCGCTCGTGCAGTGCCTCGAGATCCTCGGGAACCAGCAGGACAACCGGCTGTTCCAGAAGATCATCCTCGCCGTGCGCCAGGACGTCGAGGCGGGCTCGTCGCTCGCCGAGGCGATGCGCAAGCACCCGAAGGCGTTCGACGACCTCTTCGTGAACATGGTCGCGGCCGGCGAGGCCGGCGGTATCCTCGACACGATCCTGCGCCGCCTCTCGACCTACATCGAGAAGGCCGTCAAGCTGAAGGGCCAGGTCAAGACGGCGCTCATCTACCCCGTCTCGGTCCTCATCGTCGCCGCGATCGTCGTCTTCATCATCCTCTGGAAGGTCATCCCGACGTTCGCGTCCCTGTTCGCGGCCCTCGGCGCCGAGCTCCCGCTTCCGACGCGCCTCGTCATCAAGGCCTCGAACTTCGTCGCGAGCTACATCGTCTTCATCGTCGCGGGCATGTTCGCGCTCGGGTACGCGCTCAAGCGCTACTACGCGACGTACCGCGGGCGGCGCGTGATCGACGGCATCGTCCTGAAGCTGCCCGTCCTCGGCGACATCATGAAGAAGATCGCGGTCGCGCGGTTCTGCCGCACGCTCGCGACCCTCACCTCGTCGGGCGTCCCGATCCTGGACGGCCTCGAGATCACGGCCAAGACGGCCGGCAACGCGATCGTCGAGGACGCGATCATGGGCGTGAGGAAGTCCGTCGAGGCGGGCCGCACGATCGCCGAGCCGCTCGGCGAGACGAAGGTCTTCCCGCCGATGGTCGTCCAGATGATCGGCGTCGGCGAGCAGACGGGCGCGCTCGACGCGATGCTCAACAAGATCGCGGAGTTCTACGAGGAAGAGGTCGACAACGCGGTCGCGGGCCTCATGAAGCTCATGGAGCCGATCATGATCGCGATCCTCGGCACGGTCATCGGGACGATCGTCGTCGCGATGTACATGCCGATGTTCGACCTGATCAGTAAGATCAACTAGGGAGCGGCAGGGGGGCTCCGCCCCCCTGCCGCCCCCCGATTCCTTCGAAGAACTAAAATCCACGGGTGAGCTCCGGTCGTGCCCGTGCGTTCGAGCCGCTGCACTCGATGCTGCGGGGGTTCGTCGTCCTCAGGGTCGTCGTCGTGTCGACGATCCTGCTGTCCGCCTTCCTGATCCAGTTCACGTTCTCGACCGCGCTGCCGCTCAACGACATCTACTACCTCGCGGCGTTCGCGTACTCCATCTCGATCGCCGCGATGCTGTCCCTCGACCGGATCCCGCCCGAGGCGAACGCCGCGGTCCAGCTCCTCGGCGACCTCTTCGTGATCACGGGGCTCGTCTACATCTCGGGCGGCGCCGACTCGAGCTTCTCGTTCCTCTACCTCGGGACCGTCGCGGCGGGCGCGATCCTCCTCGGGCGCCAGGGCGGCCTCGTCGCCGCGGGCCTCGCGTCCGTCTTCTACGCCGTCCTCGTCGACCTCATGTACTTCGGGGTCCTCAAGCCGCTCCCGTCGCCCGAGCGCACGCCGCACCTCTGGACGCCGGCGGGACTCGTGGGCCAGGTCGCTCTCCACGGCGGCGCGTTCGTCGTGACGGCGCTTCCTCGTGTCGTACTCGTCCGACAAGCTGCGCGAGACGCGCACCGACCTCGAGCGCCGCAAGTCCGAGATCGCGCGCCTCCAGGCCCTGCACACGTCCGTCCTCGGCTCGATGTCCTCGGGCGTCCTCACGACGGACCCGGACGGGCTCGTCACGTTCGCGAACCGCGCCGCCCAGGACCTCCTCGGCGTCGGGTCCGTCGACCTCGTCGGCCGGCCCGTCCAGACCCTCGGGCTCGTCGGGGAGGCCGCGTGGCGGCGGATCGCGGCCGCGGGCTCGGAGATCCTGCGCTTCGAGACGACCCGGCGCATCCACGACCAGGACGCGTACTTCGGCGTCTCGTCGTCGGCCCTGCGCGACGGCTCGGGCTACACGGTCGGCCGCATCCTGATCTTCCAGAACGTCACGCACGTCAAGAGGCTCGAGGGCGAGGTGAGGCTCAAGGACAAGCTCGCCGCCGTCGGCGAGCTCGCGGCCGGCATCGCGCACGAGATCCGCAACCCCCTCGCGTCCATCTCGGGCTCCGTGCAGGCCCTGCAGGGCTCCGTTCCGGCCGACTCCCCCGAGCACCGCCTCATGGCGATCGTCGTCGCCGAGTCGCACCGCCTGAGCACCATCCTCGAGGACTTCCTGCGCTACGTGCGCCCCAAGGAGCGCGCCCTCGAGCCCGTCGACGCGCCCGCCGCGCTCCGCGACGTCCTCACGCTCCTTCAGCACTCGGACGAGGTCTCGCCGCGGCACGCGATCGACGTCAAGACGGCGCCCGACTCGTTCGTCCTGTCGGCGGACCCCGGCCAGCTTCGCCAGATCTTCTGGAACGTCGCGCGCAACGCGCTCGCCGCCATGCCGGGCGGCGGCGTCCTCACCGTGATCGCGACGCTCGAGGGCACGTTCTGGAAGGTCTCGTTCGCCGACGAGGGACACGGGATGACGGAGGAGGAGCGCGACCGCCTCTTCACGCCGTTCGCCCACAGCTTCCCGGGCGGCACGGGGCTCGGCCTCGCGATCGTCCACCGGATCGTCGAGGAGCACGGCGGCACGATCGAGGTCGAAACGGCGCCGGGCCGGGGAACGACCGTCGCCATTTCTCTCCCGCGCGAGACCGCGTCTTCGGGCGTGCGGCCCAGGGAGGCGGCCCTTGCCGCCGCGGAGGTTCCATGACGGCCGAAAACGCCCCCCATCTCCTCGTCGTCGACGACGAGGCCGGCATCCGGGAGATGCTCACGATCGTCTTCCAGAAGGACGGCTACCGCGTGTCGGCCGCGCGCGGCTGCGTGGAGGGCCTCGCGCTCCTCGACGGCGAGGCGCCCGACCTCGTCCTCACCGACCTCAAGATGCCGGACGGAACCGGCTTCGACATCCTCAAGAAGGTGAAGGACACGCACCGCGACACGCCCGTCGTCATGATCACGGCCTACTCGTCGACGAAGACGGCCGTCGACGCGCTCAAGCAGGGGGCGTACGACTACATCGCGAAGCCGTTCGACGTCGACGAGCTCAAGCACGTCGTCGCGCGGGCCCTCGAGCGCAAGCGCCTCGTCGAGGAGAACGTCGCGCTCAAGGAGCGGGCGGACGGCCGCGGGCTGGGGCCCGTCGTCGGCGTCTCGCGCAAGATGCGCGCCCTCTTCGAGCTCGTCGGCCGGATCGGGAAGACGACGTCCACGGTCCTCATCACCGGCGACTCCGGCACGGGCAAGGAGCTCGTCGCGCGCGCGATCCACGCCGCGTCCTCCCGCGCGGCGCGGCCCTTCATCTCGATCAACTGCGGGGCGATGCCCGAGAACCTCCTCGAGTCCGAGCTCTTCGGCCACGAGCGCGGCGCCTTCACCGGCGCGGTCAAGGAGAAGAAGGGCCTCTTTCACGAGGCCGAGGGCGGCACGCTCTTTCTCGACGAGATCGGGGAGACGTCCCTCACGATGCAGGTCAAGCTCCTCCGCGCGCTCCAGGAGCGCGTCGTGCGCCGCGTCGGAGGCAACACGGAGGAGCCGATCGACGTCCGCATCATCTGCGCGACGAACAAGGACCTCCAGAAGAAGGTCGCCGAGGGCGTGTTCCGCGAGGACCTCTACTACCGGATCAACGTGATCCCGGTCCTGCTGCCGCCGCTCCGCGAGCGGCGCGACGACATTCCCCACCTCGTGAAGCACTTCCTGAGGAAGGTCTCCGTCGAGCAGGGCATCGCCGAGAAGCGCATCACGACCGAGGCGATGCGGCTCCTCGAGGCCTACGCCTGGCCGGGCAACGTCCGCGAGCTCGAGAACCTCATCGAACGCACGGTCGCCCTCGAGCCGGGCGACGTCATCACGACGGCCTCGCTCCCCGACACGTTCCTCCACCCGGCGGGCCTTCCGCCCGCTTCCTCCCTCGAGGGCTTCGACCTCCCGTCGGACGGCCTCGACCTCGAGGCGTACCTCGAGTGGCTCGGCAAGCGGCTCATGCAGCAGGCCCTCGAAAGGACGGGCGGCGTCCAGATCCGCGCCGCCGAGCTCCTCCGGATGTCCGAGCGCTCGTTCCGGTACTACGCGAAGAAGTACGGGATCCGCCGCGAGGGCGAGGAGTCTCCGGCTCCCGCCGCCGAGGTCGTCGAGGAGCACGAGTCGTGAGGCGTCTCGCGCTGGCGGCGGCCGTCCTGTCCGTCGCGGCCTGCGCGGCCGACCGCGGGTCGACCTCCGCCGCCCCGGCCGCGGCGTCCACGCCCGTTCCGACGCCCGCGGCGGGCCCGCGTGTCGTGATGCCGAACGGCACCGTCATCGCCGTCGAGCTCGCGCTCACGGACCCGGAGAAGGCGCAGGGGCTCATGTTCCGCGAGTCGATGCCGAAGGACGCCGGGATGGTCTTCCCGTTCGAGGGGCTCGAGATCCGCCCGTTCTGGATGAAGAACTGCCACTTCCCGCTCGACCTCGTCTACGCGACGAAGGACGGCACGGTCGTCGAGGTCATCAAGGCTCTCCCGCCGTGCCCGCCCGACCCCGCGCCGTGCCCGAACGCGATCCCGAAGGCGAAGTCGGACACCGTCCTCGAGGTCAACGCGGGCGTCGCCGACGCGACCGGCGCCGTCCCCGGCGCGAAGCTGAAGTGGGTGGAGATCCCGGGGCGATGAGGAGCGTCCTCGCCTCCGCCGTGAACCTCGCCGCCGATCTCACGCGCCTCAGGGACGCGGAGACGGGCGCGCATCTCGACCGCGTGTCGTGTTACGCGCGGCTCATCGCCCGGGCCCTCGCCCCCGGCGAGGGGCTGGACGACCAGTTCATCGCCGACCTTTCGATCCTCGCGCCCCTGCACGACGTCGGCAAGGTGGCGATCCCCGACCACATCCTCCTCAAGCAGGGAGTCTTCGAGGCGGGGGAATTCGAGATCATGAAGGGTCACGTGACGTCGGGGGTCGCGGTCGTGGAGGAGCTGATCCGGGACTTCGACCTCGGCGGAGCCGCACCCGTCCCGATGCTGCGGAACATCGTGCGCTCGCACCACGAGGCGCTCGACGGGTCCGGATACCCCGACGGGCTGAAGGCGGGCGAAATTCCTCTCGAGGCGCGCATCGTCGCCGTCGCGGACGTCTTCGACGCGCTGACGACCGAGCGGCCCTACAAGAAGGCCTGGACCCCGCACGAGGCCCTCGGCTTTCTCGAAGAGCGGAAGGGCACGCGGTTCGACGCGGCGTGCGTCGCGGCCTTCGAGCGCAACGCGGCCGAGGTCGACGCGATTCACCGGCGCTTCACGACCTACGATACTTGAGTCGATCATCGTATCGGGCTACACTCGGCCCATGTCGCGCACGGTCGTCTCCACGAAGTTCCAGGTCGTGATCCCGAAGGACATCCGGGAAGAGACCGGCCTCAGGAAAGGGCAGACGTTCCAGGTCATCAGCAAGGGCGGGGTCATCTCGCTCGTCCCGGAGCGCCCCTCTCGGAGCTGAAGGGCTTCGCCCCGAACGCGCGGTCCTCGGGATTCCGGGAGAAGCGGGACCGGCTCTGAGACCGTGAGGCTGGTCGACTCGTCGGGATGGCTCGAGGTCTTTCGCGGCGGCCCTCACGCCGACCGGGTCGCCCGGTACCTCGCCGACCCTGCGGAGGTCCTGACGCCGACCGTCGCGATCTACGAGGTCTACAAGGTCCTCAAGCGGGATGCCTCCGAGGAGGACGCTCTTCAGGCCGTCGCCTGGATGCTCCGGACGAACGTCGTTCCCCTGAGCGAGACGCTCGCTCTCGAGGCGGCCGACGCCAGCCTCGAGCACGCTCTCGCGATGGCGGACGCGATCGTCTACGCGACCGCCCGGTCGCGCGGCGCCGAGCTCGTCACGACGGATTCCGATCTCGAGGGCCTCCCGGGAGTCGTCTTCCTCTCGAAGAAGAAGAGGTGATCGGGCCCGCGTCCGTGCCCGTCAGCCCGCCCCGGGCGGAAACCTCAGCGCGCCCCGACGCCCACGGCCGCCCCGCGGGCCCCCGCGCCCGTCCCGCCCGCGGGAGCCGCGGGAGCCGCAGTCGCCGGGACGAAGCGGAAGAGGCCGCGGCCCATCGTCGCGAGGTAGAGGCCCGAGGCCGTGCGCGGGTCGCCCGCCCAGCCCGCGACCCTCAGCCCCGCCTCCGGCATCGCGAGCGCGAGGCCGTCGTCCGCGTCGTCGTCGGGCCGGAACACGAGGATCGAGCTCTCCTCGTCGACCGCGACGCCGATCGGCTCCGGCGCGAAGCGCGGCAGGATGCGCGGCCGCCCGAAGCCGCCCGTGAGGTACTTGCCGCCGCCGGGCAGCGGGCGGCGCACCCAGTCGTGCCCGTCCCACCAGAGCGTGGCGCCCTCGGCGTCGGCCGCCCACGTCTTCAGGCCGCCCTCTCCGAGCCGGCCGCGGCGCACGTCCTCGACGCGCGACTTCAGCGTCCCGAGGCGTGCCCACGTGCGCCCCGCGTCGCGCGACTCGAAGACGCCCGCGTCCGTCGCGGCGAGCGTCCGTCCGCCTCCGTCGTGCGCGAACGCGCGCGTGCCCCACGAGAGAGTCTTCTGGAACGGCGCGTCCGCCGCGTCCTGCCGGAAGACGCCGTCCGGCGTCCCGGCGAGGAGCCCCGCGCCCGCCGGTGCGAGCGCGAGGACCGTCGACGGCGGCGTCGCGGCGAGCCGCACGGCCTCGCCCGACACCGGGTCCACCTCCCAGAGGCCGCCGCTTCGCCCGTCGGCCGCGCGCGCGACGACGACGCGTCCCGAGGGGCGCAGCGCGACCGCCGAGACGCGCGCCTCCGCGAGCCCGCGGTTCGACTCGGTGAGGGTGACGCCGGCGTCCTCGCTGCGCAGGATCCCCTCGGCCTCGGTCGCGACGAGGAGCCGCGACGGCTCGTGGGGATCGAAGACGAGCGCGTTCACGACGAACTCCGCCGAGAGGCGCCGGAACGACTTCCCGAGGTCCCGGCTCTCGAAGATCCCGCCGGTCGTCCCCGCGAGGATGCGCGAGGGATCGCGCGGGTCGACGCGCACGGCGTGCGTGCGCCGGTCGAGGAGGCCGTCCCGGTACCGGACCCAGCGCGCCCCGCCGTCCGTCGTCCGGTAGACCCACCCGCACGTCGCGGCCCAGAGCTCGTCGGGGGACGCCGCGGGGAAGTCCATCGCGAAGACCTCGGTGTCCTGGACCATGCCCGTCGCGATCCGCTCCCACGTGCGTCCCCCGTCCGTCGAGCGGAACGGGTGCCGGAACGTCCCGCAGTAGAGGACGCCGGGGCGGAGCGGGTGGAACGCGAGAAACGACACGCCGCTCCCGGAGTCGAGCGGCGGCCTCGAGGGCCGCCACGTGAGGCCGTCGTCGTCGGAGATCTCGATGCCGTAGTCGCCGCCCACCGCGACCACGCGCCGGCCGCCCAGCGCCGTGAGCGCGACGACGCGCGCGGCGGCGCGGTCCTCCCAGCGCCGCACGACCTCGAAGTGCCTGCCGCCGTCGGTCGAGAGCGCGAGGAGCCCTCCCTTCACGACGCCCGTGAGGCCGGCCCAGACGGTGCCGGGGCGCAGCGGGTCGGGCGCGAGCGACGTGACCGCATAGCCCGGGAACGCGAGCCCCTCGGGCGGGCTCTGCCACGAGGCGCCCGAGTCCGACGAGCGGTAGATGCCGCCCTGGGCCGTGCCCGCCCAGAAGAGACCGGGCACGGCCGGGTCCGCGACGAGCGACTTGACCTCGGCGCCCGGCAGCGGGTAGCGATACCACAGGCCGGACGTGCCGCGCGGGGCGTCCGCCGCGAACGCGGCGGACGCAGCGAGCCCGAGCGCCGACACGGCGACGGCGAAGGCGCCGGAAAGGGCGCGGGAAGCCATGAGAGAGTTTAGCGGGGAACGGAGAAGGGACCCAACCGCTGCGAAGCTGCGTCGGCGCTATTTCGGGTCGCCCGGGGATTTCGGAGTTTTCTTGGAAGGCGCGGGAGAGGACTCACCGGCGGGCGAGGACGCTGCCGCGTTTGAGGCGCCACCGCCATCCCCTTCCTTCTTACCCTTCGAAGAATCCGAAGCGCCGCCACCCGCCGCCTCGCCGCCGCTCGACGCGCCTGCGAGGGTTTCCCCTCTTCCCCCTTCGAAGAACTCTTTTCTTTCTCCCCTGTCTTCTCTCCGGTTCTTTCCCCCGCTTTCGAGCCGCCCTTGCCGTAGTCCGTGACGTAGAAGCCCGAGCCCTTGAACTGGAACGCGGGCGCCGACAGGAGCTTCACGAGGGCGCCCCCGCAGCTGGGGCACACCGTGAGGAGCGCGTCGCCGTGGCGCTGGATCGCCTCGGTCCTCTCGCCGCATTTCGTGCACTCGTACTCGTACAGGGGCATCGTCCTTCTTCCTTTCGCCGCCGGCGGGGGGCTTCAGAGGCCCGGGCCGTCGCCGCCGGCGGAGGGGGCTCCGCCGGACGTCTTCAACTGGATGCGGCGGATGCCGCTCGCCTGCGTCTCTCGCCGGGTGATGAGGCGCAGCACCCAGAAAGCATAGATGAGCTTCGCGTTCGACCCCAGGTCGCCGGGCCCCATCGTGATGAGATCGCGCAGCGTCCGCCGGCCGTCCACCTGCGAGAGCAGCACGACCTCGGCCGGCGTGAACGTGACGTCCTGCGTCTCGGGCGGCGCCTCCGCCCGCTCGAACTGGGTCCAGGAGGGGCCGAGGCGCGAGACGCACCGGCGCGGTTCGGGCATCCGTCGGATGCCGTCCACGATCGCCTGGAGCGTCGGGACGTCGAGCCGGATGAGCTCGTCCGTCCTGAACCGGCCGACCTCGAAGGAGACCGAGCCCTGCTCCCACGAGAACGCCGCGTAGAGGAGAGCCTTGACCTGCTCGGTCACGATCTGGCGGAGCTGGGCCTCCGTGAGGATCCCCATCTCGACGAGGAGCTCGCCGTGGCGGCGGCGCTGGCCGTCCGCGAGGTCGAGCTTGTCCGACCGAGGCCCTGAGCTCGCCCGAGGAGATGAGCGCGCTCCGGCGGAGGTACTCGCCGAGCGACTCGGCGCGGTCGGTCGACGTCGCGAAGATGATGTTCCCGCCGAGCAGGTAGACCTTCTTCGTGACCCCGCCCGACTCGACCGTGAGGACGCCCGGCGCGCGGTAGAAGTGGATCGTGCGCAGGACCTCCGGGAGGGGCTCCTGCGCGAGATCGCCCGTGTACTGGAACGGGCCTTCCACGGTGGGCGGATTCTACTCACGACGCGGCGCGGACGCCTTGCTAGCATGCCGGCCGTGATCGCGTTCGCCGACGCGCTCGGGCGCGTGCTCGAGGCGGTGACTCCGCTCGAAGCCTGCGAGGTCGCCCTCCCGGAGGCCGTCTCGCGTGTCCTCGCCGAGGACGTGCGGGCCGACCTGCCCGTCCCGGGCTTCGACACGACCGCGATGGACGGCTGGGCCGTCCGCGCGGAGGACGTCGGCCGGGCGCCCATGCTCCTCGCCGCGGCCGGCGCCTCGGGGGCCGGCTCCGTCCCGACCGCCCTGCCTCCCGGCTCCGCGTGGAAGGTCATGACCGGCGCGCCGATGCCGCCGGGCAGCGACGCGGTCGTCCCCGTCGAGGACGCCGCGTCCGTCGACGGCGGCGCGGTCCGTCTCGACGCCGTCCCGAAGGCCGGCGCCCACGTGCGCCGCCGCGGCGAGGTCTTCGAGACCGGCGCGCTCCTCCTCGCCGCGGGCCGCCGCCTGACCCCCGCCGACCTCGTCCTCGCCGCCGCGGCCGGGCGCGAGACGCTGCGGGTCGCGCGCGCGCCCCGGTCCGGCGTGCTCGTGACCGGCGACGAGCTCGTGCCTCCGGGAACCCGGCCCGGCCCGGGGCAGCTGCGCAACACGAACGGGCCGCTCCTCCTCGCGGCGCTCGGCCGCGCGGGCGCCGACGCCGTCTCGTTCGGCGTCGCGCGCGACGACGAGGCGGCGCTCGCCCGGGCGCTCGGAGACGCGCTCGCCTCGGGGCTCGACGTCCTCCTCACGACCGGCGGCGTCTCGGCCGGCGATTACGACTACGTCGGCGCGGCGCTCGAGGCCGCAGGGGCGCGCGTGCGCTTTCACAAGGTGTCGATCCGGCCGGCGAAGCCCGTCCTCTTCGCGACGAAGGGTCCCACGCTGGTCTTCGGCCTCCCGGGCAACCCGGTCTCGGCGGCGATCGCGTTCGACTTCCTCGTGCGGCCCGCGCTTCGCGCGGCGGCCGGGCTGCTGCCGCCGCTGCCTCCGCCGGTGCCGGCGCGGCTCACCGCGCCGCTGCGAAACAAGGGGCCGCGCCTCGCGTTTCATCCCGCCCGTCTCGCGTGGGACGGAAGCCGCCTCATGGCCGAGCCCCTCGCGACGCGCGGCTCCCACGACGTCCTGACGCATGCGCAGGCGGACGCTTTCCTCGAGCTCGCCGGCGGATCTTCCTGGGAAGCGGGCGACGACGTGCCCGTCCATCGGGGAACCGCGGAGAGCACGTTCTAGCTTCAGGGGGAAGAGAAGAAGGAGAAGAGAAGAATTCTTAGAAGGTGGAGAGAGGCAACGACCACGAATCGCGCCTCGGCCCGCCGAAGGGGCGCGCCGCCCACTCACCCTTCTAAGAGGATCTTCTCTTCGGGCGTCTCTTAGCGACCTTCTTTCCGACGGGACGCTTTTGCGCCTTCGGGAAGAGCCCCGTGCGGATCGTCTCGATTTGCGCGAGATGGATGCGGTCGTGCCCCGCGTACATCGTGACGAGGTGTCCGAGCGTCTCCTCGCCGCGCTCGGCGTGGATTCCGACGCGGTGCCACGCGGCGGCGCCGATCCTCTCGAGGAGCCCGATGTTCACGGCCCGCATCATCGCGAAGTCGTCCAGGAGGTCGGCCGTCCTTGCACGCTCCACGCCGAGGTTCGCGACGAACGCGTCCTGGTCGAAGCCGGGAAGCAGGGGGCGGTCCATCGCGGCGACGAAGCGGTACCGGCTGCCGAGGACGACCTCGTTGTCCGCGAGGTGCGCGACGATCTCCCGGATGCTCCACTTGCCGGCCGCGGGCCTCGTCGCGAGCTGCTTCTCGGTCAGGCCGCGGACGAGACGCCGGAGGCGATCGGGGGCCTCCGCCATCGCCGCCACCGGGTCGTCGCCGCCGAGCGCCTCGAGATAACGATCGGGCGCGACGGCCCCCGGAGCTCCTGGCATCGGTTCCTCCCGGGCGTCAGCGGATCGCGGAGGCCATGTCCGCGGCCGTCACGGGCTCCTTGCTGCGGAGCCGGATCTTGCCGCCGGTGCGCCAGGCGATCCAGTAGGGCGCCTTCTCGATCCCCGAGTCGCGCGCCCAGTCGCCGGCCGGGTCGAAGACGACGGGCCGCCGGATCCCGCGGGCGCGCTTCACGGCTTCCGGCATCGGCTCGCCGCCGAGGATGATGAAGCAGTCGATGCCCTGCTGGGCGAGCTCGGCCGAGAGCGCCACCGCGCCGGGAATCGCATCGTTGGACACCCGGCCGACGGTGGGGGTCAGGTAGACGGCCCCGCAGCCCGGAGGCGGGCAGTCCTTCAGGATGATGCTTTCCATGTTCGATTCGAAGCCGACGTACTTCTGGAGGTTCTGCGCGCCGACGGTGGAGATCGGCTTGAGGTAGAGCCAGGCGCCGAACGCGACCGCCGCGAGCGTCAGGAGGATCGCCGTGCCCGACGGGCCCATCGAGACGGGCCGCTCGTCGAAGCGGAAGCGTGACGTCGGGTTCGCCGAGGGCCCGGCCAGGGGCGGCGTCCCTCCGGCGGGAGTCGCGCCGGGCGCGGGCTTCGCACCCGGCGACTGGGGCGTCGGGGGGGTGTCACGGTACCCATGGAAGGCCCCATTCTACCCGGATCCGGGCGCGGGCCGATGGCCCGCGCCCCGAACCGGATAGCGGGAGCGGTTCCGTCAGGCGGCGGGACCCTTCCTGATCGTCACGACTCCCGAGGTCGAGCGGATGACGAGCTTCGGCCCGCCGCCGTTCAGCCGCCCCTCTCCCGTGAGGCTTCCGGACCGCTTCGAGACCGAGATCTCGGAGAACTGGGAGTCGATCGCGTCGGATTCCGCGTCCCCGCCGGTCACGTGGACCTCGACGTCGGCCTTGTAGTTCGCGGGCAGCGTCACCGTCACGTCGCCGCCGCTCGTCGAGAGCTCGCCGCCGGGCCCGCCGACGCCCGTGATCTCGCACGTGATCGAGCCGCCCGACGTCCGCGCCGTCACCGGGCCGCGGACCTTCTTCAGGACGATGTCGCCGCCGCCCGTCCGCGCGCTCACCGAGCCGCCCGCGGCGCGCACGACGACGTCGCCGCCGCTCGTCTCGAGCCGTGCGTCGCCGCTCACGGAGCCCGCGCGGATGTCGCCGCCGAACGTCGTCGCCTTGAGGTCCCCCGTGACGGTCTCGACGCGGATGTCGCCGCCGGCCGTCGACAGCTCCGCGCCGCGGCCCGCCCCCAGCAGGTGAATCTGGCCGGATCGGCTCGTGATCGTCGCGCGGCCGGCGACGCGGCCGACCCTCACGTCGCCCGAGGCGATTCCCGGCGTGTAGTCCCCCGCGACGTCGCCCACCACGACCGAACGGCCCCAGGGATCGGGGATCGCCATCGGAGCCATCGGAGCGGGCGGCGCGACGCCCGCGACCGGAGGCACGGGCGGGACCGGCGCGGGCGCCGGGTGCGGTGCGGGAGCGGCGTGCGGCGCCTCGCGCACGACGATGCGCGGGATGTTGGGAACGGGCGGGACCGTCACGACCCGCGTCGAGTGCGGCGACGTGAGGCGCCTCGCCTGTTCCTCGGACGTGCCCTCGGCGAGGATCACGATCCGCCCGTTCAGGTTCGAGACGTGCACGGTGGCCCCGCCGTCGCCGACCGTGCCCTCGTAGGCGCGGTTCAGGTTCACGGTGATGCTGCGCGAGATCTCGCGGCCGACGTCGGCCATCTCGCGGTTCAGGTCCGCGAGCGCCTCGTTGAGATCGGAGAGGTCGATCACGACGTCCTCGTCGTCGTTGTCCACGTCCTTCCGGGCCCTTTCCTTCTCCCGCTCCCTCTTGCGGATCTCGTCGCGGACCTTCCGCTGCTCGGCGCGGATCTTCTCGCGCGCGGCGTTCGCCTCCGCGCGCTCCTGCGCGGCTTCGGGGAGCGGCGTGGCGGGGAGGGCGAAGGTCGACAGGATCTCGCCGCTCATCGTGTGGCCCTCGATCCGGAAGCCCGCCTTCTGGGGCAGCGTGAGAGTGATCCTGCCGTTCACCGTGCGCAGGTCGAGGTTCGTGCCCTTCGGCAGGTCCGAGAAGCCGGCGGCGATCGTGCCGTTCACCGTGTTCAGCTTCGCGTCGCGGCGGCCGCCCGCGAGCGTGATCTTCCCGTTCACGGTCGTGAGCTCGACCGGCGCCGCGACGCCGGTCACGTTCACGGCGCCGTTCACCGCGGAGACCTGCACCGACATCGAGGCCGGCACGGTGACGCGGTATCTCGTCTCGCTGCGCCACTCGCCGTCGTTGCGGCTGTGGACGTTCCAGCCGCGCCCCGAGCGCCGGACCCTCACGCCCGGCTCTTCCGTGTACAGCGAGAGGGCGCCGTTCTCGTTCTCGAAACGGACCTTGACCTCCTTGAGGTTCTTCTGCGCGTCGGAGTCCGTCGCACCCCAGGCCGTGACGTTCACGTCGGCGCGGAACGCGGTTCCGGTGACGATCTCGACGCCGCCGTTGACCGTCTCGACGGCCAGCGACTTGAGGTCCCCGGAGGCGGTGAAGCTGTCGGTGCGGGTCGCCTTCGCGTTCCACTCCTTCGCCTCCGCCTTGAGGCCCGCGGCGAGCGAGAGCAGGACGAGCGCGACGATCGCGAGCGCCCAGACGAGGGCGCGTCCCTCGCGGCGCGGATGTTCGTGTGATGCGGGGTTCGTGCTCATGTCAGAGAGACGCTCCAATCCCGAAAAGGTGCTCCTAGATGTCGATCTTCGAGAGCGCGAGAGCCGCCTGGCTGCGGACGTACCCGTTCTCGTGGTCGTCCGAGGCCTTCTCCCTCAGGCTCTCGATGGAGGACGCGTCCTTCAGCACGGCCGCGGCCTTCGCGAGCCCCTCGACGGCGAGGATGCGGACGGCGGGGTTCGTGTCGTTCTTGAGCGCGGCCGCGAGCGCGTCGCGCGTGTCGGGCGTCGGCGGCATCTGCGCGAGGGCCTCGGCGGCCTTCTTGCGGACGCCGGGGTTCTTGTCGGTCTCGAGCGTGCGCCGGAGCAGCGTCACGATCTCGGGCGACACGGGGGCGCCCCCGCGCGTCCCTTCCGACACGAAGTCGAGGGCCTTGCCCTTGGCGCCCTCGGAGCCGGCGGCTCCCGGACACGAGGGAGACGAGGAGATTCGCGAGGGCCTGGTCCTCGGGCCTGCCGACGACCGTGTAGCGCGTCGTGACGTCGAACGAGACGGCGACGCGGCCCGCGGCGTCGGGCGGCGCGTAGGAGACGTTCGCGAGGCGCGGCTTGCCCGAGAGGTCGAGCGCGGAATGCGACGCGTCGAGCGTCCGGTTCGAGACGAGAGCCACGCTCTCCCCCTGGAACGTGGAAGGCGTGGGCTGGTAGGCGATCGAGCCCGGGAGCGCGCCGCCGCCCGACGCGCGGGCGACGAAGAACCCGGCGACTCCCGCCAGGAGGACGGCCGCCACCTTCAGGAGGGGCGACTCGGCGACGCGCGGCCGGAACGGACGCACGTTCGTCGCGCGCCGGGTCTCCGCGGCGAGCGCCGCGGCCGTCCGCTCCGCGAAGGACGGCGTCACCGCGAGGTCGGCGCCGTCGTCGTCGGCGAGCCGGCTCCAGACGGACTCCATCTCGGCGGCCATCGCCGCGCACGCGGCGCAGCCGGCGAGGTGCGCGGCGACGGCGGCGGCGCCGTCCCCCGCGGGCTCGCCCGTGAGACGGGCGAGGACGAATTCACGGACCTTCAGTGAGTCGCGGCATTCCATGGGGAGTCTCCTTCGGAGAACAGGGACTTGAGCGTTTCCATCGCCCGGAAGACCCGGGTCTTGACGGCGCCCTCGCTGATCGAGAGGGCGCGGGCGATCTCGGCGTACGGGAGCCCGTGATAGCGGGCCAGGACGAGGACCTCGCGCTGCTCGTCCGACAGGTGCGCGAGCGCGCGGCGGACGGCCGCGCGTCTCTGCCGCTCGACGAGCCTGAGGTCGACGGGGACGTCGGGCTGCGGCACCTCGGCCACGGCGTCGAGGGACACGCTCGGGCGGCGGGCGGTGCGGCGCAGCCGGTCGCGGCACGCGTTCGCGGCGATCGCGAAGAGCCACGAGGCGACGGAGGCCCGGCCGTCGTACTGACCCGCCCGGGCGATCACCTTCAGGAAGACGTCCTGGGTGACCTCCTCCGCCTCGGCCGGGTCGCCGAGCATGCGTCCCGTGAACTTCAGGAGCGGGCCGGACCAGCGCTGGAAGAGCCGGGTCGCCCCGGCCTCGTCCCCGCGCCGAACCTGCTCCAGCGCCTCGAGATCCGCTTCCTGATCGGGGCCGATCCCGTCAGCCTCCACGCACCCCTCCCGTTTCACGGCGACAGCGTCCACGCCAGTATGACGGGGGACGCGGGAGAAGGTTACGGTGCGCCGGCCCGCTCAGCCCTTGCGGACCGCGAGGCTGCCCTTGTCCGTCCTCAGGCTCACGCGCGGGCCCCCGCCGTTGACGGCGCCCGAGACGCGCAGCGACCGGTGGCGCGAGCCGCTCCACGCCTCCTCGGACGAGAAGTCCGACCGGATGCTGCCGCGCCGCCCGGCGTCCGCGGAGAACTCGAAGGCGGCGGCGTCCGGCAGGTGGAGGACGACCGAGCCCTTGTACGTCTCGGCGTGCACGTCACCCGTCAGGCGCACGATCCCGGCGTTCACGTCTCCCTTGTACGTCTCGACCCTGAAGCCACCGGCCAGGTCGACGACGTCGAGGTGGCCCTTGTACGTGTTCACGTCGAGGTCGGCCTCCAGGCCCTTCACGTTGAGGTCGGACTTGTAGTCCTTGATCGTCAGGGGCGCGCCCTTCGGCATCCGGATCGTGTAGCGGACGAACGGGCGGGACGTGCAGGTCCCGAACCACGAGGTCGCCTCCTCGAGCGCGTCGTAGTCGGACGTGATCGCGACGCCGCCGTGTCGCTTCTCGATCACGACCCGGGTCTGGTCGACCCAGTCCTTCTGCCGGGCGCTCGAGCCGCACGAGTCGTCGGCTTCGATCCGTGCCTCGACGGCGACCTCGGCCCGGTCCCACGTCGTGACCTTCACGCTGCCCTTGTACGTGTCCACGCGGACGTGCTCGCCCGCGGCCAGCGGCAGGGTCTTCGAGACGTCCCGGGAGGGGGTGCCGGCGGCGGCGGGGAGGGCGACGAGCGCGAAAAGGGCGGAAACGGCCAAGGCGGCGGAATTCGGGAGCTTGCGCATGGGTGCCTCTCGAAGAGCAAAGACGCAGCCCGCGGCGAAAGGTTCTGCCGAAAGTCCGCGAATCGAAGTCCGGGCGTCCGAACCCCTCGTAGAATCCATCATGCACGGCCCCGCCGCCTGGATCGCCTTCAACGCCTTCGTTCTCGTCCTGCTCGCGCTGGACCTCGGCGTCTTCCACCGCAAGGCCCATGCGGTCTCGCTGAAGGAGGCCGGGGCCTGGAGCGCCGTCTGGATCGCGCTGGCGCTCGCCTTCGGGGCGGGCCTGTGGCATTTCGAGGGCCCCGAGCCCGCCCTCCAGTACCTCGCCGGCTACCTGATCGAGAAGTCCCTCAGCGTCGACAACATCTTCGTGATCGCCCTGATCTTCACGTACTTCGCGGTCCCCGCGCTCCACCAGCACCGGGTCCTGTTCTGGGGGATCCTGGGCGCCCTCCTCATGCGCGGCGCCCTCATCGCCGCCGGGTCGCTCCTCCTCGAGAGGTTCCACTTCCTCGTCTGGGTGTTCGGGGCGTTCCTCGTCCTGACGGGGATCAAAATGGCCCTCCACGACAACAAGGAGCTCCACCCCGAGCGGAACCCGCTCGTCCGTCTCGCGCGGAAGATCCTCCCCGTCACGCCGGGCTACGAGGGGCAGGCGTTCTTCGTCCGGAAGGGCGGCGCGCCGTGGGCGACGCCCCTCTTCCTCGTCCTCCTCGTCGTCGAGAGCATGGACGTCGTCTTCGCGGTGGACTCGGTGCCCGCGATCTTCGCGGTCACGTCCGACCCGTTCCTCGTCTACACGTCGAACGTCTTCGCGATCCTCGGGCTGCGCTCGCTCTACTTCCTGCTCGCGGGCGTCATGGACCGGTTCGTCTACCTGAAGCTCGGGCTCTCCGTGATCCTCGTCTTCGTCGGGCTGAAGATGGCGCTCGCCGAGTTCGTCAAGGTCCCCGTGGGGGTGTCGCTCGGCGTCATCGGGCTCGTCCTGCTCGTGTCGGTCGCCGTCTCGCTGCTCGCGCCGCCGCGCCGGAAAACGGCGGCCGACTGAGTCTCAGCCCGGGAAGATGAAGCGCCGCTGGCGCGCGGCGGCCAGGAGCTCGCCCCGGAAGTCCGGGTGCGCGATCCCGATGAGGGCCATCGTGCGCTGGCGGATGTTGCGGCCCCAGAGGTCCGCGATGCCGTACTCCGTGACGACGTAGTGGATGTCGCCGCGGCTCGTGACGACGCCCGCGCCCTCCGCGAGGACGGTCGTGATCCGGCTGACCGTCCCGTCCTTCGCCGTCGACGGCAGCGCGATGATCGGGCGTCCGCCCTTGCTGCGCGCCGCGCCGCGGATGAAGTCCACCTGCCCGCCGATGCCCGAGAAGAAGCGGGTCCCGATCGAGTCCGCGGCGACCTGGCCCGTGAGGTCCACGGCGAGCGCCGAGTTGATCGCGACCATGTCGTCGTTGCGCGAGATCTGGAACGGGTCGTTCGTGAAGCTCGAGGGACGCATCTCGATGCCGGGGTTGTCGTGCACCCAGGCGTAGAGGTCGCGCGAGCCCATGATGAAGGACGTCACGGCCTTGCCGGGCAGGAGCTTCTTGCGCCGCCCGGTCACGACGCCGGACTGGATGAGGCGCATGGCGCCGTCCGACATCATCTCCGTGTGGATCCCGAGGTCGTTGCGGTCCGCGAGGGCGCTGATGACGGCGTCCGGGATGCGGCCGATGCCCATCTGGAGGCGTCGCGCCGTCCGGGATGAGGCTCGCCGCGTGGAGGCCGATCTGCCGGCAGACGTCGTCCGGCGCCTCGGAGGCGAGCTCGATGAGCGGCTCGTCGACGGGGACGAGGTGCGCGATCCGGTCGACGTGCAGGAACGAGTCGCCCAGCGTCCGCGGCATCTGCGGGTTCACCTCGGCGAGGACGAGCGGCGCCGTGTCCACGGCGGCGCGCACGATGTCGACCGAGACGCCGAGGCTCACGTATCCGTGGCGGTCGGGCGGGCTCACCTGGATGAGGGCGACGTCGATTCCGACGCGCCCGCTCGTGATGAGGGTCGGGATCTCCGAGAGGAAGACGGGCAGGAAGTCCGCCCGGCCCTCCTGCACGGCGGCGCGCACGTTCGCCCCGATGAAAAAGGCCATGTGCCGGAAGCGCTGCTCGAGGCCCGGCGCGACGTACGGCGCCTTGCCGAGCGTCATCAGGTGGACGATCTCGTTGCCGCGCAGGTGCGCGCCGTGCTCGACGAGCGCCTCGACGAGCCTGCCGGGCTCGCCGGCTCCCGAGCCGATGAGGATGCGGCGCCCGGGCGGGATGGTGCGGATGGCTTCTTCGGGGGAGGAGATCTTCCAGCTGAAGCGTTCTTTCCAGTCGGTCGTCATACGGGACGAATGTAACGCCCGGGTACAAGAACCGGTACCGATGCGTTTGAATCCCCCCGCCCCCGAAGAATCAGCGTCTGACGCCGATCAGCAGCCCGTCCAGGGTCGGAAGACACGCCGTGTCAAATGTTTCGGCGGCCTCAATGTGGAAGCGGCGCATGGCGGCGGCCTCCTCGGAGTCCTCCAAAAGGCGCCCGAAGAGAAAGGCGTTGTCGCCGACCAGAAGGCCGCCTTTGCGGACGTTCCGGGCCGCCCAGCGGCCGTAGCCGTCGTAGTTGCGCTTGTCGGCGTCCACGAAGACGGCGTCGAAGGGGCCCTGCGCCTCGAGCGCCGGCAGGACGTCGAGGCCGGCGCCCTCGAGGACCGTGACCCTTTCCGCGAGGCCCGCCGCCGCGAGGTTCTCGCGCGCGACGCGCGCGTGCTTCGGGTCGAACTCGATCGTGAAGAGGTGTCCGTCGGCGGGCAGCGCCCGCGCCATGACGAGCGCCGAGTAACCCGCGAGCGTCCCGATCTCGACGACCTTCTTCGCGCCGGCGAGCCTGAGGAGGAGCGCGACCGCCTTCGCCTCCGAGGGCCCGAGCTGGATCGCCGGCATCCCGTGCGCGGCCGGCGCGTCGAACGCGCGGGCGAGGGCCGCGTCGTGAGGCGCGTGGAGGCGCGCGAGCCAGTCGAGGATCTCGCGCGTCGCGTACGAGAGGCCGGCGCGCGAGTCCGTGTCGGCCATCAGTCTCCCGCGAGCGCCGCGGCGGCTTTCGTGAACGCCTCGAAGAGCCTCCCGTCGGCCTCCTTCACGAGGTCCCTGCCGCCCTTCGTCGCGCTCGTGTTCGTCACGACGACGTACCCGAGCCTCGTCTTCGGGTCCAGCCAGAAGCGGCTGCGGAAGCCGTTCTGCTCCCCCGCGTGCCCGACCCACCGGGTGCCGCCCGCGTCGCGGAGGAAGAAGCACAGGCCGATCGACTCCCCCGGAACGTCCGTCGGCAGCACCGGGGTCCACATCTCCTCGAGGGACGCGCGCGACAGGATCTGCGGGCCGTCTCCCGAGAGGAACGCGAGCCAGGCCGCGAGGGCCGGGAGCGGCGCGTTCAGGCCCCCGTTCGAGACCGTGATCCCGCTGTCGAAGTTCGCGCGCGTGGGCCTGAGCGCGCCTGTCTCCCCTTCGTACCCGCGCGCCATGTCCTTCTCGAGGTCGTACGGCGCGCGGTCGTAGAACGCCTTCGTCAGGCCGAGAGGCCGGAAGACGTCCTTGTCCATCGCGACCTCGTAGTCGTCGCCCGTCAGGGCCTCGATCGTCCGGCCGAGGAAGACGATCCCCGGGTTCGAGTAGGAGTACTTCGAGCCGGGCCGGAACAGGATCTCGGTGTACGGGAGCATCGCGACGACCTGCGAGAAGCGCGTGGGCTCCGCGGGCTGCCAGGCCTTGTCCCCGCCCCACGGGAACGTCGGGGAGCGGAAGCCGGCGCTGTGGGACAGGAGCATCTTCAGCGTGATCTCCGAGACGTCGCCGTACGGGTCGTGGACCGCGCGCAGCTCGGGGACGTACTTCACGATCGGGTCGGAGAGCGCGAGCTTCCCGCGGTCGCGCAGCTGCACGAGCCGCACGGCCGTGAACGTCTTCGTGATCGACGCCCAGTGCCAGATCGTGTCGGCCGAGGCCGGGACGTTCTTCTCGCGGTCGGCGAGACCGACGTAGGAGGAGAGAAGGATCTTGCTCCCTCGCACGACGACCAGGCCCGCTCCGACGGCGCCCATCTCGCTCATCGAGGATTTGAAGATTTCTTCGAATGCGCGGAGGGAAGCAGAGGCGGCGGGAGCGGCCGAGGCCGCGCCGGTGCGGCGGTCCCTCATTCACCTTCAAAGAAATCCGCCAGCCCCCGACCGACCGCCATGACGACGAACCAAGACGCCTGATCGCCGCGTGCGGGCCGGGGTCACCGGACCGCGGCCTCCAGCAGCGTCAGCGTCCCCGCGTCGCCGTCCAGCTCGGCCATGACGCCGAGCGGGAGCGTCGCCTTGTCGGACACGTGCCCGAACACGAGGTTCGCGACGACCGGGATGCCGAGCCTGCCGAGGCGGTCCTTGCAGACCTCCTGCCACGTCCACGTGCCCATGCCGCTGAAGCTCGGCTTGTAGTCCTTCGGGTCGCAGTCCTTGAACTTGCCGAGCGCGACGCCCGCGAGGCCCGAGAGCTTTCCCGTCAGGAGGAACTGCGTGAGCCACCGGTCGATCCGGTACGGCTCCTCGCCGACCTCCTCGAGGAAGAGGATGCGGCCCTTGAGATCCGGCTCGAACGGCGTCCCGACGAGCGTCGAGAAGACGCTGATGTTCCCGCCGACGAGGCGGCCCCTCGCCTTGCCGGGCGCGAGCTTGTAGATCCAGTTGTCGCGGTCCACGAAGATCTCGCGCGGGGGCCCCTTCGGGAGCCGGCGGCTCGGCGATGCGGCCCGCGGGCTGGGCCTGCATGAGGACCTTCCGGAGCGAGGCGAGCGTGTAGTCCGTCGGCATCTCGCCGCCGACGGGGCCGTGGAACGTCACGAGGCCCGTGAGCCGGTGGATCGCGTTGAGGAGGGCCGTGATGTCGCTGTACCCGCAGAGGACCTTGGGGTTCTTCCGGATCGTCTCGTAGTCGAGGAGCGGGAGGATGCGCGACGCGCCGTAGCCGCCGCGCAGGCAGAAGATCGCGTCGACGGCGGGGTCCGCGAACGCCGCGTTGAGGTCGGCCGCGCGGTGGTCGTCGGGCCCGGCCAGGTAATACGTCGTCTCGCCCGCGTGCGGGAAGACCTTCGGCTTGAAGCCGAGGGCCTTCACGATCTCGGCTGCCATGTCGTTTCCGGCGAGGCCCCACTCCGGCGACGACGGGGAGACGAGCGCGACCGTCATCCCGGGCTGCAGCGCCTTCGGGAAGACCGGCTCGGGCTCCTTCTCCGCGTACTTCTGGAGCGCGGCCTGCGCGGACAAGGGAAACCCGGCGATGAGGGACGCGAACGAGACTTCTTCGAGAAAGGTTCGTCGGCTGGTCGGCATGGCCGGATTCTAGGCCGCGGCCGCCCGCCACGGCCCGGGCACGAACCGCCGGACGGCCCCGAGGATCAGGAGCGCCGCCCCGAACGTCGCGACGATCGTGGCGCCCGTCGGGAGGTCGAGCCGGAACGAGAGCCAGACCCCGACGGCCGAGACGACGACGCCCATCGTCCAGCCGATCGCGAGGCGCACGCCGAGGCGCTCCGAGAAGAGCATCGCGGCGACGGAGGGCACGATCAGGAACGAGAACACGAGGAGGACGCCGGCGATCGCGACCGAGCTCGTCACGACGAAGCCGAACGACGCGTAGAAGAGGAAGTCCCAGAACCTGACGTTCCAGCCGCGGCGGACCGCCTCGGCCTCGTTGCGCGAGATCAGGAGGAATCGCTCGCGGAAGGCGAAGTGGAACGCCCCGACGAGCGCGTAGAGCGCGGCGGTCTTGCCGAGCTCGGGCCACGAGACCGAGAGGATGTTCCCGACGAGCATCTCCTTGAGGTGCTCCGTCTCGCGCGTCGCCTTCGACATGACGAGGACGGCGAGCGCCGCCGACACGGCGTAGGCGATCCCGATGATCGCCTCCTGCGGGATGCGCGTCTTGCCGTGCGCTTTCGTGAGGGCGAAGATCGCGGCTCCCACGAGCGTGAAGCCGAGCGAGAAGACGTACGACCCGCTCGAGTGCATCTCGAAGCCGGCGAGGTATCCGACCGTCCCCCCGAGAGCCGCGATCTGCGCGAGCGAGAGGTCCACGAAGATGACGCCCCGCTCGACGACGTGCACGCCGAGGTAGGAGTGGATCCCGGTCAGGATGAGGCTCGCGACGAACGCGGGCAGCAGGATGTCGAAGACGGTCATTTCTTCCTCTTCTCCAGCGCGGTGGCGATCTTCTCGACGTCGTCGTCGAAGAGCGACACGTAGTCCTTCGCGGCGGGATCGCCGCCGACCGACGGCGGGATCACGACGACGGTCGCGCCCGTCTTGGAGGCGATGAAGTCCGGGTCCTTCCGGTCGAAGTAGACCTCCATGAGGATGAGCGGGACCTTCTCGGCGTTCATGAGGTTGATGATCTCGAGCTTGTGCTGCGGCGTCGGCGGGATGCCGGGCTTCGGCTCGAGGAAGCCGACGACGTCGAGCGAGAACGCCCTGGCGAAGTTCGGCCACGAGCTGTGGTACGTGACGACCTTCGTGCCCTTGAACGGGGCGAGGCGGGCCCGCCAGCGCGCCTCGGCCGCCGTCAGCTTCGCCTCGAAATCCGCGAGGTTCTTCGCGTACGCGGCGGCGCCCGCGGGATCGAGCGCCGTCAGCCTCGCGGCGATCGCGCGCGCGATCACCCGGCCGTTGTCCGGGTCGAGCCAGTAGTGCGGGTTCCCGTAAGGGTGGACGTCGCCCATCGCGCGCGTGACCGGCCCCGTCGGCCGGTCGAGGATGTCGCACCCGACGGACGCGTCGAGGTAGCCCGCGCCCGTGGGCCGGATCTTCTCGTTGCGCGCCTGGTCGAGGAGCGGCGGCAGGTACCCGATCTCGAGCTCGAGGCCCGCGACGATCAGGAGGTCCGCGCCGTGGAGCTTCAGGACGAACGACGGCTTCGGCTCGACGAAGTGCGGGTCCTGGTAGCCCTTCGCGATCGACTCCGCCTCGACGCGGTCCCCGCCGATCGTCGACGCGAGCGACGCGAAGTCCGACAGCGTCGTGACGACCTTCAGCTTCGCTGCCTCGGCCGAGGAGGAAATAAGAGAATCCAAGAGATGAGTAAGAGAGAGAGAGAGAGAAAAGAGCAAGATCTCTTTGAAGGTGCCCGATGCAGGCCGCACCGACGGAGCCGCCTGGCACAGCCGTGCGCCCGTGCGAGGCGCCCTCTTACCCTTCTAAGAAAATCTTCTTTCTCTCTCTTCCTCTTCGTCTTCATCAACATATTCGTCTTCCTTTGTCCTTCTCTCAGAAGGGATGCGCGCCGTGCGCGCCGATGACGAACTGGACCTGGACGAGGAGCTCCGTCGCCGTGACGGGATCGAGGCCGCTCCGCTCGTAGCGGTTGCGGCGGAGCTGCGCGCGCAGCTGCGAGAACTCCGAGGGCCAGAACGTGAGGATCGCCGAGTCGCCGCGGTCGTGGAGGTCCGCGTCGTCCGCGTGGTCGGACTCGTCGTGCCGGTAGCCGGCGTACCAGCGCCTGCCGAGCTGGTACTGGCCGAGCGCGTACCAGCCGTCCGCGCGGACCGTCGCCCCCGAGGCCATCTCGCGCTCGGAGTGCATCCACTCGCCGCGCACGAAGAGCGACCTGTAGAGCCCCTGCCGGAGCGGCTTCCAGCGGAACGTCACGTCGGCGCCCGCGAGCGCCGTGTGGAATCCCGGCCCCTCGACGCCGTTCCCGCGCGTCCACGAGCCCCCGAGCTCGATGTTCGTGGACTCCGAGAGGTCGCGGTAGGCCTTGACGTGGAAGAGCGGCTCGACGTCGTTGCGCGAGTGCGCCTCGAAGAGGTTGTCCGACGTGCCGCGAAGGAGCTGCGCGGTGGCCTCGAGGAAGATCTCGGACGGCATCGGGATGAGGCGCGCAACCGAGATCCCGGAGTCGTTGATCCCGTCCTCGCTGCCGAGGAGGTTCAGCACGACGAGGGGCGTGTCCGCGTATTGCCTCACGTGCGGGTGCTCCGTGTTCACCTTCCCGAACGCGACCTTGAACTTCCCGGCCTTCGCGACGAGGTCCCACGGGAGCGTCAGGAACGTGACGTACCCCTCCTCGATCCCGACTTCCTCGTTCGAGAGCGTGACGAAGAAGTCCGCGCGGGCGTACGGGTCGACGATCGCCTGCAGGCCGATCTCGGACTCCTTGAGCTGGAGGCTCGGCTGGTCGTCGACCTCGTTGTGGCCGACGAACCCGAGCGCGTTGCCGATCACCGAGATCGCGGGGTTGAACACGTTGCCCGTCTGCGCGGTCGGGGCGGTCTGGGCGCCTGCCCGGCCCGCCGCGAGGGCGAAGAGACCGAAGAAAAGGATTTCTGCGAAAAGGAAGAGGGACGCGCCGGCGCGCCTCCCGAGATCATCTTTCAAAGGAATTCCCTCCTGGTGCGTGACGAATGCCCGGACGGAACACGTCCGGCTCGGGGACGTCTACGCGGCCGAAGGAGGCGAGCGGTCAGAAGGATCGGGGACGGACGGGGCGGGCGCCACGCGGTCCGCGCGCGCCTCGGGCGACGGGCTGCGACGTGGGCGGCGCCAGGAAGACCGGAGCGGACGCGGGCGGCAGGAGGTGGGCGACCGCGCACGCCGCGCACGCGCGCTCGTGCCGCGGGACGAACGGGGCGTGGTTCGGGTGGTCGGGCGCGAAGAGCTGCGTGCCGTGCGAGAGCGCCTCGATGCCGTCGACGTGGCCGAACGCCCCGCCGAGGGCGAGCGGCGCGAGCAGCGCCAGGACGGCGGCGCGAAGGAACCGGACCGTCACCACGCGGACAGTCTACCCCCCCGTCGCGTCGGCTCGGCGCTCACACCTCCAGCCGGTCCTGCGGCCGGGCGACGAGCACGTACAGCGCGGGCATCAGGAAGACGCTGATGAGGAGGCGCGAAAAGAGTCCGCCCACGATGACGAGGGCGAACGGGCGCTGCGTGTCGGAGCCGATCCCGGTCGACAGCGCCGCCGGAAGGAGGCCGAACGCCGCGACGAGGCCCGTCATCATGATGGGGCGGAGGCGGAGGACCGCGGCCTCGCGCGTGGCCTCCATGATGCCCATCCCCGTCTTTCGAAGCTCGTTCGCGTAGGAGATGAAGATGACGGCCGTCTGGACCGAGACGCCGAAGAGCGCGATGAAGCCGATGCCCGAGGAGACGGAGAACGGCGTGCCGGTGAGCCGGAGCGCGATGAGGCCGCCGATCGGGCCCGAGAGCAGGACCGCGAGCACGGTGATCATCGGGAACTTGAAGTTCGAATAGAGCATGAAGAGCAGCATGAAGATCACGAGCAGCGTCACGGGCACGATCAGCCGGAGCTGCCTCTTCGAGGCGGTGTAGTTCTCGTATTCGCCGCCCCAGACGACGCGGTATCCGGCGGGAACCGACACCGCCCTGCCGACCTCGCGCTGCGCGTCCTCGACCGCGCCCGCGAGGTCGCGGTCCTTGATCGAGTACTGCACGCCGATGTAGCGCGAGTTGTCCTCGCGGTAGACGAACGAGGCCCCGCTCACCTCGCGGATGTCGGCGAGCTCCTTCATCGGCACCTGCTGGCCCCCCGGCGTCGCGACGAGGATGTTGCCGATGGCGGCTGGCGTCTCCCGGAACTCCGGCTTGAGCCGCACGACGAGGTCGAAGAGCCTCTCGCCCTGCACGACCTGCGTCGCGGCCGTGCCGCCCACGGCCGCCTCGATGAGCCCGTTGACGTCGGCGACGTTCAGCCCGTAGCGCGCGATCTTCGCCCGGTCGATCGTCACGGTGAGGCTCGGCTGTCCGAGCTGGCGGACGACGGAGATCTCGGCGATTCCCCGCACCTTCTGCAGGACGTCCTTGATGGCGTTCGCGCGGTTCTCGAGAACCGCGAGATCCGGCCCGAAGATCTTCACGGCGAGGGCGCTCTTGAGACCGGTCTCGGCCTCGTCCACGGCGTCCTCGGCCGGCTGCGTGAAATTGAACACGATCCCCGGGAACGCCTTCAGCTTTTCGTCGATGGCCTCGATCAGGGCCTTCTTGTCGCGGAACTCTCCCGTTCCACTCGCGGTACGGCTTCAGCCCGACGAAGAACTCGTCGTTGAAGAAGCCGGTCGGGTCCGTGCCGTCGTCCGGCCGGCCGAGCTCGTTCGCGACGACCGTGACCTCGGGAAAGGACCTGAGGATCGAGCGGACCCGTGGCGAGATCTTCGCGGCCTCCTCGAACGAGATCGTGGACGGCATCGTGGCGCGGACCCAGAGGGCGCCCTCGTCCAGGTGCGGCATGAACTCGGCGCCGATCCCCGGAATCAGGAGGAGCGAGAGCCCGAGGAGCACGAAGCTCGCGACGGTCGTGCGCCACGGATGCGCGAGGCACGCATCGAGACCGCGTGCGTAAAGCGTGCGGGTCTTCTCGAAGGCGACGTTCCGCCGCTCCTTCACGCCGCGCCGCATCGCCCAGGAGCAGAGCACCGGCACCAGCGTGAGCGCCATGACGAGCGCGCCGATCAGCGCGAAGATCGTGGTGTCGGCCATCGGCTGAAAGAGCGCGCCGGACGGGCCCGAGAGCGCGTAGATGGGAAGGAACGCCGCGATGATGACGGCCACGGCGTAGAAGATCGGCCGGTCCACCTCCGCGGCCGCCTGCACGATCACCTCCATCACGCCCAGGCGATTTCCCTCTTCCCCGTTGAGAGCCATCCGCCGGAACACGTTCTCCACCATGACGACGGCGGCGTCGACGAGGATGCCGAAGTCGATCGCTCCGATCGACAGCAGGTTCGCGGGCACGTGCTTCAGGTCGAGACAGACGAAGGCGAAGAGAAGAGAGAGCGGGATCGTGGCGGCCACGATGAGGCCGGAGCGGAAGTCGTAGAGGAAGAACACGAGCACGACGATCACGAGGACCATCCCGCGCAGGAGGTTGTCCTCGACGGTGCGGGTCGTGAGCTCGATGAGGTCGCGCCGGTCGTAGAAGGGGCGGATCTTCACGTCCTTCGGCAGGATCGAGTCGTTCAGCTCCTTCGTCTTCTTCTCGATCCGGTTCAGGACGACCTGGGCCTGCTCTCCGCGGCGCATCAGGATCACGCCCTCGACGGCCTCGTCGCGCTCGTTGAACCCGAACTGTCCGAGGCGCGGGGCCTCCCCGATCACGACCTGGCCGACGTCCTTGACGAGCACGGGCGTCCCGTTGTGCACGGAGACGACGACGTTGCCGATGTCCTCGGGCGTCGTGAGGCGGCCCAGGCCGCGCACGTAGTAGAACTGGCCGCCCTGGGAGTAGAAGCCGCCCCCCGCGTTGCTGTTGTTGGCGCCCAGCGACGCGACGATCAGAGGCACGGAGAGGCCGACGGCGGCGACCTTCGCCGGATCGAGCAGCACCTGGTACTGCATCGTGGGGCCGCCGAGGCCGGAATCGTCCGCGACTCCCGGCACCGACTTGTACTGCCGCTCGATCACCCAGTCTTCGAGCGTCTTGAGCTCCGTGGGCGAGCGATCCGGGCTGTCCAGGACGTAGCGGTAGATGAGGCCCGAGGGCGAGAACAGCGGCGCGACGCTCGGCGTGACTCCGTCCGGCAGGGCGACGCCGGGCAGGCGCTCGAACACCTGCTGGCGCGCGAAGTAGCTGTCGGTCCCGGCCTCGAAGGTCAGGCGCACGTCCGAGAGCCCGTAGAGCGAGATCGAGCGGACGACCGTCACGTTCGGCACGCCGTTCATCTCGACCTCGATCGGGACCGTGATGAGGCGCTCGACCTCCTCGGCCGCGCGTCCGCCCCACTGCGTGATCACCTCGACCTGCGGCGGGGAGAGATCGGGATACGCGTCCACGGGCAGGCGGCGGAAGGAATAGACGCCGGCGGCGACGAGGAGGAGGACGAAGAAGAGACACAGGAAGCGCTGGCGCAGCGCGCCCGCGACGACGCGGTTGATGAGCGAGGTCGCCGTGCGCTCCCGGTCCTCCGCCGGAGGAACGGCTTCCGGGCCCGTCACGAGTTCTCCGCCGTCGAGAGGAAGAGCCCTCCCTCGACCACGACGGAGTCCCCCGCCTCGAGACCCGACGTGATCTCCTGGCGTTCCCCGACGCGCGCCCCGGTCTGGACTCGATGGCGGGCAAACGTGCCGTCCGGCGCGGCCGTGAACACGAAGGGCAGGTTGTCCTCGTCGCGCAGCACGGCCGAGACGGGGACCATGACCCCGCGGCTCTCGGCGCTCGAGTGGATCGTCACCCGCACGTAGAGGTCTCTCTTGAGGAGCTGACCGGTGTTCGGCACGTCCAGCCGGACGGCGATGGCCCTCGTGCTCGGGTCGACGAGGGCCGCGATGTTGCTCACCCTCCCCGGGAGAGGAGCCTGCCCGGCCCCGATCCTCACCTCCGCCGTGTCGCCGACCCTGACGAACGGCAGGTCCGCCTCGAAGACGCTGGCCATGACCCACACCCTCGAGAGATCGGCGACCGTGAAGCACGGGGTCGTGCCGGCCGCGAGCAGCTGCCCCGGCGAGATGAGCTTCTCGACGACGGTGCCGGCGAGCGGCGAGCGGATGACGCCGCCGGGATCCGCGACGGGATGGTTCTGCCGGATCTCTTCGATGGTCTTCTCTTCGACGCCGATGCTCCGGAGCTGCTGCACGGCCGCGTCCCGGTCCGCCGCCGCGCCGACGGCGTCGGTCTCGGCCTGCTCGAGATCGCGCCGTGAGATCGCGTCGTTCTTGAAGAGCTGGCGATCGAGCTCGGCGATCCGTTCCGCGTTCCGGGCCGTCGCGGCGGACCTCCGCAGGGCGCTCATGGCCGACGCGAAGTCGGGCGACGACACGATCGCGAGCGGGTCGCCGGCCTTCACGGCCGCGCCGACCTCGACCAGGACCCTCGTCACCGGCCCCGACATCGGGGCAAGGACCGGGGTCGAACGGTTCTGGTCGAAGGCCACGGTGCCCGTCGTCTCGACGCTCCGTCGAAACGAGGAGACCACCACCTTCTCCGTCCGCACCTCGCGGGGCGCGGGAGCCTTCGGACGTCGTCCGGCGGCGGCGCCGTCCGGCGCGTCGCGACGGCATGCGGCCGCGAGGAAGACCATCCCGACGCTGGAAAGGACCGCGCTCAGGGAACGCGGGAAACGCTGGCGGCGCTGGTTCATCAGTGGTCTCCCAATTTCGTGTTCGGAAGCGGGACGCCGATCGCGAGCTCGAGAGCCGCCTCGGCGTCGTTGGCCGCCCCGAGCGCGTCGACGTACTGACGCTCGGCGTCGACGAGCGTCCGCTTGGCGTCGAGGAGGTCGAGCGCGGAAGAGCCTCCGAGGCCGTAGCTGGCCGCCGCGACGCGGTAGACCTCGCGCGCCTCGGGGAGCAGCTCGTCCCGGATGAAGAGGGCCTGACGAAGTGCGGTCGAGGCGGCGGCATACGCGCTCCGCACGTCGAGGCTCACCTGGAAGCGCATGTCGGCGACGCTCGCGGCGAGCTCCGCCTCCCGGTGGCGGGCCGCGGCGACCTCGCCCTTCTGGTGCTGCCAGAAGAGGAGCGGCACGGAGAAGGAGAAATAGCTCGTGTAGGACGACGGCGCCCCGTCGATGTAGTTGTGCTCCAGCGTGAAGCCGACGTCCGGAGCCCAGAACTCCTTCGCGAGGCTCGTCGCGACCTGCGCTCCCTCGAGCTGGGCGGCGAGGCTGCAGAGCTCCGGTCGCGACGCTGCGGCGAGATCCTCGAGGGTTTCGAGCGGCGCGAGGGAATCCGGAACCTCGAGGCCGCTCGCCGGCTCGACGGAAGCGCCGCCGAGACGTCCGAGGAGGCGATTCAGCGAAGCCCGCGCGGTGAGCGTCGCCCGCTCGTTCGCGATGAGGTCGTTTTCCGCCTGCGCGACGTCGACCTGCGCCTTCACGACGTCGACCTTCGCGACGGTCCCCGCCAGGAATCGCGCCTTCGTCTTCTCGAGGAAGTCGGAGGCGTATTCCCTGCTCTGGAGCAGGTCCTCGCGGTGCCGGAGCGCCACGAGGAGGGCGTCGTACGCCTGCGCGGCCTGCGAGGCGACCTGCTGACGCGACAGCGTCAGGCTGAACTCGGCGGCCTTGACCGCCGAGCGGGCCACGGCCCGGCTCTTGCCGAGCTTTCCCGGGAACGGAACCGTCACGCCGACGCTCTGGTCGCTGCCCGTACCCGAGTTCGGGTCGAAGGGATGGCTCTGCCCCGTGATGTCGGCGCTGAAGGTCGGGTCGGGGAACGCGCCGGCGACGACGACCTGCGCGCGCGCCTGCTCGACCTGCTCCTGCGCGGCGACCAGCCCGGGGTTGTGGGCCAGGGCCCACTGGATCGCCTGTTGGCGCGTGAGACGCAGGGTTTCGGCGGGTGGCGCGGCTTCGGTGGCCGGGGACGGCGCCGGCGGCGGAGGCGGCTCCTGGCCGCACGCGGGCACCGCCGCGAGGGCGAAAAAGGAGACTTCTGCGAAAAGGACGAGGGAAAGCGCCGAGCGCGCCCTTCGATCGACTTTCAAGGCAATTCTTCCTCCCGAGCGTGACGAATGGCCGGGCGACGGGCCCGGACAGGGACGTCTACGCGGCCGAGGGAGGCGAGCGGCCGGAAAGGGCGGGAAGGAGGGGTGCGGGAGCGGCGAGGTCCGCGCGAGCCTCGGGCGACGGGCGCGACGCGGGCGGCGCCAGGAAGACGGGTGCGGAGGCGGGGGGCAGGAGGTTCGCGACGGCGCACGCCGCGCAGGGGTGTTCCTTGTCGGGGACGAACGGCGCGTGGGCCGGATGGTCGGGAGCGAAGAGGTGCGTGCCCTGCGAGAGGACCTCGAAGCCGTCGACGTGCCCGAACGCCCCGCCCAGCGCCAGCGGCGCGAGCAGCGCGAAGACGGCGGCACGGACGAGACTCGCTCTCACGGGGCGAAAGTCTACGCCTCCCGCCTGTTTCCGGCCTACTTCACCCCGGCCATCCCGAGATAGCTGCCGTCGCCCGTGCCCTGCCCCGGCACGGCGCCGTCGTTGACGACGCCGTAGGCGAAGAAGGGCCACGGATTCCCCGCGGGGGCCCGGACCCGAACGTAGCCGTTCCGGATGCCGAACGAGGAGAGCGCCGAATTCAGCTGCTGCCAGTCGAGCGACGCGGCCACAAGGGAGAGCGCCCGAGTTCCCCTGAGGACACCGGAATCCCCGTCGAAGAATTCCAATGAAAGGGTGAGAGTCGGCGGCGTGCCCGGGAACGCGGCGGGCGGCGCGACGTTCCCGAACGCGAGATTCGATCGTGCGAGCCCGTCCTGCTTGAGCCCGTAGATCCAGTCTCTCCGAGAGCGCCGCCTCGGAGTTCGGGATCGCCGGGTACGCGACCCCGAACGTCCCTCCCCCGGCCGCGGACGAGAACGTGCGCGCGCTCGCGTGGAACGCCGCCGCACCACCATTCGAAGAAATCCGAAGCGGCGTGGCGGAATGCCGAGGAGCCGAGGTACGAGAGCACGTCCGGGATGAACCGCTGCTCTCCGCGCCTGGAGGATCGCGTCCCTGCCGGACGTGAAGCCAAGAAACGAGAGGCGCAAGGGCGTCGTTCCCGCGTTCGTCAGACAGAGCTCCGTCGTGAACGCGCCGGTGTGCACGGCCACCGGGAGCGTGAGCCCGTCCGTCTTGCGGCCGGCCGGCTCCGGCGCGACGAACGCGCCGTCGCCCGTCACGTTGTCGTTCACGACGCCGTACGCATAGAAGGGGTCCGCCCCTGCGACGCGCTCGACCGTCGCCCACCCGTTCGCGTAGCCCGCGGACGCGAGGACGCGGTTGAGCTGCGTCCACTGCCCCGGGCCCAGCGTGACGTCCGGAAGCACCGTGCTCCTCCCGTCGCCGGCGGCGCCGCTCATGACCTTCACGCGCAGCGTCACGGGAGCGCCCGTCGCGGGGTCGCCCGCGTTCAGGAGACCGACGTTGCTGCGGAACGACGCGTCCTCGCGCAAGCCGTAGAGCGCCGCCGGAGCCTCGAGCGTCTCGTTCGGCGCGAGCGCCGGGTACGCGAGCCCCGCGCGGCCTTCCGGCAGGACGGCGAGAGTCCGCACGGACGCGAACGCGGCTTCGCCGGACGCGAGCCCGGAGTATTCGAGCCGCAGCGTTCCGCCCTGGTTGCCGAGCGGGACGAAGAGACCGTGCTGGCGCAGCCACTGGAGGGCGTCCGCGAAGACGAGCTGCCGTCCGGCGGGCACGGACGTCGTGAACGTGCCGCTGCCGGTCGAGCCGAGCGCGCTCGCCGCCGTGAACGTCACGTCCACCGACGCGTCCGTCGGCCCGCGGTTTCCGACGGTCAGCTCGGAGACGAAGCGCGCCCCGTTCGCGCCGGCGGCGTCCACGACGACGGGCACCGTGAGGACGGACAGGGGGCCGTCCGCGTCGACGAGCCGGTAGAGCGTGCCGGAGCTGCCGTCGACGGCGTAGACCTCGCCGTCGTCGTCCTCGCCGAAGCTCGTGAAGGCGTATCCCGGGCTGGAGGAGCTGCTGCGTCTCCCAGCCGGAGGCGCCCCTCCGCAGCCCCCACACCCGCCCGCTGCAGTAGTCCGCGTAGAAATAGAGGCCGGAGAGCCGCGCGAAGTCCCGCCCGCGATAGACGAATCCCCCCGTGATGGAGCACCCGCTCGTGTGCGAAT
Organism: uncultured Acidobacteriota bacterium; assembly: GCA_963776915.1. Classification (GTDB taxonomy): domain Bacteria; phylum Acidobacteriota; class Thermoanaerobaculia; order UBA5066; family UBA5066; genus Fen-183. The sequence continues at coordinate 415,669 of CAVZPE010000008.1, read as the reverse complement.
ACTCGGCGACGGGCGGCGTCATCCCCGTGGTGTTGCAGCCGGAGGGCGGGTTGTAGCAGTGGGCGCCCTCCGTGACGCGCCACCCGTAGTTCGCGCCGCCGGCGGCGCCCGCGGGCTGGAAGTCGACCTCCTCCCACGCGTTCTGCCCGACGTCGCCGATGAAGAGGTCGCCCGTCTTGCGGTCGAACGAGAACCGCCAGGGATTGCGCAGGCCGTAGGCCCAGATCTCGGGACGCGCCGAGGAAGAGGGAGATCCTGCGAAAGGATTGGAGGGCGGGATGCCATAGGCCGGAAATGCCCGCACGTCGATGCGAAGAATCTTCCCGAGCAGGGTCGTCAGGCTCTGCCCGTTGTTATTGGGATCTCCCCCGCTCCCGCCGTCCCCCATCCCGATGTAGAGGTAGCCGTCGGGACCGAACGCGAGCTGCCCGCCGTTGTGGTTCGCGAACGGCTGCGCGATCTTCAGGAGAACGGTCTCGGAGCTCGCCGTGTCGCCCGAGAAGGAGAACAGCGAGATCGTCGTGTCGCCGTTCACGTCCGTGTAGTCGGCCCAGAACTGGCTCTTCGGACCGGACCCTGGCTGGAAGGCGATCGAGAGGAGGCCGCGCTCGCCGCAGCAGCTCACGCGGTTCGAGATGTCCAGGAACGGAGTCGGCAGGACCGTCCCGTTCCTCACGATCTTCACGCGCCCGCCCTGCTCGACGACGAAGAGCCGGCCCGAGCCGTCGCGCGCGGACGTCACCTGCGTCGGGTTCGAGAATCCGCCCGCCACCCGGTTCAGCGCGACCCGCGGCCAGGGGGCCGCGGCGGCGGAGAAGGCGGTCAGCGTCGCGGCGAGGAGAAGCCGAGTCATCGCAACCCCGGTCGGTAGTGGCCGGCTCCCGTCGCTTCCTACGCCCCTTCGGCTAGGCGTAGTGCTCGAGGGCCGCACTCTCGTTCTCGAAGACCTCGAAGATCGGGAGGAGCTCGGAGAGATGCAGGCTCTTGCGGACCCGCTCGTGCAGGTTCAGGAGCTTGAGGCTCGCGTCGAACTTCCCGCAGATCTTGAGGCTCGCGACGAGCTCGCCCGTCCCCGCGCTGTCGATCGCGGTCACGCCCGAGAGGTTGAGGAGGATCTTCTTCCAGCCCTCGGCGAGGAGCTCGTTCACGACGTTGCGGAGGATCTCGTCGCCGATCCCGGCGAGGAGACGCCCCTGCAGGTCGACGATCACGACGTTGCCGGCCCTGCGGACTTCCACGTGCATCGCGCGGATCGTACCCCGAACGGGGCGGTGGCAGAATCGGGGCCGTCATGCCTTCTCAAACGCTCCACGAGGGCCTCCAGGCCCTGCGCGACGACCGCGCCACCGACCCCGCCGCGGTCGCCGCCGTCTCGCGCCTCGCCCGGGACTTCGGCACGCCGCTCTACGTCTACGACAAGGCCGCGATCACGAGCCAGTTCCGCGCGCTCAAGGCCGCGTTTGCCCGGCGCTTCCCGAAGCTGCGCCTCCACTACGCGCTGAAGGCGAACGGCAGCCTCGCGATCAGCCGGATCCTCCGCGCCGAGGGCGCCTTCCCCGAGGTCGTCTCGCTCGGCGAGATCCTGACCGCGCTGCGCGCCGGCTGGAGCGGCGAGGACGTCCTCTTCACGAGCTCGTCGAAGACGCCCGCCGAGATCGCGAAGACGATCGAGATCGGCGCCGTCCTGAACGCGGACTCCGTCGACGAGCTCGAGCAGGCGTCGGCCGCGGCCGTGCGGCTCGGGCGGACCGTGCGGCTCTCCTTCCGGCTGAACCCCGGCGTGGACCCCGACACGCTCCACCACATCAACACGGGCATCCCCGAGTCGAAGTTCGGGGTCCACCTCGACGGCGGCGACGCGCTCGGGGCGTACGGCCGCGCGAAGGAGCTGCCCGGCATCTCGGTCGCGGGCGCCCACTGCCACATCGGCTCGCAGATCGCCGACACCGCGGGCTACGAGAAGGCGGCCCGCAAGATGCTCGCGTTCGTGAAGGAGCTGCGGGAGCGCCTCGGGATCGCGCTCGACTTCGTGGACCTCGGCGGCGGCATCGGCGTGTCCTACAAGGACGGCGAGAGCGTGATGAGCCCCGAGAAGCTCGCGGCGGCCCTCGAGCCGATCTGGAAGGAAGGCGTCGCGTCCGCGGGGTACGAGCCGGCGCTCTGGCTCGAGCCCGGCCGCCGGCTCGTCGCGCCGTCGGGCTTCCTCGTCACGCGCGTGAACACCGTCAAGACGACGCCGCTCCGGACGTTCGTGAACGTGGACGCGGGCTCCAACACGCTCCTGAGGCCCGCGCTCTACGCCGCCTACCACCGCGCCCGCGTCGTCGCCGAGAAGCCGGGCGCCCCGCTCCTCCTCGACGTGGCGGGAGACGTCTGCGAGACGGGCGACATCCTCGCCGAGGCCCGGACGCTTCCGCTCCCGAAGGCGGGCGACCACGTCGTGTTCCTCGACACGGGGGCCTACGGCTTCGCGATGGCCTCCGTCTACAACGCCCGCCCGCTCCCGGCCGAGGTGCTCGTGGACGGCGACGAGGCGACGCTCATCCGCCGGCGCGGCTCGTACGACGACCTCTTCCGCGACGAGGTCTCCTGACGCGCCGGCCGGCGCGCCTGTGCCAAGATTCCCCCACCGCCATGCTGCAATACAGGATCTCCCGTTCCGCCGCGCTCGCCGTCGCGGTCGCCCTCCTCGCCTCGTGCGGCACGAACCCCTTCCCCGCCCAGATGATCGAACCCGGCCAGCTGAAGCCGGACGCGCCCGGGACGATCTCGATGGCCCTCCCCGACAAGGTCGGCCAGCTCTTCGTCGTCCAGGCGAACGGCGTCTTCATGAGCGAGGATTCCGAGCCGTTTCAACTGCTGAAGCATCAGGTCGTCGACGACCGCGTCGGCGGCGTGATGCTCTCGAAGTCGACCGTCTACGGGGCGGCCGTCCTGATCCAGAGGCTCCAGGAGATCGCGCCGACGCCGCTCCTCGTCTCGGCCGACCTCGAGGCCGGCCTCGGCATGCGCTTCGACGACACGACGTACGGCCCGTGGGCGATGGCGATCGCGGCGACGGGCGATCCGTCCCTCGCGGAGCGCCGCGGCCGCGTGACCGCCGAGGAGGCGCGCGCGATCGGCGTCTCCCAGGTCTTCGCTCCGGTCGCCGACGTGAACGTGAACCCCGACAACCCCGTCATCAACGTGCGGAGCTTCGGCGAGGACCCCGCGGACGTCTCGCGTTACGTCGCGGCCACCGTCCGCGGGCTGCAGTCCGGCCAGGTCCTCGCGACGCTCAAGCATTTCCCCGGGCACGGAGACACCACCTCGGACTCGCACCGCGCGCTCGCGACCGTGCCCGGCGACCGGGCGCGACTCGAGTCCGTCGAGTTCCCTCCGTTCCGCGCCGGGATCGCGGCGGGCGCCGAGTCCGTCATGATCGCCCACGTCTCGGTTCCCGCGCTCGACGCCACGCCCGTGACGCCGCTCGCGAACGCGCCGAAGCCGGTCGACGCGATCGGAGACGTCGCCGTCGTCCCGAGCGGCACGATCCCCGCCACGCTGTCGTCCCCCATCGTGACGGGCGTCCTCAGAAAGGAGCTCGGCTTCACGGGGCTCGTCGTGACGGACGCGATGCGGATGGGCGGCATCACGTACTACTTCGACCCCGGCGAGGCCGCCGTACGCGCCATCCTCGCGGGCGCCGACCAGATCCTCCTCTCGAGCGACACCGACGCGGCGATCCAGGCCGTCCTGGCCGCCGTCAAATCGGGCCGGATCACCGAGAAGCGCCTCGACGAGAGCGTCACGCGCATCCTCGACGTCAAGAAGCGCCTCGGCCTCTACGACAAGGGCATCCCCTTCGTCGCGAAGATCGCGAAGATCGTCGGCACGCGCCCGCACGAGGAGCTCGAGGCGGAGATCGCGCGCCGCTCGATGACGCTCGTCAGGGAGCAGGCCGGCGCCCTCCCCCTCCGGAAGGAGGCGAGGCTGCTCTCGCTGGTCGTCGCGGACGAGCCGACCCTCCACGGCCCCGCGGGCGCCCTCGAGAAGGAGCTGAAGGCGCGCGTCCCGGGCGCGAAGTCCGTGCGGCTCGACACGCGCTCCACGCCCGACGAGGCGAAGGCGGCCGCCGAGGCCGCGAGGGACGCCGACGCGGTGCTCCTGTCGCTCTTCGTGAGGGCGCGGTCCGGGCAGGGCAAGTTCGTGATCCCCGACGCCGCGCGGAGCGTGATCCCCGCGCTCCTCGCGTCCGGCAGGCCCGTCGTCGCCGTCGCGTTCGGCAGCCCGTACCTCCTGCGCGACTTCCCGGACCTTCCGACCTACATGTGCGCGTGGGGCTCGCAGGACGTCGTCCAGACGGCGGCCGTCAAGGCGCTCTTCGGCGAGGCCGCGATCGAGGGCCACCTGCCCATCACGATCCCGGGGCTCGCGAAGAGGGGGGACGGGATCCAGAAGGCCGCGTCCGTCCGGTAAAGCCGGCGCAGATGGGACGGACGATCGGCGCGCGCGGGTTCGGGATGCGCCGCCGGGCGCTCGTCTCCGGCCTGCTCGCCGCTCTCACGCTTGCGCTGCCCGCCGCCCGCGGCGAGCAGCTGCCCATCAAGGCGTATTCGACCGCCGACGGTCTCTCGAGCGACCGGATCCACTGCATTCTTCCCGACTCGCGTGGCTTCCTCTGGCTCGGCACCGAGGACGGCATCTCGCTCTTCGACGGCTACGGCTTCACGAACTACTCCGTCGCGGAAGGTCTCCCCGGGGCGGCCGTGGAGGCGCTGCTCGAGTCGCGCGACGGCGCCTACTGGATCGGGACGAACGGAGGCCTCGCACGCTGGGACGCGTCACGCGTGGCCGCACCCGTCACGCGGATCGCGCTGCGCCCCGACGGCTCCGCCGACGACGTGCAGGCGCTCCTCGAGGACCGGACCGGCGCCCTGTGGGCCGGGACGACCCGCGGGCTCTTTCGGCTCGAACGTGAGGGAGCCGCGTGGAAGTCGTCGCCCGTTCGCCTCGCGAGCGGTCCGAATGCCGGCCCGGACATCGTCAACGCAATCGTCGAGGACCGCGCAGGGTTTCTCTGGGCGGCGACCGAAGCGGGACTGTACCGAAGGTCTCCGTCGGGCGACGTCGAACGCGTGCAGGCCGCCGGCATTCCGCCGACGGGCGCCCGAAGCCTCGTCGAGGATCGCCGCGGCTCTCTCTGGGTCGGAACGCATTTTCAGGGTTTGTTCGAGGTCCGTCCTCCGGACGCCGTCACGGGGGCGCGCCTCCAGCGGCACCTCACGCGGGCCGACGGGCTCGCCGGGGACAACGTGACAGCCCTCCTCGAGACGTCCGACGGCCGGCTCTGGGCGGCGTGTTACGGCGGTGTCACGGAGCTGTCGGCGGACCGGTCGGCCGTGCGGGCGTATTCGCGGGCGCAGGGGCTCTCGGGACTCGGCATGTGGTCGCTCGCGCAGGATCGGACCGGGAACATCTGGATCGGAAGCGACGATTCCGGCGTCATGAGGCTCGCCCGAAACGGATTCCGCCGCTATGACCGTCGGGACGGACTGGCGAGCGACCGGGTGGCCTCCCTTTTCGAGGGCCCGGGCGGCGAGCCCTGCGCGTTCACCAGGGGACAAACGGCCGAACGAGATCGCCGGCGCGGATGGCTTTCTCGCGTGCTACGACGGCAGGCGCTTCCATGCCGGACGCCCGCGTCTTCCGAAGGGCACTCCCTACGGATGGGGCTCGCAACAGGTGACCCTCAGGGACCGGGCAGGAGAGTGGTGGGTGCCGACCTTCTCCGGCCTGTTTCGCTTTCCGTCGGTCCCCTTCGAGCGCCTCGTGTCGGCTCCGCCGCGCCGCCTGTACACGAAGGCCGAGGGTCTTCCTTCGAACCAGGTCTTCCGTCTCTACGAGGACAGCCGGGGAGACCTCTGGATCTCTCTCCTGGAAACGGAGGGCTGGCTCGCGCGCTGGGATCGTCGTACGGACTCCTTCCGGGTCTTCACCGCGGCCGACGGCATTCCCAGGGAGCCGCCGCTGTCGTTCGCGGAGGACGGAAGCGGGGCGGTCTGGATCGGCTTCCAGCGGGGCGGCCTCGCGCGACACCGCGACGGCCACACGAGACTTCTTCACGGAAAGAGACGGTCTCCCCGCAGGATCGGTGCGGGCGCTTCACCTCGACGCGGCCGGGCGGCTCTGGATCGCGACGAGCCGGGGGGGCGTCGCCCGCGTCGACGCGCCGGCCGATCCGAAGCCGCGGTTCGTGACGCTCGGCCTCGCGAGCGAGAACGCCGCTTCTCTCGCCGAGGACCGTTGGGGCCGCATCTACGTCGGCACGGAGCGCGGGCTCGACCGGATCGACCCTGCGACCGGGAACGTCCAGCACTTCACCGCCGACGACGGGCTCGCTCCCGGAATCGTCGAGGCCAGCTTCCGCGACCGGAACGGCGACCTCTGGTTCGGCTCCGGGGAGGGTCTCTCGCGACTCGAGCCCGCGCGCGAGAATCCGAAGGCCCCACCGGCCATCCGGATCACGCGCGTCACGCTGGACGGCGTCCGTCAGCCGTTGGCGCCGCTCGGCGAGACCCTCGTGTCGCTCCCGGACGCGGGTCGCGAGGCCGCGCCGCTCGAGATCGACTTCGGCGGCATCGACTTCGCGCCGGGCGGAAAACTGCGCTACCAGCACCGCCTGGAGGGCGTCGACCGCGACTGGAGCGCGCCCTCGGACCAGCGTTCCGTCGTCCTCGCGCGGCTGCCCGGCGGCACGTACCGGTTCCAGGTGCGCGCGATCGCGAACGACGGCACGGTGGGGACGAGCGCCGGCCGAGGTCCGCTTCACGATCCTCCCGCCCCTCTGGAAGAGGCCGGGCGTGCTGCTTCTCCTCGCCGTCGCCGCGGCCTCGGTCGCCTGGGCGGTTCATCGCAACCGGCTCCGCAACGCCCTCGCCGTCGAGCGCGTGCGCATGCGCGTCGCGACCGACCTGCACGACGACATCGGCGCGGACCTCTCGGAGATCGCGATCCTGAGCGAGCTCGCGGCGAGCCGGGACGCCCTCGAGCGGACGCGGTTGCTGGGGGAGATCGGTTCCTCGGCGCGCCGCCTCGTCGACACGCTCAGCGACATCGTCTGGTCCACGAATCCGGGGAAGGACGACCTCGGAAGCGTCGTCCAGCGGATCCGTCACTTCGCCGCGAACGCCCTCGAGAGCCGGGGCATCGCGTGGACGCTCGAGGTCCCGGACGGACTCGGCGCGCTCGCGCTCGACCCGGAACGCAGGCGGCAGGTCTTCCTGATCCTGAAGGAAGCCGTGACGAACGTCGCGCGTCATGCCGGCTGCACCCGAGCGTCCCTGCGGGTCCTGCTCGTCCCCACGCGATCTCGATCGACGTCGAGGACGACGGGAAGGGCTTCGACGTCGAGGCCGAGGCATCGGGCTACGGCCACGGGCTCGCGAGCATGCGCGCGCGTGCCGCCGCCCTCGGCGCGGGCCTCCGCGTGGACTCGCAGCCGGCGGGCGGCACGCGCATCACTCTCGTCGTCCCCCTCCGCGCGCCCGTTCGCGCCGCATCGTGATGCGGTTGTGGCGGAGCTTCCGGTGGCGGAGGATCCGCCGGACGGCACGATGAACGGTCGCGATCGCATCCGGGTGGCTCTCGTCGAGGACAAGCGGCTCACGCGCGAGGGGCTGGGAGCCCTTCTCGACTCCTCGGCCGAGCTGACGTGCGTCGGCCTCTACGAGTCGGTCGAGCAGGCTGCCGCCGGGCTCGGTGCGGCCCCGTGCGACGTCCTGCTTCTCGACATCCACCTGCCGGGGATGTCGGGCGTCGACGGCGTGCGCGTCCTCACGGAGAAGTTCCCCGAGATGCGCGTTCTCATGCTCACGGTGTACGAGGACGAGGAACGGGTATTCGAATCGATCTGCAACGGGGCGAGCGGCTACCTCCTGAAGAAGACGCCTCCGGCGCAGCTCGTGGAGGCCGTGCGGCAGGCGCGGCTCGGCGGCACGCCCCTCTCGCCGGAGATCGCCGGCCACATCGTGCGACGTTTCCGACTGGCTCCCGGCGCGGCGCGGCCCGAGCCTCTCCTCACCGCCCAGGAGATCCGCCTCCTGCGCCTCCTCGCCGACGGCCACAGCTACCAGTCCGCGAGCGACCGGCTCGGAGTCACGATCAACACCGTCCGGGACCACGTGCGCGCGATCTACGAGAAGCTGCACGTGCACTCGCGATCGGAGGCCGTGAGCAAGGGCCTCCGGCGGCGCCTCATCGAGTGACGCGCCGGTCCCGCGCGGCGAGCGCCCCCAGACCGTCCGGCCGGCACCGCATCCCCATGCTATGCAGAAGTTGCGCACAACCTCATAGATTACGTCCTCGCGTTCGAGGAGGACACATGGCGCTTCCGTGCATCCGGATCAACTCTCGATGGCTTTCCGCGATCGCAGGCGCCGTGACGTTCCTCGCGGCGTTCCCGGCCGCGCGCGGCCACGATCACGGTCAACAGCACGTCCGACGCGGCCGCCAACGACGGCGTGTGCACGCTGCGCGAGGCGATCATCGCGGCGAACACGAACACGGCGTCGGGAGCCGCCGCGGGCGAGTGCGCGGCCGGCGTCGCGGGACTGGACACGATCGCGTTCGGCATCCCCGGCGCCGGCGTCCAGACCATCGCTCCGGCCTCCCTTCTGCCGACGATCACCGAGGCGGTCTTCATCAACGGCTATACGCAAGGGGTGTCGAGCGCAAACACGAACGCGCTCGGCGCCGGCATCAACGCCGTCCTGCTCATCGAACTGAACCAGACCTCGTCCGGCGGCCTCACCATCAACGCCGCGGGGACGACCATCCGGGGGCTCGTGCTCAATCGCGGCAGCGGCAATGAGATCACGGTGAACGCGAGCAACGTCACCATCGCCGGCAATTTCCTCGGGACCAACCCGGCCGGGACGGCAGCCCTGCCGGGTGCGTCCGGCGGCCTCGCCATCCGGCAGCAGTCCGGCAACAACAACGTCTTCGGCGGCGCGGCGGTCGCCGACAGGAACCTGCTTTCCGGCGACCTCCAGGGCGGAATCACCGTCGAGAGCGGCGACGGCACCGCGATCCAGGGCAACTACATCGGCACCGACGTCACGGGCACGGCGGCGCTGAACGGCACGGGGAGCCGGGGAGGAATCCTCGTTCTGGCCGCCACGAACACGGTGATTTCCGGAAACCTGATCTCGGGAAACATCGTGGGCGGCATCGACACCAATCAGATCGGCGTCGGCGGAGGCGTGATCCAGGGCAATCTCATCGGGACGCAGCGTGACGGCGTGAGCCCTCTGCCGAACTCCGGCTTCGGCGGAATCCACCTCAGAGCGAACGGGTTCGTGGTGGGCGGGACGAGCGCCGGGCAAGGCAATACGATCGCCCTGAATACCGGATGGGGCGTGACCGTCGCAAGCAACTTCTCCGGGAACAGCCTCCTGGGCAATTCCATCCATTCCAACAACGCAGCTGGGAATCAGCCTCCTCAATCTTTCGGGCGCCCCTCTGGCCAACGATCCCTGCGACGTCGACACCGTTCCAGGCAACCACGGCCAGAACTACCCGGTGCTCACCGCCGCCGTCATCGCCGCCGGAAACGTCACGATCTCCGGGACCCTGAACAGCGTCGCGAACACGACGTACCGCCTCGAGTTCTTCTCGAACTCCGCCTGCGGCGCGTCCGGCTTCGGCCAGGGACAGACGTTCCTCGGGTTCATGGACGTCACGACGGACGCGACCTGCAACGCGAGCTTCACGTCGCCCGCGTTCGCGATTCCGCCCGGTCAGACGGTCGTCACCGCGACGGCCACGGATCCCGCGAACAACACGTCCGAGTTCTCGGCGTGCTTCTCGGCCGCCGCGGGGCCGACGCCGACCCCGACGGCGACGCCCACGGGGACTCCGGTCGCCACGCCGACTCCCACGACCGTCCCCACGGCCACGCCCACGCCCGTGCCCGGCGGCCCGCCCGGCGCGAACAGCGTCCCGGCGCTTTCGGGAGGACTGCTCGCTCTCCTCGGTCTCGCTCTCGTGGGGGTCTCGCTTCTGCTCCTGAGAAAGGCGGCCTGAACGGGCAGCGGCCGCCCCTCTTACCCTTCAAAGAAAATCCTCAATAATCCCTCCCCATGAAGCATCTCAAGCAGCTCGCGTGCGCGGCGTTGATCTCCCTGTCTTCAGCAGCCTTCGCCTCCGACGTCGACGACGCGAGGGCGCTCTTCGAGAAGAACCTCGCCGCGATCCAGCACCGCGACAAGGCCGCGTACCTCGCGTGCTATCTCGACGCGAAGACGCTCGTCCGCGTCGCGCCCGAGGGCCCCGTCCTCGGCTACGAGGACTTCGCGAAGCAGGCGGGCGAGAAGTGGCCCGACACGCTCGTCGCGGACGACCTCACGCTGACGCCGGTCTCCCCCGGAATCGTCTATGGCACTTATCGCTACAGGGTGCGTTACGGCGCCGAGGAGCACTCCGGCCTCTCCGAGCGCGTCTTCCTGAAGACGCCGAAGGGCTGGCGGATCGCCGTGACGTCGGCCTGGGAAGCGCCGCCCGGCACGCCGCCGCCTCCCCGCGCCTACACCGGCGCCACGCTCGTGGACGGAACCGGCGCGCCCGGCGTGCCGAACGCCGTCGTCGTCGTCCGGGACGGGCGGATCGACTGCGCCGGGCCGGCCTCCGCGTGCCGCGTTCCCGAGGGCGTCGCCGCCACGGACGCGCGGGGCTCGTGGATCGTCCCCGGGCTCGTCGACGCGCACGTCCACTTCTCGCAGACCGGCTGGGCGGACGGGCGGCCCGACGCGTTCGACGTCCGCGCCGCGCATCCCTACGACGAGACCGAGCGCGACCTGAGGACACATCCCGGGCGCTTCTTCCGGTCGTACGTCTGCTCGGGCGTCACGTCGGTGTTCGACGTCGGGGGCTACCCGTGGACGCTCGACCTCGACGCGCGCGCCGAGGACGACTCCCTCGCGCCGCGCGTCGCGGCCGCCGGGCCCCTCCTCTCGACGGTCGACCACTGGGTCACGCTGCCCGGCGAACGGCAGTTCCTCTTCCTCAAGGACGAGGCGGCCGCGCGCGAGGACGTGCGCTATCTCGCGTCGCGGGGCGCGAAGGCCGTGAAGGTCTGGTACCTCGTGCGGCCGGACCTGCCGGTCACCGCTACGACTCCCGCCGTTCTCGCCGCTGGCGACGAAGCGAAGAGGCTCGGCCTCCCCCTCATCGTCCACGCGACCGGCCTCGCGGAGGCCAAGGTGGCCCTGAAGGCGGGGGCGAAGCTCCTCGTCCACAGCGTCGCGGACCTGCCCGTCGACGACGAGTTCCTCGCGCTCGCGAAGGCGAACGGGACGGTCGTCTGCCCGACCCTCACCGTCCTCGACGGCTACGTCGCCGTCGCGAAGGGATTCTCGGCCCACGCGCCCGTCGCCTTCGACGACCCGAACGGGTGCGTGGACCCGTCGACGAAAGAGAAGCTGGCCGAGACCGCGCACCTCCAGCTCCCGAAGGCCGTGGACCTTGCCCGCTTCGAGAGGCGCGCGGCTTCCGCGAACGCCGTCGCGGCCGCGAACCTCAAACGGATGAAGGACGCCGGCATCCCGATCGCGATGGGGACGGACGCCGGTAACCCCGGGACGCTGCACGGGCCGTCCGTCTACGCCGAGATGGAGGCGATGCAGTCGGCCGGAATGACGCCGATGGAGGTCCTCGTCGCGTCCACGAAGGGCGGGGCGCGGGCGATGGGCCGCGCGGACGTCGGGACGCTCGAGAAGGGCAAACGCGCGGACTTTCTCCTCGTCGGCGCCGACCCGCTCCTCGACGTCGCGAACCTGAGGAAGCTGAACGCCGTCGTGCGCGGCGGCGTCTACCGGACGCAGGCCGAGCTCCGCGCGATCGTCGCGGCGGGAAGATAGGAGTTTTCTTCGAAGGTGGGTGACGGCCGGGACGACGCGGGGCGTCGAGGCCGTGGCACCACCCGCCGACACCAGACCTTCTAAACTCTTTCCCTTCAGCAGCCGCGGCACGAGGAGGAGCGTCGCGCCGTAGAGCGCGAACGCCGCGAAGAGCGTCGCCGGCTTCCCCGCGGTCAGGTCCTCGACGAGGAGCTTGATCCCGGCCGCGGCGAGGATCGGGAGCGACAGGAGCGCGATCGTTCTCAGGCGGGGCCGGCGCGCCGTCCACGCCGCGGCGAGCGCCGCCGCGCAGAGCACCGCCGTGCGGACGAGGGCGAGGCCGGGCTTCTCCGACGTGAACGGCGCGAGGCCGACCGCCAGCGCGAGGACCGCGCCGGAGGCGATCGCGGCGCTCGCGAGCGCCGGCCCCGCCCGCAGCGCGGGCGCGTCGGGCGCGCCCGCGGCCGCGACGATGAAGGCGACGAGCGCCGTGATCGCCGCGAGGACGGCCGGACCCGTCGCGGCCGGCCCGCCGTCCGGTTCGGCGACGAAGGCCGCGAGCTCCTGCCGGAGGAGACCGGAGAGGAGCGCGGCGCCCGCCACGAGGGCCGCCGCGAGCCACGCGATCCAGCCGCGCCCGTCCCGCGGCGCATGCGCGGCGACGATGATCCCGAGGAAACCCCAGAGGATCGAGACGACCGGTCCGCCGAAAAGGAGGCCGGCCGCGACCGAGAGGGCCAGGGCGGGCTGCAGGACGTCCGTCGGGGCGAGGCCGCGCGTCCTCACGTCGTGCGCGGCACCGAGGAGCGCGAGACCCGCGAGAGCCGCCGAGAGCACGGCGATCCCGGTCGGCGCGAGCGCGGTCCACCCCTCGGGCGTCCCCTCGGCCCGCGTCGAGAGCCACGCCCCGACCGCGAGGAGCAGGGCCGCCGCCACGCCCGGCGTCCACTCGAGGCCGGCGGCGCGCGGCCCGCGGCGCAGGGCGAGGGCCGCCGGCGTAGCAGGCGAGGAGGAGCACGACGAACGGCGCGATGCTCCGGGTCGCCACGAAGAGCACGGCGCCGGTCGCCGTGCCGGCGAGGATGCCGGTCCAGACGAGGACGGGAAGTCCGGCGCGCCGCCCGGCGAGGACGAGCGCGGCCGTCACGCCGGCGAGGGCGAGCGCGGCCGCCACGGGCGAGAACGCCCCGAGGCGCGTGGCCGCCTCGCCGACGAGCGGATAGGCGACGAGCGCGGCCGTGAGCCCGTGAACCGCCGCGCTCGTGCGCGCGCCGCGGGCGCCGTCCCTCAGGGCGAGAGAGATCCACGCGAGCGCGTACGCGAGACCGATGAGCGCGCCGAGGAAGCCCGGCACGCGGCCCGCCTCCGTGAGGGTCCGCAGGAGGAACGCGCCGCCGAGGACGAGGAACGTGCGCCCCGCGAGCGTGAGCGCGTTCGCGACCGGAGCGTCCTCCTCCGAGGCTCCGGCCGGCTCCGCCCGCGCCGGGAAGGGGGCCGGAGCCGCCGGCGCAGCCCGGACCGCCTCCGGCGCCGTCGCGCCCTCGAGGGCGGCGAGGCGCGCGCAGACGTCGGTCAGCGCGCCCTCGAGAAGGGCGACGCGGCGCTCCAGGTCGACGCGTGTGCCGTCCATGCGCGGCTCCCGGTCTCAGGCGGCGGCGGGCTCCGGTTTCGTCGCCTCGTGCGGCTCTTCCCACGGCGGGAGGACCTTCACGAGCACCCAGAGGATCGCGAACGGCAGGAGCATCAGGAGGATCGCCGGAAGCAGCCCCTCCTTCGTCGCGAAGGCCATCTTGTAGGTCGTGTAGCCGAGGAAGCTCTTCGAGAAGAGCTGGCCGCCGATGACGACGTTCCAGCGCATCGCGAAGATCCCGATGAGCGTGAGGCACGCCCGCGAGCGCGTAGATCCCCTTCCGCGCCGCTCTCGCTGAGCTTCACGAGCTGCGTGAAGCGCGAGGAGGCCGATCGGGACGAGCGTGCCGAAGACGATCTGGAGCAGGATCTGCGAGACGAAGAGCTGCGTGTGCACCATGAAGTCGAGGCTCTTGAACGACTCGTCCGCCTCGTAGATCCGGTGGAGGAGGTCGATCACCTCGAGCGTGAAGTCGATGACGAAGGCGTAGAAGAGGTACCGCGCGATCGTGTCGACGCACGGCATGTCGATGGGCACGCCCTTGAGGACGCACACGCGCCATGTACATCAGCAGGACGAGCGCGATCCCCGAGACGATCGCCGAGAAGAGGAAGACGATCGGCATGAGGGGCGTCGACCACCACGGGTTCGCCTTGATCGAGCCGAAGATGAACCCGACGTAGCCGTGGAGGAGGAACGCGGACGGGATGCCGATGATCGTGAGGAAGTGCCCGACCTTGTCGTCGATCCGCAGCGACTCCTCGCTGATGTCGTCGACGCCGAGGCTCATCGCCCTGTAGAGCGTCTTCTTCCAGCCCGTCTCGCTCCGGGCCATCAGGACGATCTCCTTCCGGTAGTCGAGCCAGATCTCGAGGACGAGGACGGCCATGAGGTACCAGAGGTAGACGAACCCGAACATCGCCATCGCCGACGACGTGTGCGGCGTCAGGTACATCTCGAACGAGCGCTCGGGGTGCCCGAGGTGGAGCTGGAGCGGCAGCGGGGCGACGATCAGGAACGCGAGCGCCGTCAGGAGCGCGAGGCGGTAGGTCGGCTTCACGGCCTCGACCTTGAAGACCCGCTCGAGCGACGCGAGGATGAACGCGCCCGCGACGAGACCCGTGATGAACGGGTAGAGGACGATCAGGATGCTCCACTGGAGCTCGACCTCGTTCGGGTACATGAACCCCTGGACGGCGTCGAGAAGCCCTTCTTCCATCGGTCGCTACCGCACCGACCCGTCGAGGCCGGTGTACCAGATCTTCGACGCCGGTCGCCATCTGGGGCTTCAGGACCTGGACCTTGTGCGTCCTCAGGAACTCGTGGATCGGGTCCTTCGGGTCCTTCAGGTCGCCGAGCTGCCGCGCGCCCGTCGGGCAGGTCTCGCAGCAGGCCGTCGTCAGGCCCTTCGTGATCCGGTGGTAGCAGAGGGTGCACTTGTCGACCGTGTTCGTCCGCGGGTCGATGAAGCGGCAGCCGTACGGGCAGGCCTGCACGCAGTAGCGGCAGCCGAGGCAGTACGTCTTGTCGACGAGGACGACGCCG
The DNA here is from genome assembly GCA_963776915.1 of uncultured Acidobacteriota bacterium. Lineage (GTDB taxonomy): Bacteria > Acidobacteriota > Thermoanaerobaculia > UBA5066 > UBA5066 > Fen-183. The sequence goes on along the minus strand of CAVZPE010000008.1, from coordinate 400,618 downwards.
TCCGGGCTCTCGAACGTCGCGCCCACCGGGCAGACCTGGACGCACGGCGAGTGCGCGCAGTGGTTGCAGAGCTTCGGGACGAAGAAGCTCTTCGCCCTGTCGCCGGGCGCGTACTTCTCCGGGAAGCCGTCGTAGCCGCCGTTCGGCGAGTCGACCTCGGGATGCTCCGAGGACTCCTCGACGTGGTAGCGCTCGACCCAGGTGCGGAAGTAGAAGGGCTCGAGCGGGACGTCGTTCTCGGTCTTGCAGGCCCGCACGCAGTTGCCGCAGCCGATGCACTTGTCGATGTCGATGATCATCCCCCACCAGTGGTCGGCCATCCGGTAGGCGGCCTCTTCCGGCTCCGTCTTGCCCGCGTCGAGGGCCTCCCATCGCGGCGGCCGGCGCGGTCAGGACGAGGACCTTGCCGGCCGGCGAGGAATTCGCGGCGGTCCTGGCTCATTTCTTCGGCTCCTTGTCGGGCGCGTGCTGGTCGTGGCAGTCCGGCAGGGCCCGCCGTCCATGTGCGTCCTTCGGATCGATCTGCGGGAACTTCGCCGGCTTGGCGACGTTGACGGCGTGGCAGACGAGGCAGAGCGTCTTCGCGTCCGGCTTCACCGGCTTCATGCTCGAGGGTCCGCCGCGTGCTTGCGCGAGAGCCCCGTGGCAGGCCTCGCAGCCGACCCCGGCGTGCTTGCCGCCCTTCAGCGGTCGCCCTCGTCGGTGTGGCACTCGACGCAGGCCGCGCGGCCGGCGAAGACCCGGCTCTCGACCGGTTGTCGGCGAGCGCGCCGGCGCCGGTAGTGGCCGTACTTGCCGAAGCCCTTCGGCACGAAGACGGCCCGGGCGACCACGAACAGGACGATGCCCGCGAGAAAGAGCCCGGCGACCCGGACCAGGTGTTCCTTGTCCTTGAAGAGCCTGTTCATCGACGATCCACCTCGCGGATCTTGAGATAGAGGAGCACGCCGAAGACCGAGATGAGCACGGTCGCGAGGAGGAGGCCGTTCCGGCGGAACCTGTACTCCTTCCAGACGTTCGCGGCGCCCTTCTTCAGCGCGTCGAGGGCCTGTCCGGTCGCGTCGGAGTCGCGCGTGAAGTCGCTGCGGTCGAACGTGTGGATTCCGAGGCGGGTCTTGCGGAGCGCGTCGCTGACGGCGCTCGACTGGAACCGGAGCTCGTCCACGTCGAAGCCGCGCTCGGCGAGCCGGTCGACGTCGTGGTTCAGCGTCTCCTGCGACGTCCGGAGCGTCGTGATCGTGGTGTAGAAGTAGTGCGCCGTCTCGTCGCACTTCGGCTGGCCGTACTTCGCGTGGCAGTCGTGGCAGAGCGCCTTCGGGCCGTCCTTGAGCATCTCGTCCGTCGGCCGCGAGATGTCGTGCTTGCCGTGGCACGTCTCGCACTCCGGCCAGCCGTGCTTCTCGAACGCCTTCTTGTGGGGGCTGCCGTCGAAGAGGCCGCCGTTCGCCGCGTGGCAGGTCCGGCAGACCTGCGACACGAACGACACCTGCGGCGGGAGCGCCGCGTGGTTCCCGTGGCAGGAATTGCAGGCCGGGGCGCCGGCGTCGTGCTTGCCGAGGAGCGCGAGCCCGTGGACGCTCTTCTTGTACTGCTCGAGCTGGTTCGTCGGAAGCGGCGTGACGCCGTCGTCCTTCGTGTAGCCCTTCATGTAGGCGGCGTCCGCGTGGCACTTGCCGCAGGTCGCGGGGATGTTCTCGCGGTACACGAGGGACGTCGCGCTGTCGGGCGGGCGGATCCCGTGCACGCCGTGGCAGCTCACGCACTGCGCGGCCTTCGAGTCCTTCTTCTCGAGAAGGAGCTGGCCGTGCTTCGACGTGCGGTACTTCAGGAGCTGGTCGACCGGGAGCGACGGGTTGTAGGCCCGCATGAACTCGCTCGAGGAGTGGCAGCGCGCGCAGAACTCCGGGATCCACGAGCGGTCCTTGTGCCGCACCTCGGCCGCCGGCCAGCGCTTCGCGATGTCGGCGGACATGTCCGTGTCGGTGGGCTTGCCGCCGTGGCAGCCCGCGCACATGAGGCCGCCGCGCACGTGGACGTCCGCCACGACCTCGCGGATGTCGAGGTGCCGGAGCGGGTCGGTCTTCTCCCGGGCCCGGAACAGGATCTCGTCCGGCAGGTCCGGGTTCGTGTGGCACAGGAAGCAGTTGTCCTGGAGGACGAGCTCGACCTTGCGGTCGTCGATGTCCAGCGCGAGGAGCCGCGCGAGGTGCGTGCCGCCCGAGAGCGTGCCGGCCTTCGCGGCCGCGAAGAACAGCTCCTGCGCGTGCGTCGGGAGGGCCTTGAAGCGCGCGCGGGCCTTCTCGTCGAGGACGGGCACGCCCTTGTCGGCCTCGGCGTACATCTTCCGGAATTCGGGCGGCCAGGCCGCCTCGTCCACGTGGCCCGCGGAGGCGGCCGGCGCCGCGGCGGCCGTTGCCGTCGCGGGCGCGGCGGGGGCCTTGTCTCCCTTGTCCTCGGCGCGCGCCGGCGGGGCGAGGAGTGCCGCGAGCACGAGGACCGCGGCCGCGGCCGCGCCCGGGCCCCTCACGCGGCGGGCGATCGTCATGAGCGCGAGCGCCGCGAGCGCGATGCCGCCCGAGACGAGCCACGAGAGATGCGCGAAGCCGTTCAGGGCGGCCTGCAGGAGGACCGCGATCGTGAAGTCGAACGCGGAGTGCTTCCACTTGAGCCGGCGCAGGACCGTCACGGCGATCCCGATCCCGAGGATCCAGAGCGCGGCGGTCCGCGCGATCGTGTTCGCGAGGACGGGATCGGCGGTCGGGTCCTTGCCCTTCGGGACCGTCACGCCCAGGTCCCACGCCTTGAGCGTGAGGAACCCGAGGAAGAGGATGCCCGCGACGCCGAGGTCCGTGAAGAGCGGGCTGGGCTTGCCCTTTGCGGCGTTCCGGTCGAGCGCCGGGATGAAGAACGCGATGCCCATCAGGACGGTCGCGAGGATGAGGCAGGCCTGCGGCCCCTCCATCCCGAGGATGTGGGCCGGGAACTCCTTGAGCATCTGGTAGACCCACAGGAAGTACCACTCGGGCTTGATGCCGGGGTACGCGGGCTTGAGCGGGTTCGCCTTGTCGCCGAGCTCCCACTCCGCGCCGGGAATGTGGGGTCCGAACGGGAGGACGACCGCGAGGAGCGCGAGGACGTTCAGGGCGATGACCCACAGGAGGAGGTCGCGCAGCGCGAAGTTCGGGAAGAACGGCATCCCCTGCCTCTTGCGGGGGGCGTCGTGCGCGTCCTCGAGCGGCTCGGCCATGCCCTGGCGCTGGATGAAGAGGAGGTGGCCGCCGATGAGCCCCGCCATGACGAGCGGCAGGATGCAGACGTGGAGCGCGAAGAAGCGGTAGAGCGTCTGCACGGAGACCTCTTCGCCGCCGCGCAGGACGCGCAGGAGCCACGGCCCGACGACGGGCACGGCCTTCACGGAGTCGGTTCCGACCGCCGTCGCGAAGTAGCTCAGCTCGTTCCACGGCAGGAGATAGCCCGAGAAGCCGAAGCCGAGGACGAGCCCGAGCATCGCGAAGCCCGAGTACCACGTGAGCTCGCGCGGCTTGCGGTACGCCTTCACGAACAGGACGCTGAACAGGTGCGCGAGGACCGAGAGGCTCATGAGGTGCGCCGACCAGCAGTGGATCGAGCGGATCAGCCAGCCGAACGGGACGCGTCCCACGAGGATCTTCATGGACTCGTAGGACGTGTTCTCCCCGACCTGGTAGTTCATCAGGAGGAGAATCCCCGTCCCGATCTGGACGACGAACAGGAAGAGGGAGAGGCCGCCGAGGTAGTACCAGACGATCGAGTGCGCGACGGGCACTTCCTTGTGCGAGAGGAAGCCGACGAGACCCGAGAGCTGGAAGCGCTCGTCGATCGCATTCCAGGCGCGGTTCGCGAGGCTCGGCCGGGCGGGTGTCGCGCTCATGCGGCGCTCCCGCGCGAGACGGTCACGGTGCCCTTGAGGTCGCCTTCCACATGGAAGGCCGCGAGCGGGCGCGGCGGCGGGCCGGAGATCACCCGCCCGTCCAGCGCGAACTTCCCGTTGTGGCAGGCGCACCAGACGATGCCGTCGGCGGGCACGAACTGGACCGTGCAGCCCTCGTGCGTGCACTTGGCCGAAAGGGCCCGAATCTCCTGGCCCTTGGCCTTCAGGACGATGACGCGGTCGCTGCCGAGGCGCGCGATCAGGAAGCCCTTGGTCTCGAGCTCCTGCTTCTGCGCGTCCGTGAGCGTCATCTTGTTCGCGCCCCCGCCGCCCTTGATCGGCGTCAGGTAGCGCAGGACGGGGTAGACGACCGCGGCCGCCCACGCGACGAAACTCGTTCCGAGGAGAGCGTCGATCCAGCGGCGGCGCGAAAATGCCGCACCCGGCTCACGAGACAGGCTGCTTTCCACCGTTCCTCCCGATCCCCCGTGGACGACTTCGAATGCCCCATCCCCGCAGGCGGGCCTCCTGGCGCGCACGCGGGAGCCTGATCTCGTTGTCGGGCGATCCTCTGTCGGGAGGCGCCGCGCCGCCATGATGCGATTGCTTCAAATCCCCGGCGGGGCGCCCTAGACTCGGTTCCATGCTTCTCGCGCCCGTCCTCCTCGCCGCCGCCGCCGCCCTGCCCTCCGCGCCGCCTTCCTCCGCCGGGATGTCCGCGGCGCGCCTCGGGAAACTCGACGCCGCGATCGAAGATTCGATCGCGAAGAAGGAATGCCCCGGAGCCGTCGTCCTCGTCGGGCGCCACGGAAAGGTCGTGTACCGCAAGGCGTACGGGAGCCGGGCCCTCGTCCCGGCGCGCGAGCCGATGACGGTCGACACCGTCTTCGACATGGCGTCCCTGACGAAGGTCCTCGCGACGGCCCCGAGCGTCATGACGCTCGTCGAAGACGGGAAGATCCGCCTTCAGGACCGCGTCGCGAAATTCATCCCCGAGTTCGTCCTCGGCGGCGGCGCCCGGGACCAGGTGACGGTCGAGGAGCTCCTCACGCACCGCGCGGGCCTCGCGCCCGACGACCCGATGGCGCTCTACACGGGAACGAAGAAGGAGATCTTCGAAAGGAAGTACAGGCAGCCGCTCGCCTACCCGCCCGGCGCACGCTTCGTGTACTCGGACGTCGGTTACGAGGTGCTCGGAGAGCTCGTCGAGCGCGTGAGCGGTCTTCCGCTCGACGAATTCGCGCGCCAGCGCGTCTTCCTCCCTCTCGGAATGAAGGAAACGGGCTTCCGGCCGCTCTCTCCCTCTCCCTCTTCACCTTCTCAGAAATCTTCTTCTTCTCTTTCTCTTCCCCTCTCCCGCATCGCCCCGACCGAGCGCATCAACGGCGTGATCCGCCGCGGCGCCGTCCACGACCCGCGCGCGTACGCGCTCGGCGGCGTCGCGGGGCACGCAGGCCTCTTCTCGACGGCCGACGACGTCGCGCGGTTCTGCGCCGCGATGCTGAAGGGAGGCGGAGGCGTCCTCTCGCCGGCGGCCGTCGCCTCGATGATGCGGCCCCGCTTCTACGGGGACGCGGACCTGCGCGGCCTCGGGTGGGACGTCGAGACGCACTTCTCCTCGAACCGCGGCGACCTCTTCCCTCTCGGGTCGGTGGGGCACACGGGCTGGACGGGGACCTCGCTGTGGCTCGACCCGACCACGGACATGTTCGTGGTCCTCCTGACGAACCGCAACCACCCCGACGAATCCGGCAACGTCATCGCGCTGCGCGGCCGGGTCGCCTCGATCGTCGCGAGCGCGATCACGGACGTCGCCCCGCGAACGCTGATCGACAGCGTCGGCACGCGTCGCGGAGCTCGCCGCAATCGGCTCGCTCCGGGCACCTTCGCAGAATTCTTCCGCGCCTTCGGCGCCTTCTTCGAAAGTGAATGGGGCGGCGGCGGCGCCGGCGCGCGTCGTGGGGCAGGTCCGGCCGGGCATCGACACACTCGAAGAAAAATCCTTCGAAGCCATCAAGGGCCTCAGGTCGCCCTGCTGACGAACCAGACCGGGCTGACGCGGGACGGGCGTTCCACCATCGACGTGCTGCTTTCGGAAAAGGCGAAAGCCGCCGGTGTAAGCCTTCTCAGACTCTTCTCTCCTGAACATGGCATTCGCGGGGCGCTGGACGAAAAAGTCTCCGACTCCGTCGACGAAAAGACGGGCCTGCCGATCCGCTCGCTCTACGGCGACACGCCCGAGTCGCGCCGGCCGAGGCCGGAGGACCTCGCGGGCCTCGACGCCGTCGTCGTCGACCTGCAGGACGCGGGCTGCCGCTTCTACACGTATCTCACGACGCTCGGCTACGTCCTCGAGGAGGCCGCGAAGGCGAGGGTGAAGGTCGTCGTCCTCGACCGGCCGGACCCGATCCGCGCGGACCGCCGGGAGGGACCGCCGGCCGACCTCGACGCGCTGTCCTTCGTCGCGTACCACGCGATTCCGATCCGGACCGGAATGACGATCGGGGAGCTCGCCGGTCTCTTCAACGCCGAGCGGAAGATCGGCGCGGACCTGACCGTCGTGAAGATGTCCGGCTACTCGCGCGACCTCTGGTACGACGAGACGGGCCTGCCGTGGGTGAACCCCTCGCCGAACCTGCGCTCCGTCACCGAGGCCGCGCTCTATCCCGGCATCGGCCTCCTCGAGACGACGAACGTCTCCGTCGGGCGCGGGACGGACGTGCCGTTCGAGCAGTTCGGCGCCCCGTGGATGGACGGGCCGCGCGTCGCCGCCACGCTGAACGCGCGCGGAATCGCCGGCGTGCGCTTCACGCCCGTGCGGTTCACGCCGACGTCGTCCGTCTTCAAGGGCGAGACGTGCTCGGGCGTGAGGATCACGGTCGTCGACCGCGACGCGCTGAACGCCGTCGCCCTCGGGTTCCACGCGGCGACGGCGCTCCGCGACCTCCACCCGAAGGAGTGGAAGTCCGACCGCTTCGACCGCCTCCTCGTGAACGCCGCCGCCCTCGCGCGCTTTTCGCGCGGCGAGACCGCGGGCGAGATCACCGGAGCGTGGGCCGCGGGCGCGATGGAGTTCGAGGCGATCCGGGCGAAGTACCTCCTCTACTGACTACTTCGCCCCCTTCAGGTTCTCCTCGAGGAACCTGAGGACGTGGCCGACCCAGAGCACCTGGTCGGCTCGCTTGGACGTCCCGTGCCCCGCGTCCGCGAAGAGGATCAGCGGCGAGGAGACGCCGCGTTTCTCGAGGGCGTCGTGGAGCTGGATCGCCTCGCCGGCCGGGACGCGCGGGTCGTTCACGCCCTGGACGACGAGGAGCGGCGCCTTCACGCGGTCGAGGTACGTCACGGGGCTCAGCTTCCGGAGCGCCTCGGCGTCCTTGTCGGGATCGCCATATTCGCTGATCCTGAGGATGCGCCGGTACGGCGCCGTGTTGCGCAGGAACGTCTGGAGGTTGCTGATCCCGACGCTCGCGGCGCCGGCGTCGTACGTCCCCGCGAACATCGTCATCGCGATCAGGGTCGAGTATCCGCCGTAGCTCCCGCCCACGACGCCCACCTTCGGAGCCTTCCCGTTGCGTCCCCAGTTCGCGCGGACCCATTTACCCGCGTCGTCGATGTCCGTGATCACGTCGAGCCGCTTCGGCCCGTTGTCGGCGTCGAGCCACTTTTTCCCGTAGCCGTCACTGCCGCGCACGTTCGGCTCGACGAAGATGATTCCCGCGTCCACGAACAGCTGCGCGTACGGCGAGAAGCCGGGCGTCGCCTGCGCCTCCGGGCCGCCGTGGAACTCGACGACGACGGGACACGGGTCCTGCGTGACGTTCTCGTTGGGCGCGCACCCCTTCGGGAAACGCACGAACATGGGGATCTTCGTGCCGTCCCTCGCCGGGTAAGACATGAGCCTCGCGGAAACGAAAGTCGAGAGATCGACTTCGGGGGCCGACGGGAGGACCCACTGCGTCAGCGTTCCCTTCTGCCAGTCCCAGACGTAGCTCGCGCGCGGAGCCTGCGCCGTCTCGACGCCGATCGTGACGAACCGCCCGTCCGCCGTGGACGCCCCCGCGAACACGTGCTCGGCGTCCTTCGGGAGCGGCAGAGCGATCACGGCGGAACGTCGCCGCGTCGAGGACCCTGAGGCGTTCGTAGCCGCCGTCGTTGACCGACGCGTAGACGTGCTTTCGCGAACGGTCGATCGTGAACCCGTCGACGTCCATCCCCGCCGGCGCGAGGACCTCCCGGAAGCTCTTCGCGGTCGCGTCGGCGTCCTTTCTTCCAGCGGTAGAGCCGCCGGAAATCGCCGAACTTGTTCGTCCTGACGAGGAGCTCGCCCGGCTGGGCCGCGTACGCCGCGTCGTACTCCGTCGCCTCGCCGGCGCCCAGGAGCGGCGTGAACGTCTTCGTCGCCGGAACGTACTCGGCGTACTCGGTCGAGAAGGCGCCCGTCTCCTTGACGAGAAGGAGGCGCAGGTCCGCCCCCGTCCCGGTGTGATCCGCGACGTGCCAGAGGCCCTTCTCTCCGAAGACGAGCGACTTCGCGCCCGTCGCGAGGTCGTAGCGGTAGATCGCGTAGCTGTCGTCGGCGACGTCGTTCGAGTGAAAGTAGAGTTCCCTGCCGTCCTCCGTCACGAAGTCGAAGAACGTCTGGACCTTCGCGGTCTTCTGGACCGTCTTCAGCGCGCCGCCGTCCGTGCTCTGGAGGTAGAGACCCGGATTCTCCTGGTCGCCGACGTCCCGCGAGAGGACGAGCCACCTGCCGTCGGGCGTCAGGGCCTCGACCGCCGTCCGGTCCTCGCCTCCCGTCATCTGCACGGGAAAGCCCTTCGGCGCGTTCAGGCGGAAGACCTGTGGCGTGCCCGTGATGCTCCAGCCGAAATAGAGGCGCGAGCCGTCGGGCGAGACGACGCCGAGGCCCGGCGTGCGCACGTCCAGCATCGCCTGGATGCGCCGCGAAACGGCGGGGTCGAGGGGGGGCGGCGCGTACTTCGCGACGAGCTCGGGCGGCACGCTCCCGGCGCCGAGGCCGGAATACGCGGGCTGCTGGGAGAGGGAGGGAGAGGACAGGCCCACCGAAAGCAGCGCGACGACGAGCGCTGAGACACGCGCACCCTTCATGGAATTTCTCCTTAGAAGGTAAATACGTCGGAGGAGCAAAGCCGGGTTTCGGCGTGGCGCGCTCCGGCGCGGCGGTTCGCCCCTCTTACCTTCTCAAGAAATCCCCCGGGGCGCGCGGAGCGCGCCTCCCCCTTGCCGCGTGTCAGCGCGGCTTTGGCAGCCTCTTCTTCTCGAGCTTCACGAGGACGGTGTACTCGGGGTCGACGAGCTGGACGATCGGGGCGCGGGCGTTCTGCGAGACGAACTGGTAGGCGTCGAGCTCGGAGAGGCCCGTCGCCTCGCGCACCCAGCCCACCATCGCCTTGAACGCCATGCGCGCGGCGTCCTCCAGCGGGCGGCCCGAGCCGACGAACATCACCTCGTCCGCGTTCTCGATCCGCGGCACCGGGGTGAACTTTCCCTTCACGAGGTCGACGACGATCTCGACGTCCATCGCGCCCTCGACGGCGGCGCCCATGATCTCGCCGTCCCCCATCGCGTCGTGACCGTCGCCGAACGACAGGAGCCCGCCGGGCACGTTCACGCCGAGGTAGACCGTGTTGCCGGCCCGGACCTCGGGACAGTCCATGTTCCCGCCGAACGTGCCGGGCACGATCGTGGAGCGCGCCTCGCCCATCGACGGCGCGACGCCGAGGCAGCCGAGGAACGGCGTCAGCGGGACTTCCCACGCCAGCTTCCCGTCTCCCGACGTCGTCTTCGCGACCCCCCTCTTTGTGTCGACCTCGTATCGCCACACGGCCTCGGGAAACTCGGGCCCGAGCATCGCCGTCCGGTCCGTTCCGACGAGCGCGCCGAAGCCGGGACCGAACGCGGACACGGCCCACGTGCGCGCCGGGGCGAGCTTCAGGATGCGGATCGCGAGCGTGTCGCCGGGCTCGGCGCCCTCGACGTAGAACGGCCCCGTCTGCGGGTTGTCGTGCCCCGGCGCCATGACCTTCGACGGCAGGTCCGCCGGCGTCTTCACGGCGCCGTCGAAGCAGTCCTCGGTCCACGCGACGATCCGCGTGCCGGGCTTCACGCGCCAGCGCGGGGGAACGCCGCCGAACGTGTAGGCGAGCTCGTCGTGCTTCGGGACGGCGGTGAGGACGGGCGGGGCGGGCGCGGGGGCGGCGGTCTGGAAGAGCAGAGCGGCGATGAGCATGAGGCGGACGCTATCAGGGCGATGCGGCGCCGTCAGCCCCCGAGCTTCGAGCGGATCGCCTCGACGCGTTTGCGGTTGACGCCGAAATCCAAGCGCCCGACGCGCGAGGCCGAACGCACGTGGATCACCTTCGCGGCCTCGTCGACCTCTAACTCCACGTCGTCCACGAACCCAAAGACCGCGCTCCTGAAGGTCATGCGGACGTAACCCGGCTCTTCCTCCGCGAGCCTCGTCCGGGGGAACGAGAGCGCCGCGGCCTTCACCTTCGCGAGCGAGTCCGCCGCGTTGCCGGCGAACGCAAACGGCGCGATGCGGTGCGCCGCGTCGGGCGCGAGGGAGGAGACGCAGTTCGGCGACGAGGGACAGGGCTTCAACCGGCTCACGACGTCCTCCCCGCGCGCGGCGACGGGCAGCAGGAGCGAGAAGGCGAGCATGGTTGCACCGCGCACGCGCCCAATTTACGCCGTTCGAGTGCGCTCATAATCCCGAAACCCCGCATCACGGAAGTGGGATGTCATGGTGATTGTTGCCGTCGTCCCGGCGGACCCGTCCGAGCGCAGCGGGACGCCTCGTTGTGTCCAGACGCTTCCCGGACGAACGCGTGTGGGCCAGGGCGTCATGCGCCGGACTCGCCATGTCGGTGGTTCGAGACGAGACGCTCGTGGTCGCCGTCGGGAGCGTCCATGCCGTGCCGCTCGGCAGGGACGTCGTCGCTCGTCACCCCGTCGAGCTCATGCGTGCCGTGACCGAGGTGTTTTCGCAGGAACCCCTGGCGCCCGGGAGACGTCTTGCCCGAACATCCGTTCCGGGAGGAGCCGATCGAGATCGTCGTCGCGGGCAGTCGTCACCTCAGCTGCCGGCGGGTCCTTCGAAGCGAGGCCGTATCGCGTCGACGTCGTTCGCGGTTCATTCCCGGAGTGCCGGGGACGGATCCCTGCGTCGCGATCTCGCACGTCGAGATGTTCTCGGACGCGGCTGCGAACGCCAGCGCTCTTCTCCTGAGCGACGACGGGATTCACCTTCAAGAGTGGTGAAGCAGTCCTCGGTCCATCCGGTCCCGATCAGGCAGCGCTCGTCGTTACGTCCTTCTCCCCTTCTCGCGAGCCGGGGCCGGCTGCGAAAGCGCCGGCGCCGGCTTCGGCGTGACGCGGCGGAACGCGGAGCGCGCGCCGGGCCAGCTCGAGAGGATCGCCTGCGCGATCGCGCTGCCGGTGCGCTCGGCGTGCGCGACGAGGAGCGGGACGAGCGCCGCGTCGTCCGCGGGCCCGAGGTCGCCGACCGTGACGAGCTCGGTGTTGCAGCGGGACGCGAAGAGCGCGTCCTCGTCCAGGACGAAAGCGACGCCGTTCGTCATCCCCGCGCCGAAGTTCGTGCCGGTCCTCCCGAGGACGACGACCGTCCCTCCGGTCATGTACTCGCAGCCGTGCGCGCCGACGCCCTCGACGACCGCGACGGCGCCCGAGTTGCGCACCGCGAAGCGGTCGCCCGCGCGACCGGCGGCGAAGAGGCGCCCCGACGTCGCGCCGTAGAGCGCCGCGTTCCCGAGGAGCGCCTGCTCGCGCGCGCGAGAGACGTAGCCCGCGCGCGGATACGGCCGGATCACGATCTCGGCGCCCGAGAGGCCCTTCCCGACGCCGTCGTTCGCCTCGCCCTCGAGCTCCAGCGTGAGCCCGCGGATCGCGAACGCCCCGAAGCTCTGCCCCGCCGGGCCCCGGAACTTCAGGCGCACCGCGCCCGGCGGCAGCGAGCCGAACGTCCGCACGAGCTCCCCCGAGAGGTGGGCGCCCACCGACAGGTTGTGGTTGCGCACCTCGAACGTGCCGGTATAGGCGCGGCCGGTCCCGAGGCTGAGCGCGACGTGCGGCGCGAGCTCGCTGTCCAGCGAGGGGAACTGCGGCCCCGTGCGCGGACGGTCGTTGCGCGCCTGCATCCGCCGGCGCGGGCACGCCTCGTCTCCGGCCCGCTGCAGCAGGAGCGACAGGTCGAGGAGCCGCGCGCGCGGCGCCTCCGGACGCTCCACGCGCGCGAGGAGGTCGGCGCGGCCCACGATCTCGTCGACCGTCCGTGCGCCGAGCGAGGCGAGGAGCTCGCGCACGTCCTGGGCGAGGTGCAGGAAGTACGAGACGACCATCTCGGGAGTCCCGCGGAACTTCTTCCTCAGGTCCTCGCGCTGGGTCGCGACGCCGGTCGGACACGTGTTGAGGTGGCACTGCCGGGCCATCGCGCAGCCGGCCGCGACGAGAGGGGCGGTGCCGAACCCGAACGCCTCGGCGCCGAGGCAGGCCGCGATCACGACGTCCTTCGCCGTGCGCAGCCCCCCGTCCACCCGGACCTCGACCCGCTTCCTCAGGCCGTTCTCGACGAGCGCGTGCTGCGTCTCGGCGAGCCCGAGCTCCCAGGGGGAGCCGGCATGCTTGATGGACGAGAGAGGAGAGGCTCCCGTCCCGCCCGAGTGCCCCGCGATGAGGACGTAGTCCGCGAAGGCCTTCGCGACGCCCGCGGCGACCCGCCCGACGCCGGCCTCGGACACGAGCTTCACGCCGACCCGCGCCCGCGGGTTCACTTCCTTCAGGTCGTGGATGAGCTGCGCGAGGTCCTCGATGGAGTAGATGTCGTGGTGCGGCGGCGGCGAGATGAGCGCGATCCCGGGCACCGCGTGCCTCAGGCGCGCGATGAGCGGCGAGTTCTTGTGCGCCGGGAGCTGGCCGCCCTCGCCGGGCTTGGCGCCCTGCGCGACCTTGATCTCGAGCTCGTCGGCGCGAACGAGGTACTCGGCCGTGACGCCGAAACGGGCCGAGGCCACCTGCTTGATCCGGTTGTCCCTCCGGTCGGCGCCGGAGCCCGTCCACGTCGCGGGGTCCTCGCCGCCCTCTCCCGAGTTCGACCGCGCGCCGAGGCGGTTCATCGCGATCGCGAGCGTCTCGTGCGCCTCCGGCGAGAGCGCCCCGAGCGACATCGCCGAGACGATGAAGCGCTTCGCGATCTCGGAGGCCGCCTCGACCTCCTCGACGCCGACCGGCCTCCGCGGGGCGAAGCCGATCAGGTCCCGCGGCACGGACGGCGCCCGCGCGTCCGCCTTCGTCCGGAAGTCCGCCCACGCCTCCTCGGAGCCCTTCGCGGCCTTCTGGAGGGAGACGACGACGGGCGGCGCCCAGGCGTGCTCCTCGGCGTCCTTGCGGTAGCGCACGCGCCCGTGGTCCGGCAGCGCCGCGCCTTCGAACGCGGCGCGGTGGACCGCGAGGACGTCCTCCACGATCTCGGCGAAGCCGAGGCCGCCGAGCGGCGACGTCGTCCCGCGGAAGCACCTCTCCATGACCTCGGGCGCGAGGCCGAGCGCGTCGAACACCTGCCCGCCGCAGTAGGACGACAGGGCCGAGATCCCCATCTTCGCGAGGACCTTGCGCAGGCCCTTCTCGGCCGAGGCGCGGAACGCGAGCGCCGCGTCGCCCTCGATCCCGTCCCGCGCGGCGAGCGCGCGCACCGACGCGAGCGCGAGCCACGGGTGGACCGCCTCGGCGCCGAAGCCGTGGAGAACCGCGAGGTGGTGGACGTCGCGCGCGTCGCCCGCCTCGACGACGAGGCCGACCCGGTAGCGGAGCCCCGCGCGCAGGAGGTGCTCGCGCACGGCGCCGAGGGCGAGCAGCGCGGGCAGCGCGGCCCTCTCGCGCGTCATGCCCCTGTCCGTGATCACGAGGATCTCCGAGCCCGCGCGGACGGCCTCCTCGGCCCGCGCCTCGAGGGCGTCGAGCGCCGCGCGGAGGCCGGCCTCGCCGGACGCCGCGTCGAACGTCGCGTCGAGGACCGCGGGCCTGAACTCCGAGGCCGCGCGGATGGCCGCGGCGTCGTCCTCGAGGAGGACGGGGTGCTCGAGGCTCAGGAAGTGCGCGTCGCCCGGCTCCTCGAGGAGGAGCGAGCCGCCCTTCCCGAGGTCCATGCGGAGCGACATGACGGCCGTCTCGCGCAGCGAGTCGATCGGCGGGTTCGTGACCTGCGCGAAGCGCTGGCGGAAGAACGCGTACAGCGGCTGCGGCGCCTTCGCGAGCGGCGGGATCGGCGCGTCGTCGCCCATGCTGAACACGGGCTCCTGCCCCGCCGCCGACGGCGCGAGGACGTAGCGCAGGTCCTCGACGCCCCAGCCGTGCGCGGCCTGCCGGAGGAGGAGCTCGGCTTCGGGGAGGGTCTCGCGCGGTCCCGGAGCCGGCACCGCGTGCCGCACGTGGCGGCTCGCCCACTCGCCCCACGGGTGGCGCGAGGCGAGGCGCGTTTTCACGTCCGCGTCGAGGAGGATCTCTCCCGTCGCCGTGTCGACCGCGATCGTCTCGCCGGGGCCGAGGCGCCCGCTCGCGACGACGTGCTCGTGGTCGAGGTCCACGATGCCGGCCTCCGAGGCCGCCGCGACGTGCCCGTCGTCCGCGATCTTCCAGCGCAGGGGGCGGAGGCCCGAGCGGTCGAGGTGCGCGCCCGCGACGACGCCGTCCGTGAACGCGACGGCGGCCGGGCCGTCCCACGGCTCGATCAGGCCGGCGTGGAAGTCGTAGAACGCGCGGAGCGCCGCGGGCAGGTGGCCCTGCGGGGCGTCCGGGATCAGCATCGTGAGCGCGTGCAGCGGGTCCCGCCCCGAGCGCACGAGGAGCTCGAGCGCCTCGTCGAGGCTCGTCGAGTCGCTGCCCTCGTCCGTGAGGACCGGAAGGAGGCGCACGAGCCTCTCGCCCCAGACCGGCGAGGCGAGCTCGGGCTCGCGCGCGCGCATCGCGTTGCGGTTCCCCCACAGCGTGTTGATCTCGCCGTTGTGCGCGAGGAGGTGGAACGGCTGGGCGAGACTCCAGCTCGGCGCCGTGTTCGTCGAGTAGCGCTGGTGGAAGACGGCGACGCTCGTCGTGTAATCGGGCTCCTCGAGGTCCGGGTAGAACGACTTCAGCTCCGTCCCCGTGAGGAGGGCCTTGTACACGAGCGTCCGGTGGGAGAGGGACACGACGCAGAAGCCGTGAAGCTCCTGGCGGTGCGCGCGCCGGGCCGCGACACGCCCGGCCAGATAGAGCCTCCGCTCCCACTCCTCGAGGTCGACGCCCGGCGGCAGACCGACGAAGGCGTGGACGATCGCGGGATGCGCCGCCTCCGCCGCGGGACCCAGTCGATCCAGCCGCACGGGCACGGTGCGCCAGCCGAGATGCGGAAGCCCTTCGTCGGCGAGAGCCTTCTCGACGATCTCCATCGACCAGAGCTGGCCGTCCCGACGCCGCGGCAGGAAGAACGTCCCGATGGCGAACGGCGCTTCGTCGGCGAGGCGCGAACGACAGCCTCGCCGCCTCGCGGCGGAACAGCCTGTCCGGGATGCGGGTCAGGATGCCGGCGCCGTCGCCCGTCCGGTCGCTGCCCGTGGCGCCGCGGTGCGCGACGCGCGAGAGGCCGCCCAGCGCGAGGCGCAGGACGCGGTGCGACGACTGCCGGGGATGCGCCACGAAGCCGACGCCGCACGCGTCGTACTCCCGGTACGGATTTCGACCCGCGTCGACCCCGTCCGTCCAGCGTCTCCGGCGTCCCTCGGGCATCCCGGCTCCTTGCTCCATTACTTAGTGCCCCGAAAACGAAAAAGCCCGCTCTCGATGAGCGGGCTCGGGGGGTTCCGTTCGCCTTCTCCGGCTAATCCCCTCGCCCGCCGTCGCGCGTGCGCTTGACGAGAACGAGGCGAATCTCCGCCTCCCTCTCGAGGAGCGACGAAATGAGCCCGGTGGCGAGGGTCGTGACCGTCATGACCGGCGGAGTATGGAGAGCGACACGCGCCGAATCAAGATAGATTGCAGAGAGAGGAATTCCGACGAAGGAGGCGAAGAAAATGCCCGAGCGCCCCCACACGATCTCGCGACGCGCGTTCGCCCGGACGCTCGCGGCGGCGGCCGCGGCTCCCGCGGCGCTTCTCCCGGCCGCCGCCATCGGCCAGGCTGTGACGCCGGCGGCGACGCCGGACGCCCCGACCTCCGGTGCCGACGCCGGAAGCGCCGTCTTCCGTGGCCGAGGCGCTCACGGAAGTCGTCCGGATCCGATGGGGGAAGAACCTGTCGGGCGAGCAGCTCGGGCAGATCGCGAAGGCGATCGACGGGAGGCTCAAGGCCGCGGAGACGATGAAGAAGACGGCGCTCGGCAACGGGGACGAGCCTGACGTCATCTTCACGGCCGGACTCGAGGGGAGGCCCTCATGACCCTCGAAGAATCCGTCTTCTTTCTTTCCGTCCCGCAACTGTCCCAGAAGCTCAAGTCGCGACAGCTCTCGCCCGTCGCGCTCGCCGAGGGATACCTCGAGCGGCTCGAGCGGATCGGGCCGAAGCTCGGGGCGGTCGTCACGGTCACCCGCGATCTCGCCCTCGCGGAGGCGAAGGCCGCCGAGGCGGAGATCGCGGCCGGGAAATGGCGCGGGCCCCTGCACGGCATCCCGTACGGGGTGAAGGATCTCCTCGCGACGAAAGGCATCCCGACCACCTGGGGCGCCGCGCCCTTCCGCGAGCAGGTCTTCGACGAGGACGCCACGGTCGTCACGAGGCTCCGCGACGCGGGCGCGGTCCTCGTCGCCAAGCTCGCGATGGTCGAGCTCGCCGGCGGGTTCGGCTACAACAACGCGGACGCCTCCTTCACGGGTCCGGGCCGCACGCCCTGGAACACCGGCTTCTGGTCGGGCGGGTCCTCCTCGGGGCCCGGCGCGGCCACGGCGGCCGGCCTCGTCGCGTTCTCGATCGGGTCCGAGACGTCGGGCTCCATCGTGACGCCCGCCGCGTTCTCGGGCGTCACGGGCCTGCGCCCGACGTACGGGCGCGTGAGCCGGCACGGCGCGATGGCGCTGTGCTGGACGCTCGACAAGCTCGGGCCGATGTGCCGCTCGGCCGAGGACTGCGGCCTCGTGATGGCCGCGATCGCGGGCCGGGACCCGAAGGACGCGACGTCCGTGAACCGTCCGTTCCGCCCCGCGGCGGCGAAGACGTCGGCGAAGGCGAGGCGCCCGCGGGTCGGGGTGATCAAGGGCTCCTTCGAGAAGGCGCAGCCCGAGGTGCGGAGAAACTTCGAGGAGTCGCTGAAGGTGCTCGCCGCGTTCTGCGACGTCGTCCCGGACGTCGAGTTCCCCGACTTTCCGTACGGGCCCGCCGTCGGGACGATCGTCGGGGCGGAAGGCGCGAGCGCGTTCCGCGACCTCATCGAGAGCGGGCGCGCGAAGGAGCTGAGGGTCCCGAACGACCGCTGGGGCGGCTACGCGGCCTCGATGGTCCTCGCGGTCGACTACCTCCAGGCGCTGCGCCTCAGGGCGCCCATGAAGAAGGCGCTCGACGCCCTCTACGCGAAGTTCGACGCGCTCGTCTCGCCTTCGCGCGCGACGGTGTCGTACCCGATCGGCCCGGACTTCGACAAGGTCTACCCGGGGATCGGCGGCGGACCGGCCGTCATCGCCGCCGGCAACCTCGCCGGCCAGCCCGCGCTCTCGGTGCCGAACGGCTTCGGCGAGAACGGCCTCCCGACCGCGTTCCAGCTCACGGGGCGGGCGTTCTCGGACGAGACGCTCGTCTCGCTCGGAACCGCCGTCCAGGCGCGGACGGAGTGGCACCGGAAGAGGCCGCCGCTGTGACCGCGCCGCGTTCGGCTACGATGCGCCCGACCATGACACGTCTCCCGCGCGCCTGCGTCTTCGTCGCCGCCGCAGTGCTCGCCGGAGTTCTCGCGGCGCCCGCTCGCGCCCAGGACCTCGAGCCGCGCGCGTACGCCCCGTCGCCGAAGGATGCGAACTTCCTCCTCGTGAACTACTCGTACCAGTCCGGCGATGTCCTCTTCGATCCCTCCCTGCCCTTCTCGGACGTTCGCGCCTTCATCAACGGCGTCGTCGGTGGGTACGGGCACACGTTCAACCTCTTCGGACGGATCTCGTCCGTCGCCGTCGTGGTCCCGTACGTCTGGGCGTCGGTGGACGGGAACGTGGGGGAGACATACCAGTCGATCACGCGCTCGGGGCTCGGCGACATGCGCCTGCGCTTCGTCGTCAACCTCATCGGCGGGCCGGCACTGTCGGTGAAGGAGTTCAGAACCCGCAAGCCCGAGCCGACGCTCGGCTTCAGCCTCATCGTCGTCGTCCCGACGGGCCAGTACAGCAACGAGAAGCTCATCAACATCGGGACGAACCGCTGGGCGTTCCGGCCCGAGTTCGGCCTGTCGTTCCCGATCGGGCCGGTGGACGCTCGAGGCCGCGGCCGGCGTCTGGCTGTTCCTCGACAACGACCACACCTACCCCGGCGAGAACGTCCGCTCGCAGGACCCGCTCTACAGCTTCCAGGCGCACGTCGGATACACGGTGAGGCCCGGCCTCTGGATCGCCGCGGACGCGACGTACTACGCCGGCGGCAAGACGTACACGAACGACGTCCCGGGCGACACGCGGCAGGCGAACAGCCGCGCCGGCCTGACCGCCTCGGTCCCCGTCGCGAGGGGCCACTCGATCAAGCTGTCCGGCCTCCAGGGGGGTGGACGCCAGGATCGGATCCCGCTTCGACTCGTATCGGAATCGCCTACCAGTACCTCTGGCTCAGCCGCTGACGCGGCGTCCCCCTCGCTTACCATTGAGACGCAATCCACCTTCGACATGCCGGATCCGGCGTCGATTCACAGGAGGAGCGCCATGAGAAGACGATTCGCCACGGCCGCCGTGCTGACGGCCGGGACCGCCCTTCTCGCCGGGGCGGCGAAGGCCCAGCCGGCGCCTGCCCGCCCCAACATCGTCTACATCCTCGCGGACGACCTCGGCTGGAAGGACGTGGGCTTCCATGGCTCCGACATCAGGACGCCGACGATCGACACGCTCGCGAAGGAGGGCGCGCGGCTCGAGCAGTTCTACGCGCAGCCGATGTGCACGCCGTCGCGGGCGGCGCTCATGACCGGTCGGTACCCGTTCCGGTACGGCCTTCAGACCCTCGTGATCCCGTCGGCCGGAACGTACGGCCTCGCGACGGACGAGTGGCTCCTCCCTCAGGCCCTGAAGGCGGCAGGATACGAGACGGCCATCGTCGGCAAGTGGCACCTCGGGCACGCCGACCGCAAGTACTGGCCGCGCCAGCGCGGCTTCGACCACCAGTACGGCCCGCTCCTCGGCGAGATCGACTACTTCACGCACGCGGCGCACGGGACACGGGACTGGTACCGCGACAACAAGCCGGTGCAGGAGGAGGGCTACGTCACGCAGCTCCTCGGCCGCGACGCGGTGCGGCTGATCGAGCGCCACGACCCGAAGGTGCCGCTCTTCCTCTACCTCGCGTTCACGGCCCCGCACGCGCCCTACCAGGCCCCGAAGGAGTACCTCGACCGGTACGCGCACGTCGAGGATCCCGCCCGGCGCGCCTACGCCGCGATGACGACCGCGATGGACGACGAGATCGGGAAGGTCCTCGCGGCCCTCGAGAAGAAGGGGATGCGCCAGAACACGATCGTCTTCTTCGGGAGCGACAACGGCGGGCCGCGCTCGGCGAAGTTCACCGGCGAGATCGACATGTCCAGGAGCACGATTCCGGCCGACAACGGCCCGTACCGCGACGGCAAGGGCTCGTACTACGAGGGCGGGACGCGCGTCGTCGCGCTCCTGAACGCGCCGGGCCGGGTCAAGGCGGGAACGGTCGTCGACGGCCCGATCCACGTCGTCGACATGTACCCGACGCTCGCCGGCCTCGCGGGCGCGTCGCTCGCGAAATGCAAGCCGCTCGACGGGATGAACGTCTGGCCCGCGATCGCGGACGGAAAGCCGTCACCGCGCCACGAGGTCGTCTACGGCATCGAGGCCTTCCGCGCCGCGCTGCGCGAGGGCGACTGGAAGCTCGTCTGGCAGGCCACCCTGCCGTCGAAGATCGAGCTCTTCGACGTCGCGAAGGACCCGTCCGAGAGCTCCGACCTCGCCGCGAAGAACCCGGAGAAGGTGGCGGAGCTGAAGCGGAGGATCGAGGGGCTCGCGAAGGAAGCCGTCCCGTCCCTCCTCCTCGAGTCGGCGTTCGGGACCGTGAAGCACGTCCTTTTCGGGTCGGTCGCGCTGCCGGCCGAGGAGAAGGCCTTCGAGGACGAGCCCTGAGCGGCTGCTCCGCGCCCGGAACGGCGCCTCGCGTAATAAGATCCGCGCGTGTTCAGTCACGACAAAGGAGTTCCTAAAATGAAACGCATTCTCATCGCGGCGCTCGCGGCGGCCCTGGCCGGAGCGGCCTGCTCGACTCTCCAGGTCTCGACCGACTTCGACAAGTCCGTCGACTTCACCCAGTACAAGACCTTCAGCTGGCACGACACCGGCGACATCAAGGACGACATCCTCGCCAAGCGGCTCGAGAACGTCCTCTCGGACACGCTGGCCGCCAAGGGACTCAAGAAGGTGGACAGCGGCGGGGACGTGTGGCTCGTCGTGCACGGCCGGCTCTCGAAGCAGACGCAGATCAACACGTACAACTCGGGCTGGGGCTACGGCTACGGGTGGTACGGCGGCATGGGGATGCAGACCTCCACGGTCTCGGAGATCCCGGTCGGCACGCTGATCGTGGACCTCGTCGACGGCAAGAAGAAGGACATGGTCTGGCGCGGCATCGCGAGCGACACGCTCAACACGCAGGCCACGCCCGAAGAGCGCGAGAAGAAGCTGCGCGACGTCGCGCAGCAGCTCTTCCAGAACTTCCCGCCCGCCAAGAAGTAAGGCCGGGACGCACATCATGAAGATTCTCTCCGCAGCCCTCCTCACCCTGGCGTTCGCCGGCTCCGCCTCCGCCGCCGAGACGTTCACCGCCACCGCCGAGGCGAAGAGCGCCGGCGGCAGCGTGCTCAAGGCGCCGGTCACGATCTCCTACACGGGCCTCTCGACGCCTGCCGAGCGCGACGCGCTCGCCGCCGCGCTGAAGAGCGGAGGCCACGAAGCCGCACGCAAGGTCCTCCTCGGCATGAAGGACATCGGCGTCATCGAGGCCGGCAAGAAAACGGTCAAGGTGAAATACGTGTTCGCCCGCTCCATGGGCTCGGGCCGGCTCCTGACCGTCGTCGCCGCGGAGCCGCTGGCGGCGCTCAAGTCGGACTTCTCGGGGATGCAGCCCAAGCCCGGTTACGACCTCACGCTCGCCGTCCTCATCCTCGACGCGGACGGCAAGGGGGACGGCGAAATCACGCCGGCGGCGAAGATCAAGCTGCGCGACGACGGCGCCCTCACGACTGAGGACTCGTCCACCGAGACGATCTGGCTGAAGGGCATCGCGAAGAAGTGAAGAAGTAGCTCCCCGGCTCCGATCCGGCCCGCGCGCGTGA
Source organism: uncultured Acidobacteriota bacterium (assembly GCA_963776915.1). Classification (GTDB taxonomy): domain Bacteria; phylum Acidobacteriota; class Thermoanaerobaculia; order UBA5066; family UBA5066; genus Fen-183. Next base: position 379,169 of record CAVZPE010000008.1, on the reverse strand, counting down.
AGTCCGTCCTCGACGTCGGCATCCCGACGTCACGCGCGCGGACTTCCCCTCCTGATCCGGCGAGCGCGCCGCCTTCGTAGGAGTCGTCATGGAGGCGGCCCCGGCGGCGCTCGTCGGAGCGCCTCGATTTCTGGTATACGCCCCGGGCGTGAAGCGCATTCTCCGGGAGCCGCTCGTCCATTTCCTCGCGCTCGGAGCCGCGCTTTTCCTCGTCTTCGCGTGGAAGGGAGGCGGCGCGACCAGCCGGATCGTCGTGACGCGGGCGCGGATCGAGTCCCTCGCCGCCGGCTTCCAGCGCACGTGGCAGCGGCCCCCGACCGCCCCGGAGCTGAAGGGGCTGATCGACGAGTACGTGCGCGAGGAGGCCGCCGTCCACGAGGCGATGGCGACCGGCCTCGACCGGGACGACACGATCATCCGCCGGCGCCTCAAGCAGAAGGTCGACTTCATCGCCGAGGACCGCGTGGACGCCTCGCCGCCGACCGACGCGGAGCTCGCGGCGTGGCTCGCGGCCCACCCCGACTCCTACCGCGTCGAGGAGCGCGTGGCCCTCCGGCAGGTCTGCCTGACGCCGGAAAAGCGCGGCGGTCCCGCGCGCGCCGAGGAGGCCGCGCGGGCTCTCGCGGCCGCGCTCGAGAAGAAGGGCGGCGCCGCGGAGCCCGCCGGCGACAGCCTCCTCCTGCCGCCCGAGATGCCGCTCTCGCCGAGGAGCGAGATCGCCCGCGTCTTCGGGAGCGACTTCGCCGAGGCCGTCGTCAGGCTCCCGCCCGGACACTGGGCGGCTCCGATTCCCTCGGCCTTCGGCGTCCACGCCGTCCTCGTCACCGAAAAGGCCCCCGCGCGCACGCCCGCCCTCGCCGACGTGCGGTCCGCGGTCGAGCGCGACGTCACGGCCGACCGGCGGAAGCGCGAGCTCGACGCGCTCTATGCGCGCCTCCTCGCGAAGTCGACCGTCGTGATCGAGACGGCGCCGGAGAAGAGGTGAGACGGCGGCCCGCGCGACGCGCCGGGACGGCCCTCGTCGTCGCCGTCCTCGCGCTCGCCGCCGCGCCCGCGCGGGCCCACGAGCTGCGCCCCGGCTTTCTCGAGATGGAAGAGAAGGCTCCCGGCGTCTACGCCTTCCTCTGGAAGGCGCCGGCCGGCGGCGAGGTGGAGCTCCGGATCGCGCCGGTCCTCCCGCCGGGCTGCACGCTCGCCACGCCCGACCGCCAGCAGCTCACGCCGGGGGCGATCCTCGTGCGCGGAACGCTGCGCTGCGAGGGCGGCCTCGCCGGCAGGACGATCGCGATCGCCGGCCTCGAGTCGACGGCGACGGACGTCCTCGTGCGCGTCAAGCGCGCGGACGGCGTCGTCGAGAGCCGTCTCCTCGGCCCCGCGAACCCGTCCGTCACGCTCGGGGCGGCGACGACCGGCGCCCAGCGCGCGGCGTCGTACCTGAAGCTCGGGATCGAGCACATCCTCATGGGCGTCGACCACCTCCTCTTCGTGCTCGGCCTCCTCCTCATCGTGTCCGACCGCTGGATGCTCCTGAAGACGATCACGTCCTTCACGCTCGCGCACAGCCTCACGCTCGCCGTCGCGACTCTCGGCTTCGCGTCCGCGCCCCTCCCGCCCCTCAACGCGGCGATCGCGCTCTCGATCCTCTTCCTCGGCCCCGAGATCGTGAGGGTCTGGCGCGGCGAGACGAGCTTCACGATCCGCCACCCGTGGGTCGTCGCCTTCGCGTTCGGCCTCCTTCACGGTTTCGGCTTCGCGAGCGGCCTCGCGGCGATGGGCCTCCCGAAGGCGGAGATCCCGCTCGCTCTCCTGCTCTTCAACGTCGGCGTGGAGATCGGCCAGATGTTCTTCGTCGCGGTCATCCTCCTCCTCGAGCGCTCCTTCCGGACGCTCGCGATCCGCTGGCCGCGCTGGGCCGAGGCCCTCCCGGGCTACACCGTGGGCTCCCTGGGCGCGTACTGGACGATCCAGCGGACCATGATCCTGCTGGCGGGGACGCGATGATCCCGCGCCGCCGGCCGTCGCCCGAGGGGCTCATCGCGCTTCTCGTCCTGGCGCTCGCGATGGCGCCCGCGCGCGCGCACATCCAGGCCGGCGAGGCGGGCGGCTTCCTCTCGGGATTCCGCCACCCGGTCTCGGGCCTCGACCACGTCCTCGCGATGGTGTCCGTCGGCCTGTGGGGCGCGCAGCTCGGCGCGCCCGCCATCTGGCTCCTGCCCGTCGTCTTCCCGATGGTCATGGCGTTCGGCGGGTTTCTGGGCCTCGCGGGGATCCCCCTGCCGGGCGTCGAGATCGCGATCGCGCTCTCGGCGATCCTCCTCGGGCTCGCGGTCGCGCGCGAGGCGCGTCCGCCTCTCCCCGTCGCGGCCGCGCTCGTGGGCTTCTTCGCGATCTTCCACGGACACGCGCACGGCACCGAGCTGCCGCCCGGACAGAGCGGGATCCTCTACAGCATCGGTTTCGTCGTCGCGACGGGCCTCCTCCACCTGACGGGGATCGGGATCGGACTCGTCCACCGCTGGACGTGGGGACGCATCGCGCTTCGTGTTGCGGGCACGCTGGTGACGATCGCCGGATTCGGATTTCTCTGGAAGGCGATTCGATGAGGACGCGTGCGCCGGGCGCGGGAACGCTCGCGCTCCTCGCCGCTCTCCTGATCCCGGCGCGCGCCGACGCGCACCTCGTCACGACCGGCCTCGGGCCGGTCTACGACGGGATCGGCCACCTCCTCCTGACGCCCGAGGACCTCGTGCCGATCGTCGCGCTCGCGCTCTACGCGGGCCTGCGCGGCGCGCGCGCGGGCCGCCTCGCCCTGTTCGTCCTGCCGGTCGCGTGGCTGGCCGGCGGCCTCCTCGGCCTCGCGGCCGGCGCCGCGGCGACGGCGCCCCTCCCCGCGCTCTCTTTCATCCTGCTCGGCCTCCTCGTCGCCGCCGACATCAGGCTCGCCGACGGAGCCGTCGCGGCGCTCGCCGCCGGCCTCGGACTCGTCCACGGCTTCTGGAACGGACCCGCGCTCGCGGGAAGCGGACCGGGCGCCCTCGGGCTTCTCGGCATCGCCGCCGTGGCGTTCGTCCTCGTGGCTCTCGCCTCGGCGCTCGTCGTCTCGCTGAGGGCTCCGTGGGCGCGCATCGCGGTGCGCGTGGCCGGCAGCTGGATCGCCGCGATCGGCCTCCTCCTCCTCGGCTGGACGCTCCGGACGCGTGGGACCGTTTTGCCCGTCCCCGGTATTCTCGTACCATGAGCCACACCTTGGGAGCCCTCCTCTTCTTCGGCACCGCCTTCCTCGTCACCCTCGGCTGCCTCGAGACGGGCATCCGGGTCGGGCGCCGTGCTCTCTCCGGACCCGACGCGCACCGGCCCGCCGGGCTCGGCACCGTCGAAACCGTCGCGTTCGGCGTCCTCGGACTCCTCCTCGCGTTCACGTTCTCGGGCGCCGCGTCCCGCTTCGACGCGCGCCGCGCGCTCGTCGTCGAGGAGGCGAACGACATCGGAACGGCGTGGCTGAGGCTCGACCTCCTGCCGCCCGCCTTCCAGCCGCCGCTGCGCGACGCGTTCCGGCGCTACACGGACTCGCGCATCCTCATGTACAAGAAAATCGCCGACCTCGACTTCGACGGCGCCCGCGCCGAGTACGCCAGGGCCGGTCGCGATCCAGAACGAGATCTGGGCGGGCGCGGTCGCGGCGTGCCGCGAAGCCCCGTCGCAGGCCACGATCGTCCTTCTCCCGGCCCTCAACGCGATGATCGACATCACGACGACCCGGCTCGCCGCCACGGACATGCACCCGCCGATGATCGTGTACGGCGTCCTCTTCGTCGTCTCCTTCGGGTGCGCGCTCCTCGCCGGTTACGAGATGGGCGCGAGCACGACGCGCAGCTGGCTGCACGTCATGGCCTACGCCGTCGGGGTCGCGTTCATCCTCTACGTGATCGCCGACTTCGAGTACCCGCGCATCGGCCTGATCCGGGTCGAGTCGTTCGACCGGTATCTCGCCGACGTGCGCGCCGCGATGAAATGAAGTAAGTTTCCGCGCTTCCGATGTCCCGCCGCGTCCTGGCCTCCGCCCTCCTGCTCGCTGCCTCTCTGGCCGCGCCGCCCGCCGTGGCCGAGACCCGCTTCCGCGGCGTGAACCTCCACTCGGCGACCGGTCCGGAGGTCGACGCCGTCCCGGCGATGCACATGAATTTCGTCCGCATGGACGTCTTCTGGAGGTCGGTCGAGATCGCGAACGGCGTGTATTCCTGGGACGACCTCGACCGCATGGTCCAGTCGTACCGGTCGCGCGGCCTCGCGATCTACGCGGGCCTCGGCTCGACGCCGGCGTGGGCCTGCCGGATGGGAGTGCCGCCGGTCGAGGGCTCGTGCGTCCCGCAGGAGGGCTATTTCGGACGCTTCGCGAAGGCGGTCGCGACGCGCTACCGGGGCGCGATCGCCGTCTACGCGATCGGGAACGAGCCGGACGATCCGAAGTTCTTCCAGGGCGAGCCCCTCTCGTACGTCGACTCGCTCCTGATCCCGGCCGCGACGGCGATCCGCGAGGCGGATCCCTTCGCGAAGATCGCCGCGCCCGAGCTCTCCGGCTCGTGGGGCGCCCCGCGCCCGCCCGCCGCGTTCTTCGACGCGATCGCCCAGCGCAACGCCGCGGGCCTCGTCGACATCGTGAGCCAGCACGTCTACGAGGAGGGGTCCCTGACCGGGCCCGACGGGATCCTCCACAAGTTCTTCGACGGCGACACGTTCCACCGGTCGCTCCTCTACTGGATCGACCGCAGCGTCCTCGCCTCGCGCGACGTCTGGATCACGGAGTTCGGCTTCCACGGCGGCGGCGACTCGGGGGGCGGAAACGACGTCCTGCGCGTCTACCAGCTCTTCCTCCCGCGCTCCCGCGTGGCCGCCCTCTTCGACTACGAGCTGATCGACTGCGTCGGGTGCGTGACCCCCGCCCTCGGCCTCCTGCGCTCGGACGGGTCGTGGAAGCCCGGGGCGAACACGCTCGCGGACCGGCTCGCCGACCTCGGCCCGGTGCCGCCCGCCTTCCGCGACCGCTTCGACGGCCCCTGGAGCGACGTCCTCTGGCGCTGGCTCCTGCCGGACGGCGGCGGCTCGGTGTCCGGAGGACGTCTCGTGAACGCGGTGAGGGACTTCAGGGCGAACGTGCAGGGTCTCGTCGTCAACGATTTCGAGATCTCGAGCAGCGTGAGGATCACGGACGATCTCGGGAGCCCCTCGAGCTGGATCGGACTCACGGGCCGGGCGCAGGCGCCCGGCGACGGCGGATCGCGGAGCGGATACCTCGCGTACATCGAGTCCAACGGCCTCGTGGGCCTCTTCTGCGCGAGGAGCGGGCTGAACCTCATCACCTCCTCCGGCCGCGACCCGAAGGCGGTCCCGGTGCGCCTCGGGCTGAGCGGCTCGGGCGACCGCATCGCCGTCTCGGTCGACGGCGACGAGGTCCTCGTCACGCGCGACGGCACGTTCGCGAGCGGCGCCGTCGGTCTCCAGGCCCACGGCCTCGGCGCCTACGCGGACGTGATCGTCAGGACGGATCCCGCGCAGGCCGTCCCCGCGCACGAGCCGGTGGGCACGCTCGGACCCCTCGCACCGGTCAGGCGTGCACGGCCCTAGAACCGGCTCCGGGCCGGCCCGTCGCCTCGACGCCGCGATCGCGGCTCTCCTCGTCCTGGGAGCCGTCGATGTCTCCCGGCTGCCCGCGGCCGCGGGCGCGGCCCTCGCGCTCGTCTTCTTTTTCGGGATCGGCCGGCTCTCCCTCCGCCTGGCGAGATTTCTCCTCCCCGGCGAGGACCTCGGAACCACGGTCACGGCGACTCTCGTCCTCCTCGGCGCGGGCTGGACCGTCGTCGCGACGACGCTGGGGCACGCCGGCGCCCTGACGCCGCGAGCCGTTCTTCTCGTCGCGGCGCTCGGCCTGGCCGCGAACGCGGCCTTTCCGGTCCACCCGGAAGCGCCCCCGAAGCGCCGCCCCCCGACCGCGCTCTCGACGGAGCGCGCCGCGATCCTGGCCGCCCTCGCGTTCTTCGGAATCTCGACGGCGGTCGCGGTCTTCTCCCGGCGTTACGACCCTCCCGGCGCGCAGGGCTATGACGACACCTCCTACCACCTCTCCGCCGTCGCGACGTGGTGGCAGTGGCACGACCTCCGGAGCATGAAGTTCCCCGTCGGCGACGGCAGCACCACGTTCTATCCGGTCGCCGGCGAGCTGTTCTCGTATCTTCTCCTCGCCCCGTTCGGCGGCACGGACTTCCTGGCACGATGGAGCGAGGCGCCGTTCGCGCTCGCCTCGATCGCCGCGCTCGCCTCGATCGCACGCCTCCTCCCGCTGCGCGCGGAGGCGGCGGGCATCGCCGTCCTCCTCTACGCGGCGAGCCCGCGCGTCTTCCCGACGGGCATGCTCGGAGCCGGCAACGACCACGCCGTCTGCTTCTTCGTCCTGGCGAGCGTCTCGGGCGCCCTGCTCCTCCGGCGCGGCCCCGATCCCCGCCGGGCGGCGTTCCTCGGCGCGTCGCTCGGCCTGCTGATCGGCACCAAGTACACCGGGGCGATGTTCCTGCCTCCGCTGCTGCTCCTCGCGGGCGCGTGCGCCGCGCCGGCGATCGGGCGGCCTCCGGCCGGGGGCCGGGGGCCCGCGATCCGGTCGGCGGCGATCGCGTGCCTGGTCGGGAGCCTCACGATGCTCGGCGTCGGCGGGTACACGTACCTGCGCAACGCGGCCGCGACCGGCAACCCCTTCTACCCCGCGACGGTCAGCGTCTTCGGCCGCTCGACTCTTCCAGGGCTGGGCGGCGGACACGATCGCGGTGCTCTGGACGACGGCCGGCGCCGGACGCGAGGCGCTCCGCTTCCTCCTCGACCGCGTCGATCTCCTCGGGCCCCTGTTCCGCTGGGTCCTGCTTCCCGCCGCCGTGGTCGCGCCCCTCCTCGCGCTGGTCTCGTGGCTCGCCTCCCGGGTGCGGCGCTCCCGGCCTTCGGACGGCCGGCGGGTCTCCGCGGGAGAGGTCGTCCTCCTCGCGCTCCCGGTCGTCCTGTACGCGACGTTCGTCCGGCTGATGGCCGACCACCGCGACGTCCGGTACGTGTACGGGGCGCTCGCCCTCGCCGGAATCTCCGCCGTGTGGCTCCTCGAGCGCCTTCCGCCCCGGGCCGCCCGCCTGGGCCGCGCGGCGGTCCTCCTCGCGGTGTCGCTGACGCTCGTCGTCTCCCAGGTCAGGCGGGGGGGCGCGCGGAGCGCGTGGGTCGTGGCCGCGCTGAGCGGCGCGGTCGTGCTTCTCGACGTCTTCCGGCGCCGCCTCGCGCCGTCGCCGGGGTTCGGGTCTTCGGCCGCGTCCGGGGTCGCGGCGGCGGCGCTCGCGGTGCTCGCCTCGCTGGCCGGTGGGCGGCTCCTCGAGACGTACTTGACACGCAAGCTGGGTCCGGTCCCGGCGGCCTCGTTCCTCGATCGTGCGGCGCCCCCCGGCACGACGATCGCGTTCTGCGGCGGGAACCAGCCGTACCTGTTCTTCGGGCGGCGCCTCCAGAACCGTCTCCTCTACGTGCCGACCTATCGCGGTCCCGACGCGCGGGGCGGACTCGTCCCGCCGCTCGGCGCGTCGTTCTTCTCGTGGGGCGGGCCGCTGGAGTTCCCGCATCACCGCGCCGTCCACGCGGAATGGAGGGAGAACCTGCGGCGGCTCGGGGTCGGCTTCGTCGTCGTGGTCCGGACCGGGGAGGAGCTTCCCGAACGGGACTGGATCGCCCTCGAGCCCGGGGCCTTCACGCGCGTCTTCCGCGATGCCCGGACGGAGGTCTTCGCGGTCCGCGACGCGCCGCCGCAACCCGATCGCCTGCGCGTGGACTTCGGACGACCGGAGTCGGACTACTACCTCCTGGCCGGCCGGCGGCCGGAGCCACGCGACGGGAAGGTTTCCCCGACGCTCGACGTGCCGCCCGCGGGCGTGGAGCTCGTGATCCCGCCCCTCGACGCGCCCGCGACGGCCGCGGCCCTCGAGGTGGACGGGACCGAAGAGCTCGTCCGATCGCTGAGGGCGAGCCTCAACGGCAGGCCCATGGAGCGTGCGCCCGCGGACCCGCGCGCGGCCGCGTTCCGGGTCGAAGGAGGAGCGTGGCGGGCGGGGCGCAACCGCATCTCGATCCTCCCGTCCGTGCCGGGCACGACGGGCGACGTCCATATCGCCGCGCTCGACCTCACGCTCGACGCGGCGCACCCGACGCCGCGCGGGGGCTCCGGCGACCTCCCGGGGAACCTGGACGCGCCGGCGGAGGGGAGCCTGATCCGGGGCGGCGTCCTCTCGGCCGCGGGCTGGTGCCGCGAGCGGGGAGGAGGGCGGATCGACCCCGTCCTCTTCACCATCGACGGCCGCGCCGCGATCCCGCTCCGCTCGACCCGTCCCGACCGGCCCGACGTCGTGGCGGTGCTCCCGTACGTCGTGGAGCCGAAGGAGACGGGCTTCGCGGCGGACCTCGACGTGAGCGGCCTCGCTCCCGGCGACCACAGCCTCGTCGTCGAGCTCGAGACCCCGGACGGACGCCGCCGCACCCTGCCGCCCCGCGCGTTCCGCCTCGTGAGGTAACGTCGCCCGTCCCCGCGAGGAGGATCGCCGTCTCGCCTGACTTCCGCTCGCGCCGCGTCCTCGTCTGGGGCGTCCTCGCCCTCGTGTACGTCGTGTCGTACTTCCACCGGATCGCGCCCGCGGTCCTCGCGAAGGACCTCATGCGGAGCTTCACGGCGACGGGCGTCGAGGTCGCGACGATGGCGGCGCTCTACCTGTACGCGTTCGCCGCGATGCAGTTCGTCGTCGGCGCGGCGGTCGACGCGTGGGGCCCGCGCAAGGCCGTCGCCGCGGGCGCTCTCGTGATGGGCGCGGGCGGCGCGGTCTTCGCCGCCGCCCACGCCCTGCCGGTCGCCTACGGGGCGCGCGTCGTCGTCGGTGTCGGCGCCTCCGTCGTCTTCATCGGGACGCTGAAGCAGATCGGGGCGTGGTTCCGGCCGGACGAGTTCGGGACGTGGTCGGGCCTCACGCAGGTCGCCGGCAACCTCGGCGGTCTCCTCGCCGCCGCGCCGCTCGCCTTCGTCGTGTCGCTCGCGGGCTGGCGCACGACGTTCGGCGGCGTCGCGGCCCTCTCGCTCGCCCTCGCGGCGCTCTGCCTCGCGGTCGTCCGCGACCGGCCCGAGGACGCGGGGTTCCCGCCGCCGGTCCCGCGCGGCCCGGCGCCGAAGCTGAGCGTCGCGCAGGGCTACCGCACGGTGTGGGGCAACCGCAAGACGTGGCCGATGTTCCTCGTCTTCTTCTGCCAGTACGGGACGCTCATCTCGTTCTCGGGGCTCTGGGCGGTGCCGTGGATGCGCGACGTCTACGGGCTCACGGCCCGCGACGCGGCGCGGCTCGTGTCGCTCGTCGGGGTGGGCGTCGTCTTCGGCGCGCCCACGGCCGGGTTCCTCTCGGACCGGATCTTCCGCGCGCGCCGCCTCCCCTACGTCCTCTTCACGTTCGTCTACACGGCCGTCTGGGCGTGCATCGCGGTCCCCGCCGGCGGGCCGCCGCGGTTCCTCCTCGGCCCGCTGTGCTTCCTCGTGGGCCTGACCGCGAGCTGCTTCACGCTCACGTGGGTGCTCGCGCGGGAGGTGAACCCGCCGCGGTTCTCGGGCATCGCGACGGCGACGGTGAACGCCGGCGGCTTCCTCGGGGCGGCCGTCATGCAGAACGTCCTCGGGCGGATCCTCGACGCCCACTGGCTCGGCGTCCTCGAGCAGGGGGCGCGGCGCTACCCGACGGCGGGGTACCACGCGGCCTTCCTCGCCTCGCTCGGGACGCTCGCGCTCGCCTGCGCCGGAACGTTCCTGGTCGAGGAGACGTTCGGGAAGGGGCCTTCGGATTGAGACTCCCCCTCTAGAATGCGGCGCATGACGCGCCGCCTGCTCCGCGCCCTCCCCGTCCTCGCCGCCCTGATCGCCCTCGCCGCGCGCCCGGCCCGGGCCGCCGCGCCCGCCGAGAACCTCAGCGCCTCCGAGATCGCGCTCCAGCTGAAGAAGCTGAACGTCGTCGGCAGCGTGCTCTACCTCGCGGCCCACCCGGACGACGAGAACTCGGCCTTCCTCGCCTGGGGCGCGAAGGGGCGCCTTCTCGAGACGGGTTATCTCTCCGTCACGCGCGGCGACGGCGGCCAGAACCTGATCGGGAACGAGACCGGCGAGCTCGTCGGCGTCCTGCGCACGCAGGAGCTCCTCGCGGCGCGGCGGATCGACGGCGCGCGGCAGTTCTTCACGCGGGCGATCGACTTCGGCTACTCGAAGAACCCCGGGGAGACGTTCGCGATCTGGGGCCACGAGCAGGTCCTCTCCGACGTCGTCTGGGTCATCCGCTCCTTCCGGCCGGACGTGATCGTCACGCGGTTTCCGACGACCGGCGAGGGAGGCCACGGCAACCACACCGCCTCCGCGATCCTCGCGGTCGAGGCGTTCACGGCCGCGGCCGACCCGAAGCGCTTTCCCGAGCAGCTCCAGTGGGTCCGGCCCTGGCAGGTGAAGCGGGTCCTCTGGAACGTCTTCCGCTTCGGACCAAACGCCCCGCGGACGCCGGCGCCGGGAGAGATCGCGGTGGACCTCGGCGGCTACAACGCGCTCCTCGGCCGCTCGTACACCGAGATCGCCGGCCAGAGCCGTTCCATGCACAAGAGCCAGGGCTTCGGCGCCGCCGAGCGCCGCGGCGTCTGGCTGAACGACTTCAAGCTGATCGCGGGCGAGCCGGCGAAGGAAGACCTCTTCGAGGGCGTCGATCTCTCCTGGAAGAGATACGGAGCCGAGGGAGAAGAAATCGGAAAGATTCTTAGAAAGGTGGAGGAAGGATTTCGCGAATCGGACCCGGCGGCGTCGGTCCCGGGGCTCGTGGAGGCGTGGACGGCGATCGGCCGGATGCTCGAGGCGGGGGCTCAGCAGGCCGCTCCGCCCTCCCCCTCTTCCCCTTCTAAGAAATCCGAATCCTCGTCTCTCGTCGATCCGGCGTCGTCTTCCTCCCCGGATCCCCTCCTCGCCGCCAAGCGCGCCGAGGTCGCCGAGGCGATCCGGGCGTGCCTCGGGCTGTGGACGGAGGCGATCGCGGCCGACGTCTCGGCCGCGCCGGGCACCGGGGTCAAGGTCGCGACGATGGCCCTGAACCGCTCGGCCTTCCCGGCGTCGCTCGAGAACGTCGAGGTCGAGGGCGGCGTCGCCGCGCCGCTCCCGGGCGGCGCCCTCGCGCCGAACGAGCCGCTGCGGGGGACCGCGACGGTGGCGCTCCCGGCGGACGCCGCCACCACGCAGCCTTACTGGCTGCTCGCGCCCGCCGGCAAGGGCCTCTACTCCGTGCCGGATCCCCGTCTCGTCGGCCGGCCCGAGAACGCGCCGCCGCTCGTCGCGCGGTTCGCCGTGCGCGTCGCGGGGGTGACGATCCCGTTCGAGACCCCCGTCGTCTTCCGCCGGACCGACCCCGTGAGGGGCGAGGTGTACAGCCCGTTCGAGATCGTCCCGCCCGTCATGGCGAACCTCGACGAGAAGGTCTACGCGTTCGGGAGCGGCGCCGCGAAGACGGTGCGCGTCACGCTCGTCGCGGGAGCGCCGAAGGTCTCGGGCGCGGTGCGCCTCCGGGCGCCCGCCGGGTTCCACGTCACCCCGGCCGAGGTGCTGTTCGAGCTCGCGGCCAAGGGCGAGGAGAAGCCCGTGGCGTTCACGGTGACGCCGCCGCCGGGCCAGGCCTCCGGCACGCTCTCGGCGGAGACGACGGTCGCCGGGCGCACGGAATCGCATTCCGTGGTGCGCGTCGACTATCCCCACATTCCGCTCCAGACCCTGTTCCCGCCCGCCGAGGCGCGCGTCCTGCGCATCGACGTGAAGGCGCCGCGCGCGCCGATCGGCTACGTGATGGGCTCGGGCGACGCGGGCCCCGACGCGCTCCGGCAGATGGGGTACTCCGTGACGCTGCTCTCGGACGACGACCTCGAGACCGGCGACCTCTCGCGTTACGCGGCGATCGTGACGGGCATCCGCGCGTACAACACGCGGCCGCGGCTGAAGCAGGTCGAGGGCCGCCTCCTCGCGTACGCCGAGAAGGGCGGCACCGCTCGTCGTCCAGTACGACACGACGGGCGACCTCGTGACGAACGAGATCGGGCCGTACCCGTTCAAGATCTCGCGCGACCGCGTGACCGTCGAGGAGGCCCCCGTCACGTTCCTCGAGCCGGGCAGCCCCCTCCTGAACTTCCCGAACAGGCTCACGTCCGCCGACTTCGACGGCTGGGTGCAGGAGCGCGGGCTCTACTTCGCGGGCACGTGGGACCCGCGGTACGAGACCCCGATCGCGTCGCACGACCCCGGCGAGACCGACAAGAAGGGCGGCCTCCTCTACGCGAGGGTCGGCAAGGGGGCGTACGTCTACACGGGCTACGCGTTCTTCCGGCAGCTGCCGGCCGGCGTCCCGGGCGCGTACCGGTTCTTCGTGAACCTCGTGTCGGCCGGCGCGGGCTCCGGGCTCGCGCCGCACGCGCCCGCGGCGCCGACGTCGCGCTGACGCAGGGGATCTCCGGCCCCGCGCCTTAAGATGCGCGCGATGCAGCGCGAGCGAGGTACCGTCGGCGGCCGCGACGGCGGCCGTCGCGCTCGGCACGACGCTCCTCGCGTTCGGCGCGCTCGGCTTCGGACGGAACTGGACGCGCGGCGTCATCGGCGGCGGCGACGCGTGGCAGAACCTCTGGAACGTCGAGCACGTCCGCCGCTCCGTCTGCGACGGCCTGCCGCTCTTCTCGACCACGCGGCTCTTCGCACCCGAGGGCGCGAGCCTCGCGACGCACACGCTGAGCCTGCCGTTCAGCCTGCCCGCGGCGCTCGCCGCGACGGTCACCGGGCTGCCGCTCGCCTACAACCTCGCGGTCCTCCTGTCCTTCGCGGTCGCCGGCGCCGGCGTCTTCCGGCTCGCGCGGCGTCTCGGGGCCGGCAACGCCGGCGCGACCGTCGCCGCGCTCTGCTTCGCGTTCTGCCCCCCGCGGTTCGCGCGGGCCTACGGGCACCTCAACCTCCTCGGGCTGGGCTTCCTGGGCTTCGCGCTCGAGGGGCTCGTCCTGACGGGCGACGCGCGGCGCCGCACGAGGTGGATCGGCGCGGCCGAGGCGTCTCTCTCTCTCGCGGCGCTCGTCTACGCAGACCTCTACCTCGCGCTCCTCGGCGCGCTCGCGGCCTCCGCCTACTGCGCCGTGGCACTCTGGCGCGATGCGGCGCGCGTCCGGCGGGCGCTGGCCTTCCTCGGCGTCGCCGCGGCCGCCGTGGCGCTCTCGGCGCCTCTCCTCGTCCGCGTGAAGCGGGACCTGCCGCTCGTGGAGGCGGGGCACCCGAGCAAGTGGTGCTCGGTCGCGCTCACGTCCCTCGTCATCCCGTCGCGGATCCAGGCCCTGTCCGCCGCGACGGCGCCGCTGACCGGGCGCAACCACCAGAACCTCGTCGAGGGCGTCGGCTACCTCGGATGGATTCCCGCTCGTGGCAACGGTCGCCCTCCTCCCGGGGGCGACGGCCCCGCCAGCTCGACTTCCTCTGGGCGAGCGGCCTTGCCGCCCTCGTCCTGAGCCTCGGCCCGCAGCCACGCGTCTTCGACCGGCTCCTCGACGGTGCCGCTCCCCTACGCGTGGCTCGAGCACGTCTTCCCCGCGCTCAGGCTCGGCGGCTGCGTGAACCGCTTCGAGCAGCTCGCGCTCCTCGCCCTCGCGGTCTCGTTCGGCTTCTGGGTCGACCGGCTCCGGCCCCGCCCGGCGCTCGCGGCCGCCGCCGTCTCCCTCGCGTTCGTCGAGTACGTGCCGTGGCGCATCCCGGTCGAGACGTGGCCGCTGACCCCCGCCGACCCGGCCCTCGAAGCGCTCGCGCGCGACCGCAGCGGCTCGGTCGTCCTCGACGTCGAGGGCGGGACCGGGGCGCTCGTCCGCCAGCTCGTCCACGGCCACCCGCTCGTCTCGGGCTACCTGTCGCGCAATCCCCTCGAAGCGGTCGCGCGCCGGCGGGACGACCCGGTGCTCCGGATGCTCGGGGACCCGGCGGCGGCCGTCCCGTGGAGCGCCGACGCGATCGCCGCGCACCTCGAGCTCGGCTTCCACACGCGGTTCGTCGTCGCCCCCGATACGGACGCGTGGGCCCGCCACCTCCGGGAGGCCGGACTCGTACCCTTCGCGCGGAGTCCCGGCCGCACGCTCGTCGAGCGGACGGCCGGCGTTACTTCTTCCAGCCCGCGATCGACTTCTCGAGCTCGGTGACCGCCTCGGCGTCGGGCTTCGGGTCGGCGGTCTTGGCCGCCGTGAGGGCCTTCTCGCCCCAGAGGACCGCGCCCTTCCGGTCGCCCTGCCCCGCGAGGACCCGGGCCTTCAGCGCGAGGTTCGCGAACGTCTCTTTGGTCGAGAGAGAGCGCTCGAGGAACTTCGAGGCGTCCTCGGGCGCGTACTTCAGGTCGTAGAGGCCGCGCGCCGCGACATACGACGTGCGCCAGTCGTCCACCTTCGCGTCGGCGACGGCCAGCTTCGCACGGTGGAGGAACACCGCGTTCGTGTCGACGCCGATCGCGAGCGAGAGCCGGAGCTTCTCCCACGCGAGCTGCAGCGTCGCCCCGCTCGAGGAGACGGCCGGGAAGGAGATCGTGAAGAGCTCCTTGGGCTCGGCGAGCGCCGTGGGCTTGACCTTCACGCGCAGGGCGTCCTTGTCGGCCGCGTAGTCGAAGGGCGAGCCCGCCGACTGCCTGTTGAAGATGACGGTCCACTCCGTCCGTGCCGGGAATCGTGAAGAGGCCGTACGCGCCGGCCGGAAGCTTCTGGCCCTCGACCGTCACGTCCGTGTCGAACGAGATCTTCGTCACGGCGTTCGCGCCGGTGCGCCAGACCTTGTCGCACGGAACGAGCTCGCCCCAGATCACGCGGCCCTTCACGGACGGGCGGCTGTAGACGACCTCGGCCTTCGTGATGCCGATCGTCTGGGCGACGGTCGCGTTCGGGCTCAGGGCCGGCGTCGCGAGCTGCGCGAGCGCCGGGGCGGCCGCCAGGGCGAGGGCGGCGGCGGAAAGGCGGATCTTCGACATCGGTGTGTCCTCCACGGGTCGTTTTTCGGGCGGAACGCCTCGAGGCCGCGAATTCTACGCGGATGGATAAGATCCCGTCTCAAAGGAGACTGCCCATGAAGAGAATCGCGTCGGCCCTCGTCGTCACGGTCCTGGCCGTCACCGCCTCCGCCGCCACGGCGCAGGCCCCGACGAAGGGGTTCCGCGCCGACTTCCTCCACCAGCAGGCCGGGGTCGAGAAGGAGATCCTCGGTCTCGCCGAGGCCACCCCCGCGGACAAGTTCTCGTGGCGCCCCGCCGAGGGCGTCCGCTCCGTGAGCGAGGTCTACACGCATCTCGCCTTCGCGAACTACCTCCTGACCGGCTTCATCGGCGCCAAGACGCCCGAGGGAATGTCCGGCGCCATCGAGAAGTCCGTCACCGAGAAGTCCGCGGTGATCGAGGCGCTCAAGAAGTCCTTTGCGCACCTGCGCGCCGCGGTCGACGCGACGCCGGACGCCGAACTCGAGAAGCCCGTGAAGATGTTCGGTCAGGAGACGACGGTCGGCGGCGTTCTCCTCGCGACCGCGAACCACGAGCACGAGCACCTCGGCCAGTCGATCGCGTACGCGCGCATGAACGGGATCGTCCCGCCGTGGACGGCCGCGCGCATGGCGAAGCAGGCCAAGCCGTCCGAGAAGCCCGCCGAGAAAAAGTAGCGCGACCGGATTGACGCTCGCCTCCCCGGTCCCGCTCCTCCCGGACTCCGTCCTCGCGTCGCGGGACCTCCTGTACGCGCTGCCTCTCGGCCTCGCGGGGCTCGCGCTCCTGCGCCTGCGCCTGCTCCGCGGCCCGGGCCGCTCGCTCCCCGAGCCCGCGCGGCCCGCGTGGCGCCGCGCCCTCGGCGGCGCCGCGCTCGCGTTCCTCCTCCTCGCGGCCGCCGTCCTTCCGCCGGCCGCGGCGGGCGCGTTCCTCCCCGCGGCCCCGGGGTGGACGGCCTTCGCGCCGCCCCCGTCGGCCGCGGACCCGGCCGCGGCGCCGGCCTCCCTCGCGTTCTTCGCGGTCCAGTCCCTCGTCGAGGAGCTCCTCTTCCGCGCCGCGCTCCTGACGCTCCTCGCGGCTCTCGCGCTCGGCGTCGCCCGGCTCCTGCGCGGACCGCTCCCGCCACCGGGCGACGGTGCCGGCCTGCCCCGCTTCGGCGGGCGCTGGTTCGCCGCGGGCCTCGCCGCGAACGCCGTGCAGGCCGCGGCCTTCGCCGCGCTCCACGCCGGCAACCCGCACGTCACGCCTCTCGCGCTCGTCAACATCGGCCTCGCCGGCGCCGTCCTCGGCTGGCTCTTCTGGTCGGGCGGAGGCCTCGCGGGCGCGTGGGCGTTCCACGCGTTCTGGAACTGGGGACTTTCGGCGCTCGGCCTGCCCGTCAGCGGGATGGCCCTCGGGATGCCGCTCGTCGCGACCGGGGTCGCGGGCGCCGGAAGGCCCCTCCTCTCCGGCGGCGCGTTCGGGCCGGAGGGCTCGCTCGTCTCGACGCTCGTCCTCGCGGTCGTCCTCGCCGCGCTCGTCGCGCGGAGCGCGCGGCGCCTCCCGAACGGGTAGGATCGGGGGCATGAAGGGCGATCGCAAGCTGTTCACCTGCCCGAAGTGCGGCAGGAAGTTCTGGTACTGGGTGCTCGACGACGTCGCGCAGCCGAAGGTCAAGTGCTCCTTCTGCTCCACGGAGTCGTACCCGAACGGCGAGCCGCCGAAGCCTCCGGCTCCGGCTCCCGCGCCACCCGCTCCGGCCCGGCTCCGGCCTAGTTCGCCTTGTAGACGATCTCGCCGCCGACGACGGTCATCACGACCTTCGCCTTGAGGATCTCGGCGGCGGGCGTGCCGGGCGCGAAGATCTCGCGGTCGAGGACCGTGAAGTCCGCGTCGAACCCCGGCGCGATCCGCCCGCGGCGCTTCTCGGCGAACTCCGCGTACGCGTTGTCCGACGTCAGGAGGCGCAGCGCCTCCGCCCGCCCGAGCTCTTCCTCGGGGCGCCAGCCGCCGGGCGGCTTCCCGGAGACGTCCTGCCGGGTGACGGCGGCGTAGACCTCGAGGAGCGGCCGCTCGCTCTCGACCGGAAAGTCGCTTCCGCCGGCGAGCCTCGCGCCCGCTTTCAGCAGCGTTCGCCACGCGTACGACTCCGGAATGCGCGCCTTGCCCAGCCGGGCCTCGACCCACCCCATGTCGGACGTGGCGTGCGTCGGCTGCATCGAGGCGATCACGCCGAGCTTCGCGAAGCGCGGGACGTCCTCGGGCGCGACGTTCTGCGCGTGCTCGATGCGGGGGCGCGCGTCCACGGGCTTGACGGCCTCGAGGGCCTTCTCGTACGCGTCGAGCGTCGTTCTCACCGCGCGGTCGCCGATCGCGTGCGTCCAGACCTGGAAGCCGCCGCGGAACGCCTTCTCGGCGATCCGCTCGATCTCCCCGGGCGGCGTGACGTCGAGGCCCCGGTTGCCGGGCGCGTCGGAATAGTCGGCGAGGAGCGCGGCGCCGCGCGAGCCCAGCGCGCCGTCCGCGTACAGCTTCACGGCGCGCACGGTGAGCCGGTCGAGCGAGACGGGGCCTCGCGCGAGGGCCGCGTCGAGGTCGTGCGGCCCGACCGTCGCGTAGACGCGGATCGGGAGCTTCCGTTCGCGGGCGAGTCCCTCGAGGATCTCGAGGTCGGCGAGCGAGGAGCCGGACGCCTCGCCCACGCCCGTGAGGCCGGCCTTCGCGCAGGCCTCGAGGCCCGCCACGAAGTCCTTGCGGGCCTCGTCGGGACCGGGCGCCGGGATCGCGCGCGTGACGAGCTCCTTCGCGTTGTCCACGAGGACGCCCGCGGGCGACCCGTCCTTGAGGCGCTCGATGCGCCCGCCGGGCGGGTCGGGCGTGGCCTTCGTCACGCCCGCCGCCTTCAGCGCGGCCCGGTTCACCCAGATCGCGTGGCCGTCGACGCGCGAGAGGACGACGGGCGTCCTCGGCGCGGCGGCCTCGAGGTCGGCGGCCGTCGGGAAGGCCGTGTCGGTCCAGCGGTTCTGGTCCCAGGCGCGGCCGCGGATCCACGTGCCCTTCGGAGCCGAGGCCGAGAGCGCCCGGACCCTCAGGAGGATCTCCTCCTTCGAGAGCCCGCGGCAGTCGATCATCCGGTGGAGCGCGCCGAGGGAGGGCACGTGGCCGTGCGCGTCCGTCAGGCCGGGCACGAGGACGGTGCCGGAGAGGTCGACGACCTTCGCCCCGGGCGCGGCGGCGCGCGCCTCGTTCTCGTTGCCGACGGAGACGACCTTCCCGTCCCTCACGAGGATCGCGGCCCTCCGCGGGATCTCGTCCCACGCGGTGTAGACGGACGCGCCGCGAAACAGCGTGCCCGCGTCCGGGGTCGGGACGGGCGGCGGCGTCGGGGCCGGATCGGCCGCGAACGCGCGCGCGGCCGAGCGCCAGGAGAAGCGGCGAGCGGAGCGCTCCGGCTCATCGCGACACCACGACCGCGCCGCCCTTCATGACGAAGGGGATCTTCTCGAGGATGGTCACGTCCTTCAGCGGGTCGCCGTCCACCGCGACGAGGTCGGCGAAGCGTCCCGGCGCGATCGCGCCGACCCTGTCCCAGCCGAGAAGCTCGGCCGCGCCCGACGTCGCGGACTGGATCGCCTGCATGGGCGTGAGGCCGCCCGCGACCATGTACTTGAACTGCCGGGCGTTCAGGCCGTGGGGATAGACGCCCGCGTCCGTCCCGTACGCGATCTTGACGCCGGCCTTCACGGCCTTCGCGAAGTTCTCGCGCTGGAGGCGCCCGACGGAGCGCTCCTTCTCGATGATCTTCTCCGGGTAGCCCATCTTCGCGAACTCCGCGAGGATCCAGTCGTCGTTGTAGACGTCCGCGACGAGGAAGGTGCCCCTCTCCTTCATCATGCGGATGCCCTCGTCGTCGACGAGGCTCCCGTGC
The DNA here is from genome assembly GCA_963776915.1 of uncultured Acidobacteriota bacterium. Taxonomy (GTDB): domain Bacteria; phylum Acidobacteriota; class Thermoanaerobaculia; order UBA5066; family UBA5066; genus Fen-183. The sequence continues at coordinate 360,176 of CAVZPE010000008.1, read as the reverse complement.
TCGATCGAGGCCACGCCGGCGCGCACGGCGAGCTTGATCGCCTCGGTCCCGTGCGCGTGGGCAGCCACCTTGCGCCCCCACATCGCGGCCTCGTCGCAGATCGCCTTCATCTCCTCGAACGAGTACTGCGGCGCGCCGACGCTCTCCTCCTCGGAGAGGACGCCCGCCGACGCGATCATCTTGATGACGTCCGCGCCGTACTTCACGTTCTGCCTCACGAGCTTCCTCACGGCGTCGACGCCGTCCGCGACGCCGGAGAAGCGCTCGAACCTGAGGTAAGGCGAGAAGCCCGTGAGGTCCGCGTGGCCGCCCGTCGAGCCGATGGCGAGGCCGGCGACCTTCAGGCGCGGGCCGACGACCCTGCCGGCGTCGATCGCGTTCCGGAGCGCGACGTCGACGTACTCGGGAGACCCGACGACGCGCAGGGTCGTGAAGCCCGCCTCCAGCGTCCGCCGCGCGTAGACGTGCGCCGTGACGGCGACGTCGATGGGCGAGCGGCGGAACCGGTCGGCGTAGTAATCCTCGGGCTGCGACGTCACGTGCGTGTGGACGTCGATGAGACCCGGCAGGACCGTCCGCTTCGAGAGGTCCACGACCGTCGCGTCCGCCGGCGCCTGAAGGGCGGGGCCGACCTCCTTCACGACGCCGTCCTCGATCAGGACGTCCTGGCCGGAGAGCACGCGGCCCGCGAGGACGTCGACGAGCGCTCCGGTTCTCACGAGGACGACCTTCTTCGGCGCGGCGGTTTTCGGGGCGGGCGTCTCGGCGTTGAGCGCGAGAGCCGCGAGGAGCGCGGCGGCGAACGGGGCGAGGCGCGGGACTCGGGATTTCGGCACGGAACCTCCTGAAAGGGCGCGTGAACCTTACCAGCCGCGCGGGCCGCTGACGAGGATCCCTAGAATGGCGGGATGCCGGCCGCCTCGGCCTCCACGTCGCCCGAGCGCCTCCAGGCGCACATGAGGGCCGTGGCGCGCCAGCAGTACGACGCCGTGCACGTCCCGCCGTTCACGCTCTTCTTCCACCCGACGGACCCGCTGCCGTACCTCAACTACGCGATTCCCGACGAGCCGCCGGGCGACGCCGCCTCGCTGGCGGAGCCGCTCGCGCGGCTGAAGTCCGAGTTCGCGCGGCGCGGCCGCAAGCCGCGCTTCGAGTTCGTCGGAGCCGTCTTCCCCGCGCTCGCCGACGCGCTGGTCGCCTCGGGCTTCGAGATCGAGGCGCGTCCGCAGCTCATGGTGTGCACCCCCGACGCCCTCCGCGACGTCCCGCCCGCCCCCGGTCTCGCGATCGAGACGCTCCCGGCGACGTCGCCGCTCGACGCGTTCCGCGAGTTTCTCGCCGTCCAGCGGCGCGCGTTCGGCCTCGGCGACCCCGGCGCGGTCTCGGACCCGGACGCCCGCTGGCTGCGCGACGGCCTCGGCGCCGGCCGCTGCTTCGTCGGGCGGACCGGAGGCGAGGCCGTGGCGGTCTCCATGTTCCTCGACCCGCAGGACGGGCTCACGGAGCTCGTCGGGATCTGCACGCTCGAATCGCACCGCCGCCGCGGCCTCGCGGGGGCGCTCACGCACGCGGCCCTCCGCGAGGCGTTCGCGAGCGGGGTCTCCGTGGCATTCCTGTCGGCGGCCGACGCCCGCGCGGGCCGCGTCTACGAGGCGGCGGGCTTCACGGCGTTCGGGAACACGGTCTTCGCGATCGCGAAGGTCGGGTCGGAACCCGCCTGACTCAGCGCTTCCGGCGGAAGACGCGCGCGTTCCCCGCGCCGGGCACGACGAGCTCCGTCCACCCGTCCAGCGCGCCCGGGTCGGCGGCGAGCGACGGGGCCAGGAAGCGGTCGAACGTGACGAGCGCGACCGCGTCGGACTCGCGGAGGAGCCGCGGCGGGATCGCGCCCCCCGAGTTCTCGGGCCTCCCGGAAAAGGCGAGGGCGGCCGGCGAGACGAGCCCCGTCGTGTCGAGGACGCGCGCGCGCGTCGCCCAGCCCAGGGCGCCGATCTCCGGCGCCGCGACGGTGTCCCCGGGCCCGAGGTCCAGGGCCGCGGCCGCGCGGGCGTAGACGTCCTCGCGGGCGAACGGGTCGTACGGCCGGAACGCGGCCACGTGGCTGGCCGCCGCGCCCGCGAGGAGGACGGCCGCGGCGGCCCGGCCCGTCCGCGGAAGGCGCGCCGCGCACGCGACGACCGCGAACGTCGCGGCGAGCGCGAGCGGCGGGCGGTACCACTCGAAGACGAGCGGGTTCGCGATCCCGAAGGCGCCGGCGTAGAAAACGGCGAAGAGGGCGCAGGCGAGGGCCGGAAGGGCGGCGAGCGCGGCCCGCCCGAAGGCGAGGGCGAGCGCGAGCCCCGCGAGGGCGGCGAGCGTCGTGATCGCCTCGGGCACCGGCGTCCGCGCCACGCGGAGAGGATCGAGGATCGTCTCGGCGAGCTGCGAGAAGGCGTGGCCGGAGGGCATCGCGTACACGAGCCGCTTCGCCGTCACGCTGTGGGGAACGGGCGACCCGTAGAACGCCCCGAGCGCCGCCGCCGCCGCCGCCGCGGGGGCGAGCCCCAGGGCCCCCGCGCGCCACGGCCAGCGCCCGCGCGCGAGGCGCAGCGCGACGGCGAGCGCGGGAACGAGGAGGACGGCGTCGGGATGGACGAACGCGAGCGCTCCCGCGACGGCGAAGGCGGCGGTGTCACGGCCCCGGCACGCGAGCTCGACCGCGACGAGGAGGCCGAGCATGTACAGCGGCGTCTCCATCCCGGACGCGAACACGCGGAGCGACTCCCGCGGCGCGAGGCTCGCCGCGACGAAGAGAGCCGCGAGAGCCGGGCCGCTCACGCGCCGCGCGAGCCGGTAGCCGGCGAGCGCCACGAGCGGCAGGCATGCCGCGCCGGTCCCGAACGCGATGCCGGGAATCGCGGCCCCGGTCACGCGGTGGACGAGCGCGAGGAGGATCGCGAAGAGCGGCGCGGACGTGCCGAGGACGCGCTCGCCCACGTTGTAGACGAGGCCCGCGCCCCCCGCGAGGTTCCGGGCGTACCGGAACGTGATGTAGGCGTCGTCGATGAACCTGGGGCCGCGGCCCAGCGCCACGGCGCCGAGGACGAGCGCGAGGCCGGCCGGAAGGAAGAGCTCGCGCGCGCGGAACGGCGCCGGACCGCCGGCCGTTCCGGGCGCCGCGGGGAGCGGGTCGACGCGCGAAGAGGCGATGGCCCATGTTACCGGCCGCGCGGCGTTGCTAGTCTTCGGCCGTGGCCTCCCGCCTCGACCTCGTCCGCGGAGACATCACGGCCCTGGACGTCGACGCGATCGTGAACGCCGCGAACTCCGCGCTCCTCGGCGGCGGCGGCGTGGACGGCGCGATTCACCGCGCCGCGGGACCGGGCCTCCTCGCGGAGTGCCGCCGGCTCGGCGGCTGCCCGACCGGCGAGGCCCGGATCACGGCCGGCCACGGCCTGAAGGCACGATTCGTCATCCACGCGGTCGGCCCGGTCTGGAGGGGCGGCGACCGCGGCGAGCCCGCGCTCCTCGCCTCGTGCTATCGGGAAAGCCTGCGGCTCGCGCGGGAGAACGCGTGCCGGAGTGTCGCGTTCCCCGCGATCAGCTGCGGCGTCTACGGCTACCCCGTCCGCGAGGCCTGCGCGATCGCCGCGCACGAGGCCGCCGCCTTCCTCGCCGCACACGACCAGCCCGCGCGCGTCACCTTCGTCGCGTTCGGGGAGGACGTGTGGGAGGCGTTCCGGGCGCTGCCGGAGCTCGTTCAGGGCAGCGGCGCCGGCCCGGCCGGAATCTTCGACGGGTCGCCGAGGTAGGCCGTCTGCATGTTCACGAGGTACTTCCTCGCGAACGCCTGGACCTCGGCGGCGGTCACGGCGCGGATCCTCCCGGGGAGCCGCCGCGCCTCGCGGAAGTCTCCCGCGAAGAGGCGCCATGCCGCGAGGAAGCGGACCTGCGCGTCCGTCGTCTGCGTGGCGGCGACGAGGGCGCTCAGGTACTCCTCCTTCGTGTCCGTCAGCTCCTTCTCCGACAGGCGCCTCGTCTTGAGCCGCTCGACCTCGCCGGCCATGACCTTCAGCGTCGTCTTCGGGTCCACGGCCGTCACGTAGAGCTCCCCGGTCGTCACGGCGCCGTTGTTCACCGCCGCGTAGGGAGCGTAGGAGAGGTTGCGCTTCGTGCGGACCTCCTCGAACAGGCGATAGCTCAGGAAGTTCATCGCGACGCGCGCCGCGGGGTAGTCGCGCTCGCCGGGGTGCGGGACGGGGAAGAGGCTCGCGACGTAGTTCGTCTCGAGCGGGCGGGACTCGGAGACGAGGGCCGGTCTCGCGAAGGCGGGCGGCGCCGGCGCCTCGCCGGCGAACGTCCCGCGCGGGAGCGACCCGAACGCGGCGCGCGCCCTCCCGGCCACGGCCGCAGGATCCACGTCCCCCACGACGACGAGGAGGAGGTGCCGCGTCTCGCGCAGCTTCGCGAGGTGCCGCGCGGCGGCGTCGCGCGTCAGGCCGGCGACGGACTCGAGCGTCCCGCCCGACCGCCTCGCGTAAGGATGGCCCGAGAAGAGCGCCTTCTCGCCGAGGAGCGCGAGCGCCCCGTCCGGGTCCTCGAGCTGCCGCTTGAGGTCCGTGAGCATGCGCTGCCGGACGAGCTCCACCTCGGACGCGGGCAGGGCCGGCCTCAGGAACGCGTCCGCGAGGAGGTCGAACGTGGGCCCGAAGGACTCCCTCAGGCTCTTGACGGAAAGCATCCCGAAGTCGTTCGTGGAAAGCGTCGAGATCGTGCTCCCCATCGTCTCGAGCCGCCGGGCGAACGCGTCCTTGTCCAGCCGCTCCGTTCCCCCGGTCGCCGCGGCGGACAGCGCGAGCTCCTCGATCCCCGACTCGGGCTGCGTCCAGTTCGCGACGCCGCCCTTCACGACGAGGGACGTCGCGACGAACTCGGCGCCCGGAATCCGCTTGACGAGGACCTCGAGCCCGTTCACGTCGTACGCCGTGACGTCTCCGTCCACGGCCGAGGGCGGCGGAGCGCCCGCCGCGGCGGCGGGCGGAGCGGCCGCGGCCCTCGCGACGAGCGCTTCCACCTGCGGGCGGCCGAGCACGGCCTTCGCGGTCTCGGGCGAGACCATGACGCCGAGGACGTAGGGCTTCCCGAGGACGTACGTGTCGAGGAAGCGCGCGACGTCGGCCCGCGTCGCCTTCGCCACGTTTTCCTCGTAGCCGCGGTAGTAGTCGAGCCCCGCCGAGGCCCACCAGAACGTGAGCGCGTGGGCGAACGCGCTCGGCTGCTCGCGCTGGTTCGCGAAGTCGACCCTGAGCGCGAGGGCCGCGTTCGTCATCTCCTCGTCGGACAGGTAGTCCGGCTCCTTCATGCGCGGCAGCTCGGCGAGGGCGGCCGCCAGGCACGCCTCGCCCTTCTCCGGCGTGGCCGAGACGCTCAGGGTGACCGGGCCGACGTTCCGCTGGGTCTGCCAGCCGAACTGCGCGTTGACGCAGGCGCCCGAGTCGACGAGCGCCTTCTGGAACCGGGACGACGGCTGGGCGACCGCGTAGCCGAGGAGGTCGGCCGCGTAGGTGGACGCGACGTCCGGCCCCTCGGTCGAGGGGCCGTGCCAGTTGAACGACGCCGTGACCGTCCGGACGGGCTGCTCGACGAGGACGACCTCGGTCTTCGGGAGCGGCGGATGGACCACGAGCGGGAACTTCACGAACGGGTCCTCGGCCTTCTTCCAGCCCGCATAGAGCTTCCCGGCCGACGCGAAGACCTCGTCCGGCGTCACGTCGCCCGTCACGACGAGGATCGAGTTGTTCGGGACGTAGTACCGCTTCTGGATCGTCCGCATCATGTCCGGCGTGGCGGCCAGGACGGTCGCGCGCGTGCCGAGCGGGTCCTTGCGCGTCGGGTATTTCCACCAGAGCCTCTGGCCGACGTCGTGGTAGAGGTGGAAGTACGGGTTCGAGAGGTTGCGGTCGATCTCGCCCGTCACGACGACGCGCTCCTTCTCGAGCTCCTTCGCGTCGAAGGACGTCGAGACGATCGCGTCGCGCATGAAGACCATCGCCTCGGCGAAGTGCGGCGTCGTCGTCGTGAAGAAGTAGTTCACGCGCTCCGTGTTCGTCGTGCCGTTCCACACGAGCCCGAGCTCGCGGGCCCGGGCCATGTAGGCCTCCTGGCTCGGAAGCGCGGCGTTCGCCTTGAAGAACATGTGCTCGTAGAGGTGGGAGAGGCCGTTGTACTCGGGAGGCTCCGTCATCGAGCCGTTCCTGACGCCGATCTCGACCGTCACGAGCGGCTGCGCGTGGTTCTCGACGACGACGACCGTCAGCCCGTCCGGAAGGGTCTTCTCGGCGAACGGCGGGACGGCGAGCGCGAGGGAGGACAGAAGGAGGAACGGGAGGAAGCGGACGCTTCGCATGGGACCTCCGATGGGCTTTCGCGATTATGGTCCGGTAGAGTAGGGCCATGCCGAAAACCCGCCGGGACTTCCTCGCCGCGACCGCCGCCGGCGCCCTTGGCCTCGCCGTCGGACCGCGCGGCGACGCGCAGTCACCGCCCGCCGCCGGAACGCCCGCCGCCGGAACGCCGCCCGCCTTCGGGACGGCGCCGCCCGTCGGGCCCGAGGTCACCGCCGAAACGCTCGCGGAGGCCGAGAAGCTCGTCCGCGTCGCGCTGACGCCGAAGGACCGGGCGCAGGCCGCCGGCAACTGGCGCCAGGCGATGGCCGGCACGATGGAACGGCGCACGGGGCCGCGGAAGGTCGTCCTCGAGCCGGCGCTCGCCCCGGCCTCGCGGTGGAATCCCGTGCTGCCGGGCCTGTCGGCCGGCCCCGCGCGGGGGGTCTTCGCGCGGAGCAAGGCAGACCCCGGCCCGCTCCCGAAGCGGGACGAGGACATCGCGTTCGCGCCGGTCTCGGCCCTGTCGCGGTGGATCGAGTCGAAGGCGCTCTCCTCCGAGCGCCTCACGCGGATCTACCTCGACCGCCTCCGGCGCTTCGACCCGCAGCTCAAGTGCGTCATCACGCTGACGCCCGAGCTCGCCCTCGAGCAGGCGGCGCGGGCGGACGCCGAGATCGCGGCCGGGAAGTACCGCGGCCCGCTCCACGGCATTCCGTGGGGCGTCAAGGACCTCCTCGACACGAAGGGCATCCGGACGACGTGGGGCGCCGAGCCCTACAGGGATCGCGTGCCGGACGCCGACGCGTACGTCGTGCGGCGCCTCCACGAGGCCGGCGCGGTCCTCGTCGCGAAGCTGAGCCTCGGCGCGCTCGCGCTGAACGACGTCTGGTTCGGCGGCGACACGAGGAACCCGTGGGTCCCCGAGGAAGGCTCGGGCGGGTCGAGCGCCGGACCCGGCGCCGCCGTCTCGGCGGGCCTCGTCGGCTTCGCGATCGGCAGCGAGACGGAAGGTTCCATCATCGACCCGTCCATGCGCTGCGGGATCACGGGCCTCAGGCCGACGTTCGGGCGCGTCGCGCGCACGGGCGCGATGACGCTCTGCTGGTCCATGGACAAGCTCGGCCCGATGACGCGCGCCGTCGAGGACGCGTTCCTCGTCCTCGCCGCCATCTCGGGCACCGACCCCGGCGACGTGTCCGGCATCCCGAGCCGGCTGGACTTCGAGGCCGACGGCGCCGTGGCCGGCCTGAGGGTCGGGTTCTTCCCCGCCTGGATGAACGACGCGCCGGCCACCGACGTCGACCGCGCCGCGCTCGGCACCGCGAAGCTCCTCGGGATGACGCCCGTCGAGGTGAGCCTTCCGGACTGGCCGTACGGATCCCTGAACACGATCCTCTTCGCAGAGGCCGCGGCCGCGTTCGAGGACCTCACGCTCTCCGGCGGCCTCGACCAGCTGAAGATGCAGGTGCCCGACGCGTGGCCGAACACGTTCCGGCAGTCGCGCTTCCTCTCGGCCGTCGACTACGTGCAGGCCGACCGCCTGCGCCGCAAGGTCGCGCAGGAGATGGCCCGGCTCTTCGAGAAGGTCGACCTCCTCCTCGTGCCGTCGCTGCGCGACGAGATGATGACCGTCGGGAACTTCACGGGCCACCCGTCGCTGACGCTGCCCGCCGGCTTCGTCGAGATCGACCGGGCGCGCAGCGACTGGGCGCCGGACCCGGCCCGGCCGCTCCCGAAACTCTCGCCGAAGCGCCGCGTCCCGCACGGCGTGACGCTCGTCGGGCGCCTCTTCGACGAGGGCACGATCGGCCGTGCGGGCATCGCGCTCGAGCGGGCCTTCGGCGTGCGGACGGAGCGGCCGCGGGGGTTCTGAGCCGGAAAGAGGCGCGGTTCCTCAACGTCCCGCGGCATGTGCCGCCACGTGTGCCGCGACGAGGACGGGCACGACGAGCACGGCGCACGGCGCCCAGTGGACGATCGTCTCGACGACGCTCCCGAAGAGCAGCGATTTCAAGGACGTCTCGCCCGGCGAGCCGATGACCACGAGCTCGGCCGGCAGGGAGCCCGCGAGTCTCAGGACGGACGCCGCCGGCGCGCCGTGAGCGAGGATCGTCTCGCCCCGGGCCCCGAAGTGGGCGAGCGCGTCCGCCATCCGGTCGCGCGCGGCATCCTCGACCCCGGCGAGGAGGTCGTTCGAGACGATCCCGATCAGCGTCGTGAGGATCCCCCACCCGAGGCCCGAGAACCTCGTGTCGACGTCGTGGACGAGCAGGATGTGCCCGTGCCGGCGCTGCGCCTCGTCCACGGCCGTCGCCACGGCGGGCAGCGCCGGATCGAGCAGGTCCGACGTGACGAGGACGTTCCCGCTTCGCGGCGAGGGGCGCGCGGCGAGCACCGCGCACGGCGCGTGCCGGATCACCGACTCGACGAGGTCGCCGCCCGACCCGCCGGGGCTGGCGGCGTCGACGACGACGAGGTCCGCGCCGAAGGCCTGCGCCTTGCGCAGGACGAGAGAGACGGGGTCGCCCGGCGCGAGAGCCAGGAACGCGGTTTCGGCCCCGTGCGTCCGCGCGATCGCCTCGGTCTGCGTGACGGCCTCGCCCGTCTCGTGGCCGCGCTCGGTCGCGCAGAGGATCCGCCGGATCCCTTCCATTCCACCCGGATTCCGAAGCAAATCGCGGACCCGACCGGTCGCGCCACTTCGGCTCCGTGGAAACCCGCCGTCACCTTTCCGCGGAGCGCGCGGCACGGTGCGGACCTGGATTCCCCGGCGTCAGCGCGCGCCCAGCTGCTCCCCGAAGAACTCTTCCGCGCGGCGCATGGCGTCCTCGGTGGCCTGCGCATTCGCCGGGACCGCCTGCTTCTTCCTCCCCGGGTCGTCGAAGTTGTGTTCCGCGCCCGGGTAGACGTGGTAGTGCACGTCCGCGCCGCCTTTCCGGGCCTTCTTCGCGAACTTTTCGCATGCCTCCGCGTCGACCTCCTCGTCCGAGCCGGCGATGAGCATCGTCAGCGGCGCGTACGGCCGGTAGTCGCCCCGGACGGCCTCCATGCGGCAGCCGGGGTAGAGCGCGAGCGCGGCCCGGAAGCCCGTTTCGGGCGTGGGATTCCGGATGCCGGGGGCCTTGTCGCTCATCGTGACGAGGACGGTCATGCCGCCGTTCGACCAGCCCTGAACGCCGATGCGCGCCGGGTCGACGTCGGAGCGCGACCTCAGGTAGCGCAGGCCGCCGTAGGCGTCGAGCGGCCGCACCGTCTGCTCGCTGACCTCGGCGGGGCGCTCGGAATAGCTCCCGCGGCCGAAGCCCCTCGGGAACCCGCGCGGCCCGAAGCTGTCGACGAGGAGCGCCACGTAGCCGCGCCTCGCCCACAGCTCTCCCCACTCCCTGTGCCTCTTCGAGAGCGTCGTGGCGTCGTACCGCCCCCTGGCGAGCGACGAGTACGGGCCCGCCCGCCCGTGAAGGAGGACGAGGGCGGCGTGGCGTCCGCCTCCGGACGGTCGGAAGAGATAACCGACGAGCCGGGTCTTGCCGTCCTCACTTGGAAAGTGGACGGTTTCCGGTTCGGCCATCACGCGGGAGGCCAAGGCGGCGGTCAGGACGAATGTCGCGACGGAAACGCGCATGCGCATGGGCCCTCCGCACGCGGAAGGCTAGCGCACCGGCGACCCGCGGACGGTTCGCGCGCCCGAGGCGATTTGATGAGATACATTCTCAACTGTCGTATTCTCCCGTCATGTACGACCCCCTCGCCATCCAGCCCCTCCGCGACGAGCTGACGGATGCCGGCTTCGTCGAGCTCCGTAACGCCGACGACGTGGACGCCGCGCTCGGCGAGAAGGGCACGGCCCTCGTCGTCGTGAACTCCGTGTGCGGCTGCGCGGCCGGCCAGGCCCGGCCCGGCGTCGCTCTCGCCGCGCGGCACCCGAAGGCGCCCGCCCGGCTCCTGACCGTCTTCGCCGGCGCCGACGTCGACGCCACGGCCCGCGCCCGGTCCTACTTCACGGGCTATGCGCCATCGTCGCCGTCGATCGCGATCGTCCGCGACGGCCGGCTCGTCTTCATGCTCGGGCGAAGCGAGATCCAGACGATGGACGCGCGCCGCGTGGCCGACGCGCTCGGGGCCGCGTTCGAGGCGGTGGCTTCCGGCGCCGGCGCGCCGGCGCGCGAGCCGGCGCTCGGTCTGCCCGCGCTCTGACGCCCCCGGAACGAGCCGTCACTTCCCGCCCAGTGGCTCGAGCCCCGCGCGCCGGAGGGCCTCGTCGGCCTTGGCCTTCCCGGAGGTGAGGACGTCCCGCCAGCGTGCGAGGCCCTCCTCGACCATCTTCCGGCGCTCCGCGAGGCCGGTCCGGGCGTCCGGGCTCGGCGCGGCGTCGGCGCTCTCGACCGCGGACTGAAGGCCGGCGAGCGACGTCGCGAGCCGGCGCAGCGCCGTGGGTGAGACCTCCTCGGTCTCGTAGAACTCCCCGACAGGCGTCCGGACCGGCGGGCCCGCGGCGGCGTCGACGGCCTTCGAAAACGCGTCGAGCGCGGAGGCGGCCGCGGGCGAGTCCTTGCGCCGCGCCGCGATCTGCGCCCTCAGGTCGGTCGCCTGCCTCTGCGCGGCCGCGACCCGGACACGCTCGGCCTGGATCTCGCGGGCGAGCTCGTTCTGGAGGACGAGATCGGCGTCGGTCGTCGACGCGGGCAGCCGCGGGTCCTTCACGACGACGAGGGGGCGCGTGACCGTCCGTCCGGAGGCCGTCAGGCGCACGGTGTAGCGGCCCGGCGGAGCCCACGGGCCGCTCGCGCCGCGCATCGAGCCGGGCGTCGCGAGCTCCTTCGGGAACGTCTCGTGGAGATCCCAGACGAAGCGGTGCATCCCGGCCGCCGCCGGGGGCGGCCCGGACGTGGCGACCCAGTCCGGCGTCGTCACGATCCGCGCGAGGTCCGCCGGGCGCGGCTTCTCGTCGCTCGCGAACCGGCGGACGACCTCGCCTTTCGCGTCGAGGACCTCGAGGACCACCGGACCGGGCGCGGCCGCCTTCAGGACGTAGTCGAGGACGGCGCCGTTCGGCGGGTTCTCCGCCATCGGCTCGTCCTTCGGCTCGGGTGTGCCCTGGAACCCCGAGGGGTGAAGGCGCACGGCGTCGCGCGGCGCGAAGAGGAAGACGTCCCGCGCGGCGGCCGCCGCGTCGACCTGGCGGAGCGGCGAGACGTCGTCGAGCACCCAGAACGACCGGCCGTGCGTCGCGGCGACGAGGTCGCCGTGCCGGACGTCGAGGTCGCGGATCGAGCAGTTCGGCAGGTTCAGCTGGAGCGGCTGCCAGTCTCCGCCGTCGTCGAACGAGACGAAGACGCCCGTCTCGGTTCCCGCGTAGAGGAGGCCGCGGCGGACCGGGTCCTCGCGCACGACGTTCACGTAGCTGCCCGCGGGAATCCCCTTCACGATCGGCGTCCAGCTCTTCCCCCCGTCGCGGGTGCGGTAGATGTAGGGGTCGACGTCGTCGATCCGGTGCCGGTCGACCGCGGCGTACGCCGTGGCCGCGTCGAAGTGCGAGGCCTCGAGGATCCCGATCTTCGACCAGGGCGTGAGCGCCTTCGGAGTCACGTTCTCCCAGTGCGCGCCGTCGTCTCTCGTCACCCAGACGAGACCGTCGTCCGTGCCGCACCAGACCCGGCCCGCCTCGAGCGGCGAGGGCGCGATCGCGTAGATCACGCTCCGCCTCGGCCCCTTGACCTCCGAATCGTCGGCCGTCACGGCGTCGAGGTTCGGCGGGATTCCGGCGTCCTCGCGCGTGAGGTCGGGACTCGCCTTCGCCCAGTGCCGGCCGCCGTCGACCGTCTTCCAGAGGAACTGGTTGCCGAACCAGACCGTCTTCGGGCCCTTCGTCGAGATCGCGAGAGGCAGCGTCCACTCGCCGCGGTATTCGCCGGGGACGGCGAGCGTGGGGTCGACGTTCTGGTTCTGCAGGGTCTTCCACTGGAAGCGCGTGACGGCGCCGCCCCAGACGACGTCGGGGTCGGCGGGATCCGGCGCGATGTACCCGTTCTCGCCTCCCGCCGCGATCTCCTTCCAGTCGCGCTGCGTGATCGAGCGGTAATCGGTGCGCACGGGCGTCGCCGCGGCGCCGCTGTCCTGCTGGGCGCCGTAGATCCAGTACGGGAACCGGTCGTCCGTCGCCACGTGGTAGAACTGCGCGGTCGGCTGGTTGTACCAGGAGCTCCACGTGCGGCCGCCGTCCACGGTGACGACCGTGCCCTGGTCGCTCGCGACGATCATGCGGCGCACGTCGGCCGGGTCGATCCAGAGCCGGTGGTAGTCGTCGCCGCCCGGCGCACCCTTCCACGGCAGGAACGTCTTGCCCCCGTCCGTCGACCGGTAGATCGCCGTGTTGCACGCGTAGACGACGTCGGGATCCCTCGGGTCGACCGTCACGCCGGAGAAGTACCAGCCCCGGCCCCAGATGCGCGGGTCCGACGAGACGCGGCGGAACGAGACGCCCGCGTCCCCGGACACGAAGAGCCCGCCCTCCTTCGCGTCCGCGATGACGTAGACGCGCTTCGGGTCGGACGGCGCGAACGCGATGCGGATGCGCCCGGGCTTCTCGGTCGGCAGGCCGTCCGTCACCGGCTTCCACGTGTCGCCGCCGTCCTCCGAGCGCCAGAGTCCGCTGCCGGGTCCGTTCGAGGGCGGATAGACGTTCCAGGGCGGGCGCCGCGTCTGCCAGAGAGCGGCGAGGATCGTGCGGCTGTCGCCCGGCTCGAAATCGAGGTCGACCGCGCCCGTGTCCGCGTCCCTGAAGAGGACGCGCGCCCAGCTCTTCCCCCCGTCCTTCGAGCGGAAGACGCCGCGTTCGGCGTTCGGCCCGTAGCCGTGCCCGAGCGCGGCCACGAAGACGAGGTTCGGGTCGCGCGGATCCACGAGGACCCGGCCGATCTGGCGGGTGTCCGAAAGGCCGATGTGCGTCCATGTCTTCCCGCCGTCCGTCGACTTGTACATCCCGTTCCCGTAGGAGATGTCCGAGCGCATGTCCGCCTCGCCCGACCCCACGTAGAGGACGTTCGGATCGGAGGGCGCGACCGCGATCGCCCCGATCGACGCGACGGGCTGCGCAGTCGAAGATCGGCTCCCACGTGCGGCCGGCGTTGTCGGTGCGCCAGACGCCTCCGCCGACGGCGCCGAAGTAGAAACGCTCGGGCACGCCGGGGACGCCGGCCGCCGTCACCGCGCGCCCGCCGCGGAACGGGCCGACGAGGCGCCAGCCGAGGCCGGAGAAGAGGCTCGGGTCGATCGGCTGCGCGGAGACGTCCGCGGCCGCCGCGGCGGCCGCGAGGAGGACGAAGAGGGGGAGGACGGGCGGACGTTTCATCGTGAAGAACCTGCCTCACTTTCCTGCGCGATGAGATTCGATCTTAGCGGCTGTATAGTGCCCTTTGCGGCGGGGCTTTCCTGCGTAAGTTCCGGATCGGAATCGTCGACCTCGTGGCCAAGGGCCCCACCCGGGCTCTCTATGCCCGGGTGATGAACGCGAACCTCGCGAGCATCATGCCGCAGGTCGTCGCCGTGTGGTGCGAGGCGGAGGGCCACGACGTCACGCACGTCTGCTACACGGGCTTCGAGAACCTCGCGGACGAGCTGCCCGCCGACGTCGACCTCGTCTTCGTCTGCGCGTTCACGGAGGCCGCGCTCCTCGCCTACGCGCTCAGCAACCTCTTTCGCTCCCGCGGCGCCGTGACCGTCCTCGGCGGGCCCCACGCGCGCTGCTATCCCGAGGACGCCCGGAAGTACTTCGACTACGTGCTCGGCTTCACGGACCTTTCCGTGATCCGGGACGTCCTGAGGGACGGCGGCCCCCACCGGCCCTACGGCCTCCACCTCGCGGCGCCGCGCCAGCCGCTCACGCTCCCGGGAGTCCGCGAGCGCTGGAAGTTCATCGAGCCCACGCTCGCGAAGGCGCCGCTCATCAGGATGGTGCCGATGCTCGGCAGCCTGGGCTGCCCGTACACGTGCAGCTTCTGCATCGACTCGGTCGTGCCGTACCAGCCGCTCGACCTCGAGGTCCTGAAGGACGACCTGAGGTTCCTCCTGAAGAAGATCGCGCGGCCGCTCGTCGGCTGGCACGACCCGAACTTCGGCGTCAGGTTCGGCGACTTCATGGACGCGATCGAGGAGGCCGCGCCGCCGGACAGCATCGACTTCATCGCCGAGAGCAGCCTCTCGATCCTCACCGAGCCGCACCTCGAGAGGATGCGGCGCAACGGCTTCGGGGCGGTTCTTCCGGGCGTGGAGTCCTGGTACGACCTCGGCAACAAGTCGCGGACGGGCCGGACGAAGGGTCTCGACAAGGTCGACCAGGTCTCGGAGCACGTCAACACGATCCTGAGGTACATCCCCTACGTCCAGACGAACTTCGTCCTCGGCCTCGACGGCGAGTCCGGCGCCGAGCCCTTCGAGCTGACGAAGCGCTTCATCGACAGGACGCCCGGAGCGTTCCCCGGCTACTCGCTCCTGTCGGCGTTCGGACGCGCCGCGCCCCTGAATCTCGAGTACCAGACCGCGAACCGCGTCCTTCCGTTCCCCTTCCATTTCCTCGACAACAACCACGCCATGAACGTGAGACCCCAGAACTACGAGTGGCGCGAGCTCTACGACCACGTGATCGACCTGACGAGGTACACGTTCTCGTGGCGCGCGATCGCGCGCCGTCTCGCCGCGACGCGGCGCGCGGTTCCGAAGTGGCTGAACCTCGTGCGGGCGGTGTCGTCCGAGGGCTTCGGGCGGATCCGGCACTACACGGCGCTCCGGCGGCGCCTCGACACGGACTGGCCCACGAGGGCGTTCTTCGCGCAGACGACGGACGCGCTTCCGGACTTCTACCGCGAGCAGGTCCGAAAGGACCTCGGGCCGTTCTGGCGATGGCTGCCGGAGGGCGCGCTGTCGCACGACCAGAACGCGTACCTGAAGGCGGAGTCCGGCTCCGCGCACGGCCACGGACCCGGGTCGCGTCCGAACGGCGTCGAAGACGAGCGAGGCGCTGCGACCATGTGAGCCCGGAGGGCGTCGGCCGGCGGAGCGCCGCGCGGCCCGGAACGCTCCCGCGGCGCGACGGGCGGCGCGTGCCAGAATCCCGTCCTGCGATCGAATCCTCCGAAAGGGGTCCTCATGCGCGTGCGTCTCGCCGCCGCCGGCCTTTGCCTCCTCCTCTCATCTCCCGGGTTCGCGGATCCCGCCGGACCGTCGAAGATGCTCACGGACCCCGCGCTCTCGAAGGACCGCATCGCGTTCGTGTACGGGAACGACGTCTGGACGTGCCGCCTCGACGGCTCCGGCGTCGAGCGCATCACGTCCGGCCCCGGCGTCAAGATGCGCCCCGCCTTCAGCCCCGACGGCGCGCTCCTCGCGTTCAGCGCCGAGCTGGACGGCAACCTCGACGTCTTCGTCGTCCCCGCCGCGGGCGGCGTGCCGAAGCGCCTCACGTGGCACCCCGGCCGCGACGTCGTCCAGGACTTCACGCCCGACGGGAAGTCCGTCCTCTTCACCTCTCCGCGCGCCGCCGTCAACAACCGCCACGCGCAGCTCTACACCGTGCCCGTGGGAGGCGGCCTCGAGACGGCGCTGCCGATCCCGTACGCCGCCCGCGCCGTTTTCTCCCCGGACGGCCGGACCATCGCCTACAACCCGAACAACCCGGCGCACCTGCAGTGGAAGCGCTACCGCGGCGGCCTCGTCTCGACGATCTGGCTCTACGACGTCGCGTCGCACGCGGTCGTGAAGGTCCCGCAGCCCGCGACGCGCTGCAACGACGTCGACCCCGTCTGGCTCGGCCACACTCTGTACCTCAGGTCCGATCGCGACGGCGAGTTCAATCTCTACGTTCTCGACCAGACGGCCGACGCACATGACCCGTCGAAGAAATCTCTTTCTCTCTCTCCCCTCACCCGCTACTCGGACTTCCCCGTGCTGAACGCGGCGGCGGCCGAGGGCCGGATCGTCTTCGAGCAGGCCGGGACGCTCCACCTGTACGACGTCGCCTCGAAGAAGACGACCGACCTCGCGATCACCGTCGCGGGCGACCTCCTCGAGACGCGCCCGCGCTGGGCGAAGGGCGCGAAATGGATCCGCGGCGCGGCCCTCTCCCCCTCCGGCGCCCGGGCCGCGTTCGAGTTCCGGGGCGAGATCGTGACCGTGCCCGCCGAGAAGGGCGACGCCCGGAACCTCACGGAGACGACGGCCGTCCACGAGACGGCGCCCGCGTGGTCGCCGGACGGCAAGTCGATCGCGTACGTCTCGGACGAAGGCGGCGAGAACCGGATCGTCGTGAGGGCGCAGGACGGAAGAGGCGCCGCGAAGAGGATCAACGTCCCCGGCGCCGGCTTCTACGACGCGCTCGCGTTCTCCCCCGACGGGAAGAAGATCGTCCTCACGGACAACTCCCTCACCCTGTGGATCGTCGACGTCGCGAGCGGCGCCTCGAAGAAGATCGCGTCCGAGCGCCTCTACGCGCCGGTCCGCCAGCGGATGCTGCGCGGGTCCTGGTCGCCGGACTCGCGCTGGGTCGCGTACACGCTCTCCGGCCCGACGTACATCCGCACGGCCTGGGTCTACTCCGTCGAGGAGGACCGCTCGTTCCCCCTCACGGACGGCCTCTCGGACGTCTCCGACCCCGCCTTCGACAGGGACGGCAAGCTCCTCTACTTCCTCGCCTCCACGGACGCGGGCCCGCAGCGCAACTGGTTCTCGCTGCAGAACGCGGACGCGCGCACCACGAACGCGATCTACGTCGCGACGCTGAAGAAGGGCACGCCCTCGCCGCTCGCGAAAGAGAGCGACGAGGAGAAGGGCGCGGCCGCGGCGAAGGACGGGAAGAAGGAAGACGAAAGAGAAGAAGAGAAAGAAGATTCTTCGAAGGGCGGCAAGGGTGGCCACCCCGCCGATTCCAAGGGCGTTGACGCAGCCGCACGGACGGACGGCAAGGGCGACCGCGGCATGCACCCGAAGAAGCCCGAACCCGTCGTCATCGACTTCGACGGCTTCAACCTCCGCATCGTCGACCTGCCCGTGCACCCCGCCGAGATCTCGAACCTGCAGGCCGGCGGCGCGGGCCAGCTCTTCTTCGAGAGGCACGCGGACGGCAAGACGTCCGTCCAGCGCTTCGACTTCAGGGACCGCAAGACCGTGACGGTGGTCCCCGAGGCCGACGACTACTTCGTCTCTTTCGACGGGAAGAAGATCCTCTTCAAGCTGAACGAGTCGTCGCGAGAGCCGCTGCGAAAGGAGTCGTGGTCCATCGTCGCCTCGTCTCCCCGGAAGGTCGACGCGAAGTCGGACGCGAAGGACGACGGCGGCAAGCTGAAGCTCGACGCGATCGCGGTGCGCGTGGACCCGCGCGCCGAGTGGCCCGAGATCTTCGACGAGGCCTGGCGCGTGAACCGCGACTACTTCTACGACCCGAAGATGCACGGGCACGACTGGCCCGCGCTGAAGGCGAAGTACGCGGCGTTCCTGCCGGCCCTCTCGTCGCGCGGCGACCTCAACCGCCTCATCCAGTGGATGTGCAGCGAGCTCTCGGTCGGCCACCACCGCAACACGCCCGGCGAGTCGTTTCTCGAGGTGCCCCCGGTGCCGGGCGGCCTCCTCGGCGCGGACTACGAGGTCGCGAACGGCCGCTACCGCTTCAAGAAGGTGTTCGGCGGCCTGAACTGGAACCCCGAGCTTCGCGCGCCGCTCTCCGAGCCGGGCGTCGAGGTGAAGGCGGGCGAGTATCTCCTCGCCGTGAACGGCAGGGATCTCGCGCCGCCCGAGAACCTCTACTCCCGCTTCGAGAGGACGGCCGGGACGATCGTCGACCTCACGGTCGGCCCCCATCCCGACGGCAGGGGCTCCCGCACGGTCCCGGTGGTCCCCGTGCCGAGCGAGGCCCAGCTCCGCAACCGCGACTGGGTGGAAGGGAACCTCCGGAAGGTCGACGCGGCGACGGGCGGGCGCGTCGCGTACGTCTACGTCCCGAACACGGCGGGCCTCGGCCACACGTACTTCAAGCGCTACTTCTACCCGCAGGCCGCGAAGGACGCGATCATCGTGGACGAGCGCTTCAACGGCGGCGGCAGCGTCGCGGACTACTACATCGAGGCGCTGACCCGCCAGCCGATCGCCTGGTGGGCGATGCGCTACGGCGAAGACCTCAAGACGCCGTCGGCGTCGATCCAGGGGCCGAAGGTCATGCTCATCGACGAGACGGCCGGCTCCGGTGGGGACCTCCTGCCGTGGATGTTCCGGCACTTCAAGGTCGGGACGCTCGTGGGCGAACGCACGTGGGGCGGCCTCGTCGGCATCCTCGGCTTCCCGACGCTCATGGACGGCGCGGTCGTCACCGCGCCGAACCTCGGCTTCTGGACGCCGGAGGAGGGCTTCGGCGTCGAGAACGTCGGCGTCCCGCCCGACGTCGAGGTCGAGCAGACGCCCGCCGACGTCATCGCGGGCCACGACCCGCAGCTCGAGAAGGCGATCGCGATCGTCATGGAGGAGCTGAAGAAGAACCCGCCGGTCAGGCCGAAACGGCCGGCGATGCCGGTGAGGTGAGGACGGAGCGAGATCGCGCCTACTTCTTCGCGCCCGCCTTCTTCAGGATCTCCGCGATCTCCGTGCGCTTGAAGATCTCCGCGAACATGAGCGGCGTCGCGCCGCCCTTGGCGCGGACGTTCGGGTCCGAGCCCGCCTTCAGGAGCGCCCGGACGCTCGACGGCGAGCAGCCGCCCTGGACCGCCCACAGGAGCGCGGTCGACCCGTTCTCGTCCTTCGCCTTCACGTCGCCGTGCGCGAGGACGAGCGCCTCGAGGATCTCCGAGCGGGGCTTGCCGTCCGCCTGGCCGCAGCCCATCGACGCGAGCAGCATCGGGTGGATCCCGCCCTTGGCGTGCGCGTTCGGCGACATCCCGATCTCGAGGAACAGGCGCACGGCGTCGAGGTTCGCGTCCGAGATCGCGTGGCCGAACGACTCCTCGTCGTAGGCGAAGCCGAGCTTCCCGAGCTCGAGCTTCCTGTCGCCGCCCGGGGCCGCCGCGCCGTACGTCTCCGCCTCGGGCTCGACCTCCAGCGTGCCGCCCGGCACGACGGCGGCCCTCACGTTCGCGTGGAAGTGCCACGACTGGCCGACCATCTTCGACTTGAACTCGGCGTCGACGCGGCCCGAGCCGTACTTCCGGAGGTCGAGCGTGGGGCGCTCCTGGCCCATCCGGCCGCTCTCGGGCAGGTTCGCGTCGTACGGAACGGCGCGTACCGCGTCGCTCCCGACCTGCCAGAGGATGCGCACCGCGTGGAGCCGGCCGTCCTTCGCCAGCTCCGCGAGGCGCGCGATCGAGCGGTCGCCCTCGACCTTCCGGTCGGAGGCGAGGATCACGAGCCACTTCTCCCCGTCCTTGTCCGTCTCCTCGGTGGCGGCGACCGCCTTGAGGATCGTCGTCTTCCCGTTCACGGTGAGCGTGCCGAGCGCGTCGTCGGCGCGTGCGGGGAGGGACAGTGCGGCGGCGAGCAGGACGAGCGCGGCTCTTCTCATGCCCGGAAGTATAGAGACGGCGCGGGCAGCGAACTCCGCTGTCCTGCCAGAATCGGGCCATGGCGAGGGCCGGTGACGACCTCGAGGCGCAGCTGGACGCGCTCTACGCCGCACCTCTGGCGGACTTCGTGGAGGCGCGCAACGCGCTCTCGAAGAATCTCGGCGCGGCGGGCCGCAAGGACGACGCCGCGCGGGTGAAGGCGCTCGCGAAGCCCTCGGCCGCGGCGTGGGCGGTCAATCAGATCGCCTTCTCCTCGCCCCGCCTCCTCGACGCCCTCATCGCCGCGGGCGACCGCCTTCGCGGACGAATCCCTCCGACGTGAAGGAGGCGATGCGCACGCGGCGCGAAGCGCTGAACGAGGCCGTGAAGGCCGCCGAGCGCGCCGTCTCGGGCGCGGGTCGCGCGACGAGCCCCGACGTCGTCGCGCCGCATCTCGGCCACGCTCGAGGCGATCGCGACCTACGGCAGCGGGCGCGGCGGGCCCGTCGCCGGTCGCCTGGCCGAGGACGTCCCGGCCCCGGGTTTCGACGAGGTCGCCTCGCTCGGTCTCCTCGGCGGCGGTCGTTCCGGCGGCCCGGCGCACCGTGTCGACTCCCTCGCTGTCCGTGAAGACGCCGCCATCGAACCGCCGAAAATTTCTTCGAAGAAGAATCCTGCGCGCGAACGCGCGCTCGAACGAGAAGCGGCGGCGCGACGACGAGAAGCGCGTTGCAGCACTGGAAGAACGAGGCGCGGAGTGGCGCGCGCGCTCCGGATCGACGCCGAGAAGGCGGTCGAGGCGAGCCGGCGCCGGAGGAAGTCGCTCGAGGAGGCGCTCGCCGCAGCCGCTGCCGAAGAGGCGAAGCCGAAGCCGCTCTCGCATCCGCGCGCAAGGCCTCCGAGGAGGCCGAAGCCGCGGAGCGCGAGGCGCGCTCCCGGTCGATCTAGATCCCGGCGGGGCCGTGGTCCTTACGCGGAAGCCGGGCGGAAGGCCTCCACGAGCCCGTCCATCCGGTCGCCGGTGCGCAGCAGGCGGACGCGGACGAAACCCGCGCGCTCGAGTCCCGCCCGCAGCTCGTCGAACGTGTACGTGCCCCCGTGCTCCGTCCCGACCAGCATGTTGACGGCGAACAGGGCGCCGGCGCGCGGGCGCGTCCGGCCGGGCTCCATGACGTGGTCGCGGATCACGAGCCGGCCGCCGGGCACGAGGGCGTGGAGGATCCGGCCGTAGAGCGCGTCGTTCTGGGCAGGCCCGTTCTGGTGGACGATCGCCGACAGCCACGCGAGGTCGTGCCCGCCCGGAAGCTCGTCGGTCTCGAAGTCGCCCGCGACGAGCGTGACGCGCCCGAGGAGGCCGGCCCGCGAGAGCCGCTCGCGCGCGATCTCCACGACGGCCGGAAGGTCGAAGAGCGTCGCGGAGAGCCCCGGGGACTCGCGCAGGAACGCGGCGGTGTAGGTGCCGGGCCCGCCGCCGACGTCCAGGAGCCGGCTCGCCCCCTCGAGCCCCACGTCCGTCGCGAGCCGCGCCGCCCGGGGAGCGGACACGACGTGCATCGCCTCGATGAACGCGCGCGTCGCGTCCGCCGGGGGCCGCTCGGAGAGCGGCGTGCCGCCGATCCGGCGAGTCAGGCCGGTCCAGCGGTCCCAGAGGGCCGCGGCGTGGAGCAGCATCGGAAGGATCGAATCGGGGTCGTCCTCCGAGAGGCAGGCGGCGTCCGGCGACGTGCGATACGTCCCGTCCGCCTTGACGAGGAGATCCATCGCCGCGAGGGCGTCGAGCTCGACGGCGAGCGCCCGCGGATCCGCGCCGAGCCTCGCGGCGAGGGCGTCGGCCGTCAGCACCTCCTTCGAGAGGGGCGTGAAGAGGTTCAGCTCGGCGCCCGTGAGGAGAACGCGGCTCTCCTGGAACGCGCGCGAGAGCGTGAGCAACGACTCGGGGTTGTTCACGGCTCAGCGCTTCCCCGCGAGCGGGACGCCGAGCTGGGAGAGCACGAACGCGTCGACGTCCGTCGCGAGCGACACCACGTCCGCGACGCTCGCGCCGATGCCGCCGTGGCCCGTCGACCCGCTCGTCCGGAGAAGGAACGTCCCCTTCGGGTCCGCGGCCTGGAGGCGCGCGATCATCTTGCGCGACTGCATCGGGTCGACGCGCGGGTCGTTCGCTCCCGTGGGCATGAGGACGGACGGGTAGCGCGTGCCGTTCTTCACGTGGTGGTACGGCGAGTACGCGTACAGGGCCTTGAACTGGTCCGGGACCTTCACCGTCCCGTACTCCACGGTGTTGAACTGGCCGTTCGAGGAGGCCTCGACGCGCAGCATGTCGTAGATGCCGACGTGGGAGACGACGGCGCGGAAGAGCTTCGGCGCCTGCGTGAGCGCGGCCCCCATCAGGAGGCCGCCGTTCGACCCGCCCTCGATCGCGAGCCGTTCGGGCTTCGTGTAGCCGAGCTCGACCAGCCGGTGCGCGCAGGCGAGGAAGTCGTCGAAGACGTTCTGCTTCCTCGTGAGGCGGCCGGCGTCGTGCCACTCCTCTCCGAACTCGCCGCCGCCGCGCAGGATCGCGGTGACGAGGACGACGCCGCGTTCCGTGTAGACGTGCGCGAGGTCGCTGTACGCGGGCGTCGTCGAGATCCCGAAGCCGCCGTAGCCGGTGAGGACGACCGGATTGCGGCCATCCCTTCTCGTGCCCTTCGGCTGGAGGATGAACATCGGGACCCGGGTCCCGTCCTTCGAGAGCGTGCTCTCCTCGACGACCTCGGCGTCCGAGAAGTCCGCGACGGCCCGGTTCCCGACGACGGTGCGCGCGGCGCTCTTCGTCGCCGGGTCGTACAGCCACCCGGTGTACGGCGTCAGGAACGTCGAGACGCCGTAGAAGACGCGGTCGCCGTCGAGCGCCTCGAGGTGCCCCGCCGCGGAGATCGCCGGCGCCGGCAGCTCCTCGAGGAAGGTCCCGTCGAGGTCGTAGGCGCGGACGCGGCTCTTCCCGCCGAGCGCCTCGACCGCGTAGAGGCGCGAGCGCCCGGGCGCGATCGCCTCGAGGACGCCCGCGCGCGGGGCCAGCACGGTCCGGGCCGCGCCCAGCGCGAGATCGTCCGCGGGGAGCCTCAGGACCTGCCGCCTCGGCGCGCCCTTCTTCGAGATCGCCCAGATCGACCCGTCCGGACCGAAGCGCGCGTCGACGATGCCGTCGGCGAACGTGCTCACGCTCCGCCAGGCCGCGCCGCCCTCCGGCAGGACCCAGAGGGCGAAATCGCCGCTGTCGCCGTTCTGGACGAGGGCGAGGTGCCGCCGCCCGTCCTCGCTCGCACGCAGGAAGATCTCGGCGATCCGCGGCAGGTCCTTGCCGAACGCGTACCGGTCCTCCCCGACCGGCCTGCCGAGCTCGTGGAACCAGGCCTGCTGGTAGAAGTCGAGGTCCTCCTTCGCCCGCTCGCCCTCGTGGGGGTAGCGCGTGTACCAGAGGCCCTTGCCGTCGGCCGCCCAGGCCGCGCTGCCGCCGGCCGTCCCCTTCTGGACGAGAGGAATCACGTCGCCGGTCTCGAGGCCGGTCGCGACGTCGAAGACGTGCAGCGTCCCCGCCTCGCTTCCGCCCTGCGAGAGCGAGACCGCGATCCGGCTGCCGTCTGGAGACGGCACGAACCAGTCGAAGGCCGTGCGGCCGCTCGGGTCGAGCGCATTCGGGTCGACGAGCGTTCGCATCCCGTCCGCGCTCGCGAGAGAGGGCAGCAGGACGATCCAGGGCTGCTGCTTGCGGGCCGGATCGGAGCACACGGCGAACGTCTTTCCGCCGCGCACGACGGGAGACCCGATCGAGGCCGGGCGCGCCGTGACGAGGTGCTCGATGCGCGCGGCGAGCGCCTTGCGGCCCGGGATGCGGTCGAGGAACTTCCGCGCGTGGGCGTTCTGCGCGTCGCTCCACGCCTTGACCTTCGGGTTCGAGCCGTTCTCGAGCCAGCGGTAGTCGTCCACGACCCTGACGCCGTGGTACGTGTCCGTCACCGGGATCTTCGGCGTGGCCGGCTGGGCCGCGGCCGGAAGGGCGCCGAGGGCGAGGACGGCGGCGAGGGCGTGTCTCATCCGGACATCGTATCGAACCGGCGCCCCGGCGACGGGAGGCGCCCGGCTCAGGCGCCGCCGGAGTACAGGAACCGCTTGATCTTCTTCGTCGGCGTCTTCTGGAACTCCTCCGAGTAGACGTCGATCCTCGAGATCGTGGCGTACGGGGGGAGGATCCGGTTCACCGCGAGCCGGTTCTTCTCCATCCGCTGGACGAGGTCCTGCTCGCCGATCCTGAGGAGGTCGACCCTCTCGAGGTCGGGATAGACGAGCGCGAAGAGCCGTCCCTTCCGCTCGATCACGAGCGATTCCCCGACGAAGGGAAGGCTGTTCAGCTTCGCCTCGATCTCCTCGGGGTAGATGTTCTGTCCCGAGGGCCCGACGATCACGGTCTTCGAGCGCCCGCGGATGAAGATCGTCCCCTCGGCGTCGACGACCCCGAGGTCGCCCGTGTGCAGCCAGCCGTCCGCGTCGATCGCCGCCGCCGTGGCCTCCGGGTTCTTGTAGTACCCGGCCATCACGTTGACGCCGCGGACGAGGATCTCCCCGGGGACGCGCTGCGCGTCCGCCGAGTCGATCCTCACCTCGAGCGTGTCGACCTTCTTTCCGACGCCGCCCAGCCTGTGGTCGTGCCATCCGGAATAGCTGATCAGGGGCCCGCACTCGGTCATCCCGTACCCGCACGTGAACGGGAAGTCGATCGCCCGGAAGAAGCGTTCCACGTCGCCGTTCAGCGCGGCCCCGCCGATGACGATCTCCCGGAAGCGCCCGCCGAACACCGCGACGAGCTTGTCCTTGATCTTCCGGAGGAGGATCCGCCTCACCGGCGGGATCTTCATCAGGAGCTTCGTCGTCTCCTTCTCCAGCGCGGGCGCGAGCCTCTTGGCGTAGATCTTCTCGATCACGAGGGGCACCGAGAGGATCAGGCGGGGGCGCACGGCGCCGAACGCGTCCAGGATGACCTTCGGCGAGGGCGTCTGGGCGAGGAACGTGATCGCGCACCCCGACGTGAACGGGAACAGGAACTCGAAGGCGAGGCCGAACGCGTGCGCGAGGGGCAGGAACGACACGATCGTGTCGCCCGGCTCGAGCGGCATGTTCTCCTGCGCGAACACGACGTTCGCGAGGAGGCTCCGGTGCGGAAGCATCACGCCCTTCGAGAAGCCGGTCGTCCCCGACGTGTAGACGATCGCCGCGAGGCGGCTGCTCTCGACCTCCGGGAGAAGGAAGTGCTCCGGATCCGGGAAGCGCCGGCCGCGGGGAGATCGCGCGGCGGCCTCGAGGCTCTTCTCGAGGCTGTCCTTCCGGCAGTGGAGAGGCCGGTAATCCGCCAGCGAGAGGATGGCTCCGACGTCGCGCAATTGCGCGGGGTCGAGGGGCGCGAAGAGGGCGTCCGCGACGAAGAAGAGCACGGCGTCGGAGTGATTCACGATGTGGTGGACGTCGTCGGGACGGAAGTCGGGAAGGATGGGGACGATCACCGCCCCGTACGTCACGGCGGCGAGCCAGACGACCGCCCAGCTCGCCGAGTTCCGTCCCAGGAGCGCGATCTTGTCGCCCGGGGCGACGTGGCAGGTCCGGAAGATCTCGTGCAGCCGCGCGATCTCGTCGGCGACCTGCCCGTACGTCAGCCCGGCGCCTTCCCAGTCCGCGACGGCGGGACGCGTCCAGTTGCGGCGCACGCTCTCCGCGAGGAGACCGACGAGGTTCTCCTGCATCCGGGCCGCGGCGCCTGTGGTGTCCACGAGAGTCTCCCCGGGATTATTGGGTCACGACGCACCCGGCACGCACTGAAGCATCTGCATGGGTCCGGCGAACCGGCGCGACGCGCCGTGTCCGCGTCAGCGCGCCGGCCGCGTCCCCGGCCGGACGACGACCTTCTCCCCCACCTCGATCACCGTCAGGTCCTCCCCCACGAGCAGCGGCCCCGCCCAGGTCTTGCGGGTCGGGCCTTCGAGGTCCTTCGCGGTCGTGGGCGACGGGACGATGTGGGAGTAGACGGCGAGCTTCGGCCTGACGGCCGTGAAGACGCGGCCGGCGTCCTCGGGCGTCGTGTGGTGGTCGATGATTCGCTGGGTGAGCACGGCGTCCCTCATCACGCTCGCGCGGCGCTCGACCTCGGGCGCGACCACCTCGTGGACGAGGACGTCACAGCCCTTCGCGTGCGCGATCAGGTTCTCGGAGTACCGCGTGTCACCCGAGAGGACGACCGACCTGCCGGCGTAGTCGATCCGGTAGCCGTACGCGGGTTTCACGGGTCCGTGGTCCACCAGAAAGGGCGTGACCCTCACGCCGGAGACTTCGAAGGGCGCGTCGGGCCGCACGTCCTGCGCGTCGACGGAGACCCCCGCGCCGGGCAATTTCTCGTCGACGTCTCTTCTCGTCTTCACGTCGAATTCGAAGGCCTTCTCGAGGTGTCCCATCATCGCGGCCGTCCCTTCCGGACCCTTCACGGAAAGCGCCCTCGCCCTGCCGAACAGCCATCCCGTCAGCCACACGTCCGGGAGCCCGACCACGTGGTCGGAGTGCAGGTGCGTGAGGAGGACGAGGTCGATGCCGGAGAGGAGATCGCGGCCGCCGGCCGTGAAGAGGCGCTCGGCCGCGCCGCGGCCGGCGTCGACGAGGATGCGCGTGGGAGGCGCCGTCGCGGCCTCGACGAGGATCGAGGGGCCGTAACGCCCCGGCATCGGGCGCGGGTTGCCGGTGCCGAGGAGCGTGATGCGGAGGGCAGGGGCGGGTCCGGGAGGGCCGGCCGCGTAAAGACGAAGCGCGGCGAGCAGCAGGATGAGGATTGCCGCCCGCCGCGCGTTCATGCGCGGAGTCTAGTCGTGGTCTAGCCGGAGCCGCCCTCCGCGATCTTCGGGCGGCTCATGAGCGTCGCCTTGAAGAAGTCGCGGTTCAGCTGCGCGATGAACTCCTGCCCGATCTCCTTCGGGCAGGCGCGCGAGCACTCGCCGTGGTTCGTGCAGGTGCCGAAGCCCTCGGCGTCCATCTGCGCGACCATCGAGAGCACGCGGTCGTAGCGCTCGGGCTGGCCCTGCGGGAGGAGCGCGAGGTGCGAGACCTTCGCCGCGACGAAGAGCATCGCCGAGGCGTTCGGACAGGCCGCGGCGCAGGCGCCGCAGCCGATGCACGCGGCCGCGTCCATCGCGAGGTCCGAGCAGCTCTTCCGGATCGGGATCGCGTTGCCGTCCGGGGCGCTGCCCGTCGGGACCGAGATGAAGCCGCCGGCCGCGATGATGCGGTCGTACGACGAGCGGTCGACGATGAGGTCCTTGACGATCGGGAACGGCGTCGCGCGCCACGGCTCGAGCGTGATCGTGTCGCCGTCCTTGAAGCTCCGCATGTGGAGCTGGCAGGTCGTCGTCCCGCGGCGCGGGCCGTGAGGATTGCCGTTCACGACGATGCTGCACATGCCGCAGATGCCCTCGCGGCAGTCGTGGTCGAACGCGATCGGGTCCTCGCCCTTCAGGATGAGGCGCTCGTTCACGATGTCGAGCATCTCGAGGAAGGACATGTCGGGGCTGATGTCCGGGGCGTCGTACGTGACGAACCGCCCCTCGGACTTCGCGTCCTTCTGGCGCCAGACGTTCAGCGTCAGTCTCACTTGTAGCTCCTCGTGGCGAGGTGGACGTTCTGGAACTCGAGCTGCTCGACGTGGCGGACGGGCGTCTTGCCCTCGCCCGTGTACTCCCAGGCCGCCACGTGGCAGAACTTCTCGTCGTTGCGGACGGCCTCGCCGTCCGGCGTCTGGTACTCCTCGCGGAAGTGGCCGCCGCACGACTCCTCGCGCGCGAGCGCGTCGCGGCACATGAGCTCGCCGAGCTCGAGGAAGTCGGCCACGCGGCCGGCCTTCTCGAGCGACTGGTTGAGCTCCTCGGCGTGTCCGGCGACCGTGACGTTCTTCCAGAACTCCTCGCGCAGCGCGGGAATCTTCTGCGAGCGCGGTCTCGAGGCCGGCCTTGTTGCGGGCCATGCCGCAGTACTCCCACATGATCTTGCCGAGCTCCTTGGAGAAGGAGTCCACCGTCCGCTGGCCCTTCATGGCGAGGAGCTTCTTGATGCGGTTCCCGACCGCGTCCTCGGCGTCCCTGAAGGCCGCGTGCTTCGTGTCGACGCCGTCCTTCTTCGTCCCCGCGAGGTAGTTGCCGATCGTGTACGGGAGGACGAAGTAGCCGTCCGCGAGGCCCTGCATGAGCGCGCTCGCGCCGAGGCGGTTCGCGCCGTGGTCCGAGAAGTTCGCCTCGCCGGCCACGTGGAGGCCCGGGATCGTGGACATGAGGTTGTAGTCCACCCAGAGGCCGCCCATCGTGTAGTGCGAGGCCGGGTAGATGCGCATCGGGGTCTTGTACGGGTTCTCGTCCGTGATGCGCTCGTACATGTCGAAGAGGTTGCCGTAGCGCTCGCGGATCACGTCCTCGCCGAGCCGCTGGATCGCGTCCGCGAAGTCGAGGTAGACGCCGTAGCGCGTCTCGCCGACGCCGCGGCCCTCGTCGCAGACCTGCTTGGCGGCGCGCGACGCGATGTCGCGCGGCGCGAGGTTGCCGTAGCTCGGGTACTTCCGCTCGAGGTAGTAGTCGCGCTCGGCCTCGGGGATCTGGTCCGGGGGCCGCATCTCGCCCTTCTTGAGCGGGACCCAGATGCGCCCGTCGTTGCGGAGCGACTCGGACATGAGCGTGAGCTTGGACTGGTGCTCGCCCGTGACGGGGATGCACGTCGGGTGGATCTGCGTGTAGCAGGGGTTCGCGAACGCGGCGCCCTTCTTGTAGGCGCGCCAGATCGCCGTCGTGTTGCACCCCTTCGCGTTCGTCGAGAGGTAGAAGACGTTGCCGTAGCCGCCCGTCGCGAGGATGACGGCGTCGGCCGACGTAGGACTCGATCGTCCCGGTCACCATGTCGCGCGTCACGATGCCGCGCGCACGGCCGTCGACGACGACGAGCTCGAGCATCTCGTGGCGCGGGTACATCTTCACCTTGCCGAGCCCGATCTGCCGCTCGAGGGCCTGGTAGGCGCCGAGGAGGAGCTGCTGCCCCGTCTGGCCCCGCGCGTAGAACGTGCGCGAGACCTGCGCGCCGCCGAACGAGCGGTTCCCGAGGAGGCCGCCGTACTCGCGCCCGAACGGGACGCCCTGCGCGACGCACTGGTCGATGATGTTCACGCTGACCTGCGCGAGCCGGTAGACGTTCGCCTCGCGCGCCCGGAAGTCGCCGCCCTTGACCGTGTCGTAGAAGAGGCGGCGGATGCTGTCGCCGTCGTTCTGGTAGTTCTTCGCGGCGTTGATGCCGCCCTGCGCGGCGATCGAGTGCGCGCGCCGCGGGACTGTCCTGGTAGCAGAAGCAGGAGACGTTGTAGCCGAGCTCGGCGAGCGACGCGGCGCCCGCGCCGCCGGCGAGGCCCGACCCGACGACGATCACGGTGTACTTCCGCTTGTTCGCCGGGTTGATGAGCTTCATGTCGAAGCGGTGCTTGTCCCACTTGTTCTCGATGGGGACCGTCGGGGACGTTCGACTTCAGTTCCATGTCCGCGACCTCCTACTTCAGCGACGAGCCCGGCGAGGACCGCGAGCGGCACGAGGACGAATCCGCCCGTGACGAGGATCGTGAAGACGACGGCGAAGACCTTCCGCGCCCGCGAGGTACTTCGGGTGCGAGAGGCCGAGCGTCTGGAGCATCGACCACGCGCCGTGCCAGAGGTGGAACGCGAGGCAGCCCATCGCGACGACGTAGAAGAGCGCGATCGGGACGGGCGCGAGGCCCGTGACGAGGTTCTGGTAGACCTTCGCCCTCGACGAAGTGCGGGTGCACGGTGCCGATCGTGAGGTGGAGGAGGTGGAAGACGATGAAGGCCGCGAGGATGGGGCCCGTCCAGAGCATCGAGCGCGAGGCGAACGTCGCCTCCTCGAAGTCCGTCACGCTGTAGCCCTTCGGCCGGGCCGCCCAGCTCTTCTGCGTGAGCGACAGGTACGCCCAGATGTGGAGCCCGACCGCGAGGAGGAGACCGCCCCGGACGAACCAGATGCCCGTGCCGTGCAGCAGCTCGCGCAGGAACGCGCCGTAGTGGTCGAGCGCCTCCGGCCCGTTCGGGAGGAACGCCTGGAGGTTGCCGGCCATGTGGCCGAGGACGAAGCCGACAGGACGATCCCGGTGATCGCCATGACGATCTTCTTGCCGACCGAGGAACTCAGGAGGGTTGCGGGCGCAGCCATTCGAGCGATTCTCCTCCCCTCAGATGGGTGGCGGGATCAGACGGTCAGGAGTCCGACGAGCTCCTGGACGGAGGCGGCCGACTTCTTGAGGGCGGCGGACTCCTCCGGGGTCAGCTTGAGCTCGATGATCCTCTCGATGCCGCCGGCGCCGAGGACGACCGGGCACGCCCACGAAGAGGCCCTTGATCCCGTACTCGCCCTCGAGGTACGCGGCGCACGGGAGGATCTTCTTGCGGTCGTTGAAGATGGCCTCGGCCATCTCGACGGCCGCCGAGGACGGCGCGTAGTAGGCCGAGCCGGTCTTGAGGAAGTTCACGATCTCGGCGCCGCCGCCCGCGGTGCGCTTCACGATCGCCGCGACGCGCTCGGGGGACATGAGCTCGGTGATCGGGACGCCCGCGACGGTGGAGTAACGCGGGAGCGGGACCATCGTGTCGCCGTGGCCGCCGAGGACGGTCGCGTGGATGTTCGACATCGAGACGCCGAGCTCCATCGAGATGAACGCGCGCATGCGGGCGCTGTCGAGGATGCCGGCCATGCCGATCACGTTCTGCTTCGGGAGCTTCGTGACGCGGCGGACGACCTCGCACATCGCGTCGAGCGGGTTCGTGACGACGATGACCTTGAGGTCGCGCGAGCCGCGCGTCGTCTTCGCGATGCACTGGCCCACGATCTCCTCGTTCTTCTTCAGGAGGTCGTCGCGCGACATGCCCGGCTTGCGGGCGAGCCCGGCCGTGACGATCACGAGGTCGGAGCCCTCGGTCTCGTCGTAGCCGTTCGTGCCGACGATCTTCATGTCGAAGCCCTCGACGGCGCCCGACTGGAACATGTCGAGTCCCTTGCCCTGCGGGACCCCCTCGATCACGTCCACGAGGACGACGTCGGCCAGGTTCTGCTCGACGATGCGCTGGGCGACGGTCGCGCCCACGTTTCCTGCCCCGATCACGGTCACTTTGCGTCGCATGAATGGTTCCTTCCCCGGCGCCTCGCATTTTGCGGCGGAGCCGTCGGCGAGGCAGCCTAGCACCGGGCCAAATCGACCCGATATGAAGCAAACCCATCAGTCGGCCCGGGTTCGGTCGGCGCCGGCAAAGAGTCCGGGGAACGTCCCCGGTCCCCCGGGCGTATAAGGGGGGGATGGGCGGCGACTACAAGAACCTCCCGCTCTGGAAGAGGGGGATGACCCTCGCCCACACGGTCTACGCGGCCGTGGAGGCGGCGGGGGCCAAGGGTACGGAAGCCGGGATCCGACTCCGGAAGGCGGCCGTTTCGGTGCCCTCGCTCGTCGGAGAGGCCTACCTCGACATGTCCGGGAAGGACGTCGGGGAGGCTCTGGCCCTGGCCGAGGTCAAGCTGGACGAGGTCCAGCGCCTGCTCACGTCCGAGCCGTCCCTCGACTCGATCCCCCGGAGCGACCTCCAGGGCCTCCTCGAGGACCTGGAAAGCCTGAAAGCGGAGATCGTGGCTCTCCGGTCGAGCCGGACGGGCGAGACGACCCACTGAAAGGCGCCTCGTCACCCTAGGGCGGGATGCCCCACCTCTTCAGAAGCTCGGCGACCTGCTCCGGCGTCATCCGCGGCAGGTCGGGTGCGGGGTCGTCCGCCGCCCCCCAGGCGAGAGCCGCCGCGAGCGCCGCGGTCTCCCGCGCCGCCGCGAAGTCCAGCCGGTCGGCGGTGTCGGCGGCCGTGTGGTGCAGGGCCGCGTAGCCCGGGTCGACCTGGAACGCGGTCAGGGCCGGGATTCCGGCCTTCACGAACGGAAGGGCGTCGCAGCCCGCCCAGATCCCGTACGACCCGAACACCGCCCGCCACCTCGCGTCGGGCGCGAGGGCGCGCTGGAAGAGGGCGCGCATCTCCTGCTTGCGCCCGTTCATGTAGAAGCCCTTCGTCCGCCCGGACCCGAGGTCGAAGACCGCGGCGAGGGCGTGAGGCTCCTCCTCCGCGTGGGCCGCCACGTAGGCCGACGAGCCCGCCATCTTCTGCTCCTCGCCCGTGAAGAACGCGAAGCGGATCGTGCGGCGCGGAGCGGGAGCGAAGGCCCTGAGGGTGCGCGCGGCCTCGAGAAGCACCGCGACGTTGACGGCGTCGTCGGCCGCGCCCTCCCCCACGGCGACGCCGTCGAGGTGCGCCGCGAGGAGGACGAGGCCGCGCGTCGTGTCCGTCCCGGGGATGTCCGCGAAGATGTTGCGCGCGGGGGCGTCGGAGGCGGCGCCGGCCGGCCGCGGATACGTCTCGAAGACGGGCGCGAGATTGGCGGACCTCAGGCGTGCGGCGACGAGCTCCTCGCCCTTCGCGCACGCGGCGCTGCCCGTCACGCGCGCCCCGAGGGCCGCGAGGGCGCGCGCGTCGGCCTCGACGGACGGGGACGCCTCCGCCCGCGCCGCGAGGCGCGCCGCCAGAGGAGGCGCGGGGGGCTTCGCGCAGGCCGGCGCGAGGAGCGCGAACGCGGCCGCGGCGAGCCTCCTCATCGCGCCAGGTGCTGGAGCGCGTCCGTCGGGCTGTAGGCGTCCGTCAGGACCGGGACGTCCCCGATCCGGAGCTCGCCCTCGTAGAGCCGGCCCGCC
Source organism: uncultured Acidobacteriota bacterium (assembly GCA_963776915.1). Taxonomy (GTDB): domain Bacteria; phylum Acidobacteriota; class Thermoanaerobaculia; order UBA5066; family UBA5066; genus Fen-183. Next base: position 327,474 of record CAVZPE010000008.1, on the reverse strand, counting down.
CATTCCTCGATCGGGGGCCGCCCCATGCGCGCGGCGACGGCGCGGGCGCGGTCGGCGAGCGTCCCGGGGTCGAGGCGCTCGGGTGAGCGCGTCGCGATCACGATCGCGGTCGACTTGAACGGCGCGGTCGCCGGCCTTCAGCTCGGCCGAGAAGACGTAGACGCGCGGGAAGACCTCGCCGAGAGTCCGCAGGGCCGCCCAGAAGAGCTGGTTCCGGTTGCCCGTCAGCTCGCCCCCGAAGTTCACGGCGACGACGCCGTCGGGTCCCAGCTTCTCCGCGCAGAGCTCGTCGAACTCCTTCGTGACGAGGTGGAACGGCAGGCTGTCGGAGAAGTAGGCGTCCACGATGATGACGTCCGCGCCGTCCACCTGGCGGCCGAGCTCGCGCCGTCCGTCGCCCACGAGGACGCGGTCGTTCGCGTCCGGGGCGAAGGCGAAGTACTTCCGCGCGACGGCCACGACCTCCGGGTCGATCTCGATGGACGTCGTCTCGACCTCGGGCGCGCGCCGGGAGAGGAGCGTCGGGAACATGCCCGCCCCGAGGCCGATCACGACGACGCGCCGGGCGCGCGGCGCGAACGCGAGGGAGAGCGCCAGGCCGTCCGTGTAGTTCAGCGCGAGCGAGACCCCCTCCCTCACGGGGGCGTAGCCCTGCATCCGGTTGTCGAAGTAGAGGGCGCGGCGCAGGCCCTGGTCCACGACGCGGATGTGGTGGTAGGCCGTCTCCTTCTCGAAGACGAGCGTCCCCGCCGGAGCGGCCGGCTTCGCGATGCCCGGCCCGACGAGGAACACGAGCGCGGCGCCGGTCCCCACGAAGGCCACGAAGGCGAGGCGCCGGAGCGCCTTCGGCGCGGGGATCAGGAGCGCCGCGGCGAGGAGCGAGGCGCCGAGCCCGAAGAGGATCGGGCGCGTCGCGAACGTCGGAATCAGGAAGAAGGCCGTCGAGAACGCCCCGAGGATGGAGCCCGTCGTCGAGACGGCCGAGAGCCGCCCCGCCGCCGAACCGACGAGCGCGAGCTCCTTCGCGGCGAGCCGCACCGCGAAGGGCGTCACGGCGCCCATGAGGACGCTCGGAGGGCCGAACAGCACGACCGCCGCGAGGAGCGCCCGGAAGCGGTCCGGCACGGGCGCGGCGCTGGCCGCCGCGAGGACGAAGTCGGGCGCCGCGAAGAGGACGATCACGAGGGCGCCGGCGGCGACGAGCACGCCGGCCAGAAGCGACGGGTCGGGACGGCGGTCCGCGAGGCGGCCGCCGAGCGCATAGCCCGCCGCCAGGGCCGCGAGAAACGTCGTGATGAGCGCGCCCCACACGAAGAGGGAGGTCCCGAAGACGGGCGCCAGGACGCGGCTGCCGACGATCTCGAGGCCCATGAGGGCGGCGCCCGAGAGGAAGACCGCCGCGTCGAGGCGCAGGAGGTCGCGGGCCCGGTTCATGCGCCCGCCCGATGCGCTTGACGCGTCGAGGCGCGACCGATAGTTTTCCGGACCATGAAACGTCGCTCCGCGCTCACCGCCGTCCTCGCCGTGATCCTTCTCGCCGCGTCCGCCGGTTTCGCCCAGTCGACGGCGAGCCCCGCCGCGCCGGCCGCCGCCGCCGCGACCGGCACCGCCGCGCCCGCGACGACCGCCACGGCACCCGACACGGCCGCGCCCGCGCCCGCGACGACGGCATCCGCCGCGCCGGCCACGACCGCCGCCGCTCCCGCGAAGGCCGAGGCGCCCGCGCCCGAGCCGCCCGCCGGCTCGTCGCGCACGACGACGATCGTCATCGGCCTCATCGTCCTCCTGCTCCTGATCGTCCTCGTGGTGCTGGGGACCAAGAAAGAAGAATAGGCTCCCTCGCGCGTCGACCTGCCTTCGGCACAGACGGGAAAGGCGCTTTTTCTTGGAAGGTGAAGAGGGCCGCGGGAATTCATGCGGCCGGTTCGGTCCGTTGCTCCGCCTCGCTCTGAACCTTTCTAAGCTCTTCTATCTTTCCTATCTCTTTCTCCAGCGTGTCCACGATCCCCGCGTCGTTCGCAAACGGCGCGAGCGGCGCGAGCATCTCCTGCGCCTGCGCGGTCGACTCCGCGAGCGCCGCGCGCGCTGCGGCCCTGTCCTTCTCGGCGACGTCGGAGTCCACGATCGCCGTCGCCCACGTCCCCGCGTGGACGAGCGCGCCGACGAGGCGCGTCGCGTCCGCCTTCGCGGACGCGGGCACGTCCCGCATGAGCTGGTAGGCGGCGTGCTGCGCCGCCATCGCGGCGCGGTAGAGCGGGTGCTCGCGAACGGACTCGCGGGGAGGAATCTTCGGCATGGGGAGATTGTAGAGAAAGAGAGACCGAAGGAGAAGAGAAGAGAAGATTTCTTAGAAGGTGAATGAGGCGGCGGGCGGCCGCGGCGCCGCACCGTGCGGCGCCCGCGCTTGCCCAGCCCCTCTTCACCTTCTAAGAAAATCTTCCTCTTTCTCTCTTCTTCTCTTCAGCAGACCCAGGCCACGCCGATCGAGAGGACGTCGACGCTCGACGCGCTCGGGACGACCTCGACCTTCTCGAACCGGGTCGCGTCCGGCGGCGCGAGCTTGGCCTCGAGCTCGGCGATCTCGGCCTTGAGGCCCTCGACCCTCGCCTCGGCGGTGCCCTCCATGCGCTTCTTCGTCAGGACGGACCCGACCTTGCTCACGCGGATCGTCTTTCTCTTCCCGAGGAACCCGCCGAGGACGTCGAGGGCGGCCGTGCCGATCGAGGCGTACGTCTCCATCGCTCTTCCCTGCTCGACGCTCTCGGCCGCGGCGAGGTCGCGCTTCTTCTTCTCGAGCCTCTCGCGCAGAGCGGCCGGCGGCTCGGACCCCGCCGCGGCGCGCGCCGCGAAGTCGGCGGCCGACTCGCCGGGAAGCGAGAGCGCTCCCGTGACCGGGTCGCGCAGGAGCGTCGTCGCGAGCTTGTCCGGGAGGCGCGAGCGCACGGCCTTCTCCGCCGCCTTCACGCCCGCCGGGCCCACCCACGAGGGCAGGTCCGGGTAGCGCAGCGCGCGCGGCGCCTTCTCGAGCAGGCTCTCCGGCTTCACGTCGGTCGCGTCGCCCTCGAGGACGTCGGCGGCCGTGGCGGCCGACAGCGGAAAGAGCTTGACGCCCTGCGCCTCGGGCGACGTGCCCTTCGCGGTCTTGTAGCGCACGGCGTACCTCACGTAGAGCGCCGCCGACGCCAGGTCTGCGCCGCGCTTCTCGACCCAGCGCGACGGCCACTCGGGCGGGAGCGGCGGCGGAGCGGAGCCCGCGGGCGCGGACGCCGCGTCCGCTTTCTTCGCCCCCTGCGGCGCGGAGCCGCGCAGCCGCGCGAGGTCGGACTTCGTCATCGGGCCGCGCAGGTAGCTCATCGCCCACCGCGTCTCGACGAGGGCCGGCTCCTTGCGGTGGACGTCGTGCAGGAGGAAGACGCGCTTCCTCGTCTTGTCGAGGAGCGCGGACGCGTCCTTCCCCCCGGCCTCGACGAGCCCCTCGCCGAGACGATTGCGGTCGCGCTCGGTCTGCAGCGTGCCGACCCACCAGCAGCCGCAGTTCGCGAGGCCCCGGTAGTCGAGGTCGACGGGGTTCTGCGACGCGAGAACGACGCCGACGCCGAACGCGCGCGCCTGCTTGAGGAGCGTCAGGAGCGGCTTCTTCGTCGGCGGCTCGGCCGAGGGCGGGAAGAAGCCGAAGATCTCGTCGACGTAGACGAGAGCGCGCAGCGCGGGGCTGCCGGGGAGCGTCCGCATCCACGCCTTGACGCGCGCGAGGAGCGTCGCGACGACGAACAGGCGCTCGGCGTCGCCGAGGTGCGCGATCGAGACGATCGAGAGCCGCGCCCTGCCGTCCCTCGCGGGCGCGAGCATGCGGCCGACGTCGACCGCGTCGCCCTGCCGGAACGCGGCCGTCGCAGGCGACGCGAGCAGGCCGTTCAGCGCCAGGACGAGACCCTGGCGGTCCTTCGCGGGAAAGAACGTGTCGAGGGAGAGCGCGCCGACCTTCGCGAACGGAGGGGCCGACGCGGTCTCGAGGAGCGCCTCGAGCGTGGCCGTCTTCCCGTCCGACCAGAGCGCGTCCACGCAGGCGGCGAGGAAGACGAAGTCGCGCGACTTCACGGGATCGGCGTCGCGTCCCGCGAGGCCGAGGAGTCCGCCGACCCAGGAGCTCACGAGGTCGCGGCCGTCCTCCTCGTCCGCGCCCTCGGCGGGCGCGGCGCACGCGCCGAACAGGTCCAGCGGGACGCCGGCCGTGGAGCCGGGCGTGTAGACGACGGCGTCGCGGCTCGCGAGCAGAGCCTTCACGTCGGCCGGGCCGAGGCCCCAGCCGGCCAGGCCTTCGCTCCACCTCTTCGCCTCGGACTCCGGCGTGCCGGCGGAGGGGTCGACGAACGGCGCGAACTCGTCCGGTGAAAGGGTCGGGAAGTCGAGGAGCAGGTTGCCGAGGTCGCCCTTGGGGTCCACGGCGAGGACCGGGATCCCGCGCTGGAGGAGCTCCTCGATGAGGACGATGCCCAGCGCGGTCTTGCCGCTGCCCGTCATGCCCACGATCAGGCCGTGCGTCGTCAGGTCGGACGGGTCGAGGCGGAATGCGTCCGCGCCCGTCTTCCCCGTCCCGGGGTCGACGGCCCGGCCCAGGAAGAGATCCGATTTCGTGGCCGACATGCGCGCGATCTTAGCGCCGGGGTATCGTCGCGGCATGGACACGAACGCCCACGAGCCGGCGATCCGCGTCTCGATGCTCCCGCGCGACACGAACGGGCACGGGACGATCTTCGGAGGGATCCTCCTCGCGTACATCGACCAGGCCGGCGCCATCGCGACGCGCCCGTTCTGCAACCTCGTCGTCACCGTCAAGATGGACGAGGTCGTCTTCCACGAGCCCGTGTACGTCGGCGACGTCGTGAGCTTCTACGCGAAGGTCGTGCACATCGGGACGACGTCGATCAAGGTGAAGGTGACCGTCACCGCGGAGCGCTGGAAGGAGCCGGGCAACGTCGTCAAGGTGACGGAAGCCGAGGTCACCTACGTCAACGTCGGCGACGACCGCCGGCCCGCGCCGATCAAGAAGCCCGCCTCCGGCGCCTGGGCCTGACCGCGTCAGTCTTCGTCGCGGACCGCGCCGCGCCGCGCCTTCAGCGTCGCCGCGACGCGCTTGGCCCTCAGGCGTTTCTCCTTCGCGGCGCGGGACGGCCGCGTGGCACGGCGGGCCTTCGGCGCGAGCTGGGCCTTCCCGAGGAGGTCCCGGACTCGCCCGCGGGCCTCCTCGAGGTTGCGGAAGCGGTCGCGGCTCCGCTGCGCCGTCACGCGCAGGATGCCGTCCGCGCCGAGGCGGCGGCCCGCGAGCGTCGCGAGGCGCCGGCGCGCGAGCTCGTCCAGCCCCTCCACCTTCGAGAGATCCACCTCGAGCAGGATCTTCGAGGCGACCTTGTTGACGTTCTGGCCCCCGGGGCCCGAGGAGCGCACCGCATGCACCTCGATCGCGCCCGGGGGGACGAAGACGCGGGGCGGCGCCGCGATCGGATCGGCCATGGGCGCCGAGCATAATCCCGGCGTGAACCGGCGCGACCCCGTCCGGCTCGTCTACTCCACGGCGGGAGGCCGCGTCTGCGCGACGTGCGGCTGGCCGGCGGACGATTGCAAATGCTCTTCGAAGGTCGAGGAGAAGGTTCCCGCGAAGGTCGTCGTCAAGCTGCGGCTCGAGAAGGCGGGCCGGAGCGGCAAGATGGTGACGGTTCTCGACGGGCTTCCGAAGAATGAAGAGTTCTTGGAAGGTCTGGGGAAGGAGCTCAGGCGAGCGGTGGGGGCGGGCGGCACCGTCGGAAGCGCGGCGAGCGGCTTCATCGAGCTCCAGGGCGACCACCGCGCGACCATTCGAAGAATTCTTTCTTCCCGGAATTTCCTCGTGAAAGGCTGACTCGTATGCCGACGCGCGTCTTCCTCGTCCGCCACGGCGCGACGACGCTCTCGGCCGAGGACCGGTTCGCGGGCGAGACGGAGGTCGACCTCTCGGCGGAAGGCCGCGAGCAGCTGCACCATCTCGCGGCGCGCCTCGCGAAGGAGCCGCTCGCAGCCGTCTACGCGAGCCCGATGCGGCGCACGCTCGAGAGCGCGCGGATCCTCGCCGAGCCGCACGGCCGGTCGGTGCTCCCGGTCGACGGGTTCCGCGAGGTCTCGCACGGCCGCTGGGAGGCCCGGACGCGCGCCGAGGTCGAGGCCCTCTGGCCCGACGAGTACGCGTGCTGGGAGACGGATCCGTACACGTTCGCGCCGAAGGGCGGCGAGACGGGCCTCGCGGTCACGGCGCGGGCGCTCCCCGCCCTCGTCTCCCTCGTGACGAAGCACGCGGGACGCTCCTTCCTCGTCGTCTCGCACAAGGCGACGATCCGGCTCCTCCTCTCGGCGCTCATCGGCTTCGACCCGCGGACGTACCGCGACCGCCTCGACCAGAGCCCGGCGTGCCTGAACATCCTCGACTTCAAGGGGCCGTCGCAGGCGCGGCTCACGCTCTTCAACGACGTCTCCCACTACGCGCACGCGGGCGCGTCGGCGCCGTCGCAGCCCGCGGGGCGGCTCTCGAAGTGGTGGGACGAGCCGAAGAGATAGCCGGGGCCGACACGCCGTGGCGCGCGCCACGAGGGACTATCCCGCCGCCGCGTGGAACCGGACCGACTCGCAGTACATCTCGACCCTCGTCTTGCGGATCATGCCCCTCGGGCCCTGGCCGGACGGCCGCGAGATCGCGGAGATGCCGAGGTTGCCGAACTCCAGCGAGAACGATCCCGACGTCGAGCGTTCCGCGCTTCTCCCGGCTCTGGCCGCTGTTTCCCTTGATCACGAAGTCCTCGAACCAGTCCTGGAACCCCTGGCCCTGGATTCCGGAAGCGTCACGACGAGGTTGCCGAGCTCCGCGTGGCCGGTCGGTTCCAGCTCGACATCCCGATATTGCCCGACCGAGACAGGCTTGAAACCTCATCCGACGGCGATCGGCTCGATCCGCGACACGTGCCTGCAGGCGTCCTCCAGGCCGTCGATCCTGAGGAGGAAGGCAGTCGCCGAGCCAGCCCTTCCGTGCCGGCGTGCCGACGGGCTCCCGCTTCCCTTGGCGCTGCGCGTGAACTCGGGGCTGATCTTGATCGTCATGGCGACGAAATCCTTCGACGATGCGTCGAGAGCCGGGAACTCGGCCCAGGTGATCAGGCCCGATTTCCACTCGAGGCGGGATATCTCCTTGCCACCCTCGACGACGACGACGGCTCCGTCCCGGCGCAGGTAGCTCTTCGACTGGAACGTCTGGTCCACCCAGTCGTAAAAAGTCTTGGACAAGCCGGCATCGCACGTGAGGACGATGTCCTCGAAACGAACGCCGCCGACGTGCTTGTGGACGATGTGATCGGCGCCGACCTTCTCGGTGATCACGTCGGCGATGGCGCCTCCCCCCTGAAGGTTCCTCGCGTATCCGGCTGAAGCACCGGCAATCTCCACGAGAAAATTCCCTGGCGGAAAGCTCCGGGTCGGGACGCCCATAAAGCCACCTCCGCGGAAGCGAGACAGAATCCTAGTCTCACCGTGGACCCCGGGCAAAGGGGAATCGTCAGGCCCCGGCCGCCGACTCCCCCGCCGTCCAGCCCGTGCCCCACGCCCACTGGAAGTTGAAGCCGCCGATCGGCCCGAACGCGTCGAGCACCTCCCCGGCGAGCCACAGCCCCGGCACGACCTTGCTCCTCCCGCTCCCGGGATCGACCTCGTCCAGGGCGACACCGCCCCCGGTGACCTCGGCCGTCCGATAGCCCTCGGTCCCCGTGGCGGGGAGCGGGAACGCGGCGAGCGTCTCCGCGACCCGCCGCCGCGCGTCGCGCGGCAGCCGCGCGAGCGGCTGATCCGCGACGCCAGCTCGTCTTCGAGCACCAGCTGGATCAGGCGGTCGGGAAGAGAGGAAGAAGAAAGAGGAGAAGAAGAAGATTTTCTTAGAAAGGAAGAAAGGGAGGCGCCTCCGCCCGACGCGCCGCCGAGGCGCAGGGCCTCGTCCCACGAGGCAGCGACCGCGGAGGCATCCCTCGCGCGGGCCGGCGCATCACCCCGCTCGGGACCACTCGAAGAAATCTTCTCTTCTCTCTCTTCTCTTCTCTCCCTCTCTCTCCGAATCCGAAGCAGACCCGGACCTCGGCGCGCGCGCCGGCGCGCGCCGCCCTCTCGACGACGTGCGAGACGTCGAGGACCGCCGGGCCGCTCCAGCCCCGGTGCGTGAAGAGGAAGCCGCCCTCGGACGCGGCCGTCTCGCCGGTCGCGGCGTTCTTCGCCGTGACGCGCGCGTTCGTGCTCACGCCGGCGAGCGCGTGGTGCGCGGGGGCGTCGCCCGTCAGGGGGACGAGCGCCGGATACGTCGGCACGAGCGTGTGGCCGAGCGCCTCGGCCCACGCGAAGCCCGCGCCGTCGGCGCCCCCGCCGAGGACGGAGAGGCCGCCCGTCGCGAGGATCACGCGCGAGGCCCGGACGTCCGGCCCCGCCGCGAGACGGACCGCGAAGCCGCCGCCGGCCCGGCCGACCTCCCGCACGACGGCGCCCGTCCGGATCACCGCGCCCGAAGCGACGGCCCGCGCGACGAGCGCGTCGCGCACGTCCTTCGCGCGGTTCGACGGCGGGAAGAGCTTCTTCCCCTCCGGCTCCTCGCGCAGCGGCCCGCCGAGGAGCTCCTCGAAGAACGCCCGCTGCGCCTCGAGCGGCACGCGCGCGAGGTAGCGGCCGACGACCCGCGGCGGCGCGGCCGAGACGAAGCGCTCGCGCGCCTCCTCCATCGGGAGGACGTTGCAGCGCCCGCCGCCCGACACGAGGATCTTGCGGCCCGCCTGCGGAGCCGCCTCGAGGACGACGACGCCGGAGGCGCCCGCCTCGGCGGCGCGGATCGCCGCGAGGAGGCCCGCCGCCCCTCCGCCGAGGATCGCCAGCCCCGCCGCGTCCGCCATCCCGTCGATAATGCGGCATGCCGTCTCCGTCCGGCGGACTCGGCGGAGTCCTCCGCCGCCTCGTTTACCGCGTGTATTTCCTCCTCGCCTGCGCCGTCGGCGGACTGTCCTTCATCGGGTTCGCGGCCGTCGCGCTCCTCCATTACGCGCTCTTTCGCGACGGCGAGAAGGCCGCCCTCGTCTGGATCCGGAGCTTCGGTTTCGTGATGACGCGCTTCCTCTTCTGGAAGGTCGCCGTCGAGAGCTTCGACACGCTCCTCGCGACGCGGCCCGCGGTCGTCGTCGGGAACCACCAGTCCAACCTCGACATCGCGACGTGGTCGACGTTCTTCCCCGACAGGAGCGTCGCGGTCGGCAAGAAGGAGATCCTCAAGATCCCCGTCTTCGGCTGGCTCTGGAAGGTCTCCAAGCACATCCTGATCGACCGCTCGAACGCCGCGGCCGCGCGCGAGTCGCTCCGGGCGGCCGCCCAGAGGATCCGGACCGAGAGCCTGAGCGTCTGGGTGCTGCCCGAGGGGCACCGCAATTCGAAGCCCGAGATGCTCCCGTTCAAGAAGGGCGCGTTCTACCTCGCGATCGCCGCGCAGGTGCCCGTCGTCCCGTTCGCGACGTCCCCGATGTGGACCGTTCTCGACGCGCACCGCTGGATGGTCCGCCCGGGCGTCGTCCGCGTGCGGTTCCTGCCGCCGATCCCGACGGCGGGGATGACGGACGAGGACGTCGACCGCCTGAGCCTCGCGGCGCGGGAGGCGATCGACGGCGCGCGTCAGGACTTCCTGCGGACGGCGGGACCGCGGATCGGCTAGACGCGCGAGAAGTCCGGCCTCCAGCTCGTGACGCGCTTCTTGATCGCCTCGCCGCTGAGGTCCTCGTCGAGCGCGGCCTGGACGAGGCCGGCGACCTCGGCGTCCGACGCGAACCTCAGCCCGATGAGCTGCTGGTCGGTGAGGGAGCCGACCCGGCTCCGGAGCGGCTCGGCGAGGAGGGCGCCGAGCCGCAGGCGCTCCTCGAGCCGGATGATCCGGTCCTGCACCTTCAGCGCGAACGTCCGGGCCTTCAGGGCGAGGACGGCGAGGGCCGCCGCGACGACCGCCTCCCAGATCGTCCAGCCCGAGGGCTCCTTGAACGCGTGCCAGAGCTGGACGAAAAACGCGATCCCGAGCACCGGGGCCGCGAAGAAGTGATACCAGGGGTCCCAGCGGCGGTGGCTCTTGAAATCCTGGACGGCGGCTTCGGCCATGGGGTCCTCTCCGTGTGATCCGTCACGGGCCCCGGAGCGCATTCCCGCTACACTCGCGGGTTCCCGGGGCGTCGCCCCACTCTATCGGAAAAGGAGAACCGATCCCATGCTCCGTCGCCGTGCTCTCGTCCCTCTCGCGCTCACCCTCCTCTTCGCCGCGGCCTCCGCGCGCGCCGAGAAGGAGACGTTCGTCCTCGACAAGGCCCACACCCAGTTCGGATTCAAGGTGCGCCACTTCGTCTCGAAGGTCGGCGGCCGTTTCGCGAAGTTCGAGGGGACGATCACCCTCGACCGTAACAAGCCCGAGGAGAGCTCCGTCGAGCTCAAGATCGACGCGACGAGCATCGACACGGGCAACCCGACCCGCGACAAGCACCTCAACTCGGCCGACTTCTTCGACACGGCGAAGTACCCGGAGATCACGTTCAAGTCGACGAAGATCGCCGCGAAGGGCAAGGACACCTGGGACGTGACCGGCGACCTCACGATGCGCGGCGTCACGAAGCCCGTCACGCTGACGGTCGTCTCGAACGGCTTCGCGAACGACGGGCGCGGCGGGCAGAAGGCCGGCTTCGACGTGACGGGCAAGCTCAACCGCAAGGACTTCGGCGTGAGCTGGAACGCGGTCGTCGACCAGACGACGATGCTCTCGGACGACGTCGACCTCGAGATCACGGTCGAGGCGAACAAGCCGGCCCCGAAGCCGGCGGCTCCCGCCCCGGCCACGAAGTGACCGGTTCCCTCCGAGCGATTCCCCGCTTTGTGCGGGGACCCGCAGAAGCATAGGATCATGTCGCCCGGCCTGCGCCGGGCGATCTTCCCTTCGAAGGACTTCCTCCCATGTCCCAGATCCCCGCTCCGGCCCCGCCTCCCGCGCGCCGCCACCACGTCCGGCCCGTCGCGGCGTCCGGCTTCGCGCTCGTCCACGTCGCCGCGGTCGTCGGCGTCGCGTTCGCCGGCCTCTCGTGGAAGGGTGTCGCGCTGGCGCGTCGCCTCCTACACGCTGCGCATGTTCGCGATCACGGCGGGCTTCCACCGCTACTTCTCGCACAAGTCCTACCGTCTCTCCCGCGTGCCGCAGTTCCTCCTCGCCCTTCTCGGCCAGACGGCCGCGCAGAAGGGCGTCCTGTGGTGGGCCTCGAACCACCGCCACCACCACAAGTACTCCGACACGCCCGAGGACATCCACAGCCCGAAGCAGGACGGCTTCTGGTGGAGCCACATCGGCTGGATCCTCTCGGGCCAGTACGACGCGACGGACTTCTCGCGGATCCCCGACCTCGCGAAGTTTCCCGAGCTCCGCTGGCTGGACCGCAACCAGTACGCCGCGACGATGCTCTACGGCTTCCTGTGCTGGGCGTTCTTCGGCTGGACCGGCCTCGTGTGGGGCTACTTCGTCGCGACGGTCTTCCTCTGGCACGGCACCTTCGCGATCAACTCGATCATGCACGTCTTCGGGCGCCGCGTCTTCCCGACGACGGACACGAGCCGCAACAGCATGATCCTCGCCCTCGTGACGATGGGCGAGGGCTGGCACAACAACCACCACTTCTACCCGAGCTCGGCCGCGCAGGGCTTCCGCTGGTGGCAGCTCGACGCGAGCTTCTACGTGCTCTGGCTCGGCGAGAAGCTCGGAGTCGTGAAGGGCCTGCGCCGCGCCCCGACGGCCTCGGTCATCGCGCGCCTCACGTCGGGCGCGGGCGCGACCGCCGCCCCGCCGCTCCTCGCGGCGGACGCCGCCGACGCCCTCACGGCGCGGTGGGAGGAGATCCGCTCGGCCGCGAGCGTCGCCGCCCACGCGGCGCTCGTCGAGCTCGAGGCGACCCGTCTCGGGGCCTCGGCGCGGCTCGAGAAGCTCCAGGAGGACTATGCCGCCGCCCGGGCCCGGGCCGGCGCGGCCGCCGAGCAGAAGCTCGACGGGCTGCGCGCCGAGATCGAGAGCGCGCGGCGCGACCTCCACGACACCCTCAAGCGTCTCGTCGAACTGGCGGAAGGGCTGGGCCTCGAGCCCGCCTGAGGAGAGCCATGGCCGATCTCTACGCGGAACACCTCGCCCATCTCGCGGCCACGACCGCGCGGGCTCTCGAGGAGACCGGCTTCGACCGGATGCTCGTGCACTCCGGCGTCCCGTTCACGTACTTCGCCGACGACAACGACGCGCCGTTCCACCCGACGCCGACCTTCGCGCACTGGGCTCCCGTCGAGGGCCCGTACCATCTCCTCGACGTCGTCCCCGGCAAGCGGCCCCGCCTCGTGCGCGTCCAGCCGCGCGACTACTGGTACGCGCCGCCGGCGCCCGCGCCCGAGTTCGTCGCGCGGGAATTCGACGTCGTCGAGGTCGGGACCGCCGAGGCGGCGTGGAAGGCGGCGGGGAACGGCTTCGCGCGCACCGCGTTCGTGGGCGGGTCCGCCGACGAGGCGGCCGCGCACGGCTTCCGCCCGCAGAACGTGAACCCGAACGGCCTCGTCGCCCGGCTCGACTGGGAGCGTTCGTACAAGACCGCGTGGGAGGCGGCGCAGGTGGCGGCCGCGAACGCGAAGGCCGCTCCCGGATACCGCGCACTCGAGAAGGCGTTCCGCGCGGGCGCCTCGGAGATGGAGCTCCACCACGCCTACCTCACGGCGATCGGCGACGTCGAGGAGAGGCTCCCGTACACGTCGATCGTCGCGCTGGACGACCGCTCCGCGACGCTCCACTACCACGGCAAGCGCGGCCCCCTCGCGGCCCCCGCGCACGTCCTCCTCGTGGACGCCGGCGCGACGGTGAACGGCTACGCGTCCGACATCACGCGCACGTGGGTGAAGGACGGCGTCGAGCCGGCGTTCGCGCGCCTCCTCGAGGGCATGAAGGCGCTCCAGGCGAAGCTCTGCCTCGAGGCGCGGCCCCCGCTCCACTACCGCGACTTCCACCTCCGCGCCCAGCGGTACGTGGGGGACCTCCTCCGGGAGGTCGGGGTCCTCAGGATCTCCGGCGAGGAGGCGGTCGCGACGCGCCTCACGTTCCCGTTCTTCCCGCACGGCCTCGGCCACTTCCTCGGCCTGCAGGTGCACGACGTCGCGGGCCGCCAGGCCGACCGCACGGGCACGCCCGCGCCGCCGCCTTCGGACCACCCGGCCCTCCGGACGGTCCGGCCGATCGAGGAAGGCATGCTCTTCACGGTCGAGCCCGGCCTGTACTTCATCCCGATGCTCCTCGATCCCGTCCGGGAAGGCCCGCACCGCGCCGCCGTCGACTGGGCGCTCGTGGACCGTCTGATCCCGATGGGCGGCATCCGCGTCGAGGACAACATCTGGGTCGGGAAGGACGCGAACCGCAACCTCACGCGCGAGTCGCTGCCCGACTAACCGCCGCGCCGATCCTCGCGTCCGAAAAGAACCCCGGGAGATTTTCTTAGAAGGTGAAGAGGCCGGGCGCCGCCCGCCCCCCGCGCGAGGGCCTTGACATCCGGGCCCCGGCGTTCCACTATTTCCGTATTGCATTAACTATTCTAAGAATTCTTAAGTGTCCTTTCCCTCCGGAGGCCCCATGAAGCCGACGAAACCCACCCCTCCCGGCTGGCCCCGCATCTCCTCCTCTCTCTACTACGACGACGCGGCGCAGGCGATCGACTGGCTCTGCGACGCGTTCGGCTTCGAGGTGCGCCTGAAGGTCGAGGGCGACGGCGGCCGCATCGAGCACTCCGAGCTCGTCTTCGGCGACGGGGTGGTCATGGTCGCCGGTGCCGCGGACAAGGCCGACAAGTTCCCGTACATGCGGAGCCCGCGCAGGTCGGCGGCGGAAACACGCAGAACATGTTCGTGTACGTCGACGACGTCGAGGCGCACTGCGCGAGGGCCCGCGCGAGGGGCGCGACGGTGGTCGTCGAGCCGAAGGTCTCGGACTACGGCGAGGACTACTGGTCGGACCGGAGCTACGAGTGCGTGGACGTCGGCGGCCATCACTGGTGGTTCGCCGAGAGGCTGCGCAGCGCGAAGACGTCCGGGTGAGCGACCTCGACCGGACGCTCGCGGCGCTCGCCGATCCGACGCGCCGCGGCGCCGTGGACCTCCTGCGGGTGAAGCCCCGGCGGGCGGGGGAGCTCGCGGCGTCCCTCGGGATCAGCGCGCCGGCGATGAGCCGGCACCTGCGCGTCCTGAGGACGACCGGGCTCGTCGAGGAGGCGCATGGCGGCGCCGAGGCCGGCGACGCGCGCGTGCGCGTCTACCGCCTCCGGCCCGAGCCGTTCGACGCGCTCGGCGCCTGGGTTGCCGACGTCGAGCGCTTCTGGGCGCTCGAGCTCGCCGCGTTCAAGCGGCACGCCGAGCGGTCGGGCCGGCGGACGAGGAAGAAGCGTTGAGCGAGGCACCTCCGGGAGACTCCGCGAGGGTGTCCGTCTTCGTGGACGTCCCTCCCGCCGCGGCCTGGGACGTCTTCACGCGCGAAACGAACCTCTGGTGGCGGCAGGGGCCGCGCTTCCGGATCGCGGGCGCGCGGCGGGGTGTCCTCGCCTTCGAGCCGGGGCCGGGCGGGCGCCTCTTCGAGACGTGGGGCGAGCCGCCGAAGGCGCGTACGCACGCGGTCGGGCGCGTCCTGACGTGGGAGCCGCCGTCCGTCCTCGAGCTCGAGTGGCGCGGCGTGAATTTCAAACCCCACGAATCCACGCGCGTCGTGGTTCGCTTCGTCGCGCAGGGCGACGGCACTCTCGTCACCGTTCAGCACTCGGGCTGGAGCGCGCTCCCGGCGGACCACCCCGCGCGGCACGGCCTCGCGGGCGCGGCGTTCGCGCGGATGATCGGTCTCTGGTGGGGGGACCTCCTCACCGCGCTCCGCGAGCACGCGGGCGGGTAACGGGCCCGCCCGTCCGAGGCGCTACACTGGATCTTCCGGGGAGACGCCTCGATGAGAACGGAACTCAACCAGATCGACCTGTCCGCGATCGACGAGCTGGTTCGGATCCGCCAGGAGGAGTCCGTGCTCGAGGCCCGCCTCGCGAAGATGGAGGCCCGCAGCTCGAACGTCTCCCCCGTCGTTTACGCGCGGGTGAAGGGCGACTACGAGGCGCGCCGGAACGAGCTCGCGCGCGGATCCCAGCCCCTGAGGGAGAAGGCGCTCCGCGAGTACCAGCGCCTGAAGGCCGTGCGCGTCACGGTCGAGCGGGCCGTGCAGCAGCTTTCGCTCGAGAAGGAAGAGCTCGAGTTCCGCCGCGACCTCGGGGAGTTCCCGGACGCCGAGTTCGCCAAGCAGGTCGCGGACTGCGAGAAGCGCCTCGGCGACGAGCGCCGCGACCTCGAGGAGGTGCTCCGCATGCGCAGCACCTTCGCGGCCGCGTTCCGCTCCGAGGAGGAGCTCGAGGCCGGAGCGCCGCAAGCCGTGCCCCCGACACCGGGGCCGCCCGCGGCCGCGCCGATTCCGGCCGGGCGGCCCGCGCCGGCGCCTCGCCCGACCGCGCCTCCCCCACCGCCCCTTCCCCCGCCGCCGGCGCCCGCGCGTGCGGCGCCCCCGCCGCACGTCCCGCCCGCCCCCTACGCCATGCAGGCGGCGGAAGACGGCCTGACGCCCGACGGGACCGCGATCACCGCCCCGCGGCCGCTGGCTCACGGCGCCCGCGTCCCGTCCTCGCGGGAGGCGCCGGCCGCCGAGGTCGAGCCGGAGGCGCCGCCTCACAGCGCGACGATGATCCTGCCGCGCGCCCGGCTCTCGCTCCTCGAAGGCGACGAGCCCGTGAAGGAATTCGTCCTGAAGCCCGGCATCTCGGTGATCGGGCGTCTCGCGCAGAGCGACATCCAGCTGCCCTCTCCGGACGTGTCCCGACGGCACGCGCAGGTCACGGTCGGGCCCGACGGGTGCTTCGTCGCCGACCTCGGCTCGGAGAACGGCGTGGCCCTGAACGGCCGCCTCGTCGAGAGCCACAGACTCGAGGACGGAGACGTCCTCGTCCTCGGCAAGCAGCGCCTGCTCTTCCGGTGCTAGCGCGCGGGCGCCCCCGAGCGCGGCGCCGCGCTGCGCCGCCTTCTTGACGTTGCCCCGGGGGAATCCGATCATCGTGAACAGTGCAAGCGCCCCGTGGGACCGCGACCGTGCAACTCCTGCCTCTCGCCGCGGCGCACGCTCCCTTCGGCCTTCACCTCGTCCTCGACGCCGCGGGTCCGGACGGCGGGCGCTGCCCCTGGGTCCGGCTCTCGGAAGCGGACGACCTCGCGCGGGTGTACCTCGCCGCCGTGAAGGGGGATGACGGCACCCTCCTCGAGCTCTGCGCGCTGAAGCTGCTGCCGGACGCGTGGCCGGAGGGCGTGCAGCCGGCGTCGTTCGGCATGACGAACCGCGACCTCGAGGAACGGTGGGAGAGGGAGAACGCGCGCCTCGCCGAGCTGCCCGCGGCGTCGCCCCACTTCCCGCGCCTCATCCGCGTCGACGCGGGCGGGGGCGAAGACGCCCGCCGTCTCCCGCCGCTCCTCTACTCGATTCCGGGACGCTCGTTCTTCGTCCCGCCCTGCCCGCGCTGCCGTCGCCCGCTGTCGCTCTGCCGTGACGAGGCGTGGCTCGCGAGCGCGGGGCTGCCGTCCTTCGCGTCGACGCCCGAGCGTTTCCTGAGGTGCGAGCCGTGCGCGGGCGCGGGCGACGCGGCCACGGTCTACACGACGTCGAGGGTCACGGCGCCGCGCGTCACCGTCCGCTCGGCCACCGACCTCCTCGAAGACCTCTCGCGCGCGCTCCGCGAGACCTGGACCGAGGAGGAGGCGGTGGCCGCCGTCGGGGCCGAGACCGCCCGCGCGGCGCGCTCGGGTCCGGCGGCGGGCGGCGCGGACGTCCGCGACCTCTTCGTGCCCCTCACCTTCTACGGGTCGCCGTTCCTGCTCACCGTCGCGGCGCCTTTCGATCTCGAAGCGCTCGCCGACGCCCTCGGCGGCAGGCCGTGGGAGGACCTTCCGGTTCCGGCCCCGAAGGCGGGCGGCGCGTTCCCCCCGCGCTGGGCGTGGCTCGTCCGGCCGCCGGCGCCGACCCGCAGGCTGCTCTTTCCGTCCGAGAGCTCCGGTCTCGACGCCGTCGAGGTCCTCTTCCTGAAGCTGACGGCCTTCCGGCAGATCCTCGAGGGCGTCATCGACTACACCCGGGCCACCGGCCGCCCGCACCTCGACCTCCATCCCCGCCACCTTCTCTTCGCGCTCTCGGGAGCCGGCGAGGGGCTCCCCGTCTTCTGGACGTTCCAGGTCCAGATCCACGGGCTCGCGGCCGCCACCGCCACGCTCCCGGCTCCGGGCTCCCCCACGGTGGTGCTGCCCGGTCACGGTCTGACCGTTCCCTACGCGGCCCCCGAGGTGCAGGAGTTCCGCCTCGCCGGGTACCGGCCGGGAGAGTTCGTCTTCACGGACATCGACGAGGAAGGGACCGCGGCGCGGCGCTTCCGCCTGCGCGGCCGCCTGTCCGACGCGTACGGCCTGTACCCCGCCCCGAAGACGCGGGACACGATCTTCCTGTCGATTCCGGACCCGACGCTCGGCTTCGGCTTCACGGGCCTCGCCGTCCGGGCGACGCCCGGGAGCATCCGCTCGGACGAGACGCTCTTCGCGAGCGACCTCCTCGAGCTCGAGGAGAGCGGCCTTCAGCGCCTCCGCCTCGCGATCGGCACGAAGCTGCCCGGCACCCGCTACCGCGTCTTCCCGGACTTCGGCGCGCCGACCGACCTCTACGCCCTCGGCGTCTCGCTGCTCCGCCTCCTGCTCGCGAACGACGACCAGGACCTCGCCGCCGTCCTCAAGGCCGCCGCGAGGCTCGAGCGCGAGCTGGCGGCCTGGGCCCCGGAGGCGACGCGGGAGGTCACGCTCGCCGCGCTTCTCAAGCGCGCTCCCGAAGCGGCGCCCGCCTTCTCGAAGACGCAGGTCTTCTGGGGCCGTGACGACCGCCGCGCGAACCGGCCGAACGCCCTTCCGGACGCGCTGTGGGACCGGGCGATCCTCCTGGGCATCCGGCTCGTCACCCGCGTCACGGGGTTCTCCGTCGCGACCGGACCCGCCGACTTCGACGCGCTGTTCCGGGAAGAGAAGCTCGAGAGGATCCTGCCCGAGACGGTCCGGATCCTCTCGGAGCTGCAGTCGCTCCTCTTCGAGCGGCAGCCGATCCACGTCGAGATCCAGCAGGTTCTCGCCGAGATCGGCGAGGACGAGCGCTCGTCCGGAGGGCGGACGTGAGCCGGCCGGTCCTCGTGGCCGTCGAGGTCTGGCTCGGGCCGATGGAAGGCCTCCGCCACGTGACGCAGGCCTCGGAAGCGTCCGCCACCATCCACATCGGCCGGGTCTCGCTGGACAAGAAGACGAGCACGCACAACGAGTTCGTCCTGTCGTACGGCTACGGGGTCTCGTCCGCCCACGCCGAGGTCCGCTTCGAGCGCGGGCGGCTCTTCCTCAAGGACAACGCGAGCACGAACGGGACCTCCACGCGGGCCGGGCAGGTCAGCGGCGAAGTCGAGATCCAGCCCGGCGACGTCTTTCTCGTGTCCTCGACTCCGGTCCGCGTCCGGTTCGTCGACGCGCCCCTCCCGGAGATGCCCTTCCCGCGCGTCCTGAGGGGAGAGGCGTGGCCGGATCCGGCCGTCCAGAGCATCGTGCGCGGCGCCCGCGAGGCGGCGACCCAGCGCGGCGAGCTCTTCGCCGACACGCGACACCTCTGCGACGCGCTCCTGCGCTCGCGCAGCGCGAGCATCCAGCGCATCCTGCGCGACGCGAACTGGTCGCGGGAACAGGCGCTCGCGGAGCTCTGGGAGGGACGGCTCTTCACGGGGCCGTACGAGTGGCTCAACGACCTCTTCCTGCAGCCGCTCGGCCTGAAGACGGGCTCCGACGAGCTGATCCTGTCCCCGAAGGTCGGCTTCCTTCTCGAGGAGTGCCAGCGCCGGAGCATCGAATCCTCGGCGATGGACCTCGAGACGACGCTCCGCCACGAGCTCCTCAAGCTGCTGCGACGCGACGAGGAGAGCGCCGTCGGCTCCTGGCTCGCCCGCCGGCTCCCGGCCTTCGCGGCCGAGGACGAGCGGCCGTCGCCCGCGCCTCCGCCGGCGCGGCCGGCCGCACCCGTCCGGGCCCCGGCGGAGGAGGCCCCGAAGGCGGCCGCGGGACGGCGGGCGGAGCCGCCTCGCCGCGGTCCGGCGCCCGAAGCCGCCCCCCGGGGCGGCGGGGCGTCACCCCCCGCCCGTCTCACCCAGGACGAGGTCGCCCTCGACCGGAGGGCGCGCGAGCTCGCGGACGAGCTGCTCCGCGAGAGCGCCGCGTACCGTTTCTCGACGCCGGCCGACCGGCGCGAGGCGCTCAAGTCGCTCGTCGTGCGCGAGCTCCACACCCTCACGCCCGACAAGAGGCCGCACGTCCTCGAGCAGCTCCGCCTGCAGTTTCCCGTCGCCGAGCCCGGAGACGTCCCGAACGTCGAGGAGTCCCGCCTCCGGCGGCGCGTGGCCGAGCTGGAGCGGCGGCTCGCCGAGGCGACGTCCCGGCCGGCGGCGGCGGCCGCCGCGGCCGCGCCGAAGTCGGCGACGGGCGGGACCCTTCCGTGGCGGGCGCTGCTGGGCCCGGAGGGTGACAAGGGTCCGGCCCTCGAGCCCCGGCTCGCGGTTCTTCGCGACGTGCTGCGCTTCGCCCAGGACGTCGAGACCTTCACGCTCGGCCTCGTCGAAGCGATGACGATGCCGGGCGCCGAGACCGCGAACTTCCGCCTGCCGAACTTCCGCGACCGGCTCAGCGGCTTCCTCACCGCGGCCGCCGACGGCAAGGACGTGAACCCCGACGACGTGCGGGACTATCTCGCCGAGCTCAGGCGCTGGCAGGTCGCCATCTCGGCGGGACATCACGAGGCGCCGAAGTTGTGGTTCACCAGGCTCTGGAAGAGAATCAGCCCGTCAGTCATCGAGGCGGGCAAACCGGGAGCGGGGTGGAAGCTCCGCGGGGAGACGGCGGAATGGTGGAATCAGTATCGCGACCTCGTGAAGGACCTCAACCCCGATCTCGTCCAGGATCAGGTCCTCCAGGCGGCCGCACACGTCTCGCAGGCGGAGTACCAGAAGCTCAACAAGAGGAAGTAGACGCGATGCCGACATCCGACGGAAAAGCCGACCGGACCCTTCGACTCGCCGCGCTCCTCCTCGCCGTCTCCGGGGCCGTGTTCGCCGGCGGCTGCGGGTCCGCCGCGGCGACGGTCGAGTTCCGCTGCTCGCCCGAGATCAACGGCGGGACTCTTCTCACGGTCGACGTCATCCGGGCCACCGAGCCCGAGGTGCAGAGGATCCGGGCCCTCAACGAAAAGTGGTTCTACGACCCGCTCCGCGACTCCCTCAGGGACCGGACGCGCACCGCCACGTTCCAGCAGGGAGAGGGGCGCTGCGAGAAGGAGCTGACCGTTCCGGCGACCAAGGACGACAAGTTCCTCGTCATCGTCGCGGACTACCGCTTCCAGAGTGACGACCCCGGCCGCTACCTCGTCGTCCTCAACCGGAACCAGTGGAAGGGCAAGAAGATCAGGGTCCAGGTCCGCGACCGGGAATTCTCGATCGTCCAGCCGTGAAGAAAGCCCGGCCTGTCCTCTGGGCCGAGGGGATGTTCCTTCGGCCGCATCACCTGCAGTCGGCGGAGCGGTTCCGGGAGGAATCGCTCCAGGACGAGGTGCGCCGCATCCAGCCCTTCTTCTGGGGCATCACGCGCGTGGACGTCGCCGCCGACCAGCTGGAGAACCACGTCTTCGAGCTGCGCGACGTCGAGGCCAAGCTGAAGGACGGATCGATCCTGTCGGCCGGCTCGAACTTCCGGGTCTTCCCGCGCCCGTTCAAGGCGGAGCTCGAGCAGGCCGGGGGCCGGATGGACGTCTTTCTCGGAGTCCCGGTGTTCCGCGAGGACGCGCCGAACACGTTCTTTCCCGGCGAGGACCGCCGCGGCCAGGACCGGCGCCTGACCGCCGAGGTCCTCGACGTGCCGGACGAGAACACCGGGGCGAACCGCCAGCCCGTCGAGACGCGCCTCCTGAACGGGCGCCTCTTCTTCGGCACCGAGAACCGGGACGGCTACGAGTGCATCCCGATCGCCATCGTCGAGCGCTCGGGACAGGGAAAGAACTTCCCGGTCCTCTCCAGGGACTTCATCCCGCCCGTGACCGAGATCGGGGCGTCCGCGGCGCTCCAGACCCTCTGCGAGTCCGTGACGAACCGGCTCGAAGCCAAGCACCGGCTCGTGCTGGCCGAGGTGGCCTCGGGACGCCTGGCCCTCGAGTCGGAGGGGACGTCCGGCTGGCAGACGCTGATGAAGCTGAAGATCCTCGGCAGCTTCGTCTACATCCTCCAGCAGCTCACGCGGATCCCGCGCGTGCACCCGTTCCCGGTCTACTGCGAGTTCGCGCGGCTGCTCGGGGACCTCGCCATCTTCGACGACGGGCGCCGGCCGCTGAAGGTCCCGCTCTACGACCACGACCGTCTCGGCCCCTGCTTCTTCGACATCTGCCAGAACATCGAGCTCCTCACGGAGAAGGTCGTCGCGTCGCGGTTCATCCGGGTGGAGTTCGTCCTGAGGGAGGACCTCCTCGTCGCGGACCTGAAGGCCGAGTGGTTCACGAGCGAGGCGGAGTTCTACCTCTCGGTGGAGACGGACCTCCCGGAGCGCGAGCTGAAGGAGCGGCTCAACACGATGAAGGTCGGTGCCGTGCACGACATCCCGCTCCTGAGGCAGCGGCGCCTCTTCGGTCTCGACCTCGAGATGCTCAAGCGCATCCCGTCGGGTCTTCCGGCGGGCGACGACCACTTCTACTTCTCGATCGAGAAGGAAGGGATCTACTGGGCGAACGTCGTGAAGGACCACGTGATGGCGATCTCCGGCACGCTCGACCCGAAGCTCAAGTTCTTCCTCTACGTCGTCACGAAGCCGGTGAGCGCGACCCGTGGATAGCACGTCGACGACCGACCTGTTCCGGATCTGCTCGCGCCTCTTCCTCTTCCTCAGCTCGTTCCGCCAGAAGATCCGCCGCGGCGTCAAGCTCGAGCCCGGCGTCGTCGCCGCGGACCTCGAGGAGATCTTCAGCGAGCAGGCGCGTGCCGCCCGCGGAGACCCGCGCCTCGACGCCCTCTACGAGAAGGCCCGGTACCCGCTCGTGGTCCTCGCGGACGAGATCCTCCTCCATTCCGGCTGGGACCACAGCGCCGAGTGGGAGCAGCACCTCTTCGAGGAGAAGTACTTCAAGACGAACATCGGAGGCGACCAGTACTTCTCGATCGCCAAGGAGCTCCGGCCCGAGGACGTCGAGCTCGCGGCGATCGTCTTCACCGGGCTCGCGCTCGGGTTCCGCGGCAAGTACCGCGAGCGCCCCGAGAAGGCCGTGGAGGCCAAGAACCGCGTCTACCGGATCCTCGCGGAGTACCTCGCGGACGTGGGCGAGAAGATCACGCCCGACGCGTACCACGTCACGGCGGCGCCGGCGCGGAAGCTCTCTCCGGCCGTGACGCTCGCGCGCGTGGCGATCGTCGGCGTGGGCATCCTCTTCCTCTACTACGCGATCACGTGGCTCATGTGGGCCCGGTCGGTCGACGACCTGAGGACCGTCGTGCAGGCCATGGTGCCGGTGTAGACGCCATGCAGGAGTTCTTGTCGCTGATCCAGGGGCTTCCGAAGCCGCTCAAGTACCTCGCGGGCGTCGTCCTCTTCATCCCCCTCGGCTACTTCCTCATCCGCCTCCTCGGCCTCGAGAAGTACTGGTGGCTCTTCCTCCTCGGGCTGCTCGTCGTCGTGGCGGCCGTCGTCCTCTTCGAATTCCTGCGCAAGGGCCGCGAGAAGCAGAAGGGCCGGGCCTTCGAGGGCGAGCTCCGCAAGGACTCGCAGTCCGGAGGCGCGTCGAAGGAAGAGGTGCGCGAGGCGCTGAAGGACCTCTCCGTCAAGTGGCTGGAGGCCGTGCAGAACCTGAAGGGAGCCGGGCTCGACATCTACTCGCTCCCCTGGTACCTCCTCATCGGGGAGCCGCAGTCGGGGAAGAGCACGACGCTCAAGAACTCCGGCCTCGAGTTTCCCGTGGGCGGAGACGCGCTCTCGGGAGCCGGCGGGACGCGCAACTGCGACTGGTGGTTCGCGAACGAGGCCGTCATCCTCGACACGGCCGGGCGCTTCACGTTCCAGGAGGAGGCGGCCCCCGACGCGTCGGAGTGGTCGAGCTTCCTGAAGCTCCTGCGGAAGCACCGGGGCTACTGCCCGATCAACGGCGTTCTCGTCGTCATCCCGTGCACGTCGCTCCTCGAGGACACGCCGGAGGAGCAGGACAAGAAGGCGCAGAACATCCGGCAGAAGCTCATCCACATCCAGCGCCTGCTCGACATCCGTTACCCGATCTTCTTCCTCTTCACGAAGGCCGACCGCGCGCTCGGCTTCTCGGAGTTCTTCACGAAGCTCGATCCGGTGGAGCAGCGCCAGCTCTTCGGCTGGTCGAATCCCGCCGGGTCCGAGAAGCCGTACGAGCCGGCCGTCGTGGACTCCGCCTGGGACCAGATCGTCACGCGCGTCCACAAGCTCCGGCTGAAGTTCCTCGCGACCGAGGAGAACCCCGCGAACGCCGACCGGTTCATCGTCTTTCCCGAGGAGCTGCGCGCCCTGAAGGAGCCGGTGAAGCGCTACCTCGACGCGATCCTGACGCAGAGCCGCTACGACGAGCCGTTCGTCTTCCGCGGGTTCTACATCTCGAGCGGCGTCCAGCAGGGCAAGCCGATCGCGCAGGCCACGCGCGACCTCCTCAAGGGCCCCTCGGGCTCCGCGGGAGACGTCGTCGAGAGCCTCGAGAACATCTTCAAGAAATCGCGCGCCTTCTTCATCAAGGACTTCTACGAGAAGAAGGTCTTCCCCGAGCAGGGGCTCGTCGCGCAAGACGCGCGCGGCGGCCGAACGCGAGAAGAAGACGACGCTCGCCTTCCGGATCCTCACGTGGGCGATCCTGCCCCTGATCGTCGTCACGATGATCCCGGCGTTCCTCTCGCTCCGGCGCATCCTGAACCCGATCCGCACGCACGCGGCGCTCGCCCAGCAGTGCATGAAGGTCCCGTGCACGATCGCCCAGAAGTACGAGCTGACCCGCATGCTCTACGAGGACCGCGTGAGCCTCGGCCAGCACCCCTTCGTCCTCGGCCTCTTCCTGAGGGGCGCGAAGTCGAACGAGATCCACACGCTCCTGGCGACCGTCCAGCAGAAGCTCTTCTTCGACGGCGTCGTCCGCCCGCTCCTGAAGGAGTCGGAGGCACGGATGGCCGCGCTGAACTGGGAGACGTACTCCGACTACCCCGCGTTCTTCGGCGCCCTCCAGAGCTTCCTCGGGTGGCGCGGGTTCGACCAGGGGCTCAAGAAGGCGGACGGCACGGACGCGTTCCGCGCCGAGGACCTGCGCCTGCTCGGCCTCGTGAACTTCGCCCAGAAGACGAAGGGGATGGTCGGAAGCGAGTACGCCGCCGAGATCGACGAGTGGGCGGCCCAGGTCACGCCGGCGGACCCGCGTCCGGACCTGTTCGTCACGCAGCTGGCCCGCGGGCACGCCGCCGGAGACCTCAAGCTCGCCGTGCCCGACCCGAGCCGTCCCATCGACACGTTCGAGCGCTACTGGACCGTCGCGAACCTCGCCCGCTGGGACTGGAAGCTCATGAAGGGCCTGGAAGAGTGGGTCCGGCTCTACACGGCGCTCACCGGGATCGTGGACCCGCAGGAGGAGAGCTACCTCAAGCGCGTCGCCGACACGTCCAGGCAGTTCAAGGCGAACTTCGACGCCCTGGCGAAGCACCTCGAATCGCCGCGCCCCGGCGAGAGGGGATTCCCCGGGGCGAGCCTCGACCAGTGGCAGCGCTACCTGAACGAGTCCTACACCCAGCTGCTCACGATCGGGCCGCCCGCCGCGCCCGCGCCGGCGTCTCCCGTCGCGGCCGCCCCCGCGACGGCCGTCGGCGCCGCGCCGCCGGCTCTTCCCGCGCTTCCGCCCCCGTCGCTCGCCGGCATGACGATCGCCCCGACCTTCCACCCGGCGGCGCAGACACGGATCAACACGTCGCGCCTCCAGGAGCTGATCGGACGCCTCCAGGTCGACTCCGCGAACCTCGGCGCCCAGAAGAGCGGCTTCGCGTTTCTCCTGGACGAGACCTCCACCCCCGGGAAGACGAAGCTCGCCGTCGGGACCGTCGCCGTCAGCGGGCTCCTCGCCGACGTCGGGACGTACTCGGACCTCGACGCCTTCCGGGCGAGCGACGACGGAAAGGTCCTCGCGCAGGTCAACACGATCTCGTCCCTGGACGGCAAGAAGCAGAAGCTCGAGGAGTGGCAGAAGAGGCAGGAGGACCTGAAGAACGCGTCCGTCGCGAAGGCGGCGGATTTCGAGAAGACGATCCCGGACGCGCGCTTCCGCTGGAGCGACGTGGGACCGTTCGCGCGCCGCACCGCGGAGCTCGCGCTCCTCGCGCGCGTGCTGCCCCCGGTGAAGGAGTTCCTGACGGCGTCGATCGGGCCGGGCTGCAACCCCGCCATCTGCTTCCAGAAGCCGTTCACGCAGATGATGATCCCGTACGGCAACGGCGTCGTCTCGCTCGCCGAGCGGCAGACGAACGCGCTCACGCGCGACGACGCGAAGAGCGACGTCAAGGCGCTCTCGCAGGCGGAGATCGACTATCTCCAGCGCTTCCTCGACGCGACGGGCGCCCCCGTGAGATCGGGAGGCGGCGGGTTCTACGTCCCCGCGTCCGCGCTCACGGCCCGCAGCTGGCGGGCCTACCAGATCGCCGTGGGAACGTGGACTCCGGGAGGAGGAGGAGGCGGCGGCGCCGCGCCCGACCAGGGCTCACAGCTGACGCTCGCCGACCTGCAGGGCTTCGTCCAGACGAACGCGAACCTGAACCCCGTCATCGGGTACTACAAGAGCCACTTCGAGCCCCGCGCCGCGGCCCGGCCCGCCGTGATCCCGGACTACCTCCTCGCCGCCGCCGACACCTTCAAGAAAACCCTCGGCGCCCTCGGGGACAAGGACGAGCTGAAGTCGTGGAAGCAGCTCGCCACGGGCGCGGACGGGGCGTCGCTGAAGGGGTGGCACGCGTTCACCGGCGACCTCAGGATCCGGAGCGGCCCCCACGGCCGGGCGCTGAAGAGCCTCGAGGACCGTGGCGCCGGCCTCATCAAGACCGCGATCGAGCCGCAGTTCAACCCCCGGTGGGACACCCTCTACCAGCGGCTCGCGTCGTGCTGCTCGGGCCAGTTCCCGTTCATCACCGAGAGCCGGCTGAAGCAGGACCGCGCCGACTACGCCGCCGAACGTGCCCCGGGCGGGCTCTCCATCCGCCGGAACCTGCCCACGATCGGGCAGGCCGACGTCCTCGGGGCGCTCACCGAGGTGGGCGTCCTCTCGGACGAGTACGCTCTCGACCCGCTCCTCGGCGGCGGCGAGCCGTCCTTCGACTTCATCCAGCAGAACCGGCCCGCCCTGGCCGTGGCCCGCCGCTGGCAGCGCTTCATCAGCGGCGGCGCGTCCGGCGCCTCCACCTCGCTCGCGGGCAGGCCGGGTGGCCCCGGCGGCCGCGAGATCAGCGTCCTCGCCCTCGACCGCGAGCCGGCCGCGGGACGCCGCCCGCTGAAGGACCGCGTCTCGCAGATCACGCTGTTCGACCGGGGCGTGATCCTGCGACCCTCGACGGACATCAAGTCCCAGCGGATTCCCCCGCCTTTCGTCTGGCGGCTCAGCTCGGCAGACGCCCTCCTCACGATCAGCGGCCGGAACGAGCAATCGGGCGAAGGGGGATGGACGAGCACGTACGAGGTGACCGGCGGGCCCCTGAAGCTCTTCTACTTCCTCCGGCTCGCGAGCGAGCCGCGAACGGACCTCTCCGATCCGAAGGTCTGGACCATTCGCGTCCAGATTCCCGACGGGAAGAATCCGCGGGAGCTTCTCGAGGGGGCGTTCGAGATCCGGCTCGACGAGCCGATGCCGCCCATCCTTCCGAACTGAAGGCCCCGAGAGCGCCCCGTGGTTTTCGACCTCCTGTCCGCGTTCCGGAAACGATCGGCGGACGATCCGCCCCCGACCGAGTCGTGGCCGCTCTTCGCCTTCGGGAAGCTTCCGGTCTACAAGGACTTCATCTCCGCGGGGCTCACGGACGACGCCTCCCGCGAGTTCCGCGACTGGCTCTCCAACGGGTTCAGCAGACACTGGTCGACCCGCGACGACTTCCGTTCGGCGGAGATCGCGCTCCATGCGTTCCTGCTCCGGCTGCCCGAGAGCCGCAAGATGGCCGCCGGCGCCCTCTGGGGGAGCACGGACCAGGGAGGTCTGAGAAAGTTCCCGTTCGCGCTCTTCACGATCCTGCCTGCCGCCAAACCGTCGGCCTCCGTGCTCACGGCGCTCGACTACCTCCCCGTCTTCGAGAGCCGCGCCCGGGAGATCCGGCGGAAGTACGACGCGGGGGGCACGCTCGCGGCGGTTTACCAGGAGCTCCGCGGCGCCCGCATCGAGATCCCGGTCCGGCCGCAGAAGCAGATCCGCGAGCGGCTCGCCGACGCGCTCGCGCGCTCGCGCGTCGGACCCCTCGCCACGGCGCTCTTCGAAGACGACGCCGCGACGCAATGGGCCGCGCTCCTCTCCGGCCTCGACGCGGCTGCGCGGCGCCCCACCGCGGGAGCGGCGGCATTCCGCCTTCCGCTCGCCGACGAGACTTCGCCGCTCGAGCAGATGAAGCTCTGGACCGTCAGGCTCGCGCAGGCCTCCGCGTCGGGCGCCGTCCCCGCCGGTGTTCTCTACCGGACGGGAGGGGCGGCCCCCCGCGGCGTGCTCTTCTTCCGCGACGCGCGGGCCGAGGACATCCTTCTCCTCCATCCGGAGGCGATCGCGACCGATTTCGTCGAGGAGATTCCGCCGCCGTCGCGCCGGACGCAGGCGCAAGCCGTGGCGCGCGGCCGAGCCCGCGCCGCCGGCCGGTGCCGTGGCCGCCCCATCCGCTGCGGCCGAGTCCGCGAAGGCCGCGCCACCGCCGGCCCCCGCGTCCGGACTTCCCGCGGATTCGATCCCGCCCCCCCCGTCCGCCCCGCCGGCCGCGGTCCCGCTCGTGGAGGAGATCCGGCTCGGCGCCGCGGCCAGAATCGACGACGTTCCGCGCGCTGCGCCCGCAAGCGCGGTTCCGGAGCCGTCCGCGACTCCCGAGACATCCGCGACTCCCTCCTCTTCGGCCCTTTCCGAAGCGTCATCCGTTCCGGCAGTCCCGGCGACCCCGGAGCCGCCCAGGCCCCGGAGCCATCCGCCGTGCCCGGAGCCATCCGCCGCGGCAGCAGCGTCCGCCGTTCCCGAGCCGCCTGCTCCGGAGCCGCCTGCCCCTCCAGAACCGCCCGCCGTTCCCGAAGCGTCCGCTCCACCCGCTCCGGCCGCGCCGGCAGACGGGCCAACCGCGATGGCGCCGTCGCCGCCGCCTCCAGGGGCACAGCCCGCCGGCTGGGACCTCCCGCTCGCGTCCCTCCTCGAAGCCGGCTGACGCCACCGCCTGGCAAGCGACCCGGGATTCCCCGCGAGCCTTCCGCGTCACTTGACCGGCAGCATATGATTCGCCCCGCACCGGCCAGAGGAGCGAAAGGAAAGGGTACATGGCAGACGTCGACATGTTCCTGAAGCTCGACGGAATACTCGGCGAAAGCAAGGACGCCAAGAATTCGGTCGAGATGCAGATCGACGGCTTTCGCCTCAACGCGGAGACGCCGCGCGACGCCTTCACGAACCTCGCGGCCGGCGCGGCCCGGATGTCGACCCTGACGATTCACGGGAAGATCGAGCAGGCGACGGCGAAGCTCTTCGACAAGACCGTGAATCACACGAAGATCAGCAAGGCGACCCTGACGTGCCGCAAGGCGGGCAAGGTCCCGCTCGACTTCCTCATCGTGGAGCTGTCCGAGGTCCTCGTGATGAAGGTCGAGATCGGCGACCTCGCGGCCGGTTCCGGTGACGCGATCCCGCCGTGCGAGTTCGACCTCTCGTACGGGAAGCTCACGGTGAAGTCCCAGGGACAGACGAGCACGGGTGGAGGGACGGGGTTCCTCCAGTTCGACTTCAGCCTGATGGCGAACAAGTGAGGGACGTTCGGGGACCGGCCCGCCGCCGGACCGCTCATGATGAGCGCCGTCACGCGACTGTCGACGCCGGGTTGAATTCGGTCCTGCACGCCCTATGTTTGCGAACGAGTCCGAGAACGAGCGTCACCGAAAAGCGAGACACCACAACCCGGAGGAGTGAAAGGAGCAGCCCATGGCAGTAGACTTTTTTCTGAAGATCGACGACATCAAGGGCGAGAGCAGTGACGACAAGCACAAGGACGAGATCGACGTCATTTCCTGGTCGTGGGGTGAGACCCAGACGCGGCACGGCGTCCCATGGCGGGGGCATGGGCGGCGGGAAGGTCAACATGCAGGACTTCCACTTCACGATGAAGGTCAACAACGCCTCGTCGCCCCTCCTGCTCGCCTGCGCCAACGGCCAGCACTTCAAGAAGGCGGACCTGACGTGCCGCAAGGCGGGCAAGGAACAGCAGGAGTACCTGAAGATCAAGCTGACCGACATCCTCGTGTCCAGCTACCAGCTGGGCGGCCACGCCGCGGGCGACGACCTCCCCGTCGGACCAGATCTCGCTGAACTTCAGCAAGATCGAGTTCGGCTACGCGAAGCAGAAGCCCGACGGCACCTCGAGGGCATGGTCTGGAAAGGCTGGGACCAGAAGGCGAACAAGATGGTCTGAGGCCCTCGAGCTCGCTCCCCATTCCGTCCCCGAAGGCCCTCGCCCTCTCGCGAGGGCCTTCTTCTTCCGGCTCAGGCGACGGTGGCGGCGGGCGGCGCGCTGAACTCGACCTGCCTGGCCTCGAAGAGCGCGACGTCGTCGTCGCCCGCCTGGAAAGTCTTGAGCCCGGCGCCGCGCGACAGGTCGTCGGCCAGCGGGGTCCAGGCCGTCATCCTCCCGAGCCGGAGCCGGTCGTCCGCGTTCCGGCACGTTCCCTCGTAGAGCGCCGGCACGTACACGTCGCCGACCGTGCCGTCCAGAGCCTCGACCTTCGCGCGCGCCCAGACGAGGTCCCGGAGTTTCGACGGGGGGCTGACCTCGATGCGGCGGATCTGCTCGAACGGAAGCCACGTGTACTTGTCCTTGACGATCAGCTCCAGCACGGGCCCGATCACGTCGTCGCAGTCGCGGAAGTCGGCGAACGGCCGCCCGTTCAGCGTCCCCGACAGCGCGGGACGCTCCTCCTCCGCCTCGTCGAGGAGGGCCCGGGCCTCGGCGAAGTTGCCCTCGCGGATCCGGTTGATGGCGTCCAGGTGCCGGTCCACGTAAGGCGGCGGCTCGTTCAGGAAGTGGGGGTGGAGGCCCTCCGAGAACAGGCGTTCGCGCAGGCGCTCGGCTTCGATGTTCGCCAGGTACACCTGGACGGCGAGCGCCTCGTTCGGGCCGGCCTGCCCCAGAACCTCGATCTGCTTGCGGGCGCGGTCCCAGTCGCCCGCGAACGACAGGAGCTCGAACAGAAAGATGCGCGTGGGGCCGTCGGCCGGGTTCGCCCTGACCTCGGCCGTCAGGGCCTGGATCGCCGCCTGCAGTTGACCGGCCTGATAGAGTTCACGGGGTGTCGGCATGGGTTCTCCTCGCTCCTGCACCGGCTCTTGACCGGGGTCCGCGCCGTCGCTATCCTTCGACATTCTAACTGTTGGCCTTCGAATGGCATAAGCGTTCTCTCTAGCCGGAGGAAATCGTCGCGATGCCGTCAGCTCCTGTTTTCAACCTGGACGCGCTGCTCGCGCCGATCGCCGGTGAAAACCCGAGCGGGGAGAACCTTCAGTATTCCGGGCTCCACGACGAAATCCGGGAGGCGCGTCGCGCCGACGACGACGTTTCGCAGGGGGAATGGGTCCACGAGCTGAAGGTCGCCGACTGGGAGAAGGTGGCCGAGCTTGCCGGCGAGAGTCTCGCCGGCAAGACGAAGGACCTCCAGATCGTGGCCTGGCTCTCCGAAGCCGCCGTGAACATGAACGGATTCCCGGGCCTGAGGGACTCGCTGAAGCTCGCGACCGGGTTTCTCGAGAACTTCTGGGACACGCTGTACCCCGAGATCGACGAGGGGAACGACCTCGAGGCGCGGGCGAACTCGCTCGCGTGGCTGGACCGCCAGGCCGCGGACGCCGTGAAGAAGATCCCGCTGACGAAGCGCGCCGGCGCGAACTACAACTTCTTCCAGTGGGAGGAGGCCCTCCAGTACGACTTCCCCGCGGACACGTCGAAGCTCTCCAGCGAGGCGCTTCAGCAGCTCGAGGAGAAGCGCGCGCGCGCCCAGGCGGACGGGAAGATCACGGGCGAGGAGACCCGGAAGGCCAAGAGCGAGACGCGCCGCGCCTTCTACGAGGAGCTCAACGCGGACGTCGCCGAGAGCTGGGCGGCCCTGAAGGCTCTCGACAAGGCGATGGACGCCCGCTTCGCGCGCCAGACCCCGGGGCTCGGCGGCCTCACGAAGACGCTCGAGGCGATCCGGAGCCTGCTCGAGAAGGTCGTCAAGGAGAAGAGGCTCGAGGAGCCCGACCCGTCCGACGCCGCGGAGGGCGCCGAGGGCGAGACCGGCGGAGGCGCCGCGGCCGGACCCGGCGGGGCCATCCGGGCACGGGAACAGGCGCTCGCCCAGCTCGCGCAGGTCGCCGACTACTTCCGGCGGACCGAGCCGCACAGCCCGGTCTCCTACCTCGTGCAGCGCGCCATCGCCTGGGGGCAGATGCCTCTCGACGCCTGGCTCGTCGACGTGATCAAGGACAACAACGTACTCGCCGGCCTGCGCGAAACTCTCGGCCTCAAGGGCGAGTCCGAAAGCACCGGGAGCTGAGGGAGGGAACCATGCCCAAGAAGGAAAGCATCCAGCAGAAACTGAAGAGGATCCGCCCTCCCCGCGTCCAGATCACGTACGACGTCGAGATCGGCGGGGCCATCGAGATGAAGGAGCTGCCGTTCGTGGTCGGAGTCCTCGGCGACTTCTCCGGCCAGCCCGTCGAGCCGCTCCCGAGGCTGAAGGACCGCAAGCTGATCGAGATCGACCGCGACAACTTCGACCAGGTGCTCGCGGCGCAGGCGCCGCGCCTGGCCCTTCGCGTCGACAACAAGCTGTCCGACGACGGCAGCAAGATGAACGTCGAGATGAAGTTCAACAACATGACGGACTTCGAGCCCGATCAGGTCGTCCAGCAGGTCGAGCCCCTGAGAAAGCTCGTCGAGGCGCGCACGAAGCTCCGCGACATCCTGTCGAAGACCGACGGGAACGACAAGCTCGAAGCCATGCTGACGGACCTCCTCAAGGACCCGAACGCCCAGAAGCAGCTCGGCAAACAGCTCGGCGTCGTGACGGACGAGGAACCCAAGAAGGAAGAGCCCAATGAGTAAGAACCCCGAGAAGAAGGCCGAGTCCGTCGTCCAGGAGCAGGAGGGGGGTCTTCTCAACAAGATCCTCGAGAGCGGGCGCCTCGCGCTGCGCGAGGACCAGGTCGAGACCGCCAAGGACATGCTGGCCGAGTTCGTCCAGGAAGCCCTTCAGGGGCAGGTCGTCCTCTCCAAGACGCTCGAGGCGACGATCAACACGCGCATCGCGGCGATCGACAAGCTCCTCTCGGCGCAGCTCAACGAGATCATGCACCACCCGGACTTCCAGAAGCTCGAGGGAAGCTGGCGCGGCCTGCACCATCTCGTGTTCGAGAGCGAGACCTCGACGATGCTCAAGATCCGGGTCCTGAACGTCTCCAAGAAGGACCTCCTGAAGGATCTCGAGCGGGCCGCGGAGTTCGACCAGTCCGCGCTCTTCAAGAAGATCTACGAGGAGGAGTACGGCACGTTCGGCGGCGCCCCGTTCGGCGCGCTGATCGGGGACTACGAATTCGGGAACCACCCGCAGGACATGTCTCTCCTCGAGAAGATCTCGGGCGTCGCCGCGGCGGCCAACGCGCCCTTCATCTCGGCGGCCTCGGCCGAGATGTTCGGCTGGCAGACGTTCACCGAGCTGACCGAGGTGCGCGACCTCGCCAAGATCTTCGACCGGACCGAATACGCGAAGTGGCGTTCGTTCCGCGACTCGGAAGACTCGCGCTACGTCGGTCTCACCCTGCCCCACACCCTCATGCGCCTCCCGTACGGGAAGGACACCGTCCCGATCGAGACCTTCAATTTCGAGGAGGATGTGGACGGCAAGGACCACAAGAAGTACCTCTGGGGGAACGCGGCCTATTCCTACGGGACGCGCCTGACCGAGGCCTTCGCGCTCTACAACTGGACCGTCGCGATCCGCGGCGTGGAAGGGGGCGGGCTCGTGCAGGGGCTCCCGGCGCACACCTTCCAGACCGACGAGGGCGACGTCGCGCTGAAGTGCCCGACCGAGATCGCGATCACCGACCGCCGCGAGAAGGAGTTCTCGGACCTCGGGTTCATCTCCCTCGTCCACTGCAAGAACACCGACTACGCGGCGTTCTTCGGCGGGCAGTCGGCCCAGAAGGCGAAGAAGTACGACACCGATTTCGCCAACGCGAACGCGCGCCTCTCGACGCAGCTCCCCTACATCTTCGCCGTGTCCCGTTTCGCCCACTTCCTCAAGGCGATCATGCGGGACAAGATCGGCAGCTTCGCCTCGCGCACCGACGTCGAGTTCTTCCTCAACCGGTGGATCTCGAACTACGTCACGCCCGACGACACGGCCTCGCCGGCCGTCAAGGCGCAGTTCCCGCTGCGCGAAGCGCGCATCGAGGTGGCGGAAGTGCCCGGCAAGCCGGGCGTCTACAAGGCGATCGCCTTCCTGAGACCTCACTTCCAGCTCGACGAGCTGTCGGTCTCCCTGCGGTTGGTGGCCGAGCTGCCGGCTCCGACGAGGAAGTAAGGCGGGACGGTCAAGGGCCGGCGATTCCTCGCCGGCCCCGGCACCCTTCCCGCCGACGCCACCATGCCGAGGATCGACGAGGAGATCCGGGTCAACCTGTCGGTCCTCGACCGGCTCGTCGACTTCGAGCCGGACGCGAAGGCCGAACCTCCCGCTTCGCGTTCGAAGGCGCTTCGCCAGGTCAAGGTGGCCCTGAAACGCGACCTCGAGTGGCTTCTCAACACGCGGCGCGTGATCGAGGTGCCCGAGGAGCTGCCTCTCCTCGCCAACTCCATGCTCGCGTACGGCCTTCCGGACTTCACGAACTTCAGCGTGAAGAGCACCGGGGACCAGCACGAGCTCACCCTCGCGCTCGAGGCCACGCTCAGGCGGTTCGAGCCCCGCCTCGAGGACGTCGTCGTCAGCGTCGTGAACGCATCCGTCCTCGAGCGCGCCTTCCGCTTCAAGATCGAGGCACGGCTGCGCATCGATCCGGTCCCCGAGCCGATCTCGTTCGACACGACGCTTCAGCTCGGGAGCGGCAATTTCGCGGTGAAGGGCGAGTGATGCGCAGCGACCTCCTGGAGTACTACGAGCGCGAGCTGAGCTTCCTTCGCCAGATGGGGGCCGAGTTCGCGGACAAGTACCCGAAGGTCGCGTCCCGCCTGCAGCTCGAGCCGGACAAGTGCGAGGACCCGCACGTCGAGCGCCTCCTCGAGGCCTTCGCCTTCCTCGCGGCGCGCGTGCGCCTCAAGATCGACGACGAGTTCCCGGAGATCACGGAATCGCTCCTCGGGATCCTGTACCCCACGTTCCTGGCGCCCGTGCCGTCGATGTCCGTGGTGCAGTTCGTCCTCAACCCCGAGCAGGTGAGCCTCCAGACGGGACAGACGATCCCGAAGGGCTCGACGCTCGCGTCCGCCCCCGTCGACGGGATCCCGTGCCGCTTCCGGACCGCCTATCCGGTCACGATCTGGCCCGTCGAGGTGAAGGCGGCCCGCTTCGAGCAGGCGCCCGCCGTCACGATCGACGGCCGCGACGCGCGGACGATGCTCCACCTCGACCTGCGGATCCTGGGGGGCGCCGCGCTCTCCGAGCTGAAGGAGAAGGCGGCCGAGGGCGTCGAGCGCCCGCTCGCGGGGCTCCGCTTCTACCTGCAGGGCGAAGGCAAGGTCGTCCACGCGCTCTACGAGCTGCTCTTCAACGACGCGCTCGCCGTCGAGTTCCGCCCGCAGGCCGCGGCGCCCGACTCCGCGGCGGTCGTCCTGGGGCCGGAGGCTCTCCGGCCGGTGGGCTTCGCGCGACGACGAGACGCTCCTGCCGACGCCGGACCGCCTCTTCCGGGGATACCGGGTCGTCCAGGAGTACTTCTCCTTTCCGGAGAAGTACCTGTTCGTGGACCTCGAGGGGCTCGACCGGCTCCAGGGACACGGCTTCACGGACACGATCGACGTGCGGATTCTCCTGGCACGTCCCTTCGCGGCGGAGCGGAGCGTCTCGGCGCAGACGTTCCGCCTCCATGCGACTCCGGTCGTCAACCTCTTCTCCCAGCTGGCCGAGCCCATCCGGGTGACGCACCTCAGTCACGAGTACCGCGTGATCCCGAACCTGAGGCGACCGGGGGCGCACGAAATCTGGTCCGTCGACAGCGTGACGTCGATGGCCGCCGACCTCGAGACCGTGCGGACGTTCCAGCCGTTCTTCGCCTTCCGCCACAACGCGGAGCGGGCCGGCCAGCAGGCCTTCTGGCACGCGAGCCGGCGCC
Organism: uncultured Acidobacteriota bacterium; assembly: GCA_963776915.1. Taxonomy (GTDB): domain Bacteria; phylum Acidobacteriota; class Thermoanaerobaculia; order UBA5066; family UBA5066; genus Fen-183. Next base: position 291,689 of record CAVZPE010000008.1, on the reverse strand, counting down.
CGTCGGAGCGGAAGGACGACGACGGGACCGAGGTGTACCTCACGCTCGTCGACATGAACTTCGATCCGACGGTGCCCGACACCGAGACCCTGACCGCTGCACGTCACCTGCTCGAACCGGGACCTTCCGGCCCGCCTCCCGTTCGGGAATCCCGAGGGAGACTTCCAGCTCGAAGGGCCCGGCATCTTCACGGCGATCCGCAGCCTCGTGAAGCCGACGGCGAGCCTCCGTCCGCCTCTCCGGCGCGGGGCGCACTGGCGGCTCATCTCGCACCTCGCCCTGAACGTCCTGTCTCTCGTCGAGCGCGAGGGGGAGAAGGGCCCGGAGGCGCTCCGGGAGATCCTGCGGCTCTACGACATGGCCGATTCGTCGGTCACGCGACAGCAGATCGACGGGATCTCGAAGCTCTCCGCGCGCCGGGTCGTCCGGCCGCTCCGGGACATTCATCCGGGGTTCGTGAGGGGACTCGAGGTCTCGATCGAATTCGACGAGCAGAACTTCGTCGGCTCCGGGGTGTACCTCTTCGCGTCCGTGCTCGAGCGCTTCCTCTCCCTCTACGCCTCCGTGAACTCCTTCAGCCAGCTCGTGGCGTCGACGAAGCAGCGCGAGGGCGTGATGCGCCGCTGGGCGCCGCGCACCGGCGACCAGATCGTCCTGTGACCGAGCGGCTGCGGTCGCGCCCCGAGCACTTCGGGTTCTTTCAGGCCGTCCGGCTCCTGGCGCGCCTCTCGCCGTCGCGCGCGCCGGTCGGTCACGACGGGCCGCCGTCGCGCGAGGTCGCGCGCTTCCGGACGCGCGCCACCCTCGAGTTCCCGCCGAGCGAGATCTTCGACCTCAAGCCCGATCCCGTCGATCCCGACCGCCCCCCCGAAGTCACCGTGGCGATCGGCGGCACGACGGGTCCGCTCGGAGTCCTCCCCACCCCCTACACGGAGCTCCTCATCGAGCGGGCCCGCTACAAGGACCACGCGCTCTGGGAGTTCCTCGACCTCTTCAACCACCGCTTCCTGTCGCTCTTCCACCGTGCCTGGCAGAAGTACCGCTTTCCCCTCGTGTACGAGAGCGGCGGCGACGATCCCTTCACCGAGGGTCTCTTCGCGCTGATCGGTCTCGGCACGGGCGGGCTGCGCGGACGCCAGAGCGTCGCGGACGACGCGCACCTGCTCTACGCCGGTCTCATCGCGCAACGCCCGCATTCGGCGAGCGCGATCGAGGGCATCCTCCGCGACTACTTCGGGGTCCCGGTCGCGACGACGCAGTTCGTCGGGCAGTGGCTCGACCTCGAGCCGGAGGACCGGTCCCGGCTCGGGTCCCGCAACAGCCGCCTCGGAGCCGACCTCGTCTGCGGCGACCACGTCTGGAACAACCAGTCCCGGTTCCGGGTCCGGCTCGGCCCGCTGAGCTTCGCCTCCTTCCAGCTCTTTCTGCCGCGCGGCAACGGCTGGCGGCCCTTGAACGATCTCGTCCGGTTCCTCGTCGGCACCGAATACGACTTCGACGTGCAGCCCGTCCTGAAGAAGGAAGAGATCCCCGAGTGCCACCTGCGGTCCGGCGCCGCCGCCCCGCCGATGCTCGGCTGGACGACGTGGCTCAAGACCGGCCCTTCGCCCGCCGACGCCTCGCAACTGATTCTCGACTCCATGAATTAGGATAGGCGCCCGTCCCGAGCGAGAAGAAGAGGAAGGAAGCGACCATGAGCGCGAACCTGAAGTCCCTCATCGGCCGAATGAACGACACCTGCCGGAACGCCCTCGAGGGTGCCGCCGGGCTCTGCTTGTCGCGCACGAACTACGACGTCGACGTCGAGCACCTGCTCGTCAAGCTGGGCGAGACGCCGGACACGGACTTCCACCGGATCCTCCGGCGGTTCGAGATCGACGAGTCCCGGCTCGCGAAGGACCTCGTGAGGTCGCTCGACCGGCTCAAGACCGGGAACACGCGGACGCCCGCGCTCTCCCCCCGCCTCCCGAAGCTCGTCGAAGAGGCCTGGCTCGTCGGCTCGATCGACTTCGGCGCCTCCCGGGTCCGCTCCGGGCACATCCTCCTCGCGCTCCTCGAGAAGGACGAGTTCGCCCGTCTCGCGCGCGAGATCTCCAAGGAGTTCGCGGTGATCTCCGTCGAGGCGCTCCGGAAGGAGTTCGACAAGATCGTGTCGGGCTCGGTGGAAGACCGCGACGCGGCCTCGCTCGGCGAAACCCCGGCCGGCGACGCCGCCGGCGGCGCGACGGGCGTCCCCGGGCGGACGAAGGCGCTCGACCAGTACACCGTCGACCTGACGGCTCGCGCGCGGTCCGGCCACATCGACCCGATCCTCGGGCGCGATTTCGAGATCCGCCAGATCATCGACATCCTGACGCGCCGCCGCCAGAACAACCCGATCCTCACCGGCGAGGCCGGCGTCGGCAAGACGGCCGTCGTCGAGGGGTTCGCGCTTCGCATCGCGCAGGGCGACGTCCCGGGCCCGCTGAAGAACGTCGCCGTGCGGACCCTCGATCTCGGGCTCCTCCAGGCCGGAGCGGGCATCAAGGGCGAGTTCGAGAACCGTCTGAAGACGGTCATCGAGGAGGTGAAGGCCTCGCCCCAGCCGATCATCCTCTTCATCGACGAGGCGCACACGATGATCGGCGCCGGCGGCCAGGCCGGCCAGAACGACGCCGCCAACCTCCTGAAGCCGGCCCTCGCGCGCGGCGAGCTGCGCACGATCGCCGCGACGACCTGGGCCGAGTACAAGAAGTACTTCGAGAAGGACGCCGCGCTCGCCCGGCGCTTCCAGGTCGTCAAGGTCGAGGAGCCGACCGAGGACATCGCCATCGTCATGATGCGCGGCCTCGCGGAGCCTCTCGAGAAGCACCACAAGGTGCGCATCCTCGACGAGGCCGTCGAGGACGCCGTCCGCCTGTCGCACCGCTACATCTCGGGGCGGCAGCTCCCCGACAAGTCCGTCAGCGTGCTCGACACGGCCTGCGCGCGCGTCGCGATCGGCCAGGCCGCGACCCCGCCCGCCGTCGAGGACGCGCAGCGGGCGATCGACCACAGCGCGGCCGAGATCGAGGTCCTCGAGCGCGAGGAGGCGACCGGCGCCGACCACGAGGAACGCCTCGCCGAGCTGACGGCGCGAAAGGCGGCCGCGGAGGAGAGCCTCGCCCGCCTGAAGACGCAGTGGGAGAAGGAGCGCGAGCTGGTCGAGAAGATCCGCGACATCCGGACGAAGCTGGAGGACCTGGCGGCCCCGAAGAAGAAGGCGGCTCCCGCCAAGCCCGCGGGAACCGCCGCGAAGGGCGCGGCTCCGGCTCCCGCGGCCCCCGCGGTCCCCGCGGCCCCGGCAGGCCCGCCGCCGGACCCGGCGGCGCTCAAGGCCGAGCTCGAGAAGCTCAACGCGGAGCTCGGGAAGCTGCAGGGCGAATCGCCGCTCATGCAGGTCGTGCGTCGACGTCGCAGACGATCGCCGAGGTCATCTCCGGCTGGACGGGCATCCCCGTCGGCAAGATGCTGACCGACGAGATCCGAGACCGTCCTCGCCCTGAAGGACCGGCTCGAGCGAGCGCGTCATCGGCCAGTCCCACGCCCTCGAGGCGATCGCGAGCGGATCCGCACGGCGCGCGCGAACCTGACCGACCCGCGCCGGCCGATCGGCGTCTTCCTGCTCGTCGGGCCGAGCGGCGTCGGCAAGACCGAGACGGCCCTCACCCTGGCCGAGACGCTCTACGGCGGCGAGCACAACCTGATCACGATCAACATGTCGGAGTACCAGGAGGCGCACACCGTCTCGTCGCTGAAGGGCTCGCCGCCGGGCTACGTCGGCTACGGCGAGGGCGGCGTCCTGACCGAGGCCGTCCGCCGGCGGCCCTACTCCGTCGTCCTGCTCGACGAGGTCGAGAAGGCGCACCCGGACGTCATGGAGCTCTTCTACCAGGTCTTCGACAAGGGGATGCTCGAGGACGGCGAGGGGCGCGAGATCGACTTCAAGAACACCGTCATCCTGCTGACGTCGAACGCCGGCACCGACACGATCATGAAGCTCTGCGCCGACCCCGAGACGGCGCCCGAGCCCGAGAAGCTCGTCGAGGCGATCAAGCCGGAGCTGAACAAGATCTTCAAGCCGGCCTTCCTCGGGCGGATGGTCATCGTCCCGTACTACCCGATCTCGGACGAGGTCATGCGCGAGATCATCAAGCTGCAGCTCGGCCGGATCGGCAGCCGGCTCAAGGAGAACCACGGCGCCGCCTTCAGCTACGACGAGGCCGTCATCGCCGAGATCGTGGCCCGCTGCAAGGAAGTCGAGAGCGGCGCGCGCAACGTCGACCACATCCTCACGCGGACGGTCCTGCCGGAGATGTCCGGCGAGTTCCTCGCCCGGATGGCCGAGGGCCGGACGATGTCGCGCGTGCGCATCAGCGTCGGCGACGGCGGAAGCTTCCGCTACGAGTTCGACTGATGCGGTCTCCCGAGCCCGCGTCCCGCGTCGCGCCGACCTCCGGGGAGCATTCCTGCGCCTCGTCCGGGCGGAAGTGAGGGGTGCCGAGTGCCCTACACGCCAGGCCGGCCGCCGACTCAAGATCACGACGCCCCTCGGGACGGACGTCCTGCTCCTGAACGGCTTCTCGGGACACGAGGCGATCTCCCAGCCCTTCCTCTTCCAGCTCGAGTGCGTCGCCGAGAACGAGCAGGCGAAGCAGGTCGCGTTCGACGCAGCTCCTCGGGCCAGAAGATCACCGTCGAGATCGCCATGCCGGGAGGCAGCCCGCGCTACCTCAACGGCGTCTGCCTGCGGGTCGCCGAGGGCGCGCGGGACGCCACGTTCACGCGCTTCGTGCTCGAGCTCGTCCCGGAGCCTCTACCTGCTCGCCCGCAAGACGCAGAGCCGCATCTTCCAGCAGATCTCGGTTCCCGACATCCTGAAGAAGGTTCTCGATGGGTCTCGACGTCGCCTGGGAGATCCAGGGAGCCTTTCCAGCCGCGCGACTACTGCGTCCAGTACCGCGAGTCGGACTTCGAGTTCGCGTGCCGCCTGATGGAAGAAGAGGGCATCTACTACTTCTTCAAGCACAGCGACGGCTGCCACACGATGGTCGTCGCGAACACCCCGGGCAGCCACGTCCCTGTCCCCGGCCCGAGCACGCTGATCTACGAGGAGGTCGGCGGGGGGACCCGCGACGAGGACCGCATCGACGCCTGGGAGAAGACCCAGGAGCTCGGTCCGGCGAAGGTCACCCTCTGGGACCACTGCTTCGAGCTGCCGCACAAGCACCTCGAGGCCGAGGCCGAGATCCACGCCAGCGGTCGCGGCCGGGAAGGTGACCCACAAGCTGAAGGTCGGCGGCGAACGCGCAGCTCGAGCTCTACGACTACCCGGGCGAGTACGCCCAGCGGTTCGACGGGGTCGAGCCCGGGCGGCGGAGACCGGCCGGCGGAGCTCCAGAAGATCTTCCAGGACAACGAGCGGACCGCCGAGCTCCGCATGGAGGAGGAGGCGGCCGCCAGCGTCCTCGTGCACGCCGCGAGCAACTGCCGCCAGGTCGTCTCGGGGCACAAGTTCACCCTCGAGAGCCACTTCGACGGAGACGGCGCCTGGGTCGTCTACCAGCGTCGACCACAGCGCGTCCGACGCCGCGGACTGCGCTCCGGCGGAGGCGGGTTCGACCTACCAGAACCACTTCACGTGCTTCCCGGCCGCGCTGCCCTTCCGGCCGCCGCGCGTCGACGCCGATGCCGACCGTGCAGGGGACGCCAGACCGCGGTCGTCGTCGGGCCGCCGGGCGAGGAGATCTTCACCGACAAGTACGGCCGCGTCAAGGTGCAGTTCCACTGGGACCGCGAGGGGAAGAACGACGCGGACAGCTCCTGCTGGGTCCGCGTCGGCACAGCTCGTGGCCGGCCGGCGCTGGGGCGCGTCCTTCTGGCCGCGCATCGGCCAGGAGGTGATCGTCGACTTCCTGGAGGGGGACCCGGACCAGCCGATCATCGTCGGCAGCGTCTACAACGCCGACCAGATGCCGCCGTACCTGGGCGAGGGCCCGGACCCGAAGCACAAGAACGACAACAAGCTGACGGGCGTCAAGTCGAACACGACGATCGGGGGCGACGGCTTCAACGAGTGGCGGTTCGACGACACGAAGGACAAGCAGCAGGTCTTCCTCCACGCCGAGCGGAACATGGACGTCGCGGGTGAAGAACGACTCGATGGAGAGCGTCGGCGGCAGCAAGCACCTGACCGTGGGCGGAGAGAAGGACGGCGAGAACTGGGGCGACTACAAGCAGCTCGTCTACAAGGACGTGTACCTTCACAACAAGGGCCAGCTTCAGCAGATCGTCGACGAAGGGATGTTTCTCAAGGTCGGCGGAAAATCGGAAGACACGGGAGACCTGCAAGTCGTCGTGAAGGGCGACCGGGCGGCGCTCGTGGAGAAGAACGAGCACCTTCACATCAAGGGCTCCGCGAAGGAGAAGATCGACGGTGGCCTCGGCCTGACGGTCGGCGGCGACCTGGACGCGAAGATCGGAACGAAGCTCGCCGCCGAAGCGGGTCAGGAGATCCACCTGAAGTCCGGCATGAAAGTCATCGTCGAGGCCGGCGCGCAGATCAGCCTGAAGGTCGGGGGCAACTTCATCGACATCAGCCCTGCCGGCGTCTCCATCTCGGGCACGATGGTCCTCATCAACTCCGGCGGGGCGGCCGGCACCGGAAGCGGCGCGAGCCCGGACACTCCCGAGGACGCCAAGGAACCCCCGCCGCACGACCCGACCCCGGCCGACAACGCGAAGTCGGGCCTCAAGTCGTGTTCGTGAGCGGTCCGGACGCACGGACGAAGGACGGAAAGGCCCGATAGCCGATGCCTCCGGCCGCCAAACTCACGAGCACGACGGGCCACGGCACGCCCCTGGCTCCCGGCCCGGGCTGCCCCACCGTCATGATCGGCTTCACGCCCGCGTGGCGCGCGCTGCCCTCGGCGATGGCGAGCGCGGTGCAGGGGTCCTCGAACGCCATGAACTCGTTCATGGTGAGGCCGCAGATGACGCCGGCGGACGCGACGGCCAGCCTCGTCCAGATCTCCCAGTCGCTCGCGCAGCAGGGAGCCGCGGCCGCAGGCGCCGGCGCGCCCGCGGCGGCCGCGACGGCCGGAAGCATGGTGGGCGTTCTGACCGCGACGAACGTGGCGCTCACGGCCACCTGGACGGCGGCCTCCGTCGTGCCCGGCGGCCAGCCCGCCGCCAACATCGCGTACACCGAGGGGATCAAGGCCGCCGCCGCCGCGGCCGCCAGCGCCGTCATGGCTTCGATGGCGAGCCTCTCGGACATCCACATCTGCCCGATCCCCGTGCCGATCCCGCCGCACGGACCGGGCTTCGTCACGAACGGAAGCACGACGGTCGTGATCGGAAATCTCTGCGCGGCACGCACGGGAGATCAGGTCTTCGAGGCCTGCGGCGGACCGGATCCGATCGCCGTGGGTTGCCCGACGGTCATGATCGGGGACTCGGGCGGCGGCGCGGGGGGAGGCGCCGGGGCCGGCGCGGGTGCCGGCGCCGCGGGAGGGTTCGCTCTGACGGTGCCCTCCACGTGGCAGCAGTTCACGAACGCACTCTGGAACCTCTTCCACGGGGCGGACAACCAGAGGATCTTCTTCGGCGGCTCGATCATCATTCAGGGGAGCCCGACCTTCCAGCTGAAGACGCTCGCGGCGCTGGCGACGCTCGCGAGCACCCCGACGGGACGCGAGATCCTCTCGAAGATCCAGGCGAGCGGGCACACCGTCACGATCAAGGAAACGACCGACGCGAACGGATACTGCCAGGCCGACGGCTCGGACGCCGACACGCGGGACCCGTCCAAGGGCACGGACAGCACCGTCTCCTGGAATCCCAGCCACAACACCACGGACCCGGCCGACCCGGTGGCCGGCAGCCCGGGCTCGACCGTCATCCTCGGCCACGAGCTGGTCCACGCGACGCACAACGCCACGGGAACGAACGCGAACGGGCCGTACGACAGCTATTCGGGGCAGAGCGGCTCGTCGGCCCGGGGCGAAGAGCGCTCGACGGTCGGCGAGGGCGGCACGTCGGTGGTGGCGCCGGACGGAACGACGCAGGCGGTCCCCGACTACAGCACGACTCATCCGACCGAGAATTCCCTGAGGGACGACCTCGGGATCCCGAGGCGGCCGACGTACTACCCGTCGACGTGGCCGGGAGGCGCACCATGGTGACCGGAACCACGGCGAGGAGGAGCGCATGATCGGTGACGCGGGGCTGGAGCTGCACGCGCACTTCGAAGTCGCGGGCCAGAACCTGGTTCTCGACTACGAGGTTCGCAACGGGACCGCCAGGGACGTCTACCTCCTGAACCGGCTCTACCGGTCGATGCCGACCTGGCATCTGGGGCCGGACGTGATCTACATCGAGCTCATCCCGGGGACGAAGACCGTTCGACTCTTCAAGAAGCTCGCGGATCTCCCGAAGGGCGTCAACGTCACGTCTCCGGTGGCACCCTTCGTCACCCCGCTCAAGGCCGGGGGCACGTTTCACGAAACCGTCCGCATCCCGTTGCCGGTCCGCGAGTACCTCGAGTACTCGATGCGGGGGCCGAGGCCCGCGGCAGAGGCACCCACGGCGGTCTTCGAAAGAGTCACCTTTACCCTCGGGTATTACTGGAAGGTCGAGGGAACGCGCGAGGAGGTGCGCCAGATCCAGGGGACCGAGGTCGTGATGCCGATCGGCCCCCGCGACAAGCGTCCCGAGTTCGGCCTGCTCGAGAGCGGCCCCGTGCGTCTGGACGTTCCGGTCGCGCTGCCCCCGGCCGAGACCCACCCATGATCCCGAAAGGCCTGCCGTGAGGGATCCGGGACTCGTGGAGCGGATCGCCGCGGCGGATCCGGACCGCGCCGCGATCCTTCGGACCTGTCCCGCGGACGTACTCGAGGTGTCGACCCCCTTCTACCGGAAGGCGCGGGTCGTGGACGTCGACGTGGAGACCCCGCCGGGCCGGATCCGTTATCGCTACGGTCTCGAAGGTGATCGCATCGTCGCGCTCGGCGAGAGGCCCGAGGCGGTCTACGAGCTGAACGCATGGGAGGATCTCGCCCTCGATCGGGTCTCCCTGCCCGCGTACGTCCGTTTCTTCTTCGACAGCGTCGGCAGGCGCCGCATCCGGATCGTCGAGAAGACGGAGGACATTCCATGGCTCCCGAGGGCGCCCGAAGACCAGCGCCCCGAGGCTTCGAAGCCCGTGGTCCGGGCCATCACGGTCGAGGCCGCGGCGGGTGGCGATTACCGGGCGGTCGCCAACGCGATCTTCGACGTCATGCTGGTCGAGATCACGCTCGAGGCGTCTTCGCGCGGGCGCGTCGAGCCCGTCGCGCAGCGACTCCTCGCGGATCGCCTCGACATCTTCCCCGTCTGAACGGGCGTCCGGTTCAGAACGGCGAGCCTCCCGTCCAACCGGGAACGCCCGGGTTGTTCTTCCAGTCCTCGATCCCGTCCTTGAGACCCTGGTCGGCCCAGTAGACCGACACCTCGTCGGGACGCGACACCGGATTGCCCTTGTTCTCCCGGAGCCGATACTCCAGCTCGTCCCCGAGCACTTGAAGGACGGCGCTCCCGGCCTGGACGGGCGTCGGCAGCATCACGGACGTCGGATCCCACGGATTGAACGATCCCGGGTTGCGCAGGGGATTCGGGAGGTCCTTGAGCCCCCAGGCAACGCTCTTGACTTCCTCGTAGATTCGCGTCCGCGGCCAGAGGAACGGATACCCGACGTGGCCCATCCGGGACGAGTCGCCTCGGGCCTGAAGGTAGTGGTCGGCTCGCATCAGGGACAGGGACCCCGGATCCTCGCCCTCCAGAACGGGGCCGCCGTCGACGCTCCACGCTTTCTTGCCGTCGCGCGTGTCGATCACGAGGAGCAGGGCTGCCCGGGTCACCCAGTAGCAGGACTCGCCCTTCCACGTGAACTTCCTGGAATGTGCCCAGTCGGCGGCTCTGGCGAGGGCCTTCCGGATGACGATCCAGGCCGGATCCGAAGCGTCCCCATTACCCGACATTCACGTGCTCCCTGCAGCGCGGCCCTGCCATCGCGACTTCCTCGAGAATGAGCCAAGTCTAGCGCGGGAGGGAATTGCCACCCTTGGCGGCCGAAGGTCCCGGGACCCCCGGGGAGTATTCTTGCGGCTCGTCCAGATGAGAACGAGGGGTGCCGAATGCCCTACACGCAAGACGGCCGCCGACTCAAGATCACGACGCCCCTGGGTCCCGACGTCCTGCTTCTGGACGGCTTTTCGGGACACGAGGCGATCTCCCAGCCCTTCTTCTTTCAGCTCGAGTGCGTCGCCGAGAACGACAAGGCCAAGCAGGTCGTCTTCGACGCCCTCCTGGGCCAGAAGATCACCGTCGAGATCGCCCTGCCGGGAGGCAGCCCGCGCTACCTCAACGGCGCCTGCCTGCGGGTCGCCGAGGGCGCGCGGGACGCCACGTTCACGCGCTTCGTGCTCGACCTCGTCCCGCAGCCTCTCCTGCTCGCCCGCAAGACGCAGAGCCGCATCTTCCAGCAGATCTCGGTCCCCGACATCCTCAAGAAGGTTCTCGTGGGTCTCGACGTCTCCTGGGAGATCCAGGGAGCCTTTCCCACCCGCGACTACTGCGTCCAGTACCGCGAGTCGGACTTCGCGTTCGCGAGCCGCCTGATGGAAGAAGAGGGCATCTACTACTTCTTCAAGCACAGCGCCGGCTCCCACACGATGGTCGTCGCGAACACCCCGGGCAGCCACGTCTCCGTTCCCGGCCCGAGCAGCCTGATCTTCGAGGCGGTCGGCGGGGGAACCCGCACCGAGGACCGCGTCAACGCCTGGGAGAAGGCCCAGGAGCTCAAGTCCTCGAAGGTCACCCTGTGGGACCACTGCTTCGAGCTGCCTCACAAGCACCTCGAGGCCGACGGCCGAGATCCTGGCCTCCGTGGCCGCGGGGAAGTCGAGCCACAAGCTCAAGCTCTCGGCCAATTCCAAGCTCGAGCTCTACGACTACCCCGGCGCGTACGCCCAGCGGTTCGACGGGATCCAGCCCGGCGGCGGGGACCGTCCATCGGACCTCCAGAAGATCTTCCAGGACAACGCGCGGACCGCCCAGCTGCGCATGGAGGAGCAGGCGGCCGCCAGCGTCCTCGTGCACGCCGCGAGCAACTGCCGCCAGGTCGTCTCGGGCCACAAGTTCACCCTCGAGCGCCATTTCGACGGCGACGGCTCGTGGGTCGTCTACCAGGTCGAGCACGCCGCGTCCGACGCCGCCGACCTGCGCTCCGGCGGAGGCGGGTTCACCTACCAGAACCACTTCACGTGCTTCCCGGCCGCGCTGCCCTTCCGGCCGCCCCGCGTCACGCCGATTCCGACCGTCAGGGGCACCCAGACCGCCGTCGTCGTCGGACCTCCGGGCGAAGAGATCTTCACGGACAAGTACTCGCGCATCAAGGTGCAGTTCCACTGGGACCGCGAGGGCAAGAACAACAGCGACAGCTCCTGCTGGGTCCGCGTCGCCACGCCGTGGGCCGGCAAGCAGTGGGGCGCGATCCACATCCCCCGCATCGGGCAGGAGGTCGTCGTCGACTTCCTCGAGGGGGACATGGACCAGCCGATCGTCATCGGCAGCGTCTACAACGCCGAGTGCATGCCGCCGTACGCCCTGCCCGCGAACAAGACGCAAAGCGGCATCAAGAGCCGGAGCAGCCTCGGCGGCAACGCGGCGAACTTCAACGAGATCCGCTTCGAGGACAAGAAAGGGCACGAGCAGCTCTTCATCCACGCCGAGAAGAACCAGGACATCGAGGTCGAGAACAACGAGACGCACTGGGTCGGACACGACCGCGCGAAGACGATCGACCACGACGAGACCGTGCACGTCAAGCACGACCGCATCGAGACGGTCGACAACGACGAGACGATCACGATCGGTCGGAACCAGTCGCTGACGGTCGCCGTGAACCGGACCGAGACAGTCGGAGCGAACGAGACGATCACGGTGGGCGCGAACCGGACCGAGACAGTCGGGGCCAACGAGACCCTCACGATCGGCGGGGCCTTCAGCGGTGGCGATCGGCGGGAACCAGTCGATCACGGTCGGAGCAGAGCCGTCGAGACGACGATCGGCCGCGACGAGTCCATCGCAGATCGGCGAAAACGCGACGGACCGAGGTCGGCAAGAACCAGGAGATCGAGGTCGGCAAGAAGTTCGCCCTCGTCGCGGCGACGCAGATCGAGCTCCAGACCGGCGACGCGAGCATCGTCCTGAAGAAGGACGGCACGATCACGATCAAGGGCAAGGACATCAAGCTGTCCGGGAGCGGAAAGATCACGGTCAAGGCCGACTCGGACGTCACGATCAAGGGCTCGAAGATCGCGCAGAACTGAAACGGCGGCTCCGCGATGCTCCAGATCCAGAACCGCACCCGATTCGCCGCGTCGCTCTTCTCGTCGCCGGACCCGTCCGGCGTCGAGACGCTCTTCGCGGTCGTGAAGGGCACGTTCACGCTCGGGCCGCGGATCGAGGAAGCCGAGAAGCAGGCGCCGGTCGTCCCGGCGGACCGTTTCCACGGGGACGCGCGGACGACGAGCATCGCCGAGCCCGCCGACGTCTCGCTCGTCAAGCCCGGGGCGGACGTCCTCCTCTTCGGCCACGCCTACGGGCCCGGGGGGCGGCCGACGCACCAGGCCGAGGTCTCCCTGCGCCTCGGCCCGATCGAGAAGCGTGTCGCGGTCTTCGGCGACCGCCGCTGGGGCGGCACCATCCTGACGAGGATCTCGAGCCCCGAGCCGTTCGAGAAAATGCCGCTCGTCTGGGAGCGGTCGTTCGGAGGGACCGAGGCGTCCACCGGCGACCCGACGCGCGCCGACAGCGACGACCGCAATCCCGTGGGCGCGGGCTTCCGCTCGCGCGTGAGCGGGCGGAAGCTCGAAGGCTTCCTCCTCCCGAACCTCGAGGATCCCGCTCACCTGATCTCCTCGCCGGGCGACCGGCCCGCGCCCGCCGGGTTCGGCGCGATCGCGGCGCATTGGAAGCCGCGCCCGAAGTACGCCGGGACGTACGACGCCGCGTGGCAGAAGAGCCGAGCGCCGTACCTCCCGGACGACTTCGACCCGCGATTCCTGATGGTCGCGCCCGAGGACCAGCAGGTGCCCGGGTACCTGAGGGGCGGCGAGCCCGTCGAGATCGCGGGCGCGACGCCGTCCGGGATCCTGCGCTTCAGCCTCCCGGCGCGGCGCGTGGACGTCCTCTTCCGTCTCGATTCCGGCGATGAGCGGAGGACCGCGAACCTCGACACCGTGATCCTTCGGCCCGACGAGAAGAGGCTCGTCCTCGTCTGGCGCGCGGCGCTGCCGTGCGACAAGCGGCTCCTCAAGGTGCGCGAGGTCGAGCCGCTCGTCGCGAGGGCGGCGTAGGAAGCCGGATGGCGGCGCCCGAAGTCGTCGTCGCGCGCGTCGGGATGGTCACGGCCGTCGGCCTCTCGGCGGCCGAGACGTCGGCGTCCGTGAGGTCCGCGACGATGCGCTTCTCGTCGATCGACTGGCTCGACCACCGTTTCGAGCCGTTCACGGTCGCGGCGGTTCCGGACGCCGGGCTCCCGCCGCTCGCGCCCGCGGTCGCCGCGACGGCCGGCCTCACGCCGCGGGACGCGCGCCTCCTCCGCCTCGGAGCCAGGGCGCTCGCAGAGTGCGTCGGGAACGCCGGAGCCGGGACGTCGAAGCCGCCCCTCGTCCTCGCCCTCCCCGAGCCGGAGAGGCAGCGTCCGGTCGATGCGCGACAGATCCTGAAGCTCTTCGCGGCGCAGAGCGGCCTCTTCGACGCCGCCCTGAGCGAGACGGTCGCGACGGGGCGCGCGGGCGGCCTCTCCGCGATCGGCCGCGCGATCGCGCTCGTCTCCTCCGGGAAGGCGAAGATGGCGGTCGCGGGCGGGATCGACTCGTACGTCGACCTCTACACGCTCGGGACGCTCGACCTCGAGAAGCGCGTCAAGTCCGGCGCGCACCTCGACGGCTTCATCCCGGGTGAGGGCGCCGCGTTCCTCCTCCTCGCGAGCCGCCCCGCGGCCGCCGCCGCGGGCCTGACGCCGCTCGCGACGCTCTCGGCTCCCGTCGAAGCCTTCGAGAAGGGACACCTCGGCAGCAAGGAGACGTACAAGGGAGAGGGGCTCGCCGCGGCCGTGCAGGCGCTCGTCGCATCGTCTCCCCCGCCGAAGCCCTTCGCCTCCGTGTGGTCCTCCATGAACGGCGAGAGCCACTGGGCGAAGGAGTGGGGCGTCGCGTTCCTGCGCTCACGCGACGCCTTCGCCGAAACGCACGCGATGCTCCACCCCGCGGACTGCTACGGCGACGCCGGGTCCGCCTCCGGTGCGCTCCTCGCCGGGCTCGCGAGCCTCGACGCCGCGCGCGGCCCCGCGCTCGTCTACGCGTCCTCGGACCTGGGCCCGCGGGCGGCCTTGTGCGTATCGGCCGCAGGAGGAGTCTGACGATGGGCCAGAGCACTTTCGCTAACTTCCGCGGGATCGTCCACAAGCAGAGCAACGGTACCTCGATCGTCTTCCCGGACGTCTGCAAGACGCCCGCGCCGCCGTCGCCGAGCCCCGTCCCGATCCCCTACCCGAACATCGGGATGTCGTCGGACGCGTCGCAGGGGCCGAACACCGTCACGACGGACGGCGCGATGCCGATGGTCAAAGGCGCGCAGTACACGCGGTCCTCCGGCGACGAGGCCGGCATCGCGGGCGGCATCCTCTCGAGCATCAACATGAGCTTCTGCGAGTTCATGCTGTATTCGTTCGACGTGAAATTCGAAGGCAACAACGTCTGCCGGATGGGCGACCCGCTCTTCCACAACAAGAAGAACATCATGGGGTGACGCATGGACGTCGGTGAGCTCGTCAACGTCGACATCGACTTCGTCACCCACGACAGCGACTGCTACTTCTGTAATGCGAAGGAAGAGCCAAAACAGGAGGAGAACGAACTCGAGACCAGTCCGGATGAGGACGAGGATCTCGATGGAAGCTCGCCCGAAGCCTTCAAGTTCAAGAACTCTTCCAAGAAACTGGGAGACGCGCTCGGCGGCTCACCGGACAATCGTTCGATCGCGCTCGGCGACGGAAACGAATACCCCTCTTCGGTCGCGGCGCACCATCTGATTCCGGGGAACGCTTCCCTGAAGGAGAGCGACCTTCTTCAGTCGGGCAACTACCTCAGAGTCGACGGGATGGCGGCGGGGAACATCGGATACAACATAAACGCCATGCCGAACGGCGTCTGGCTTCCCGGGAACTACGCCCAGAGGCCCTGGGGCACCGACGGCGCGGACTTCGCGAGCAAGTCGAAACGCACGCCGAAGGAATATGCGTTCGCGTCGATTCGGGCCTGGCAGGCGCAGTTCCACGACGCGCACGAGGACTACAGCAACTTCGTACGAGACCGGCTCGACGAGCTGAAGCAGAAGCTGGATCACCTCAAGAAGCTGTGGTGCCCGAACGCGACGCAGCAGGATGACAAGGACGACGTCCGCAACCTGTATCAACTCGTGAACCGGCTGAACTCGCTTTCGTCGAGGATGCGCCGCATGCTCGTGTTCCCGACGAGCGCGTGGAAGAAGAACATCTTCACGTCGCGGTTTTCCAAGGCGTACATCTCGGAAGCCGAGCACAGCACGACCTCGTACGGACTCTAGGAGGGCTCGTGTATTACGTACTCGAGAGGTTCGGAGCAACGCACCCCTGCCGCTGGATGGGGAGCTGGCCGTACATCGAGGGAGTCGACTGGAAGGAAGGGGCCCGTCACCGAGTCCCGATCCCCAATCCTCTCGAGCTCAAGCTGAAACCTCTGAATCCGCAGTCAGCGGACCACGGGCCCGAGATGCCTGAGTACTTCAAGGGAAAATTCCCGGTCTTTCGCGACGATCTGGTGGCGGCCATGCGCGACGCAGGCGTGGACAACCTCGACCTCTACGACGTCGTCCTCCGCGACCCCAACGACGGGCGGGCCTACACGAACTACAAGGCCGTGAACATCATCGGTGTCATCTCCGCCGCGGACATGGGAAAGTCGAAGGCGACCGTGCACACGGGCGGGCCCGTCATCGACGTCGAGTTCGACGAACTCGTCCTGGACGACGCGAAGCCGCGCGGCGCGCTGATCTTCCGCCTTGCGGAGGCGACCGCGACGATCCTGGTCCACGAGAAGCTCCGCGACCACCTGCTCTCGAAGGGATTCGACAAGCTCGAGTTCCTCGAGCCGGGCGACGTGGCCGTCTAGGAGGTCATGACGATGAGCCAGAAGAAGGGAACCGCCGCCGAGGTTGGCCAGGGCCTCGGGCGGCGCGCGAAGGTGCTCGCGATCGTGCGGCGCGGTCTCGTGCGCGTCTCGCCGGCGGGGGGCGATCGCGAGGTCCTCTGCGACGTCCTCGTCACGTCCGACGCCGAGCCGCTCCATCTCTCCCCCGGCGACGAGGTCCTCGTCGTGCCCCCGCAGGACGACGAAGCCCGCGGCGTGGTCCTCGGCCGCATCGGTCCCAGCGTCGACCCTGCTCCGCCGAGAGACGTTCCCGACGAGATCGTCCTCGAGGCGAAGAAGGGTCTCGTCCTGCGCGTCGGCGAGGGCTCCATCACGATCCGCGCCGACGGGAAGATCCTCATCAAGGGCAAGGACCTCGTGTCGCACGCCACGCGCATGAACCGCATCAAGGGCGGATCCGTGTCTCTCAATTGAGCGGCGGCGCGCCCCCCGCGATGAGTCGATGACCGACGCCCCGCTGAACTTCCTGCCCGACCTCGTCGAGGAGCATCTCGACGAGCTCGGGTTCCTCTGGGGGCAGCGGCGCACGGCCGTCACGTCGCCGAAGTACCTCCACCGCGACGTCCTGAAGCTCGAGGCGCGGATCGAGGCCCATCTCGAGGGGCTCCTCGTGCCGGGCGAAGCGCTTCTCGACTTCGCGAAGCCGGGCCTCGAGGGCGACGACGCGGACGCCGCGTTCGCGGCCGCCTTCGCGCTTCTTCGCGCGCGCCTGGCTGGCGCCGCGGACGCCGTCTGGACCGCCTTCGAGTCCGCGACGCCCGCGCGGGCGCGCGGCCTCGCGGACGCGCTCTCGTGGGCGCCGGCCGACGCGCTCCTCCCGCGCCTCGACAAGGCGTCGGACGCGGGCGCCCCGCACCTCTCCCTCGCCGCCGCGACGGTCCTCGCGCTGAGGCGCCGCGTCCCGCCCTCCCCGCGCGCCCGCGAGGGCTGGCTCGCCTCGGAAGACGCGGGCGTCCGGCGCGCCGCGTGGAGGCTCGCCGGGCTCGCGGCGGCGTCCGAGACGCGCGCGCTCTGGGAGCGCGGCCTCGCGGACCCGGACCCGGGAGTGAAACGCGAGGCGCGCCGCGCGGCGCTCTGGTGCCGGCAGCGCTGGATCCTCGACGGCGCGCGATCGGCGATCGTTCGCGGCCGGGAGGCCGATCCGGACGAGGTCGCCCTCGTCGCGGCCGCGGGCGACGCCGCCGATCTCCCGGGCGTTCTCGCCTGGGCGAAGGACGGCGCGAACGGGCCCTCGCGCTTCCGGCCGCTCGGGATCCTCGGCCATCCCGACGCCGGAGAGCCGATCCTCAAGGCGATGGCGGGGCTCGACCTCCTCGCGTCCGCGTTCGCGGGCGAGGCCTTCTCGAAGCTCACGGGCGAGGACGTGGATTCGGGGCGCCGCACGGTCGTGCCGCCGGAAAGCGGCGGGGAGCCGGACGCGTTCGAGGCGGAGTTCCTCGACGAGATGCCGCTTCCGGACGAGCGCAAGGCGCGCGCCGCGTGGGACAGGCGCCGCGCCGACTTCGCGAAGGGCGTGCGCTGGTGCCGCGGCCACGACGTGTCGCGAGGGCCTTCCACCGACGCGCTCGCCGCGCTCGACCGCGAGTCCCTCTGGGAGGCGCGCCTGAGGGGCACGCTCGACGGGAGCTGGAAGGGCCGTCTCGCGGACCTCGAGGTCTTCCCGCAGCGTTCGGCAGGTCCCTCGGCCGTCCGGAAGCCGTACTAGACTGGCGGGGCTTGCGGAGGGCGCAGCGATGGCGGACGAATACGGCCTCACCCGCGACATGGCGGACGCGATCGTGAAGGCGGTGGGGAACGACGCGTCCTGCCGCCTGCTGCTGCCGCGCTGGAGCGCCTTCAAGGTCTTCGGCGGGATCGGGCACGCCGGCACGGCCCGGAACCTCTGGAACAACTCGGCGGAGAACATCGCCGGCCTGGAGAAGCGGGGCCTGGACCGGATCGGATCTCCGCAGACGGGAAAGCTCATACGGGACCACTGGGACCGGGTCGGCGACACGCAGGCGTGCACGGGGGTTGCCGAGACCACCGCGCGGACCCTGACCCGCGTCGCGGGCACGCCGGGCTACGAGTTCCTGGTCCGGGCCTCCACGCTGGACCGCTCACCCAACGACAGTTTCCACACGGCCACGGAGGTCGGCATCTCGAACGGAAAGAGCTACGTATTCGACTGGCACGCGACGCTCGACATCAGCGATCCCCTCATCTTCGCGTCGCCCGAGGCTTTCAAGGCGGGCCGGAATCCGGTGCGGTACGCGCAATTCTGGGGCTGGTCGTAGGGCCGACGGCTTCTCCGCCGCCCCGCCACGGCGGACGGGCTACGTCCTCGCCAGGATGAAGTCGGGGACGACCATCTCCCCCTCGAACGCCTCGAAGTCGTCGTGAATGCTCCGCCCGTCGTAGGGGTCGATGAAGTACACCATCGTGTGACGCGGGCGCCCGTCGCCGACCAGCTGATAGAGCGCCAGCACGTGATTCATCGCCGACATCTGGCTCGGGTAGTTGACGCCGCCGAAGACCGCGATCGCGCTCGGGGTCATGAGGCGCTCGAGGAGGTCGACCGTCAGTCTGCGTCCGGCGCGAAAGTCGTGGCACGCCAGGCGGACGGCCCGCGCCACCCGGGGGACGCTCTCGGGGGACATCGACCCGTCCGCCTCCGGCACGATCCCGTGCGCCCGCGTGAGGCTCTTCACGTGATCGACGCCGGCCGAGGAGTGCCGCCCCATCACCATCGCGATCGCCGTCGCCCAGCAATCATGGGGGTTCGCCTGCTGAAGGTGCGCGACGTGGTGGCGGATGTCGATCGACATGGCGACGGACGCTACACCAGAAAAGCGTCCTGCATGCGGAAACGATCCCATTCCGCGGCGTGAAAGACCGCCGTATCCGTCAGACCGTTCTCGGTGCTCTCGGCCTGGACGACGCTCCACGCCTGACCGTTCCGGTACAGCATGCCGATGTGCACGTCGCCCGGCTTGATCAGGATGTCCGCATCCATGAGATCGGTGCTGCCCGTCATGGCGACCGCGCCGCACTGGGGATTCCGGAAGAACTTGATGTCGAGGCCGAAGGCGCCTTTGTACCAGTGTTTCGCGTAGCAGTAATTCACCAGTCCGATGCAGTCGAAGTGCCGGACGCCGACGCACGACTCGCCCCAGACGACGGCGCCGCCGGCGGCAGGGTCGCCCCGGAAGTGGTACTTGCGCGGAAAGAGGTTGCCGGCCGCGCCGGGCCACGTGGTCTGGTCCGTCTGGCCCGCGTCGGCCTTCGCCTGGCATGCCTTGAGGAACTCCTCGAGGTTCCCGGTCCTGCCCCGCGACCGCCCCGCGCAGGTGTTGTACCCGTCGAACCTGGGCTGCACCGCCATGCAGACCCCGAGCACTTTCTCCTTCTCCTTCTCGGTCGTGCTCAGGGAGAAGGGGCGCATCACGGCCGCCGCCATCTTGCCGCCGCCCGGGTTCCCTTCCGCGTTGCCCGGCGTGTTGCCCGCCGTGCCCCAGAGGTAGTGCGCGGACGGGACGAAGGTCCGCGCCAGCTGGACGATCGCGAGGCGCACGCCGGCCTTGCCGCCCCCGGCCGCCGCCACGGTCGTGAGCGCCACGGGCGCCGAGTAGTCGTTTCCGTCCCAGCAGGCCCGCACCTTTTCGCTCTGGATCCGACTCGCGTCGATCTCGTAGATGAGCCGCCAGCTCCCCTGCTCGGTGATGAACCTGACCGCCGGGTCGGGGGCCTTGGCGTCGGCTCCTTCCCGCGCGGTCGTCACGTTGAGGCGAACGCCGCCCGGCGCCCCGCCATAGAGACCGATACGGAACTTCGATCCCTTCGTGATCTGCAGCGCGGTGATGTCCTTGCCCGAAGAAGCGTCGAAGAAATTCGCCATGGACTCCTCCCTTGTGCCCGACCGGACCCGCGAACCGACCCGGTCAGCCGCGTCGCCAGCGCCCGGCGAGCGCGCACAGAGGGCTCGCGATCGGCTGCAGGCGCGCGACGCGGACGCTCTCGCTGCCCTTGAGCGACAGGACCGGGACGAGCCCGGCCTCGAGAAGCTTCTCCGCCGCGCGCACGGTCAGGACGACCTCCGACGGCGGGGTGACGCGGGTCTCGAGGCCGTCCTTGAAGACGTGGGTGGGCAGGCCCGGAATCTCGGCCGCCGACTCGGGCCGGAGATCCCACCCTCCCAGCTCGAACGCGCCGGTGAGGACGAGGGCGCACGCGAGGGCCCCGTTTCCCCAGAGGTAGGACCCGTTCGCGGGGGCGCCCGGGATCTCCTCGAACGGAAAGGACTCGATCGGGTCGGTCTTCGCACCATACGGAAGGCGCAGCATCAGGCGCGGCAGCGCGAGCGCGACCCAGGAGGCTTCGGGCAGCGCGCGAAGCTCCTCCCAGATGACCGCGCCGTCCCCTCGCGGAGCGCGCCAGTCCGATGGATCCGGCGTCGCGGCGAGCGACGGGCTGCCGACGAGCTCCGGGCGGGCGCCCGCGAGAAACGGCGCGCCCGCGGCCTCGGCCAGCCTGGCCATGCGCGCGAGGAGCGCCGCGTCGGCGACGGACGGCCCGAACTCGTAGAGCCCGAGCACCGCGCCCCACGGCTCGGCGCCCGGCGTGTCGACGGTCTCGGTGACGAGCCGCCGGTAGAGGCCCGTGCCCGAGAGCGTCTCGTGGCCCGTGAGGTCCCCGACGAGCGCCTGGCGCGACACGTCGAGGAAGAAGATGCGAACGGACTCGTCCCCGGCCCGGCGGACGAGGAGGTCGAGAGAGCGCCACGCCGCCTCGATCTCGCGGAACCTCGGGTCGCCGAGAATCGTGCGGAGGAGTCCGGAACGAGCCGCGTCCACCGCCTCCCTCAGGCGCGGGAGATCGGCGTCCTCTTCCGGGGCGAGATGGGGCCGGACGATCGCCTTCAGCTCCGCCTCGAACGCGGCATCCGGCTTCGACCGCCGCGCCGCTCCCGCGAGGAGCTCACCGACGATGTCGTCCTGGCCGGCGGACGGTGCGGCCGCGTCCTCGCGGCGCGCGGGCGGGGGGCCCGCCCACGCGCGCACCTCGCGTGCGGCCTCGTCGAACGTCCGCGGATCCTCGAGCCGCTCGCGCGTCCTTCGCCATTCCGCGAAGACGTCGAGGCGCTCGAGAAGACGGTCCGGAAGAAAGTCGTCGAGCTCGCGCGGCTCGACTCTCGCGCGGCGCCCGCCTTCGAGAGGCACTTCGAGGGTCACCTGCAGGCGGCCGAGCTCCTCTTCGAGAACGTCCCGGTCGACGGCGTGCAGCTTTCGCGTCGCGAGGGGGCCGCCGCCGGCGCCGCCGAAATCGCCGAGGACGAGCAGGCGGAAGGGCGCGTCGGGGTCGAGCGGCTCGGGCGACGCCTGGGTTCCGCTCCCCAGCCTGACGTCGACGTTGCCGGACGGCGGGCGCTTGGACATCGCGACCTCCTCGAGAAGGGGCCAAGTCTAGCGCGGGAGGGAATCCTCCGAAGTCTCCGTTCTATGATCGCCCTTCCCATGCCGGAAAGAGCACCGACCGCCTACGACACGGTCACGTACCCGGGGTCGGCGTTCCCCCAGACCCATCCGGATCGTCTCGCGACGAACGCGAAACTGCTCGGCCTCACGCCCGCTCCTCCCGAGCGCTGCCGCGTGCTCGAGCTCGGCTGCGGCGACGGCGGCAACCTCATCCCGATGGCCTACGTCCTGCCGGGCAGCACGTTCCTCGGCCTCGACGCGGCGGGCTCGGCCGTCGAGCAGGGGCGTGCGCAGATCGCCGCCCTCGGCCTCACGAACGTGGAGCTCCGCCACGCCGACCTCCTCGAGGCATCGGACCTCGGCACGTTCGACTACGTCATCGCGCACGGCCTCTACTCGTGGGTGCCGCCGGCCGTCCAGGAGCGCGTGCTCGCGATCGCCTCGGAGGTGCTCGCTCCGGACGGTGTCGCGTACGTGAGCTACAACGCGCTCCCCGGATGCCACGTGAGGAACGCGATGCGCCAGATGATGCGCTGGCACGTCCGGAACCTGGAGGAGCCCGCCGAGAGGATCAGTCAGGCGCGCGGCCTCGTCCGGTTTCTCGCCGAGGCCGCGCCGAAGCGCCCGGTCTTCTCGGCGATCCTGGACGCGACGCTCGAACACCAGGCCAAGCAGCCGGACGCCGTCCTGTTCCACGACGACCTCGCCGAGATCAACGAGCCCCTCCTGTTCGTCGACTTCATCGAGCGCGCGGGCCGGCACCGGCTCAAGTTCCTGTCGGAGGCCGACTACTGCGACATGGCCGTCTGGGACGCCGACAGCCCGGCCGGTCGGTTCCTGCTCGAGGCGGGAGCCGAGAGCGTCGTCCTGCAGCAGCAGTACCGCGATTTCCTCACCTTCCGGCGCTTCCGGCAGACGCTTCTCTGCCGCGAAGAGGCGTCGATCCTGGAGGAGCCCGATTCCGAGGCCCTCCGGTCCCTCCACGTCGGAGCGAACACGCGGCCGAAAGCCCAGGACCCCGACGTCGCCTCGGAAGAGCCGGTGTGCTTCGTGGCCGAGAAGGAACGGGAGGTGACGACGTCGCACCCGCTCTCGAAGGCGTCGCTTCTCGAGCTCGGAGAAATCTGGCCGCGCTGGATCCCGGTCCCGGACCTTCTCGCCGCCGCGCGTGAGCGCGTCTCGGCGGCCGGAGGCCGCCCGGCGACGGCCGACGACGAGACGCGCGTGCTCCGTTTCCTCCTCGCCTGCTACCTCGCGGAAGTGGGCCAGCTTCGGAGCTCGGTGTGCCCCTTCGTCACGACGGGCTCGGAGCGCCCCCGGGCGAGCGCGCTCGCCCGCCTTCAGGCCCGGACCCGCGCCGACGTGACGAGCCTCCGGCACTCGAGCGTTCGGCTCGAGGATCCGTTCGTCCGGAGGCTCCTTATGCTGATCGACGGCACGCGCGACCGGAGCGCGATCGAACGCGACATGGCGGCAGCCATCCGGGAAGCCGACCCTGCGCAGGAGTCGCTCGCGGCGGACGTCGAAAAGGGAATCGCCCTGAACTTCGAGCGCATGGGCCGTCTCGCGCTGCTCGAAGCCTAGAGGACGCGGGAGCGCGCGCCCCGCCCGCGATCAGCCTTTCAGGGCCTCGGGGGCGTTCGCCTTGATGACCTCGAGGAGCTTTTCGCGGAACGGGTCCTGCATCTCCACGATGTCCTTGGCGTTCACGACCTCCTCGAACGCATTCAGGCCGGAGATCTCCGTGCTCTCGATGAGGACGTCGTCCGGCGGCCGCACCGTTCGCACGCTCGAGGAAATGCACGTGACGGGGAGCTCGCCGAGGCCCGGGAGCTTCTCCGTGACGACGGGAAAGCGGAGGGCCTCGAAGACCGCGAGGAGGCCCGGCTGCCTCGTGAGCACGGTGTCCAGGACGAGCGCGTGCAGGATCACGTCCTTGACCTGCGCGGCGTCGGGGATCTTCGCCGCCATCAGGTCCCTCAGGCGCGTGGGCGCGAGGCCCGAGTACGTGAGGATCCATTTGAGCGGCTGCGTCACGCTGACGGTCTTGCTCTCCGAGCCCGACTTCGCGACGTACGGATACTCGAGCGGGACGAGCTCGACGTTCGAGCTGAGGATCTCGATCGGGGGATTCAGCTCCTTCGAGAGCCCGTAGGGCCGCCCGCCCGCGACGACCTCGTACCGGCTGCGCAGATCCCGGAACGCCGTCTCCGAGCCCTTGACCTCGCCCTTGATGCTGCCCTCGACGAAGTCGCCCAGGACCGTGCGGGGGCGGAGGAGGAGCGTCACCGTCCCCAGGTGCTCCTTCAGCTCCGAGCGCAGCGAGTCCGCGATCGCCCGCGTCAGCTTCCGGAGCGACCGGAGTTTCTGGAGATCGAACCCTTCGTCCATCTGAGGTGAATCCTCCGTTCGGTCGCGGGACGCTCAGGCGTCTCCGCTTTCGCCGGCCTTCTCGGCCTCGATGATCTCGAGCAGGCGTGCCCGGCGGCGGTCGATCATTCCGGCGACGTTCGTCACGCGCACGATCTCCTCCGTCGCGTCGACGCCCGAGAGATCGGTGCTTTCCAGGATGACGTCGTCGGACGGGCGTTCGGTCTTCACCGCCGACGTGATGACCGTCAGGGGCAGCCCGCCGAACTCCGGCAACGTCTCGGTTCTCGCGGGGAAGTTCAGCGCCTCGAGGAGCTCGCGCAGGCCGCTCTTGCGCTCGAGGACGACGTGCAGGAGAAGGTGGTGCGTCAGGACGCGCTGGAGCTCCTCGCGCGAGCGGTTCGGGTCCGCGATGAGGGCGCGCAGGCGCGCGAGGGAGAACCCCGCGTACGTCACGATCCACGTCAGAGGGGCCGTGACCATCACGCGCTTGGTCTGACGCTCCGAGCGCGCCACGTGGGGATAGTCGAGCGGGAGGATCTCGACGGCCGAGGTGTTGATGGGAAGAGGCGGCGTCAGGCCGATCCCGAGACTGTAGGGCCGCTTCTTGGCGACGTCCTCGTAGAGACTCTCCAGTTCGTGGAACGCGCGGTCGGCCCCCTTGATGGCCTCCTTCAGCGAGATGTTCGCCTTCGCGTACTTCCGGGCGTCCTCGAGCTCTTTCACCGTCGGAGGGGCGGCCGCGTCCCGCTTCATCGACAGCTCCGAACCGCCACGGCCCCACCGGTCCGGGGCGAGCTGGGGGCGCGGGCCCGCCTCGACCTCCGGCTTCAGCGAAAGGACGCTTCGCTGCACGTAGTCGCCGAAGACGGTCTCGGCATGGAAGAGCGGCGTCAGCGTCCCGAGAATCGTCTCGAGCTGGGCGCGCAGATGCGCCGACACCGCCTTCGTCAGCTTCCGGTAGTGGCGCAGCCGGGCGAGTGTGACGGGCGGCTCGACGGGAGGCGGCGGGGCGGCGGCTGGCGGGGCCGCCGGGGCCTTGCGGACCTCTTTCGGGGCCGACCCGGTTTCACGTTTCCGAGCCAGATGCCTACTCCTTCGAGACCTCCGGCCCGCCGAGGCGGTGCGACGGAGCGCTCAAAATCCTCTTGATCTGTCGAATTGTAATCCATCGGCTCCGGCGGCCGGCCGGGGCCGCGGCGTCAGGCGCTCCCGGGCCTCGCGAGCTCGTCGAGGACGCCGCGAAAGACGTCCTCGACGGGACGGGGTTCGGAGGCGTCGGGGTGCGTCGCCGCCCAGTCGGGCGCGAGGACGAGAGGCACCCACGGGAGGAAACGCGCGGCGGGACCGGCCGAGTCCGCTCGTGCCAGGGCCGTCCAGACCTTTCCGGGCATCTCCACGAGGTCGATGATCCCCGGTTTCGGGTCGGCGCATCTCGAGGCCGGCGACGTGACGAGATACTCGCGGCAGCTGATCGGCCGATCGGCGTGAATGGAGCAGCTCTCGTCCTCGAGGAACGGACACGCGATGCCGAGATGAAAATAGGCGAGCCCGAGGGCGGGGACGTCTCCGTCCGTGAAGCCCTCCCGGTTCTCGAGCTTCTCGAGCAGCCCCGCCTCGGCCAGGCGCTCGCGGGCCCGGGCGAAACGCGCGCGGATCTCCGCCCGCCGCGGCTCGGGAAGCTCTTCCACGAGCCGGCCGACGTGACGCGCTTCGACCTCCGAGATCGGGACGATCTGGCGGCAGCAGGCGCCGCAGCCCTTCCGGCACGAGACGGTTCGGCCCTCGGCGCCGGCGCGCTGCACCGCGAGGTCGACGAAACCGTCCGCGACCTTCTGAAAGACCGGCAGCAGCGACCCGAGCCGCGTCGGTCCCGCGGGAAGGGTCATCTCCATCTCGACCTGGTCGTCCCAGACCTTCAATCCGACGCGGACCTTCACCTGGTCCATGGAGGGCAGCCTCCGCGCTCGCACGTGTAGCGCCGCCCTCGGCCCGAAGCAAGAGAAATCTCCCGCGCCCCGGCCACGGGGCGATCCGGCCTAAGATTCCGGAACGATGTCCTCGTGGCTTCCCGGATACCGTCTGCTCGAAGGGCCCGAGCAGACGGGCCTGCGCCTTCGTTACCGCGCCGCCCGAATCCTCGACGGCGCCGAGGCGTGGGTCCGCGTCGACGGCTTCGTCCCCTCGTCGAGCGGCGCGGCGGCGGCCGTGGACGCGATCTACAGCGCGACGGCGCTCTTCGACCATCCCCTGCTCCCCCCGGTCCTCGACTTCGGGTCGACCGAGATCGCCGGGCGGGCGTTCATCGCGTTCCAGGCCTCGGCGCCGGTGGCGGGGGGCGGGCACCGGACGCGCCGCGGCGCGCTGACCGCCCTCGCGGAAGTGCAGATCGCGGCTCTCGACTGCGGCTTCGCGGGCATTCACCTTCCCCTGCACGAGCTGAAGCGCCTGCGCGAGGGCGCGCGCCTCGAGGCCCGGCACCTTCCCGTGAACGAGTTCCTCTGCGAGCCGCGGCGCGACGAGGGCGGGTCCGGCCTCGCCGGAGTCGGGGCCGAGGACGAGGAGGCGCCGTTTCTCCCGCCGGAGATCCGCGCCCGGGCGCGTGGCGCCTCGCCCCGCGCCGCGCTCGCCTATCGCCTCGCCGCCCAGATCCACGTCCTGCTCGAGGGCCACGTGGCCGGCGACCTCCCGATCGGTGACGCCGACAAGACCGTGGCCCTCTCGGCCCTCCCGTTTCCGGCACGGCCGTCCGCCGGGACCGACGTGCCGCGGGAGCTGGTCCGGCTCGGCCTGTCGCTGCGTCCCGAGGACCGCCCGGACCCGGAGGACTTCCTCGCGGTGCGTCTCCCGTCTTCGAGACCCGGGTGATGCCCGTTCGCGGAAGACCGGTACCGGCGGGCTTCCGGTCCGGTTATCCTCTCCGAAAACGGCCCCGGCACACGAATCGAGGGGAGAGACGATGCGAAATGGCCACCTCCGGAAGCGGGTCTTCTTCGCGACGGCGGTCGCCGCGATTCTGATGGCCTTCCCGGCCGGCGCGCAGACGCCGGTCCCGACGCTTCCCCCGCTGCCGCCCCTGCCCGCCGAGGGCGGGGCGCCCACGCCCGCGCCGACTCTCGCGCCCACGGCCGCCGTCGCGCCGCAGCCGGCGGCGCCGCAGGTCACTCCGGCTCCCGCGCGGCCCCCGGCGGAGAAACCCGCGGCCGCGGAGGGAGCGGGCGGGCTGCCCGGAAGCGTCCTGCTCCTGCTCGGCATCGGCGTCCTCGTGCTCCTCGCGACGCTCGTCGTCGTGCTCGCGGTCCTGCTGAAGAAGCCCGTCGTCATCAACGTGCCCTCGCGCTCCGCGGCGCCGCCGCCGCTCCCCGAGGGGCCCGCGCCCGCCGCCTGGACGGACGGCGACGTCGTCCACGCCGGGCAGCCTCCGGCCGGCGTCCTGGACACCCTCCCGGGGCGATTCCTCGTCGACGAGGGCGATCGCGAGACCGAGATCCGGATCTTCAGGACGGCGCCGGGCGAGCGCGTCGAGACGACCATCGGCCGCGACCCGGGGCCGGCGTACCGCCACATCCAGCTCCTCCCGGCGTCCGTCTCCGGCAAGCACGCCAAGCTCGTCTTCGACAAGCGGAGCTACTCGATCATCAACTACGCGAGGACCAGCCCGACGCGCGTCAACGGCGAGGAGCTGGAGGAGAACGCGTCGCGGCGCCTCGTCGACGGCGACCGCATCGAGATCGGCGACGTCGCCATGACCTATCGCGAGGACTGAGGGAGTCACGTTGGGCGCCGACGCGGACGCTCCCCCGTCCCGGTACCTCGCCGGAGGCCTCTCCGAGACCGGCCGGCGGGAGTCGAACGAGGACGCCGCGATCCTCGCGGTCCTGCCCGCGTCTCCGGCGCTCCGGGCGTTCGCGGTCCTCAGCGACGGCATGGGCGGCCACAATGCCGGAGAGGTCGCCTCGCGCATCACGGTCGAGATCTTCCGGGAGAAGGTCGGGCTCTTCGCCGCGCGCGCCGACGTCGCGTCTCTGCCGCCGGCGGGCCTCGAGGCCGAGATCCGCGGGTGGATCGACGAGGTCAACCGCGAGATCTTCCAGCGCGGGAAGGCCTCGGCCGAGCAGAAGGGAATGGGCGCGACCGTCGCCTTCGCGATGGTCCTCGCGGACGACCGCCTCGTCGTCGCGAACGTCGGCGACAGCAAGATCTTCCTGGTGTCCGGCCTGAAGGTCCGGCAGCTGTCCGTGGACCACACCGCCCTGGCCGAGCAGCGGCGGGCCCTCGGCTCGGACTCGGTCGCTCCCGAGGACGACTCCGGCAACCCCTTCGCGCACGCCCTCACCCGGAGCCTCGGCCAGGAGAAGAAGGTCGTCCCCGACGTGCGGAGCGACGTGATCCTCGGCCCGGGCGACGCCGTCATCCTGACGACCGACGGCGTGACCGACGTCCTCGAGGCCGAGCGCTTCCTCACGGCCCTCGAGGCGACGGGCAACCTGCAGGAGACGGCCGAGGAGATCTACCGCCTCGCGTTCGAGGCCGGCACGAAGGACAACGTGTCGGTCGCGATCCTCTCGCACGGGACGCCCGCGCGTCTCGGACTCGGCAAGACCGGACAGGCGCCCGACGTCGTGCCCCCCGCGCCGGCCGGCGGCGACGGGATGCTCCTCGCGGGCGCCGCCTCGGCGCCTGCGGGCACGCCCGCGCCCCGGCCGCGAGGACGCCGGCTCCTCGCCGCGGGCGCCGCGCTGGCCGCCGCGCTCCTCGCCGTCGCTTTTTTCCTGTGGCGCTCCACGTCCCGGACGGGCCCGCCGGCCTCGGCTCCTCCCCCGGCGACACCGGTCGCGGCCGCGCCGCTGCCCGCGACGCCGGCCCCCACCGCGACGCCGGCACCCGCAACTCCGGCCCCCGCGACTCCCGCGCCGTCGGCGCCCGCGACTCCCGAACGGGAAGCGAGGCCGCCGGCGACCCCGCGTCCCGTTCCGCGCTCCCCGCGCACGCCCGGAGAGCCGTCGTTCCGGCCTCCGGCCGTCCTGAGCGGCCTCCAGCCGCTCGAGTACCCGCCGACGCCGACCGAGACGCCGACCGCGACCCACACGCCGACGCCGACCGCGACCCACACGGCGACGCCCACGATCGCTCCGCCCGCGTCCCCGGGCAAGGCGGCGGCCACGCCCGTTCCGCGGCCCACGGCGTCGCCCGGCGTCAGTGCCTGAAGACGAGGAACGCGGCCAGCGCGCACGCCGCCACGAACGCCAGGATTCCGAGGGCGAGGACGAGCCCTCCCATTCCCGGTCGCGAGCCGAGACCCGAGACGAGACCCGGCGGAGCGGCCTGCGGCTGCGGCGCCGCCGCCGTCGGGGCGACGCCCCCCCGGGCCGATGCGCCGCGCGGCGATTCGACGTCCGCCGGACGAGGCGACGGCTCGGGGAACGAGACCGCCCGCAGCCTGGGAAGCGCGGGAGCCGCGTCGAATCGCCTCGGGAGGAGAGCGTATCCGATGGCGGGGGCGCGATAGATGGACGCATCCGACGGGCCCGGCTCCAGGGGCGGACGCGGAAACAGCCTCCGGAATTCGCCCAGGCGCCGGACGACCGCGTCCGAGGCGGGCCGCCTCTCGATGTCGGTCTCGAGGAGGCTCTCGACGAACGTCGACAGGGCTCCGTCCGCGGCCTCCGCACCCTCGCGCGGCACCAGCTTCGGCGCCGCCCGCCGCTTCTGCGCCTTCATCACGCGCTCCGGCGTTTCTCCGGGAAACGGCGGCCTTCCCGAGAGCCACTCGTAGAGGAGGACGCCGAACGAGAAGACGTCGCTGCGCGGATCCACGAGGCCGGCGGCACCCTCCTCCGTCAGCAGCTCGGGTGACGCGAACGGGACGCGGCCGAGGAAGGCTCCCGCCATCGTGAGGTCCGCGTTCGACCCGACGTCCTTCGCGATGCCGAGGTCGATCAGCCGCGGGTTGAGGCCGAACCGCCGCTTCTCGACGAGGACGTTGTCGAAGGCGACGTCGCGGTGAAGGACCCCCTGGACGTGCAGGGCGTCGAGGGCCGAAGCGATGCCGTGCGCGAGGCGGACGACCTCGTGGAGGGGCGCGGACCGGTAGGCCGACAGCGGCTCGCCCTCGATCCACTCCATCAACGCCCAGCCGGTGCTCCCGTCCTCCTCCTCGCCGCAGCCGTAGAGGGCGGGAAACGCCGGATGCTCCATCCGCGAGAGAATCCGGCACTCGCGCTGGAACCGCTCGCGCGGACGGAACGCCGGGTCGATGCGGTCGAAGGGATAGACCTTCGCGGCGAGGCGCGTGCCGGTCGGGCGGTGGCGCGAGGCGAAGACCTCGCCGGATCCGCCCCGGCCCACCATCTCGCCGAGCTCGATCTCCTCGAGGCCGAACCCGAAGCGCGCGGTCACCGGACGGGGTCCGTCACTTCGTCGCGGGCGGCGCGGCGGCGGGGGCGGGAGCGCCCTCGAGGCGCCTCACGCGCGTGTCGAGGTTGGAGCGGTCCTGCAGGTAGGTCTTCCCGAACTCGTCGGCCCACTTCTCCACGGCCTTCAGGGACGTCCGGAGCTCCGCCGTTTCCTTGCGCGCCGTGGCGGCATCCTGCTTCGCCGCGTCGACGTCCGCCTGGAGCATCTGGCGGACGCCTTCCAGCTCGCGCCGCTGGCCTTCCTGCTGCTCCGCGAGCTTCTTCTCCATGCCGCTCATCGCGTCGAGGACGGGCTGGATCTGCTTGCGCGTCGAGGCGTCCATCGACTGGATCTGCTGCTCGAGCGTCGTCTTCGTCGCGACCTGGCTCCGGAACGCCTGAAAGATGAGCGTGCCGAGGGCGGCGGCGACGACCACGAACGCCGCCGTCAGGAAGGCGAGACCGATCTTCAGGTTCCGGTTGGAGTGACCGATCGACTCGGCGAGGTTCTTGAAGAAGATCGTGGACCCCTGAACCACCCCCTGGCCCTTCGACTGCGCCCGCGCGTTGGAGAGCATGTCTCGCAGTGACTTCCCGTCGCCCGGGGCCGGGCTCGAGGCGGTGGCGTCGGTGTCGCCGGGGCGTCCGGTTCGGTTGTCGGTCATGGGCTCTCCTTCACAGGGGCTTCTCGGGTACGAATGGACGCGCCGCCGCGACGGCGGAGGTCGCCCGGCCGGCGGCGCCGCTCCGGCGGGGTGCGCCGGCCGACGAGCCGCGCACGACCGCGATCAGGACCCACAGGACGACGGCGAAGAGGACGACGATGGCCGCCACGATCAATCCGATCCCGATCCTGCCGAGCCGACGATCGGCCGCACTTGGCGCCGCGGGAGCGGGTGGCGCGGGCGCAGGCGCGGGCGCCGGGCGCCGGACGGGCGACGGCGGGGCTGGACCCGCCGTAGACGACGAGTCGCTGGCCCGGCTTCGACGGCGCCCGGGCGGGCGGCGCGCCGGAACGAGCGGGCGCGGCCGCCGGCTCGGGCCGCCGGGCGGGCTGCGGCGGAGGGCTCGGCGCGGGCGTGTACGCGGGCGCCGGGGCCGGCGGAGGCGTCGCGGCGGGACGGGAAGGGGGCACCTCAGGGACGGGCTCCGGATTCGGCGGCACCGTCGCCAAGGGAGGGAGGAGCTCCAGGGAAGACCGCTGTCTGAGCTTCTCGATGACGTCGTCGAGACGTTCGGTCTTCTCCTCGGAGGGAGCGGGCGAGGCGCGGGCCGGCTCGGGCGGCGAGTCCTTCGCCGTGCCCCCGGTCCACTGGGAAGAGTCCGAGGCGCTCCCCGGCCTCTCGGACACGACCGTGGGCGCCGTCTTCGTCGGCTCCGCCAGGACCGGCGACGAGAGCAGCTCCGTCGAGGACGGGGCGATCTCGGTCTCGAAGGCGTCGCGGCTCCTCGAAGCGCGCGGGCTCCTCGAATCGCCGTTCGGGCGGCTCCTCGAAGCGCCGTTCGGGCTCCTCGAATCGCCGTTCGGGCTCCTCGAATCGCGGTGGCTGCTCTTCGAATCGCGGCGAGGGAACGACGGGAATCCCGTGTGACGGAGATGCGGAGAACGAGACGAAGCGCTCCGTGTGCGACTCCGGCACCTCGAGGTCCGGCCACCTCTTCTGCTGGGAGGTCTCGACCGAATCCGGAGGCTCCGGGGCCGCGGCCTCCGGATAGGAACGGACGGCGGGCGAAGGAACCGCCGGGCTCGACGACGTCCTCCCGCTTCCGGAGGAACCCATCCGCCCTTCGACCGGCGGGGGAAGAGTCTCCAGGCTGCGGAGGTCGGGCTCGAGGGCAGGCGAAAGGTTCCGCCTGACGCCCTCGAGCACCTCGAGGATCTCCTCGTAGCTCCGCGGGCGCGCGTCCCGGGACCGGGCCAGCATCCGACGCAACACGTCGCGAAGGGCCTCCGGCAAGGGAGGGCCCTCGACCGGCGACGGGACCTCGAACGTGTGCTCCTTCTCGTGCGCCACCATCCAGTCGAAGTACCTCGACTCGCGGCTCACGGTGATCGGCGCCTCGCCCGTCAGGAGGCGGTGGAAGATGACGCCGAGCGAGTAGACGTCGCTGCGCCAGTCGATGTCGGACGGGAAGAAGTGCTCCGGGGACGCGAAGGCGAACTTCCCGACGAACTGCCCGGCCCCCGCGCCCGAGACGCCGTCCGCCCCCTCGGGCCGGAAGATTCCCGCAAACCCGAGGTCGAGGATCTTCGTCACCCGGGTCCTGTTCTCGATCGTGACAAGAAAGTTGTTCGACGACAGGTCGCCGTGGACGACGTTCCGGCTCCGGAGATAGGCGAGGCCCTGAACGGCCTGGACCATCAGCGGCAGGAGCTCGGGGAACGGGCGCCCTTCGAACGCGCGGAAGTCGACGCCGTCGACGTACTCCATCACGACGGCGAGGGCGCCGTCCCGGGACTGGGTGATCTCGTGGAACCGCGCGACGTTGGGGTGGCTCAGCGCCGAGAGCGCCGCGGTTTTCGCGGGCAGCCGGGACCGCAGCCCGGGAGTCGAGCTCGCGCTGGGCCATGACCCTGACGGCCACGGACAGGCCGGTCCGCCGGTCCTGCGCGAGGTAGACGACCCCCGTCCCCCCCTCACCGAGGACGCGGGAAATCGAGTAGTGATCGAACTCCGGCGTCATGTTCGAAGCGCTTTCGAAGGATGCTCCAGGACGCAATCAGTCTAACAAAGCCTATAGTCCGCCGGATGTCCGCGACGACGCTGCAGCCGGGCGCGACGCCCCGCACGGCCCGCTTCCGCCAGCCCGCCGAGTGGGAGGACCACGCGGCCGTCTGGCTCGCGTGGCCGAGCCACGCCGATCTCTGGGAAGGCTCCCTTCCCGGCGTGCAGTCGGCGTTCGTGGAGTTCGCCGCCGCGATCGCGGACCGCGACGCGAGCGGCCGGCCCCGCGGCGAGCGCCTCGACGTCCTCGTGCCCGACGACGAGAACGGCCGCCTCGCCGCGACGGCGCTCTCGGGTCTCGGGGCGCGCTTCTTCGTGATCCCGTTCGGCGACATCTGGCTGCGCGACACGGCACCCGTCTTTCTCGCGGGACCGGGCGCGAGCCGCGCGACGGTCTCGTTCGCCTTCAACGGCTGGGGCGGCAAGTACGTCCTGCCCCACGACGACGCCGTCGCGGGAAGGATCGCCGCGGCGGCCGGGCTCCCCGCGTTCCGCTTCCCGTGGGTGCTCGAAGGCGGCTCGGTCGAGGTGGACGGCGAAGGCACGTGCCTGACGACCCGCCAGTGCCTCCTGAACCGCAACCGCAACCCGGGGATGACCCGGAAGGCGATCGAGGACGGCCTCAAGGACGCGCTCGGCGTCTCGACGATCCTCTGGCTCGGAGACGGCCTGCAGAACGACCACACGGACGGGCACATCGACACGCTCGCGCGCTTCGTCGCCGCCGGCGACGTCGTCTGCATGAGCCCGTCGGGGCCCGACGACCCGAACCGCACGGCTCTCCTCCAGATCGCGCGCGACCTCGCGACGGATGCGCGACGCCGCCGGCCGCGCCGCTGCGCGTCGCCACGGTCCCCTCGCCGGGCCTCGTCCCGGACGTCGACGGCGAGCCCATGCCCGCGAGCTACGTCAACTTCTACATCGCGAACACGACCGTCGTCGTTCCCGCCTACGGCGTGCCGAACGACGAGCCGGCGCGCGCCGCCATCGGGCGGCTCTTCCCCACGCGCCGCGCCGTCTCCGTCCCCGCCCGCCAGCTCCTCGAGGGCGGCGGCGCCTTCCACTGCATCAGCCAGCAGGTGCCCCGATGAGCGAAGTCGAGAACGTCACCTTCGCGGCGGTCCAGTGCGCGCTCGGCGGCTCCGTGGACGAGAACGTCGCGAAGGTGGAAGGCGCTCGTGCGCGAGGCCGCGAAGAGGGGCGCGACCGTCATCCTCCCGCCCGAGCTCTTCGAGGGGCCCTATTTCTGCCGGGAGGAGCGCGACCGCTTCTTCGCCTGGGCGAAGCCCGCCGAGGGCCACCCCACGATCGCGCGCTTCGCGGCGCTCGCGAAGGAGCTCGGCGCCGCGATCCCCGTGTCGTTCTTCGAGAAGGCCGGGCCACGCGTACTACAACAGCCTCGCGATGATCGACGCGGACGGGACCGTCCTCGGGATCTACCGCAAGAGCCACATCCCCGACGGTCCCGGCTACGAGGAGAAGTTCTACTTCCGGCCCGGCGACACGGGCTTCCTCGCGTGGAACGCGAAGCCCGCGCACCTCGGCGTCGGGATCTGCTGGGACCAGTGGTTCCCCGAAGCCGCGCGCGCGATGCTGCTCGCGGGCGCCGACGTCCTCCTCTACCCGACCGCGATCGGCTCGGAGCCCGGGAACCCGGCGCTGGACACGCGAGACCTCTGGCAGCGCGCGATGCTCGGCCACGCCGTCTGCAACGTCGCGCCCGTCGTCGCCGCGAACCGGGTCGGGAACGAGGGCGGGCAGGTCTTCTACGGGTCGTCCTTCGTCGCGAACCAGCGCGGCGAGAAGCTCGCCGAGCTGGGCCGCGAGGAGGAAGGCGTCGCCGTGGCGACGATCGACCTCGCGCAGGTCCGCCGCGACCGGGCGTCGTGGGGCTTCTTCCGCGACCGGCGCCCGGACCTCTACGGCCGGCTCACGACGTAGGCGGCCGGCCCGGCGCGCTGCGTAAACGCGCCTGAGAAACAGTCTTGACACGCCCCCCCTCGCGGAGATCTGCTTGCCCCACGACAGACAGACAAAGGAGGGGCGGCATGGGCCTGACTCGACGAACCTTCCTGAAGGCGGGCACCGCGGGCGGAGCCATCGCTCTCGGCTTCGACGTCCACGAGGCCCGCGCCGAGATGCGCGAGTTCAAGATCTCGCGCACGACGGAGACGCGCAGCACGTGCCCGTACTGCGCCGTCTCGTGCGGCGTGATCATCCACACGCTGGGCGACAAGGCCAAGAACGCGACGGCCTCGGTCGTCCACGTCGAGGGCGATCCCGACCACCCGATCAACCGCGGAACGCTCTGTCCGAAGGGCACCACGGTCAAGGACGACATCAACAGCGCGAACCGCCTCCTGAAGCCGCAGGTGAGGAAGCCGGGCTCGGACAAGTGGGAGGACATCTCCTGGGACGAGGCGATCGCGAAGCATCGCGCGGCACATCAAGGACACCCGCGACCGGTGCTTCGTCGCGAAGAACGCCAAGGGGCAGGTCGTGAACCGCAACCCCGGCATGGCGATGATCGGCGGCTGCACGGACACGACCGAGTTCAACTACCTCTACTGGAAGAGCGCGTCCGCCTGGGGCGTGCCCTACCGGGACACCCAGGCCCGGGTATGACACGGTCCGACGGTGGCCAGTCTGGCCGCCACGTTCGGGCGCGGGGCGATGACGAACGGATGGGTCGACATCAAGAACGCCGACGTCGTCCTGTGCATGGGCGGGAACCCCGCCGAGAACCATCCCTGCGGCTTCAAGTGGGCGATCGAGGCCAAGAAGACCCGTAACGCGAAGATCGTCGTCGTCGACCCGCGCTTCACGCGGACGGCGGCGGTCGCGGACCTCTACTCGCCGATCCGCGTCGGGACCGACATCGCGTACCTCCTCGGGATCATCCGGTACGCGATCGACACAGAAGCGGTTCCACGAGGACTACGTCAAGCTCCTCACGAACGCGCCCGTACCTCGATCGGCGAGAAGTTCGGCTTCGACGGACGGTCTCTTCTCGGGGTTCGACGCCGGCCAAGAGCGCGTACGACAAGGCGGCGTGGGGCTACGAGGCGGACCCGAAGACGAAGACCTACTCCGTCGACCCGACGCTCCAGAACCCGCGCTGCGTCTTCCAGCTCCTGAAGAAGCACGTCGACCGCTACACGCCCGAGATGGTCGAGAAGATCTGCGGCACGCCGAAGGAGACGTTCCTCAAGGTCGCCGAGGCTCGTGACCTCGACCGGGAACGCGCAGCGGGTCGGGACGATCATGTACGCCCTCGGCTGGACCCAGCACTCCGATCGGCGTCCAGATCATCCGCACGCGCGGCGATGCTCCAGCTCCTCCTCGGCAACGTCGGGCGGCCCGGCGGCGGCGTCAACGCGCTGCGCGGCCACTCGAACATCCAGGGCGCCACCGACATGGCGGGCGTCGTTCGACATCCTGCCCGGCTACCTCAAGACGCCGGCCTCCGACGCGCAGACGCTCAAGGAGTACCTCGAGGCCGCGACGCCCACGACGCTCGGCAAGCAGGCCTGGGCGAGCATGAACTACTGGCAGAACTACCCGAAGTTCATGGTCTCGCTCCTGAAGGCGGCTCTACGGCAAGACGGCCACGAAGGAGAACGACTTCGGCTACGGTGGCTGCCGAAGATCGACGGCAACTACTCCTGGATGTACATCTTCGACGACATGTACCGCGGCAGCTCGATGCGCGCCGGCGGGAAGGAGCCCGGCCCGGAGGGGCTCATCACGTTCGGGATGAACCCGGTCGGCATCGGGCCGAACGCGCAAGAAGATGATCGGCGCCCATCGCAAGCTCAAGTGGCTCGTCGTCGTCGAGAACCACGAGATCGAGACCGCCGACGTTCTGGAAGGCGCCGAAGGAATACGGCGGCGCCGACCCGTCGAAGATCCAGACGGAGGTCTTCCTCCTCCCGGCGAGCAACTTCGCCGAGAAGGACGGCTCGTTCACGAACTCGGCCCGCTGGATCCAGTGGAAGTGGAAGGCCCTCGACCCGCCCGGGCAGGCGAAGGTGGACCAGGAGATCCTCGCGCGGATCTTCCTCGCGGTCCGCGACCTCTACCGCAAGGAGGGCGGCGCCGCTCCCCGAGCAGGTCGCTGAACGTCTCCTGGGCCTACACGAACCCGGCCGCGCCGGACCTCGCCGAGGTGCTGAAGGAGCTGAACGGCAAGGCGCTCGACGGACATCCACGACCCGAAGGACAAGACGAAGATCGTCAAGGCCGCCGGCCAGCAGCTCGACGGCTTCGCCCAGCTCCAGGACGACGGCTCGACGATGTGCGGCAACTGGCTCATGTCGGGCGCCTTCACCGAGGCCGGCAACATGACGCAGCGGCGCAACAACGCCGACCCGCACGGGCCTCGGGATGTTCCACCAGTGGGCCTTCTCGTGGCCGGCGAACCGGCGCGTCATGTACAACCGCGCCTCCGCCGACAAGGACGGCAACCCGTGGGATCCGACGCGCGTCGGGATCAAGTGGAACGGCGAGAAGTGGGTCGGCGACGTCCCGGACATGAAGCCGGACGCGCCCGCCGGGCGACGTTCGGCGCGTTCATCATGCTCCCCGAGGGAGTCGGCCGCCTCTTCGCGGCCGGTCCTGAACGACGGGCCGTTCCCCGAGCACTACGAGGCCGTCGAGGCGCCGTCGACAACGTTCTCCACCCGAAGGTCACGTCGAGCCCGGTCGTCGACGAAGTTCAAGTCGGACCTGGACGTCTACGGGACGCGGGACAGAGTTCCCGATCGTCTGCACGACGTACCGGCTGACCGAGCACTACCACTACTGGACCCAGCACCTCGCCGGTCTGAACATGCTCCAGCCCGGACTGCTTCGTCGAGATCCCCGAGGAGCTCGCGAAGGAGAAGGGGATCGCGAACGGCAGCGAAGGTGAAGGTCTCCTCGGCGCGCGGCTCGATCGAGGGCGTCGCGATGGTGACGAAGCGCCTGAAGCCCATGAAGGTCGACGGCAAGCCCCTCTGGCAGATCGGCTTCCCGCTCCACTGGGGCTTCGCGGGCGAGCCGGGTCGCACACGGGGCCGCTCGCGAACATCGCTGACGCCGTCCGCCGATCGACCCGAACACGTGGACGCCCGAGTTCAAGACCTTCCTCGTGAAGCTCGAGAAGGCGTGAGGGGAGGCGGTCATGAGCGTTCAGACACCTCGAGATCCGCCGCTCCTCCGCCTCGCTCTGGGGCAGGCTCCAGCGGGCATCCGCACGCTTCCCGACCGTCTCGAAGTACGTCGACACGTCGACCTGCATCGGCTGCAAGGCCTGCGAGGTCGCCTGCCAGGAATGGAACGACCTGGCGGTCGTGGCGACGCGACCAGGTCGGCACCTACCAGACGCTCCCGACGCTCGACGCCGGGCTTCTGGAACCTGATCCGCTTCGACGAGCGCGAGGTCGACGGCGGCCTCAAGTGGCTCATGCGCAAGGACCAGTGCATGCACTGCGCCGAGCCGGGCTGCCTCGAGGCCTGTCCCGCCGCCCGGCGCGATCGTCCAGTACGCGAACGGCATCGTGGACGTGAACCCGGACCAGTGCATCGGCTGCGGCTACTGCGAGACGGGCTGCCCGTTCGACGTCCCGCGCTTCTCGGCGAAGACCGGGAAGATGGCCAAGTGCACGCTCTGCGTGGACCGCGTGTCCGTCGGCCTCGAGCCCGCGTGCATCAAGGCCTGCCCCACCGGGCTGCCTGCACTTCGGGACGAAGGACGACATGGTCGCGCTCGGCGAACGCGCGCGTCGCGCAGCTCAAGGCGCAACGGCTTCGCGAACGCCGCGCTCTACGACCCGCAGGGCGTCGGCGGCACCGGCGTCGTGACCGTCCTCGCGCTTCGGCGACCACCCCGAGTGGTACGGCGGCTCGCCCGAAGGACCCGCGCGTCCCGCTGGCGGTGAAGTTCTGGAAGAAGTGGCTCCGGCCGATCGGGTTCCTCGCGATCTTCGGCGCGATCGTCGGCGC
The DNA here is from genome assembly GCA_963776915.1 of uncultured Acidobacteriota bacterium. GTDB lineage: Bacteria > Acidobacteriota > Thermoanaerobaculia > UBA5066 > UBA5066 > Fen-183. The sequence goes on along the minus strand of CAVZPE010000008.1, from coordinate 252,447 downwards.
GTTCGGCCACCACCTCTACCACGGCAACAAGGGCTTCGTCGACCCGGGCCCGCCCGACCCCGACGAGAAGAAGGGCTGAGGAGGCGCGCATGAGCAAGGTCGTCCGTCAGATCGGCTTCGACGAAGGCGCCTACGTCGCCCGCGAGAAGGAAGACGTCGTCGTCGGCAACGAGATCGTCCGCCACCGGCTCGCCTCGCGCGTCATTCACTGGTCGGTCGCCACCACGTTCTTCGCCTGCCTCATCACGGGCCTCCCGGTCTGGACTCCCGTGTTCGGATGGATGGCGACCTTCGTGGGCGGCCTCAGCGTCTGCCGCGTCGTCCACCCGTGGTTCGGCCTCGCCTTCGCGCTCGCGTCCCTCGTGATGGCCGTCCACTGGTGGAGCGAGATGGAGATGACGAAGGAGGAGCGCGGCTGGATCGGGCCGAAGCTCCTCGAGTACCTGAACGACGCCGCGAACCACGACCGGATCGGCAAGTACAACGGCGGTCAGAAGGTCTACTTCCACACGTCGGGCCTCGGGGCCCTCGGGCTCCTCGTCTCCGGCGTCGTGATGTGGTATCCGGCGTCGTTCCCGGAGTGGGTCCGCCAGATCGCGTTCCTCCTCCACAACGTCAGCTTCATCCTCTTCGCGGTCTCGCTCGTCTTCCACATCTACCTCGCGACCGTCGCGGAACCCGGCACGTTCAACTCGATGATGCGCGGGACGGTGTCGAAGGCGTGGGCCCGCATCCACCACCCGAAGTGGTACCGCGAGCTCATGGGGCTCGAGAAGTAATCCCTCCCCGGCAGGAGGATCTCGTCCGCGGGGGCGCTTCGGCGCCCCCGTTCCTTTTCCGCCGCGCCGGGTTCAGGTCGACCAGCCGAGGTAGAGAGCCACGATCCCGAACGTGTCGATGAATCCGTGGGCGAGGACGCAGGCCCAGAGGTTTCGGCCCGACACGAGGAACGCGGCACCGAGCACGAGCCCGGAGACGCCCGAGTCCACGATCCCCGCGGGCCCCTTGTAATAGTGGCCGAAGCCGAAGAGCACGGCGACCAGGACGACTCCGGCGACGTATGCGGCCGTGGAACCTCGGCCGAGATCGGCCGCGCGCGCGAGGAGATACCCGCGGTACCCGAACTCCTCGCCGAACGCGGCCCAGGTCCAGACGATCCCGAGCCACTTGAGCGCCACGGGGAGGCTCCCCGTGATCGCCGCCGCTCCCTCGGGCGCCACGATCGGAGGCCAGATCTTCGCGGCGAGACTCTCCACGAGCCCCCCCAGGAGGATCCTCAGCGCCGCGGCCGCGAGGGCGATCAGGACGACGCGGCCCCAGGAATCCGGACGGCGAAACGGCAGCGCCGACCAGCTGCCGCCGCGCAGCCGGAAAGAGATCAGGCCCAGCACGACGAGGATCGGCACCTCGTTCGGCAGGACCCGGAACACGTTGTGCCCGATCACGATCGCCGAGCCCGCGAGGAGCTCGAGCGCGCTCACGAGTCTCGAGCCGGAAGGACCCCCGTCACGCGCGTCGGTCATCGAATATATAGTCACACTTCCGAAGGAGACGAACCATGAAACTGCGCACCATTTTCACCGGCCTCTGCCTCTCGGCCGCTCTCGTGTCCCTCACGGCGTTCGCCGCCGAGACGACCGCACAGAAGGAGGCCGCCCTCGCGAAGCTCCTCGTCGAAAAGCTCGGCAAGGACGCCGAGCCGATTCACGTCACGATCGTGGGCGAGAAGACCACCCTCACCGGCGAAGTGACGCTGCGCGCCACGCAGGAGCTCGCCGACGAGGTCCTCATGTACGCCGGCGTCAAGAAGATCGACAACCAGGTCAAGGCCAGGAACGAGAAGGGCCTCTTCGAGGGCAAGACCAAGAAGGAAATGGCCGACAGCAAGATCGAAAAAGCCGTCCGCTCGAAGGTGAAGGGCGAGGTCGGTGCGCACTACAAGGGGCTCAACATCGAGTGCACCGGCGAGACGTGCTCCGTGCGCGGCACGCTGCCCGACCAGGCCCGCAAGGACCTCGCGCTGAAGGCCGCGGCCGGAGTCGAGGGCGTCAAGAACGTCGTCGACCTCGTGAAGGTCGGCGAAACTCCCAAGTAAAGGGCGCCGGGTCCGGGCGTTCGCGGACTCGGACGGGCGGGGGCGCTTGCGCCCCCGCCTTTCGTTTCCGCCTACGGCGTGTACCAGATCGGCGACGTGTACGCCCGCTCGGTGATCGTCATCCGGGTCCCGGGCAGCGGCTTCGTGCCGTAGCGCTGCGCGTCGTAGGCCGTCCAGCGCGGCGTCGGGATCTCGATGACGCGGGCGTAGTAGAACGCGCGCTGCGCCGGGTCGAAGGCCGGGTCCTTCCAGACGGTGATCAGCTCGGGGGCCCCGATCGTGTTCGTGTACGTCGCCTTCGCGAGGTCCACCGTGTCGCCCACGGACGGGACCTTCCCCGTCTTCGGGTCGGCCTTGCGGGAGCCCGACCACGCGACGTCGTAGACCTTCTCGTGCAGCTCGCCCTTGCCGTCCAGCCAGCCCTTGACGACCTGGATGCGGTCGAGGTTCGCGCCGATCGGGTCGCGGAGGGCGCCCACGAGGAAGGTCGGCGCCTTGCCCGCCGGAGCCTTCGAGAGGTCGCCGCCCATCGGGACGCCCCTGGCATATCCGATCCTCGCGGGCATCCGGTCGTACGCGTCGTTTGCCTGGAAGTCGAAGCCGCCGAAGAACCGCACGGTCATCCGCGTGCCGGTCGTCGCGTACGTCTCGCGGCGCTGCATCGCGTCGAAGATCGCCTCGCGCGTGTTCTCCTTCGCCCACACGGCCGCCCAGCCCGACGCGCCGACTTCCCAGTCCATGATCGTCACGCCGGTCTTCTTGTTCGCGAAGAACGTCTTCGTCATGCGCTCGGGGCTCGGCTCCTGCGGCGCCGTTTTGCCGAAGAAGTTGTCCTCTTCCATCGCGGCGAGGCCGGTGTGCGCGTCGCTGCTCCCGATCATCCCGAACTTGTACGGGTTCGTGCCGAGCTGCTGTTCGAGCTTCAGGCCGTTCTTCAGCGCGGACCGCGCGTACTCGTACTCGAGCATCTCCTTCGTCTTCGCCACCGTGCCGTCGAGGTTGCTCTTGTCCCAGAGCTCGAACGCGGCGAACTCGTCGTTCGGCGAGAGGAACGGGTGGGACTCACCGGTTCCCTTCGTCTGCGTCATCTCGTAGAGCGGCTCGCGCTTCGCGCGCGTCTCCACGTACGTCCGGTCGAGCTTCTTCCCGAAGGCCTCGACGACCGGGAACATGATGCCGTTCGACAGGTTTCCGTTGTGGGCGATCGCGAGGACGTCGCTCCCCGTCTTCTCCTCGGCCATCGTCATCCACTTCCACAGGTCCTCGGGGTTGTCGCTCCCGAGGGGCTTGAGGGTCGTGTACGGCTCGACGAGGGCTGCCTGCGCCCCATTCCCGCGGAAGATGATGTTGCGGTGGAGGTTGTTGCCGCCCGTGTTCGAGGTCCACTCGAACCCGATGAACGCCGTGAACCGGCTCGGGTCGTTGTAGGCCTCCGCCGCCTTGATCGTCTCCAGCCACGCGCTGCGGTAGGCGGCCGTGCCGGGGAGCGGGAATCCCTTCGGCATCTGCCCCTTGCCGAAGCTGACGATGATGTCGAGCGCGGCGTCGCCGCCCTTGCCGCTCTTGATCTGCTCGTACCACCGGCGGCCCTGCTCCGTCGCGAGCAGCCCCGGGTCCCCGCTCATGAGCTGCGGGAAGAACCCCATGCCGTCCGAGTGGTCGGCCACGACGAGGAAATCGAGCGGGCGCGAGAGCTTGACCGGCTGGCCGGTGTTCGAAACGACCTCCTCGCCCCGCGCGAACCGGTACGCGTCCCGCGGCGTCAGGCGCGCGCCGAACGCGCCCGCGTCCATCGAGAACGACGTGTGCAGGTGCGTGTCGCCGAAGAGCGGGCGCGTCGGGTAATCGCGGCCCGCGTACGGCGAGTACGGAGCCTTCGGGAACACCTTCGCCGCGGAGGCAGCGTCGGGCTCACCGGCGTCCTGGGCGAACGCCGGGAGAGAGAGTCCGAGAGCCAGGAGGGTGGCGGCGACGGCGCCGCGGGACGTGCTCAGAATCATGGAATCCCCTTTTGCCCAATCCTCTCACGCCGGAAGACGCGGGCCGTGGCCAGCCCGACAGTCCCCGTTCAGCGAACCGTCGTACGCGAAAACGAGCACGTTCACCTCCCGGGAGACGCCCCCGCTCAGCGTCCGCCCGCGCGGGCCTTCAGGGCGGCGGCCTCCGGGCGCGCGGGATCGAGAGCCGTCATCCGGTCCGCGAGGGCGCCCACCTCCCCCGCCTTTCCCTTGCGCAGGAGGAAGTCCGCGAGGGCGAAGAGCGAGTCGTAGCTCGACGGGTCGGCCGCAACGGACTGCCGCAGCATCTTCTCGGCCTCCGCGTCGCGCCCGACCTGCGCGAGGGCGAGGCCCGCGTTGTAGGCGGCGCGCGCGTTCTCCGGCATCCCCGCGGCGCCGCGCGAAGCAGCGTCGCCGCCTCCGCCATCCTCCCCGTCTCGGCCACGAGGAGGCCGAGCGAGTAGGCGACCTCGGCCGGTTCCGGATACGCGGCGAGGACCTCCCGCAGGAGCCTCTCGGCCTCATCGGTCTTCCCCTGACGCGCGAGGAGCATCGCGAGGTTCGCCTTCGGCGGATACGAGAGGTCGTCCACGGCGACCGCCTCGCGGTACGCCTCCTCGGCCTTCGCCGGTTCGTGCATCCGCTCGTACATGAGACCGAGGTTGTGGCCCGCGAACGAGAAGTCGAGCGAGTACTCCATCGCCTTCACGTAGTCGGCGAGCGCCGTGGCGAGCGCGTCCTGCTGGTAGGGCTTCAGGAGGGACGGCGGCGTCCCGGCGAGCTGCGAGGCGGCCTCGAGCCGCACGGCGCGGAACGGATCCGCCAGGAGCGGCGCGAGCCGCGCGACGCGCTCCGCCTCGTCCGCGATCGGTGCGACCGCGACGGCCGTCCTCCTGATCAGCGGCTCGTCATCGAGAAGCGCGCGCCGGAAGGCGGCCGTCACGTCGGGTCCGCGGTATTGCCCGAGGAGCGAGAGGGCGGTGGCGCGCACGATCGTCGGCGAGAGCGCGTCGCCCTCGAGCCTCAGGAGGTCGGCCTTCGCCGCCGGCTCCGCCTTTCGCCCCGCCGCGAGGACGGTCCCGTAGTGCGGCTTGCGCGCCGTCCCGTACCACTTGTCGTACGCGTTCGTCACCCACGAGAGCGGCTTGTCCGCGTGGCACCCGGAGCGGCTGCACGCGTTGGGCACGCCGAGGTCCCTCGTGAGGTCGGGGCGCGGCACGCGGATGCTGTGGTCGGCGCGCATGTGGACGACCATGAACGGGGACTTCGGCATGTGGCAGGAGGCGCAAAGCGCCCCCTCGCTCGGGCGCCCCTTCCACACCTTCTTGTGGAAGTGGTGGCGCGCGTCGTCGTACGCCGGGGCCGAGTGGCACTGCAGGCAGACGCCGTTCCCGTCCTTCTTGAGCTTCAGCGTGTGGGCGTCGTGGCAGTCCGTGCAGCGCACGCCCATCCGGAACATCTTGCTCTGGACGAACGAGCCGTACTCGAAGTCCTCGTCGAGGATCTGCCCGTCCGGGTAGTAGGTGCCCTCGGCGAGGAGGACCGGGATCTGGTTGTCGAGGAGCTGCGGCCGGCGGTGGTCGTACCCGCCCAGCTCGGTGCGCCGGGAGTGGCACGGGGCGCACAGCTCGACGAGCTCGCGGTTCGTGATCCCGGAAGTCTTCAGGACGAGCCCGGCGTTCTCGAGGCGCTCCCGGCCCATCGGCGGCACTTCGGCCCACGCCACGTGCCGCGAGCCGGGGCCGTGGCACGCCTCGCAGCTCACGTCGACTTCGGACCATGTGGTCGCGTACGTGTTCGTCTTCGGATCGAACCCCTTCACGAGGTTCGTGGAGTGGCACCCCGCGCACATGCCGTTCCAGTTCTGGCCGTTGCGCGTCCAGTGGAGCCAGTCGGACGGCGGGATCTTCCTGCCCGGGTAGAGGAAGAACCACCTCTTGTCCGGGACGTCCCACGCGACGGAGAACGCCTGCATGCGGCCGCCCGGGAAGCGGATCAGGTACTGCTGCAGCGGGTCCCAGCCGAACGTGTACGCGACCTCGTAGACGGTCGGCTTTCCGTCCGGACCCGTCCGTCTCGATGAGAAACTTCTTCCCGTCGCGGAAGAACCGGGCCTTCATCCCGTCGCCCTCGAAGACGACGCCGGAGAAGTCGCCCCGCACGGTCGCGTCGGTCGCCTCGGTCATCGCGAGGTCGTGGTGCGAGCCGGTCCAGGCCTTCGTCGCCTTCTCGTGGCACTTCGCGCACGCCTTGCGGCCGACGAACGTCGCCTCGGCGGGCGACGCGCTCTTCGGCGCGCGGCTTCGTCAACGCGTCGCGGACGAGCGCGAGCGGGCAGGAGGCGACGACGAGCGCGGCGGCGACGAGCGCCCCGAGCCGCCAGCCGGGCGAGCGCGTCCGTCACCGGGTCAAGCCCCTCGTCACCTGCGCCGCGTCGAACGCGGACCGGCGGATCGGCGCCGACACGTCGACCTTGACGATGCCGTTCTCGATCCGCACCGCGAAGAGGTCGAGCGGGCGGGGCGCGGGCGGCGCGAGGACGTCGCCGCGCAGGTCGAACACGGACGCGTGGCACGGGCACGCGAAGCGCCCGGCGGCCTCGTCCCACGGGACGCTGCAGCCGAGGTGCGTGCACTGGCGGCTGAGCGCGAGGAAGCCGCCGTCGGCGAGCCGCACGAGGTAGAACTTTCCGGCCGGAAAGGCCGTCACGGAGCCGGGCGCGAAGCGCGTCCGACGGCCCGGCCGACGACGAGGCTTCCCGCGTTCTTCGGCGCCTTCGGGCGCGGCCTCAGGAACGACACGACGATCCACGACGCCTCGGCGAGGGCCGCGATCCCGAGCCCGAGCCACGCGAGCTTCAGGAACGACCGCCGCCGGCGGTTCGGGCGCCCGGCTCGCCGGCGGCGCTGGCGGCGTCACGCGTTCCACGGCCACACCAGCTTCATGCCCGGCCCGCGGAACCAGATTCCCGTCGACGGTCAGGACGGCGAACGCCGTCGCGAAGAAGACGAAGAGCGCCTGCGTCGCCTCGAGGCGCGTGGCGCCGAACCGCGGCGCGCAGGAACCGGAAGCCCGCGGCGCCCCCGGCCAGGAGCGCGGCGACCGGAAGGACGCCGCGCAGGACGAACGCGGCCGCGCCCGACGGGCGCCGCGACCTTCCCGAGGAAGAGCGCGTCGGCGAGGACGGCGAGAGGCGTCGCGACGAGCGCGGCGAGGGCCGCGAGGCGTCGCCGTCCGGCGCCCGTTCTCCGAGAGGAACCACGCCCCGCGCGGCTCGTCGTCCGAGAAGCCGAGGTACGGCAGGGCGCAGAGCGCGCCGACGCCGAGCAGCGGCACGACGACGACCGCGAAGAGCGGATGGAGGTGGACGAGCAGCTCCTGGAAGCCGAGGAAGTACCACGGCGCCTTCGCGGGATTCAGGGAGAGGCCGGGGTTGGCGGCCGGGCCGAGCGGCGCCCGCACGAGCGCCGAGAAGAGCGTCACCGCGGCGAGGAGGACGAGCGCCGCCGCCGATCTCGCGCCACAGGAGGTTCGGGCAGGAAGAGGACCTGCTCGCGGCTTGCCCTTCTCGTCGCGGCCGCGTCCGGCGGAAGGACGACGCCGCCCGCCTTCCTCACGCGCCAGAAGTGGAACCCGAGCGCGCCGGCGAAGAGCAGCACGGGCAGCCACTGCGTGTGGAGCGCGTAATACGTCCCGAGCGTGGCCGGCCCGATCTCCTCGCCGCCGCGCAGGAACGACGCGAGGGCGGGGCCCGCGAGCGGGACGTACGCCGCCATCCCCGTCACGATCGTGACCGCCCAGTACGCGAGCTGGTCCCACGGCAGCAGGTAGCCCGTGAAGGCCGACGCCGCGATCGCGGCGAGGAGGAAGAGGCCCGACGAGCCAGTTCAGCGCGCGCGCCGTCGAGGAAGCCGCCCGGTGAAGACGACGCGCAGGAGGTGCAGGACGGCGACGAGGACGAGGAGGTTCGCGCTCCAGTGGTGGACGGCGCGGACGAAGCCCCCGAAGAGTCACCTCTCCCTGGAGCCTCTCGATCGACGCGTACGCGTCGCCCGGCACCGGCGTGTACCCGAACATGAGGAGCGAGCCCGTGACGAGGAGGACGACGAGGAGGACGAGCGACATCCCGCCGAGGCCGAACGTGTGCGTGAATCGGGTCGTCGCCGCCGGGACGCGGACCGGGCGGAGGTGGAGGACGAACGTCGAGACGACGGTGCGCGCACTGTCGGCGGGCTTCACGATCTCACGATAACGCACGCGCGCCCGCGCCGCCGTGCATGAACCCGCCCTGAGCGCCCGGACCGGCAGCTCAATGTTTCAAGTCCAGTTCCTTGAGGCTTCTCGCCGCCGTGCCGAACTGGCCGAGCTGGTAAACGGCTGCGCCGGCGGGCGAAAAGGTGAACGGCTTGAACGGCTCGGCCAGCATCTGGTCGAGGTACGTCCTCGGGGCGACCCCGGTCGTGACGTGCGGATTGAATTTCTCGCCGGAGCCCTTCGGCACGAACGCCGAAACGTAGGCGATCAATGCCGGGTCGATGATCGGGTCGTCGGGCGTCGTGACGAACGCAGACGAGTCTCCGGTTTCCACCGTGAACGGGGCGACGGCGGCAATCAGGTCCGCTTGCAGCTTGAGCAATTCAGGCGTCGGCTTCGCGCAGATTCCCGCCAGGCCGTTGGCCCCGGCCGGGATGTAGTAGTACTTGAAGGCTTCCAGCCTCAGGGAGGTCACGTTGGCTCGGGCGAGAACCCCGCCGGCGGCGGCGTAGACCCTGTCGAGGTCAGCTGTCCGGACGAAACGCTGGACCAGCGTGATGTGCGGGCGGTGGGTCGCGTCCAACGCGAAGCCCTTGGGGAAGACCGAGCGCAAGCGGGCGTTGTTGTCGGCGGAATGCTGAAGCATCGCGGCGTCCGGCTCGAGGAGCACGTCGATGGCGGTGACCTCGGACGGGGCGGGCGGGAAGACGGTCTTCCAGTCGTTCTTCATGCTGACGACGGTCCAGCCGTCCTTCTTCGCGTGCTCGTCGAGCGCGGGCGTGAAGGCGCCCAGCCTGACGTCCGGCAACCCGCGCGCCGGGCCGTAAGCGTATTCACGCGCCGCGTCGTCGTGGAGGACGAGCAGCTCGAATCGCGCCCCGCCGCCGCCCTGCGTGTATTCCAGCATCTGCTGGTCGCCGACGGAGTTTCCGAACGCCGCGAGGGGCCGGCGGCCGATGTGCTGGTTGATGGCGACGGGCTTGCCCTCCTTGTCGTCGTTGAAGTTCAGCTCCGGCAGGCGCACGAGGACCGGCTTGCCGTCCCGCATCTCGAACTTCGTCTTGATGCTGCTGCCGACGACCTGCTCCGGCGGGATGCCGTAAGCCTCTTCCGCCCACGGGCGCATGAACTCGATGCCGCCGCCGGAGACGATGAAGCTCTTGAAATCGTTCGCGCGGAGATAGGCGAGGAGCTCGAGCATCGGCTGATACGTCATCTCGGTGAAGAGCCTGCCCGTCTTCGGGTGCCTCGCGGTCGCGATCCAGTCCTTGACGATCCGCTCGAATTCCCCGGTCGTCATGCCGGCGTGCGTCGCCATCATGAGCTCCAGGAGGGCGTGGTCGCCGCCGGCAAGCGCGGCCTTCACGTCGCCCTTGAGCAGCGAGGCGAACGGTTCCTTGTCCTTCCATTCGGGGTGCTGGGGCGCGAGCGCCTTCACGCGGTCGAGCGCGAAGTAGAGCTGAACGGGCAGCGGCTGCTCGCACCAGAGCGTGCCGTCGTTGTCGAATACGGCGATCGCGCTCGGGGACGGGCACGAAAGTCCGGCGAGCCGGGAGTCGTGACCTTCTCGACGAACGCGACGATGGACTTCTTCGCCGCGCCGTCGTTCCAGGACGGGAGCGGGTCGGGTGACGGCTGCGCGGCCGCGGAGACGGCGCACAGCGCCAGAACGGCCGCGAGGGAGTACGTACGTGCTTTCATCTCGGACGATCCCCTTCGAGGAAATGCGGCCGGCCGCGAGGTGCGGCCGGCCGCGATGGTTCAGGACCGGATGGACGGACCTCAGTGGGCTTCCTTCATCTTCGCGAAGACCTCGTCCATGTTGAAGCTCGCGGCCTTCTGCCGCTGCGGGTAGTCCTTGAACGTCTCGAGGAACTTCCCGACGTACGCCTGCGCGGGAACGAGCGGGAAGGCGTGATCGAGCAGCCAGTCGTAGTACGTGTTCGACGTGATGTCCGCGCGCTCGTACGGGTCGGTCCGGAGGTTGAAGATCTTCGGCACGCGCAGGCTCGACGAACGGCTCCGCCCAGATGCGCAGCGTGCCGGGGGCGCGCTGCTCCATGAACACGAACTTCCAGTTGTCGTACCGCAGGCCGGTCAGCTGCTGGTCGTCGTTGACGTAGAAGAACGAGTCCCGCGGGCTCTTCTCGGCCTTGCCCGTCAGGTAGGGCACGAGGTTGTAGCCGTCGAGGTGGACCTTGTAGGTCATGTCGCCGACCTTGTAGCCCTTGAGGAGCTTGTCCGTCACCTGGTCGTCGCCCGCGATCGCGAGGAGCGTCGGCAGCCAGTCGAGGTGGGAGACGATCTCGTTCGAGACGCTGCCCGGCTTGATCTTGCCCGGCCAGCGGACCATCGCCGGCACGCGGTAGGCGCCTTCCCAGTTCGAGTTCTTCTCGTTGCGGAACGGCGTCATCGCCGCGTCCGGCCAGCTGTTCATGTGCGGGCCGTTGTCGGTCGAGTACATGACGAACGTGTTGTCCGCGATCTTCAGGTCGTCGAGCGCCTTGAGGACCGTGCCCGACGTTCTTGTCGTGGTCGATCATCGTGTCGTGGTACGGGCTCTGCCAGCGTCCGGACTGGCCGAGGCTCTCGGGCTTCGTGTGCGTGCGGAAGTGCATGTGCGTGAAGTTCACCCAGACGAACGCGGGCTTGCCGGCCTTGTTCATGCCGCTGGATGAAGTCGACGGCGCGTCGCGGCGATGTCGTCGTCGATCGTCTCCATCCGCTTCCTTGCGTCAGCGGGCCGGTGTCCTTGCAGACCTGCCTGCCGACCTTGCCGAAGCGCGGGTCGACGGTCGCGTCGTCCTTGTCGGAGGCCTTGCAGTCCATGACGCCGCGGGGGCCGAACTGCGCGCGGAACGCCGGGTCCTTCGGGTAGTCCGGCAGCTCCGGCTCCTCCTCGGCGTTCAGGTGGTAGAGGTTGCCGTAGAACTCGTCGAAGCCGTGGACGGTCGGCAGGAACTCGTTCCGGTCGCCGAGGTGGTTCTTGCCGAACTGCCCGGTCGCGTAGCCCTGCGCCTTCAGCAGCTCGGCGATCGTCGGGTCTTCCTTCTGGAGGCCCAGCGGTCGCGCCCGGCAGGCCGACCTTCGTCAGGCCCGTGCGCAGGCCGGACTGGCCCGTGATGAACGACGCGCGGCCGGCCGTGCAGCTCTGCTCGGCGTAGTAGTCCGTGAAGATCATGCCTTCCTTGGCGACGCGGTCGATGTTGGGCGTGTGGAAGCCCATCAGCCCCATCGAGTAGGCGCTGACGTCGGACTGGCCGATGTCGTCGCCCCAGATGATGACGATGTTCGGCTTGCGGGCGGCTGCTCTGGGCCTCGACGGGCGGCGCCGCGGCGAGAATGCCGAGGGCCAGCCCGAAGGCGAGCGCGAGAGGACGAGTGAGTTTCATGCGGGGGCTCCTTTCGATCTCGAACGAAGAGGACTCGAGGCGCACCTAGCGCCTCACGAACGAAACGTCGAAGGTCTGTTTCTGAAGGGCCTGGAAGTACGTGCCGACGAGGACGTCGTGCGCCGCGTCGTACACGAGTCGATACGTGCTGCCGGGATAGTTCACATCGCGCAGCTCGACGAAAAGCGTCAGGGCTCCGCCTTCGATGAACGCCTCCGCCTTCGCGACGTGAATGGGGCGGGGGTTGAGGTACGCGGCGTCGACGGCGCCCCGCGGCGAGACGGAGCGGACTTCGAGGATGTAGCCGCCGTCGTCCCGCACCCAGCGAGCGACGAGCTTTTCGAAACCCGCGCTCGCGGACGCCGCCGTGGCGGGCGTCGCCGCGGGCGGAGCGGCCGTGGCGACGGGCGCCGCCGGCTCGCCGCCGCGCGAACGGCACGCGGCGCTCCCGATAAGACCCGCCGCGGCGACGAGGATGATGAACACGCCGGTCCGGATGAGCTTTTTCATGGAGGGTGCTTTCTTGCCGCCAGCATGGCTCCGGCGTTTCGTCGTCGCCACGGGAAGAAGGGGCATCGAGCTCTGCCCGAAGGGGCAAGGAGCGGTCTCATACGGGCCTCGCCGGTCCGATGAGGGCGCGGACCGTGTTCAGGAGCTCGGTGCCGCGGAACGGTTTGACGAGGAATCCCGCCACGCCCGCCGCGAGGACCTCCGCACGCAGGCCGGGCCGGTCGTGCGCGGTGATGAGGACGAGGGGCGCCCGATCCCCGCGGGTCCGCAGCTGCGCGAGGAGCCCGAGTCCGGACATCCCGGTCAGCCGGAGATCGCTGACGATGCACGCCGCCGACTCGGAGGCGCCGCCCGCGAGAAGGTCCTCGGCGGACGCGTATGCGGCATTCTCGAAGCCCGCGGCGCCCAGCAGGCGCGTGATCGCCTCCCGCATGCTGTCGTCGTCGTCCACCACCAGAACCTTCCGGCCCTCGCGCACCACCGTCGCGCGTTCCGACGAATGCGACGCCGCAGCCTCTGCGGTCACGAGAGAAAGCTGACTCTCATGTGGCCAGCATCGGGCCGGCCGGAGCCCGGGGCCATGAGAAGAAGGGGCAGCCGTCCTGCCCCAAAGGGCAATGCGACCCTCCGGCGCCCCGATTCCGCTAGGAAGACAGCCGCCGCAGCCGCTCGGCGAGCCGACCGAGCTCCGCCGCGGAGCCCGCCCCCAGCTTCACCATGACCTGCGCGCGTTCGGCCTTCACCGTGCGCTCGGCGATCCCCAGATCGCCCGCGATCTGCTTGTTGAGCTTCCCGGCGACGATTCCCTCGAAAACCTCGCGTTCGCGATCCGTGAGCGACCCGAAGCGCTCCCGGAGCCGCGCGATCTCGTCGCGGGATGCCCTCTGCGCGGCGTCGCGCTCGAGCGCGCGAGCGAGCGCCTCGAGCAGGGTCTCGCGCTCGACCGGCTTCGTCGAGGAAGTCCACGGCGCCCGCCTTCATCGCGCGGACGCTCGACGCGGACGTCCGCGTGGCCCGTCAGGAAGATGACCGGCAGGCTGACGCCGCGGCGCAGGAGGGCCGCCTGCAGGTCGAGGCCGGACGGGCCGGGCAGGCGTATGTCGAGAAGCAGGCAGCCCGGGCGATCCGGCGAGCGGCTCGCAGAAGGAACGCGCCGGTCGACGCGTAGCCGCGCGCCTCGAAGCCGGCCGCGGCGAGCAGGCGCAGCAACGCCGTCCGCAGCGACTCGTCGTCGTCGACGACGTGGATCGAGGGGAGGCGCGCTCACGCCGCTGCTCCCCGCCCCCTCGCCCGCCGGGCAGCTCGACGTGGAACACGGCCCCGTCGCCGGAGGCTTGGGCTCGGCCCAGATGCGGCCGCCGTGCGCTTCGACGAGGGTGCGCGCGATCGAGAGACCGAGGCCCATGCCCTTCTTCTTCGTCGTGAAGAACGACTCGAAGAGCTTTGGCAGATCCTCGGGCGCGATTCCCGGGCCCCGGTCGCGCACGGTGATCCGGGTGCCGAGCTCGCCACGCGCGACGGAGACGACGACGGCGCGCCGGTCGTCCGGCATGTCGTTCACGGCGTCCATCGCGTTGAGCACGAGGTTGATCAGGACCTGCTGAACCTGGATCCGGTCGCCCGTGAACGTGACGGGCCTCGACTCGGGACGGATCTCGAGCGCGACGCCGCGCCTGCGGGCCTCGGCGCCCAGGACCGCCTCCACCTCGCGCACGGCGTCGTTGACCTCGAACGGCTGCTTCTCGACCTCGTGTCGCGCGAGCGAGACCCGGAGCCGGCGGATCACCTCGCTGGCGCGCACGTCGTCCCGGCGGATGTCCGCGAGGATCGCGCGCAGCTCGTCCCGGCGATCCCCGCCGGCCTCGAGGATGAGGTCCGCGGCGTCGGCGTTGCTCAGGATCGCGCCGAGCGGCTGGTTGATCTCGTGCGCGATCGAGCCCGTCAGCTCGCCGGCCACCGCGAGGCGCGAGGCGTGCGCGAGCTCGGAACGTCTGCTCCTCGACGGCCTGCTCGGCCACCCGCCGGAGCCGGCGCTCGACGACGAGGCCGGCGATCAGCGCGGCCTGGAGACAGAGGGCCGCGACGGCTCCGATCAGCCAGTTGCGATGCGACTGCCAGAGCGTCGGCTCCCGGAAGTGCCAGATGGTTCCGGCCGGCACGTCGCGGTCGCGGATGCCCCACCGGCGCGCCTGCCGCCAGTCGAGGTGCACCTCGGTCGGGGCGGCGGACGGAACCGGGAGTGCCGAAGGGGCGCGATCCCGCGAGGATCGCGGCCACGATCTCCCCCGCCTGCCGCCCGATGCTCGCGAACGTCGCCATGCGGCCGCCGACGACGCCCGCACCGAGAAAGGTGTCGAACGGGGCATAGACAGGAACCGCGGCCACGCGGGCGAATGCCTTGGCGGACTCGCGCGGCGTGAACCGGTGGCCCTCGCCGTCCTGAGAAGTAGCCCGTCGTGAAGACGATCGTGTCCGGCGGGAGGATCTTCAGGCGCTCGAGGAGAGCGGCCGTCGGCAGGCCCGAAAGGAACTCGGCGCTCGCGCGGCCGGCGAAGGGCGCGACGTCGTGCCGCGCCTTGTCCTCGAAATCCCGATCCTGTGCCGACGCGCCCGTGACGACGACGAGCCGCCGGGCCGCCGGGTGCAGGGCGAGCGCCAGCTCGATCGTTCCGGCGAAGTCGAAATCGCCGGGGACACCGACGACGTCGGCGGGCAGCGGCTGCAACGCCCGAAGCCTCGAGCGCGACACGGCCAGGTGGACGATCGGCGCCCCGGGAAAGAGATCGGCGCGATGGCCCAGCAGGAACGCGAGGGCTTCGTCGCTGCCGGCGACGATCGCGCGTGGAGGCCGGGCGGCGTACTTCTCGCGGAGGTACGTGGCGATCATCGCCGCGTAGCGCTCCCCTCCGAAGTTCGGCGCGTCGAGGAACTCCGCGAAGACGTCCACGGGCCCGTCCTTCGATTTCGCGAGCGTCTCGCGCAGCGCGCCCTCGACCTCGACGTTCGCCGGCAGCAGGCGGCCGTTCGAGAAGAGGACGAGGACGTTCCGTGCCGGCTCCCCGGCGCCCGCCGGCAGACCTGTCGCCGAGAGGAGCAACGCAAGCGTCCATGGCGCGACGAGATCTCATCACGATTCCTGCGATAGCGTACTTCAAGTCGTCCGCCCCGCGTCCCGGTTCCCTTTCGGAGCCTGCGGCGATAACGTGTGCGCGTGCACGCGATCCTCGACCCGGCCGCGGCGTTCGAGAAGCGTGCGGCGCGCGCCACCACGCTCCTCGCCTCGGCGCCCCTCGTCGCCGAGCCGCTCGCCTTCGCGGCCGGGCTCTTCCGGCTGCAGGGGCGGCTCGCGGCGGCCGTTCTCGCCCGCCACGAGGACGTGCCGTTCACCGGAGCGAGCGCCGACTTCGCGCGCCTCCTCGACCTCCTCGCGCCGCTCCTGACCTTCGCCGCCGAGAAGGGGCCGCCGGAGCTGGCCGAGACCGCGAAGGCCCGGCACGCCGACGCGGACGAGACCGCGCTCGCGCGCCTCTCGGTGTACTGGAGCGGAGAGCTGGAGGCGCGCGAGGACTATCTCTCCCGCGCGTTCCTGAGGCCGTACGCCGAGGTCCTCGCCTCGCAGGGCGTCACGCTGGAGCGTCCGCGGCACGAAGGTCACTGTCCGGCCTGCGGCAACGCCGCGGTCGTCAGCGTGAGGCGCGAGGTCCCCGAGTCGATGGGCGCGGCGCGGTCGCTCGCCTGCGCGCTCTGCGGCACCGAGTGGCCTTTCCCGCGCATCCGCTGCGCCGCCTGCCGCGAGGAGGATCCCGCGAAGCTCCCCTCCTTCCGGACGGAGGCGCACCCGGCCGTGAGGATCGAGGCCTGCGAGACCTGCCGGAACTACGTGAAGTCCCTCGACCTCACGCTCGACGCGCGGCCCGTGCCCGAGGTGGACGACCTCGCCTCGCTCGCGATGGACCTCTGGGCGGTCGAGGAGGGCTGGACCCGCCTCGAGCCGGGCTGGGCGGGAATCTAGCCGACCTACCGGGCGGGCTCGTAACCGCCCACGAGCCCGTCGCGCGACAGCACGAGCTGCCAGACGTCGTTGTAGCGCGCCCGGAACGATCCCGCGCACGAGCGGAGGTAGTAGGTCCACATCCGGTAGAACCTCCTGCCGTAACGGTCCTCGAGCCGGCTCCAGCCGGCGCGGAAGTTCTCGAGCCACGCCAGGAGCGTCGGCTCGTAGTTCGGGCCGATGTTCTGCCAGTCCTCGAGGACGAAACGGCGTTCGAGCGCCGCGGTGATCTGGGCCATCGAGGGGATGAGGCCGTTCGGGAAGATGTACCGGTCGATCCACGGATCGTCGGCCTCCGAGGAGCGGCGGTTTCCGATCGTGTGCAGGAGGAAGAGGCCGTCCGGGGCGAGGCAGCGGCGTGCGACGTCGAAGAACGTCCCGTAGTTGCGGCGGCCGACGTGCTCGAACATCCCGATCGAGACGATTGCGTCGAAGGTCCCCTCGACGTCGCGGTAGTCGCGCAGGACGAGCTCGACGGGCAGCCCCGCGGTGCGCGCGAGGCCGAGCTCGACCTGCTCTTTCGACACGGTGACGCCGACGACGCCGACGCCGTAGCGTTCCGCCGCGAAGGCCGCGAACCCGCCCCAGCCGCAGCCGATGTCGAGAACGCGCATGCCGGGCCTCAGCCGGACCTTCCGGCAGACGAGGTCGAGCTTCGCCTCCTGCGCCTCGTCGAGGCTCCGCGCCCCCGCCCAGCACGCGCAGCTGTAGACCATGCGGCGGTCGAGCATCGTCTCGTAGAGGTCGTTGCCGAGGTCGTAGTGGCGCTCGCCGATCTCGAACGCCCTCGAGCGGCGGCCCCGGTTCGTCCACCGCGCGTGGAGCAGGCGCGGGAGATCGCGCCAGGAGCGGACCTTCTCGCTCAGCCCGGCGGAGAGCACGCGGAAGAAGAACGTCTCGAGCGCCAAAATTCTCCGGCGGCGCCGGTTCCGAGTCAACGCGGACGTGAGGTCGAACGATAATCCGGCCGCGGAGGCGACGATGACCGCCAGCCGAGACACCTGTGTTTTCTGCGAGATCGTCGCCGGACGAGGGGAAGCCCATCGGATCGCCGAGAACGACCACGCGATCGCGATCCTCGACATCCAGCCGTTCTCGCCGGGCCACACGCTCGTCCTGTCCCGGCGCCACGTCCCCTGGTGGCACGACCTGGCGGAGGAGGAAGCCGCGGGCGTCTTCGCGCTCGCGCACCGTGTCGCGAACAGGCTGAAAGCGACGTTCGACCCCGAGTTCGTCTGCCTGTACGCACGCGGGCGACGCATTCCCCACACGCACCTCTTTCTCGTGCCGTCCGTCGGCGGCGACGTCCTCGACCGCCACTTCAACGAGCTGGAGAAGAAGCAGGAGACGTCCGGGGAGCTGGCCGCGTTGCGCCGAAAGGAATCGCGGGAGGCCGCCGTCAGGAGGATCCGGGAGCGCTAGCCCGCAGCCTCCATTCCCGGAGTCGGTTCAGCTCGGCGGCGACACCCGCGTCGCCCTCGGCGCGCCGTGCCCGCGCCTGCGCGAGCGCGCTCGTGGCGGACCGGACCGCCTCCGAAAGGCGCGCGCGGATCTCGGCCTCGAGCCGGCGCCGGCTCTCGCGCACCCGGTCGATGAGGTCGTTCTGGACGCGCGCGCTGTTGGTCGACAGGAGCTGTTCGAGGTAGGCCACCGCGTCGCGCTCCACGGCGCGCCGGAGCGCGGCGCGTGACCGGACCCGGTCCGCGAGCCACGACCATGCGGGCTGTCGCGCCACCGCGAGGAGCTCCGTGTAGAAGAGGCTCGACTTCGCCCGGAACCCCGCCTCGTGACCCAGCCCGGCCGGGAGGGCTTCGGGCCCGATCTCGCCCGAGGCGAGGAAACGTCGCAGGAATTCGTTCCCGAGCTCGACGAACCGCTCGGCCGCGGCGCGATAGAGCGCCTCGGCGGCGGGAACCGCGTCGGCGAGCCAGGCGTCGAGGCGCCGCCGCGCGAGGGCGACCGCCGCGCTCGATGCGCGATCCCGGAGCGCGTCGCCGGAGTCCGCCGCGAGCGCATCGACCTCCTTTCGAAGCTCCTCCCGGGCCTCTCCCGCGGCCCGCGCGAGAAATGCGTCCCGATGCCCGGCGAATCTCCTCGCGAGCCTCTCGACCTCCCCGTTCAGAAGAAATCCGAGATCCGCCATCGAGCGCTCGGCGGCCGCGACGGATTCAGCGAGGGCCGCGATCCGTCCTTCGGATTCGGTGAGCGGGCGGACGAGCGCGTCGTGCCGCTCGTCGAGGATCCCGACGATGCGCGCGCCGAGCCGCGAGGCGGCGCGCCGTTCGGCGGCCCTCACGAGTTCCGCGCCGGATTCCGCGGCCATCCGGGAGAGCGACCGTTCGAGTCTCCCCCAGTCCCGGGTCGGGCTCCCCGCCAGCGACTCGGTCGCGCTCACGAGGAGAAGGGGGGAGGCGCGCGTCCCGAGCCGCTTCTTCAGCGCGGCCTCGGCGAATCGGGCGGCCTCCGCGCTCTCGCCCGGCGGCAGCCGGTCGGCCTTGTTGAGGACGAACAGGAGGGTCTCGACGTGCGCCGCGATCTCCTCGACGAGGGCCATCTCGTCCCGGGAGATCGGCGGGTCGGCGCCGAGCACGACGATCGCCGCGTCCACGTGGGGCACGAACGCGCGCGTCGCTTCCGTGTTGCCGGCCAGGATCGACCCGATCCCGGGCGTGTCGACGAGGCAGAGGCCCGAGGACAGGAGCGGGCTCGGGACGAACACCTCCACGGCCTCGATCCCGATCCTGTTCTCCGGGTTGTTCTCCTCCGCCACGTAGACGGCCAGCCGACTCGCGTCGATGTCCTGCCACGAGCCGCCGCGGAAACGGACGCGCGCGCGCGTCTCGTCGCCGAAGCGAAGGACCGTCGGCACCGACGTGACCGGCAGGACGCCGACCGGCAGGAGCGCGCGGCCGACGAGCGCGTTGAGGAGCGTGGACTTCCCGCGCTTGAACTGGCCCACGCACGCGACGTAGAAGCGGCCCTCCGCCACCCGGCGCGCCACCGCGTCGGCTTCGTCGGCGACGCCTGCCGCCCCGATTTCCGCGGCCAGCCGCGCCAGGTCGCCGAGATCCGGGCGCGGCGCGTGCAGGTCGCTCTTCGCGGGGCTCGTGTCGGACGTCTTGAACATGGACGACTCCTGCCCATGGTAGGAGTCATCAGCCCTCGCAAGGCGGTTCAGGCGGACTCCATCGCCGTCGTCGAGCCGACTATAGCGCGGGGCCGGGACCCGGGTCTGCTAACGTTGTCGCGGGTGAGGCCTTTCCTCTTCGTGCTCGTCTTCGTCGGCGGCGGGATCGGCTCGGTGTGCCGCTACGCGATGGCCTCCGCCCTGCAGAGGAGCGTCCCGGGGCCGTTCCCCGTGGGCACCTTCTCGGTGAACCTCGCCGGCTGCTTCGCGATCGGCCTCGTCGGGGCGCTCGGGCTCGAGCGCGCGGCCATCTCGCCCGAGGCACGCACGTTTCTCATGGTCGGGATCCTCGGAGGCTTCACGACGTTCTCCTCGTTCGCGTGGGAGACGCTCGGACTCCTCACGGTGAAGGACCTGCTCCGCGCCTCGCTCTACGCCGGGGGCTCGGTCCTCTGCGGGCTCCTCGGGACGTACCTCGGCCGCGCCATCGGGAGGATCGGCGGATGAAAGACGCGACGTCCGCGAAACTGCTCCGGATCCACATCGGCGAGATGGATCGCGCGCGCCACGAAGCCGCTCTTCGAGGTCCTCGTGACCGAGGCGCGGGAAGCGGGCCTCTCGGGCGCGACCGTGCTGCGCGGCATCGAGTCCTTCGGCGCCTCCAGCGTGGTCCACCGCGCGCGCCTCCTCGAGCTCTCGGAGGACCTTCCGATCGTCGTCGAGATCGTGGACGCCGAGGAGAAGATCCGCGCCTTCCTCGAGCGCATCGACCCGATCCTCGAGGAGGCCGCGTGCGGCGTCCTCATGACGATGGAGAAGGTCGAGATCCTCCGCTGGGCGCCGAAGAAGAAGGCCTAGCCGAGCTGGGGGAAGTCCGGGCTGGCGTCGGGCGCGGGCTCGGCCGCGCGCAGGGCGTCCCACGCCGCCGCGAGCCGGTCGGTCGTCCAGCCGAGGAAGACGCCGTCGCCGCGCCAGAGCGTCGCATCCGGCGTGAGCTCGATCCGCACGATCCGGCCCGGCCCCTGCGCCGTCTCGACGACGAGCGCCCACGCCGAGAACGTGTGCGCGACGTCGCGGGCCCGCGCCGCGACGCGCTCGACGCGGTGAGAGGAAATCTGAATTCCTTCGAGTGGTTCGGAGCCGGAGTCCACGGCGGGATCCTACGAAAGCCCGGGGACGCACGCCAGACACCGCCTAGAACGACGCGACGACCGACAGCCCGCCTCCCTTTCGAAGAAAAACGGGCCACAGCGCCAGAGTCGCGCCGGGAGTTCTCCCCGCGCCAGGGCCGTCCGGAGCTCTCCGGCCCGCGCGGATCCCGTCGTTCACCTTGACGACGGCGTTGCCGACGACCGTCCCGAGGATCGCGCCGGCGAGGACGTCCGAGGTCCAGTGTGCGTCCTCGTGGATGCGCGCGAGGCCGACGGAGCCCGCGAGGCCGTACGAGACGACGCTCACCCACAGGCGACGATCGTGCGCCGCGACGACGGACGCCACCGCGAAGGCCTGCGTCGTGTGGCCGGACGGGAACGAGGCGTCCGACGAGAACGGCTCGAAGTGAGCCGGCCCCTCCCCGGCGTTCGGGCGCGCCCGGCCCACCACGACCTTGAAGACCGGGCCAACGATCCCGGCGGCGATCACGCTCGAGAGGAGGCCGTCGACCGCGACGTCCATCGCGTCGCGGTTCTTCCCGGCGAGCCCGACGACCGCGAACCCGCCGAGGACGGCGAAGGAGTACTCGGCACCGAACTTCTGGATGGTGACCGCCGCGTCGTCGCGCGAGGGCGTCCGGCTGCGCTGTGACGCGTCGTGGAGCCAATTGTCGAGAAGGAGCCCCGTCGCGGCGACGGCCACCGCCGCGCCGCCGAACTTCAGCCAGTCGGTCCCGTCCCAGTGCAGCGGCGCGAGGAGGACGCCCGTGGCGTCGCCCGCGGCGAGCGCGCCCGTCTCCCCGGGCGAGAAGACCGGCGGCGGGGCCGGCGCCGCGGGGGCGGCGTCCTCGGCGCGCACGGGCGCGCCGGCGAGGCACGACGCGGCGAGCGCCGCCGCGAGGGCGCGGCGGATCAGCGGTCGGTCCCGGTCGGCGACGGGCGCGGCGCGCCCTCGGCCTCGCCGACGAACGGCACGAACCGCACGGGCAGGACGCTCTTCTCCGTGTAGCCCCCGCCCTGCCTCTCGATGACCTTCAGCTCCTGGTAGAACGCGCCGACCGGAATCACCATGCGCCCCGTCGCCGAGAGCTGCTCGAGGAGGGGCGGCGGGACGCGCTCGGGCGCCGCCGTCACGAGGATCCCGTCGAACGGCGCCTCCTCGGGCCACCCGCGGTAGCCGTCGGCGGCGCGCACCTCGACGTTCCGGATCCCGAGCTCCTTCAGCCGCTCGGCGGCCGCGGCGGCGAGCTCCGGGACGGATCTCGATCGAGTAGACCTTCGCGGCGAGCTCGGCGAGGATCGCCGTCTGGTAGCCCGAGCCCGTGCCGATCTCGAGGACCCGCTCCTTCCCCGTGAGCCGGAGCTGCTCGGTCATGAACGCGACGACGTAGGGCTGCGAGATCGTCTGCCCGCTCCCGATCGGCAGGGGGCGGTCGTCGTAGGCCGACGCCGCCTCGGCGGCCGGGACGAAGAGCTGTCGCGGGACCTTGCGCATCGCGGCGAGGACGCGCGGGTCGCGGATTCCGCGCCCTTCGATCTGGGTCTCGACCATCTGCGCGCGCTTCTTTTCCATCGGATCCAGCCGGCGGGCGGCACGACGTCGCGGCGACGAGGGCGACTGCGCCCAGCGCCGCCGATCCGTGCCGTGTCCGACGCCCCCTCACGGGGTCATTCTATCGGGGGATCTCCTGCTCCGGAGCGCGCGCGCTCCGCCGCCGGCGCTCGACGGGGTTCTCGAGCACGAGCGTCATCGCCCCGAACCGGATCTCGACGTCGAAGTTCGCGAGGAACGACGCCCCGAGGATCCCGTCCTCGAGCCCCTCGCCCTCCTCCTTCACGACGATGTCCTTGAACCGCACCATGTACGCGTCGACGCCGAGGGCCACGTTCGAGATCTTTCCCCACGAGACGCGCGACTTGCCGATGCCCTCGAGCGTGACGGGGTACGCGGACTCCGGCTCGAAGAGGCGCGTCTTGCGCAGGCCCCCGCGCGTGACCATCGACGGCTCCGAGCCCGTGTCGAGGAGGAAGAGCGACCACGGCTGGCCGTTCATCGACGTCCGCACCATGGGCTTCATGCGGCGGAAGAAGAGGTTCTGGTCCTTCGAGCCGCGGGGAGCGCGCGGGTCGAGGCGCCGCGCGAAGACGCGCTTCTCGATGTACTCGAGGCGCCAGTCGAACTCCTTCATGAGGTGCGCTCCGAGGACGCCGTTCAGCCGGAAGACGCCGAGCGAGGCCGTCTCGAACGTGAGCGTTCCGTCCGGGAGGACGCCGACGGGCACGTCGGTGAGCGTCAGGTCGCCGAGGCGGACGGAATCGAGCCAGCCGAGGCGCATCGGCGTCTCCGTTTCGTGCAGGCCGCGCGCGGCGGCCGTCGCGCCGGGAACGAACCGCACGCCGAGCCGCTCGGCCGCGCTCTCGGTCAGGAGCGAGACCGACGCGCCCGAGTCGAGGACCATCTCCTCGGCGCGCTCGCCCGTTCACGCGCACCGGCAGGCGCACGAGGTTCGGGTGGCCGAAGTCCACGGGCAGCGTCACGCCCGCGCCGGGGGCCGCCCCGCCGTACAGAGGCCGCGGCGGCGCCGACTCGAGGAAGACGACCCAGCCCTCGGGCACGAGCTTGCCGTCGCGCTGCGCGGCGCGCGCCCAGCGGCCCGCGGTCGTGAAGTCGCCCGCCCAGTACGCGGCCTGCGAGAGGAGCCACGCGGCCTCCGCGCGATCGCTCGCGCGGCCGTAGCCGGCGAAGGCGCGCTCGAGGTGCGGGGCCGCGCCGCGGAAGTCGCCGCGTCTCGAGGAGCACCTGGCCGAGGAGCCGGTCGTAGCGCACGCCCTCCAGCGACTTTCCGCCGGTGGAGGCGAGGAAGGCCGCAGACCTCCGGAATGTACCCGTGCTCGAGCTGCTCCTCCGCGTTGAACGAGTTCACGAGGCCGCCGGGCAGCGGCCTGACGAGCCGGTGCGGGGACACGGACGTCTCGCCCGAGAACGTGCACGCGAACGCGAGCAGGGCGAGACCCGCGGCGGCCCCGGCCCCGGCGGTGGCGCGCCTCACGCGCCCGCGACCCGCGCGATGAGCACCGTCTGGTCGTCGTACTGCGCGACGCCCGCGGTGAAGTCGCTCACGGCTCCGAAGATGCGGCGCGAGAGCTCGGCGGGCGGCTCCCCGCGCCCCTCGAGCGCGAGCCGGGTGAGCCGTTCCATCCCGAACTCCTCGTCGTCGCGGTCGAGCGCCTCCGTGATCCCGTCCGAGTAGAGAAGGAGCGTGTCCCCCGGCGCGAGGATGACGGACGCTTCGCGGTGCACGGCGTCGGGGAGCATCCCGACCGGCACGCCGCCGCTCGGCAGGAGCGTCGCGCCGCCCGGCGAGAGCCAGAGGCCGGGGTTGTGTCCGGCGTTCACGTACCTGAGGAGCCCGGTCGCCGGGTCGAAGACGGCCACGAAGAGCGTCGCGAACTTGCGGGTCGAGGAAAAGCGGATGAGGTGCTTGTTCACGCGCGCGACGAGGGCGGGCAGGTCGCCCGAGAGGTTCGGGACGAGGAGGTGGAGGCACGCGTGGACCGTCGAGACGAGGAGGGCGGCGGGGATGCCCTTGCCCGAGACGTCCGCGACGCAAAGAGCCGTCATCCCTCCCGGCAGCGGATAGACGTCGAAATAGTCGCCGCCGACCTGCTTCGTCGGCCGGTTCCCGCCCGCGAGGAGCAGGCCGGGGACCTCCGGAAGCGCCTCCGGAAGAATCGTCTTCTGGATGGAGGCCGCGAGCTCCATCTCGCGCTCCATCTTCTCCTTCTCGACCGCCTCGCGGTGGAGGCGCGCGTTCTCGAGGGCGATGGCCGCCTGGTTCGCGAAGAGGCTCGCGACCCTCACGTCGGCGGCCGTGAAGTCCTCGACGCCGCCTCCGCGCGTCTCCTTGTCCGCGACGACGAGGACGCCGAGGGCGCGGTTCTCGACCGCGATCGGCACGAGAAGGAGCTTCTCGGCCGGTGCGTCCTTCAGGAACGCCGGACGGCTCTCGCGCTGATTCGCGAGGACGGCCTCGGCGGGCACCTCGTAGATGGCGTCCGCGCTCAGCAGAGGCTCGCCCACGTGCTTGGCGAAGAAGCCCTCGTCCTTCTGCGCGCGCACGAGCAGCGAGCCCGAGCGCGCGTTGAGGAGCGAGACGGACGTCATGAGGACGTCGTCCGCGAGGGACTCGAGGTCGAGGGTGCGGGCGATCGAGAGGCCGACGTCGTAGAGGCTCTGGAGCTCCCAGACGCGGTACTTCAGCTCGAAGTCCGCCTTCTGGACCTTCTCCGTCATCCGAACCGTGTCGAGGAGCCACGCCGTGTGGGCCGTCACGGAGGCGAAGCCCGCGGGATCCTCGGGCGCAACGTCGAGGGCGACGAGCGCGACGGTCTCTTCCTGGGCCGTGATCGGGATCGCGAACGGCGCGGGCGCGCCGCCGCCGAAGAGCGGCGCGAGGACCGCGGCGGAGAGCGGCTCGACGGCGCGCGGCGACCCGGCGACGCGCGCCGCGAGGGCGTCGAGCGCGCCGGGGGCGACGGTCAGCCCCGAGGCCGCCGAGCGCGCGGGCTGCGACGGGTCGAGGAGGAGGCCTCGCGAGGCGCCGGCTCCGACGAGGAGGGCGGCGAGGATCTCGTCGAAGAGGCGCTCGCGGCCGCTCCAGGGGTCGATCGCCGCGAGGCGGGCGTGCGCCGCGAGGAGTCGGTTTCCGCCCGGCCCGGGCCCCTGCGGGACGGGCGCGCTACTCGGATTCGCCCCGGAGCCAGGCGAGGGCGGGCTCAGGTGCGGGGAAGATGCGTGCATATTGCGCGAGACCCATGATCTGGAACGTCTTCTCGATCGTCGGCGTCAGGCGGCAGAAGGCGAGCTTCCCTCCCTGGTCGAGCAGCTTCTCGAGGATCTCGATGAGGATCGAGATGCCGATCGAGTTCACGATCTTCGTCCTCTCGAGGTCGAGGAGCAGGCGGTTCACCCCGCTGCCGAGGAGGGCGTAGGCCTCCCGGGCGATCTCCTCGCCGCCGGTGTTGTTGATGTAGCCGTCGGTGCGCAGGATGGCCACGGCCGCGTCCGGCCGGTCCACGACGACTTTCAGCGTCTCGCTCATTCGGCTCCCTTATACCTCACCGGTACTTCCGCATCACGATCCGGGTGCCGTGCTCCCCGCTCTCGATCCTCACGTCGTCCATCAGGCTCTCGATGATCTTGATGCCCCACCCGCGCTTGCGGCTGGACTTGAGGGCCGTCGCGATCTCGGGAGTCCTGAGCCGGGTCGGGTCGAAGCCCCGGCCCGCGTCGGCGACGTCCACCTCGAGGTAGGCGCCGCGCCCCCCGTCCTCCGAGCCGATCCTGAAGGAGAGGGCCACCTGGCGGTCGGGGGTCGCGCTGTGCTCGAAGGCGTTGATGCAGGCCTCGACGACGGCCATCTTGACCTCGTCGATCTTGTCCCGGCCCATCTCCATCCACTCGCCCATCGCCGCGACCTGCGCGGTCGCGGCGATCTCCATCTCCGGCGCCACCGGAATGGTCAGGTGGACCTCGCGCCTCTCGACGAATGACATCGCGGCCGGCAGTTCCTCACTCTTCAAAACGTCAGGAGCGCGCGGAGGGCGGTGATCAGGAACACCGGAATCTTACCCGAGAGGGCGAACCCCGCGAACGCGGCCGCCTCGGCCACGAGGAGCGGCACGAGGAGGCGGGAGCGCGACACGGAAGGTGCGAGCGACGCAACGCCGGCCAGGGATCGCGCCGAGAGAACCTTCGTGTCGTTGGGGCTCGTCATGGGTGCTCCGGTTGGCGAAGACAGAGCAAGTGACGCGCCACCCCCGTTAGCGCCGCGCAAGCGGCGCTGAAGCGAACGTAAGGTATTGGAAGAGAAAGATTTCTTAGAAGGTGGTGTGGGCGGCGCGCGAAGGCTCACGAATGCGCCATTATGTCACAGTATTGCAGCCGACGCTGCAGTAAGCCACATTAACCATTCTAAGAAAATTACTTAGCAGTGAGTGAGCCGTAATCGCCACACTGCTGCAAATTGTCACCACAGGTGAGAGGGAGCAAAACGCTCTTCCCCGGGCTCAAACCCGCTTGCGATAGAGGGTCCTGCGGCTGACGCCGAGGAGCTTCGCCGCGCGGCTCTTGTTGCCCTTCACCTGCGCGAGGATCCGCCGGATGTGCGCGGTCTCGACGTTCCTCAGGCTGACGCCCGCGGCCTTCGCGTCGTCGCCCGCGCCCGCCGCGCCGCGCGCGATGCCGAACTGCAGGTCGGCGGCCTCGATCGCGTCGCCGGACACGAGGGCCGCGGCTCCCTCGAGGAGGTTCTCGAGCTCGCGCACGTTGCCGGGAAACTCGTAGTCGAGGAGCGCCTTCACGGCGTCCCGCGACAGCGTGAGCGCCCGGCGCCCGTCGCGTGCCGCGATGCGCGCGAGGAAGTGGCCCGCGAGGCGCGGGATGTCCTCGCGCCGCTCGCGCAGGGCCGGCATCGCGATCTCCACGACGCGGAGCCGGTAGAACAGGTCCTCGCGGAAGCGGCCGGCGCGGATGAGCTCCGCGAGGCTCTGGTGCGTGGCGGACAGGACGCGCACGTCCACGGGGATGCGCGCCCGGCCCCCGACGCGCTCGATCTCGCGCTCCTGCAGGACGCGCAGGAGCTTGGCCTGGATCGCGAGCGGCGTGTCGCCGATCTCGTCCAGGAACACCGTGCCGCCGCTCGCGAGCTCGAACTTGCCGGGCCGCGCGTCGACGCCCGTCGCGACGCCCTTCTCGATGCCGAAGAGCTCGCTCTCGAGGAGGCCCTCGGGCATCGCGGCGCAGTTCAGGGCGAGAAACGGCCCGTCGCGGCGCGGGGAGCCCGTGTGGAGAAGACGCGCGGCGAGCTCCTTGCCCGTGCCGCTCTCCCCCGTGATGAGGACGTTGACCCGCGAGGCCGCGGCGCGCGCGACGAGCTCCTTGGCGCGGCGCATGGCCGGCGAGTCGCCGACGAGAAGCTCGTCGACGGCCGTCGTGCCCTTGAGGGCGCGGTTCTCCTCGCGGAGGCGGTCGAGGTCGGCGGCGAGGGCGCGGAAACGCCGGCTCCCCTCGAGGGCGGGCGCCGCGAGGGCCGCGAGCGAGCCGAGGAATCGGCGGTCCTCCTCGTCGAAGGCGGCGGTGTCGCCGCCGCGCGCCTCGCGCTCGAGGACGACGAGGACGCCGAGGACCCGGTCCCCGGAGACGAGCGGCACGCCCGCGACGGTGCCCGCGGGGCGGCCGAGGACGGTCTCCCCCGGCCGGGCGAGGGGGGCCTTCGCGCGCGCCAGGTCGAGGACGAACGGGTCGGACGCGACGTCGAGCGGCGTCGGCGCCGGATCGAGCCCGACCGACGCGACGGCTCCCGCGCCCGCGGCGTCCTCGAAGGCCGCCGCGAAGCCCCGGCCGGCGTCGAGCACGGGCACGGCCCGCGCGAGGATCTCCTCGAGGAGAGCCCGCTCGTCGGAGGCGGACGTGAGCGACCGGCTCACGTCGTAGAGCGTCTCGAGACGCAGGACCTTCTTCTTGAGGGCGAACGTCTCGAGGTCGCGCGCGGGAGGGCGCGGGGCGCTCACGAGGTCAGGAGGCGCCCGGGGCGCGGCGCGCGGGGGCGCCCGCGGAGGTCGTGGCCGGCTTCTCGTCCCGGATCCGCGCGAGCATCTCGAGGGCGGGCGCGAAGTGCGGGTTCTTCTTCAGGATCGGCGCGAGGACCTCGGCGGCCTCGTCGGCCTTCCCGAGGCGCCCGAGGCTCCGGCGCGAGAGCGAGCCGCGGGAAGCAGGCCGTCGGGAGATAGTCCGTGCTCCCGAGGCCCTTGTAGTCCTTGCTGTCGAGGGTGTCCTTGAGCAAGGCGACCGCCTCGGCGTCGCGCCCGGCCCCCATCGCGATCACGCCCTTCACCAGCTTGACGCCCTTGTCGATCTCGGCGTTCCGCGTCGGCTCCTTCTCGTCGCGGAAGACGTTCAGGTCGATCCCGGCGAGGAGTTTCTCGGCCTCGGCCGTCCGGCCGATGCGCCCGAGGAGCGCCGCGCGGCGGGAATCCACCTCGGCCCTGAGGCGGCGGTTGTCCGGCGAGTCGGGCAGCAGGGCGACCTCCGCGGCCTGGGTCTCCATCTCGCGGACCGCGTCGTCGACCCGGCCGGCGTCCACGAGCATCATCGCGGCGAGGAACCGGAAGTTGTACCGGTTTCCGACCTGGTCCGTCTCGTCGGCGGCCTTCCGGAACCACTGGGCCGCCTGTGCGTAGTTGCCGCGGCCGGCCTCGACCGTGCCGAGATGCCCGTACGCCGCGAAGAAGTCGCCCTTGATCGCGACCGCCTTCTTGAGCGCTCTCCTCCGCCTCGTCGTAGTGCCCCGTGTGCGCCCACAGCTCGCCGAGCGAGTCGTACGGGTTCGCGTCGTTCGGGGCCAGGAAGCGGTACCGCTTGAGGTAGTCCTCGGCCTTCGCGTAGTCGCCCTTGGACGCCCAGTAGTAGCCGAGCGTGTTGTAGGCGATCGCGTAGTTCGGGTTCACGGCGATCAGGTGCTCGTACTCGGCGATGGCC
Source organism: uncultured Acidobacteriota bacterium (assembly GCA_963776915.1). Taxonomy (GTDB): domain Bacteria; phylum Acidobacteriota; class Thermoanaerobaculia; order UBA5066; family UBA5066; genus Fen-183. The sequence goes on along the minus strand of CAVZPE010000008.1, from coordinate 223,331 downwards.
TCGGGCGTGCGCCCCGTGTTCGCCAGGAGGTCCGCCCGCATCCGGTAGCCCTCGGGGTCCTTCGGAAAGCGCCGGACGTACTCGTCGATGAGGCTCTCGATGCGCTTCATGTCGCGCCGGCCCCAGCGCTCCTCGTAGAGGGAGAGGACGAGCTGCTCGCGGGGCGTGAGGGAGTCGCGCTCGCGCTCGGCCGACGCGAGGAGCGACTTCGCCCGCTCGGGGTCGCGGGGGCGCATCTTGTCGGCGAGCTTCAGCGTCGCCATGGCGAAATGCGGGTCGTAGCGGAGGGCCTCCGCGTACGAGGACATCGCCTCGCGCTCGTACATCTTGAGGTCGTTCTCGACGCCCTCGTGGTAGAGCCGCCAGGCCCTTTCGGACGTCGTCGTGACGTCGCGGTGCTGCCTCAGGAGGTAGGCGGCCGCGGTCCCCGCCACCGCGAGGCCCAGAAGGGCCAGGACGAGCGGCAGGAAGCGGATGCGGCGACGGGCCAAGTTTCCTCCGAAGGCCCCGGGGACCCCCGATTCCATGATACGCGCCGGCGGCCCCGGAGTTTTCAGAGCACCCGCATCAGGACGAACGTGATGTCGTCGTACTGCTCGGCCCCGTGCGTGTACTGCCTCACGTCCTCGAGGAGCTCGTCGGCGAGGTCCGGGAGGGACCGCCGGGCGTGGCGCACGAGGGACGCCTTGAGGCGTTCGTCCCCGTAGGGTGTCATTTCGGCCGACATCGCCTCGTTCAGGCCGTCCGTGTAGAAAAGGAGGAGGTCGCCGCGCGACAGGTACAGGGACGCCGCGTCGTAAAGGGTGTCGCGGAACGCCCCGAGGGGCAGCCGGGAGGCGGGGGCGGGGATCTCGGTTGCGGTTCCCTGGCCCGGCCGCACGAGGAGCGGCGTCGGCTGCCCCGCGAACGCGTACGTCATCGCGAGCGCCTTCGGGTCGAGGAGGAAGTACGACAGCGACACGAACATCCGCCGCTTGATCTCGTAGAGGCGCCGGTTCGATGCCTGGAAGACCGCGGACGGGTCGGGATCGGCCATCGCGCGCGCGTTGACGATCTCCTTGGCGGCGACCATGAGGAGCGACGCCGGGATCGACTTGCCGGAGACGTCGCCGAGGACGAGCGCGAGGCGCCCGTCCGGACGCGAGTCCACGTCGAGAAAGTCGTAGAAGTCGCCGCCCACGACGCGCGCCGGCCGGCTCACGCCGAAGAACTCGACGCCGGGCACGCGCGGGAGCTCGCGCGGGAAGAGGCTCGTCTGGATGTCCCGCGCGATGTCGAGGTCGCGCTCGACCTCGGCGCGGCGCGTGAGCTCCTCGTGGAGGCCGGCGGCCTCGAGGCCGAGCGCGCCCTGGTTCGCGATCGTGAGCAGGTGGTCGAGGTCCTCGCGCGAGAGGTCCTCCTCGGAGCGCTTGCGGCCGACCGCGAGGAGGCCGAGGAGCTTGCCGTGCGTCGCGAGCGGGAGGACGACGCCGATCCCGCGCGCGCGCTGCGCCTCCACGAACCGCCGGGACGCGAGGTCGAGCCCGCCGTCGTCGGCGTCCGCGAGGCGGATCGGCGCGCCGCGCTCGACGAGGCGCTGCGGGAGGACAGCGCCCATCGGGAGCGGCTGGACGCCGGCCGCCTCCGCCGCCGGCTCCGTGAACGCGCCGTCGTCGGGCCGCGGCAGGAGGAGCTCGAGCCGCTCGAGGCGCAGGAGGTCGGCCGTGCGCGCCGTCAGGAGCTCCCGGAGCTTCGGGCGCTCGAGCTGCGAGACGACCGAGCGGCTCATCTCGAGGAGCGCCGTCTGGAAGTCCGCCCGGTCGCGGAAGAACACGCGGTCGACGACCTTCTGCATGCGGCGGCGCAGCGGGTCGAAGAGCAGCACGACGACGAGGCCGAAGCCGAACGCGAACGCGGGCGACGAGAAGACCGTCGTGGACGAGACGCTCGAGACGATCGCGTTGCCCGCGACGACCGCGAGCGCGTACATCCCCGTCACGACGGCCGTGAGGACCGCGTAGACGAGCGACTTGCGCACGATGACCTGCACGTCGAAGAGGCGGAACCGCACGATCGCGTACGCGAACGTGAGCGGGATGAGCGCCATCGGGACGACGCCCCAGAGGAGGAAGCGGTCCTCGCGGAAGAGGGACGGGAAGAAGACGGCGAACACGACGAACGGGACGATCCCGGCGACGGTCCCGAGGAGGAGGACGAGGATCGGGCGGCGCGCGGCGCGGTCCGCGCTCGTCCACCACGTGTGCGCGAGCGCGAGGAGGCCGAGGATCAGGTAGTCCGCGAGGAGGATCCAGTTCAGCGTCGGCGCGCCGTAGATGAGACGGCGCGACCCCCCGTGCTGGTAGCCCGCCATCTGGAGCACGTAGAGGACCGGCGGCAGGGAGTAGAGGACCGCCAGGAGGAGCGGCGAGCCGTTCAGGAACCGCTGGAGCGCCCCGAGGAACGCCGGCGCGGGCGGCGTCGCCCGGGCCGCCTTTCGGCGAACCGGAACGTCTTCTTCTCGGGGAACAGCAGGAAGAAGTGCAGGAAGACGGCGGGCAGGAGGAAGAGCGCGAGCGTCCCGGCGATCTGGACGACGTAGTCGATCCAGTAGTAGCTCGACGGCCGCAGCCGGCAGACGAAGAACTCCATGAAGAGGACGCACAGGACGTAGAAGACCTGCACCGCGGAGTCGTCGGGCCGGCGCGACACGACGAAGACGCCGAGCACGAAGAAGAGGAGGCCGAGGAAGACGAAGTAGTAGTACGTCGGCGAGCCGAGGCGGTACGGCGTGAGGGAGACCTTCGCCTCGAACACGTCCCCGCCGCGCCGCACGAGGTAGTCGACCTTCTCGCCGATCCTGTGCCGGAGGAGCTCGGGCGGCGCGTCCGCCGCCTTGTTCGAGCATCCGGTGGCCGATCCCGAGGATGACGTCGCCGGACTTCAGGCCGGCCCGCTCGGCGGCGCCGCCGGGCACGAGGTCGCGCACGAAGATTCCGCCCACCGAGTACGGGTCGGGCACGACGCCGTCGTAGGCCTTCGGGAGGAACATGTCCACGACGGAGAGGGCCGCGAGGAGCGCCCCCATGAGACCCGCCGCGACGAGCGGCAGGTGCCGGCGCCGCAGGCGCGGGGCGTCGACGGCGCCCGACACGGAGCTCAGAGCCGGCGACGAGGAAGGCATTCTCGGCACCAGTATACGAACGGCGTGCCAGCGACGTTCCGGGACGAATCGGCACCTCCGCGTGTGAGAATCCGCGCCGTGATCCGCACGCGAAGGCGCGTCCCGCGAGGCCTCTTCGTCACGTTCGAGGGCATCGAGGGCTCGGGAAAGACGACCCAGATCGCCCGGGCCGCGGCGTGGATGGAGGCGCGGGGCCTCCCCGTCCTCGCGACCCGGAACCCCGGCGGCACCGAGCTCGGGATGCTCCTGAGGGACGCCCTCCTCCACTCGAAGGGCCACATCGACGCGGGGGCCGAGCTCCTCCTCATGATGGCCGACCGTCGGCACCACCTCGCGACGATGATCGAGCCCGCGCTCGCCGAAGGGACGCACGTCCTGTGCGACCGGTACACGGACGCCTCGCGCGCCTACCAGGGCGCGGGGCGGGGCCTCGGCGAGGCCGCGGTCGACGCGCTCCATCAAGCGTGGTGCCGTCTTGACCCGGACCGGACGTACCTCTTCGACCTGCCGGTGGAGACGGCCCTCGCGCGCGTCGCGAAACGCCGGGGCGCGTCGTTCGACAGATTCGAAGAAGAAGATAGAGATTTCCATGAAAGGGTGCAGGGCGGCCTATCGCAGGCGTGCGCGGAAGGAGCCGAAGCGCTTCGTCGTGATCGACGCGTCGCCCCCCGCGGACTCCGTCTTTCTTTCACTCGAAGAAAATCTTCTATCTCTCTTCCCTCTCCCCCGGGGGCGGCGGTGAGCGGCGCGCCCGTCGTCCTCCTCGCGGGCCCGGGCTCGGCGCGCCTCGAGGCCGCGGCGCTCGACGAGGCCGCCGCCGCGATCTGCGGGAGAGGTTTCGACCCCGAGTCGTCGTGCGCGCGCCGCGTCTTCCGCAGGGAGCATCCCGACCTCATGGTCGCCGCGCCCGAGAGGCGGCGCCGCGTGAACGCGCCTCACTTCGAGGAGGGCGACACGAAGGAGACGAGCATCCCGACCGCGCTCGTGAGGGCGGTCGCGGCGGACTCCACGCGCCTCCCCTACGAGGCGCCTCTGCGCGCGATCGTCTTCCTCGACGTCGACCGGACGGAGCCCGCGGCCTTCAGCGCGCTCCTGAAGATCCTCGAGGAGCCGCCGACGAAGACCCGCTTCCTCCTGACGGCGACGCGGCCGCGGCTCCTGCCGCCGACGATCCTCTCGCGCGTCGTCGTCCAGCCGATGCCCGGCTCCTCGCGCGCCGGGACCGCCGCCGCGCTCGTCGGCGCGCGGCCTCGCGCCGGAGGACGCGGAGGCGCGCGCGGCCTTCGTGCCGCACGACGCCGGACGAGGCCGCGGCGCTGGACCTCGCCGAGGCGCGCGCGACGCGCGACGCGCTCCTCGAGGCCGCGTCCGGCGTCTTCCTGACGCGCTCGCGCTCGTGGGCGCTCGCCCTCGCGGGCCTCGTCGCCGCCGACGACGCCGCCGAGGCCGCCGCGCCGGCTCCAGCTCCTCGGCCAGCTCCTGCGCGACGCGTCCGCCGCGGCCGTCGACCCCGCCGGGGCGCACGTCGTCTTCCGCGAGCGTTTCGCGGACCTCGCGCGCCTCGGCGCCGCGCCCGGCGCCCGCCTCCTCGAGGCCGCCGAGGGCGCGCTCGCGCTCGCCGGGCAGCCTCGCGGACTCGCGCCGCAACGTCCGGCTCGCGGCCGAGGCGTACGCGCTCGGGCTGTGAGCGCCGGACGAGCGGCCCGTCTCCCGCGCCGCGAAGGCTGATCTCGATCCTCCTCGCGCTCGCTCTCTCCCGCGCGGATGGCGTGGATCGTCTTCACGTACGGCGAGAACAACCTGTCGAACGACTACGTCGCTCCGGGTTCCTCTCGTCGGCTCGCTGCTCGACGGGACGTGCTACGCTCGCGAACGTTCTTGCGAAACGCGTGGATCGTGGGCGGCCACTCGACGATCGCCTGACCCCGATCTACTGGGTGAACGCGCGGTTCTTCGCCTGGTCCGTCGGGCGTCGAGATCGGTCTCGGCCTCGCGTTCGCCGCCGCGACGCTCGCGCTGCTCGACGCCGCCGCTCCCGCCGCGCGCGCGCTGGCCGCTTCTTCCGCTCCTGTCGCTTCTCCTCTTCTCGACGTCGACGCGTCTCGGTGCTTCACGTTCGGCGAGCCGGCGCTGCAGATACGGCCTCTCCCAGCTCGGCGTGGCGATCGGCGCGTTCGGATTCGCGCGGAGGGCGCGTCCGCATCGCTCTCGCCGGAGCGGCTTGCTTTCGGCGGGGTCCTGGCCTCGTGGTCCTGGGGCGGCGGAGTCATGGTCTGGCCCGTGCTTCTTCGCGCGCGTTCGCTCCTTCGGCGCGAGCGCCGGCCTCGCCGCGTGGGCGATCCTCGCGGGCGGCGCGGCGCCGGCGTCTCTCCAGTACGCGTGGTTCCTTCCGCCACGGATCGCCGGCGGCGCTGCGGCTCACGTTCCCTGGGCGACGAAGGCCGCGCTCTTTCTCGACCTCGCTCGGACGTCCTTTCGTGAACGGGATCGCCGACGCGGACCCGAACGCCGCGTCCCGGACGATCGGGGCCGCGGCGTGCTCGTCGCGCTCGCGGCGCTCCTCGTCGTCCTTCCGTGCGACGCTCGCGCGAGCAGTCCGTCGCTACTCTTCCTGGTCGCGTGGGCCCTTCTCGTCGCGCGCCCAGATCGCGCTCGTCCGCGTCGGCCGTCGCGCCCTGGTACGCGTCGCCGATGGCCCTCTTCTGGGTCGGGTCTCCTCGTCCTCCTCGCCGGCGCGCCCGCGTCTCCGCGTTCGGCGGGATCCTCGCCGTCGCGCTCCTGGCGCTGCGCGTCCAACTCACGTGGGAGGACAAGTCCTTCTACCTCTCCTCGCGCTCGCCCGGCCTCGGCGGCCTGCCTTCGCGAATGGCGGACGGCGCCGGCGGCGTGCGGCGAGCGCCTGTTCCAGTGGAAGGAGGGCCAGCCGGGCCAGCGTGGCTCGGCGAGCCCCTCGAACGGCCGGCATCTCTCGGTCTTCGGCGCCGCACCGCACGTACCTCCTCCAGGGCGACGCCGCCCTGGGGCGCGTGGCGGTCGCGACACCCGGCCACGCCGCGTTTCTCTCGCCGCGACGACCGGACGCCGGGCGACCTGAACGATTTCCACCGTCTCGACCTCGTCCTCGCCCCGGGCGCCGCCGTGACGTGGCGCGTCGACCTGCCGCCGAACCTGAAGTCGGCGCGATTCGAGACGCGCGTGCGCGCCGCGGCGGGCGACCCGATGCTCGCGCGGGGCGCACGCGTGTCCGATCGACGGCGAGGCCCGGCGACGCGCGCGTCCTCGTCCCGGCCGGAGGGCGCGCGCCTCTCGCGCTGGATCTTCGGCGCGCACGCGGGCGGACGGTGACGCTGCGACTCGCGGCCGAGGAAGCGACCGGGCGGCGCGCCGCTCGTCCTCGAGGTGCCGAAGATCGAGATCCACCTCGAGCGCCCGCGCGACTGAAGCAGACGCCCCGAACGATAATGGCGGCGCGATGGCGGGACTGAGGATCGACCTGGGCTGCGGGGCCAAGAAGAAGGACGGGACGATCGGGCTCGACATCCAGCCCGGTCCCGGCGTCGACCAGGTCGTCGACCTCCTGAACGCCCCGCTCCCGTTCCCCGACCGGAGCGTCGCGTACGTGCTACTCCTCGCACTTTCTCGAGCACGTCAAGGACCCGACCCGCCTCTTCGCCGAGATCACGCGCATCGCGGAGGACGGCGCGACCCTCGAGTTCTGGACACCCTACGCGTGGGAGAACTCGGCGTTCATCATCGACCACAAGATGTTCTTCAACGAGGACCACTACCTCCACATCTGCGTGTGGTTCGTGGACTTCTGGGAGAACATCCTGCACGCGCGCTGGCTGCTCAAGGAGATCACGTACGTGATCCACCCGGACGTCGCGATCGACCTCCACCGGAGGCGCATCCCCATCGAGCACGCGCTCAGGCTCTACAAGGGCGTCGTCAGGGAGTGGGGCGTCCGGCTCGAGGTGCGGCGCGACCAGCCGCCCGCCGAGTCGCGCCCGCTCCGCTGGATCGCGCTCGAGCGCGGCGGCGAGCGCTGGGCCCTCGAACGGATCGACGTGTCGGCGGGCCGCTATGCGGGCGAGAACCCGCGGTCCGCGATGGAGTGGCTCAGCGGGTCGCGCTAGCGGCCGACCGAGAGCAGGGCCTCGCGCCAGCGCACCGCGTTCGTCCGCAGCATCCGGCTGCCGTGCACCTCGGCCTTCGCGCACGCCGCGAGCCGCTGGCGCAGGGCCGCGTCGCTCACGATCTCCTCGAGGACGTCCGTCCACGCCTTCTGGTCGTTGGCGGTGAGGAGGCCCGTCTCGCGGTGCCGCACGGTGTCGCGGTACGGGCGCACGTCGCTGAAGACGCCCGGGATCCCGAGCGCCCCGTAGTCGAGGTACTTGAGGTCCGACTTGCAGCGCGTGAACGCGTCGTCCTCGAGCGGGGCGATCGCGACGTCCCAGCGGAGGTTCTCGCGCATCCACGGGACGAACTTCGGATACGCATCGTCGTGCCGGGGATGCAGTTGCCGGAACGGCACGCCCTCGAAGAGCGACGCGACCCTCTCCTCCTCCGCTCCGCCCACGATCTCGAGCCGCACGCGGCCGCCGTGGCGCCGGAGCAGCGCGCGGAGCGGCGCGAGAACCATGCGGAGGTCCGCCTCGTGCGTGAGCGTGCCCATGTAGCCGATCGTCACGGTGGACGAGCGGGGCGCCGCGGGCTCCGGGCCGGATTCGAAGAGCCTCTCGTCGAGGGCGTTCGGCACGACGAGGACGCCGGGCCTCAGGCGCGCGAGGCGCTCGGCGAGCGCCGGCGTCGAGACGATCACGGCGTCGGCCTGGCGCGCCAGGAACGCGACGACGCCGCGCAGCGCGTCCCCCGGGTACGGCTCCCACGGGCTGTCGTGGTGGAGGTCGAGGAGGTTGTCGTCGAGCTCGTAGACGACCGGGACGCCGCGCCGCCGGCACCGCGCGAGCACGCGGGCGAAGCCGTCCAGCTGCCTCTCGTACGGCCAGAGCGTGTGGCGCTCGACGACGAGGAGGTCGCACTCGGGGATGGCCTCCGCCGTCCCGTGGGTCAGCTCGATCGCGTCCGCGAGGGCCGGGTGGGAAAGCGGGCACAGGAGCCGGACGTACGTGCAGCTGTACGGAATCTCCGCCCCGTAGTAGCCGTGAAGGACGTGGACCCTACGCTTCGCCAAAGAGGACCTCGAGGATGCCGGCGGCCGCGCGGTCGGGCGTGTGGAGCCCGGCGTCGGCGATCGCCTGCGATGCCAGGCGCCTCAGCAGCGCGCCGTCCGTCGCGAGCCGCTCGAGGCACGAGGACGCAGGCCTCGCGCGACGACGTGTCGACGGCGAGCGCGTTGACCTCGTGCCGCGCGAACGTGTCCGCGCCGCCCGCCTTCGGGACGACGACGGCGGCCCCGGACGCCATCGCCTCGAGCGACGCGACGCCGAGCGCCTGGTACGTCGAGAGGTCCGCGAAGACGTGCACCTGCGACATCAAGCGCCGAAAGCTGCCGGTCATCGAGGACGCCGAGGAAGCGGTGCGGGAAGTCGAGCCGGAACGCGCGCAGCGCGGGATCCGAGCGGTCGGACCCGAAGAGGACGATCTCGACGCGCGCCGCCGAGCTTCTCGCGCGAGGCTCCGCATCACGTCCACGGTGAGGCCCGGCTGCCGGCGCGGCGTCGAGGGACGCACCATCGCCGCGATCCGCACGGGGCTCGCGGCCGGCTCCGGCAGCCGGGGGCGGAAGACCTCCGCGTCGAAGCTGGCGGAGACGAGCGCGCAGTCGAGGCCAGTCCGGGCGGTCACCTCGTCGGCGTTCCACTTCGACTTCGAGAAGCGCTTCATGCCCGGCACGAGGCCGTACGAGGCGAACGCGCGCCGGAAGTCCTCCGAGCCCTCGGCGTAGAAGAGCGGCTCGTAGTCCTGGATGCAGTAGCCGAGAACCGGCGGGCTCGGGAGCTTCGCGAGCGGCAGCATCCACGGGATCGAGTAGTGGGCGGTCCCGATCACGGCGTCGAAGCCGCGCGCGGCCTCGACGAGGTCCGACTCGCGCCCGTAGACGATCGGCACACCGGGCGCGGGATAGCTCCGTCTCGAAGACGGCGCGGTGCGCCGCGAGGTTGAAGACGCGCGTCTCGACGCCCATCCGCGTCATCGCGCGCGCCTCCGACAGGACGACGTTCGAGCCGCCGCCGCGCTCGAGGACGGGCAGGACGTAGAGGACGCGCCTCCCTTCCCAGCGGGCGCGGGCGCGCGCCCTCAGGGCGACGCGTTCCGGCAGGACGTCGAAGCGGGCCGCGATTCCGGCGACGACGCGGTCCGTCGCGGGGCCGGTCGCGGCGGAGGCGCCCGCGACCCACGTGTCGTCCGCGAGGCGGATCCGCTTCCCGTCCGCCCGCATCCGGGCGAGGACGTCGCGCGGCGACGACGCTCCGCGGCGGGCAGCGCGGCGCGCCGCGCGAGGAGCGCGCATCCGCCGCCCCCGGCGGAATCGGGGAAGAGGCGGGCGGACTCGGCGGCGAGAAGGGTCGCCGCCTCCGCCTCTCCGGAGGCGAGCGCGACCCGGGCACGCTCGAACGCCGGCCCGGCCTCCGGGACGTCCGCGGCGATCGGGATGACGGCGGCCGTGTCCGCGTCCGCGGAGAGACACGCGATGAGCCTGTCGACGACGTCCTCGGCGACGTGCGCGCGGCCGTCGAGACAGAAGACGTACCGGGCCGATCCCGCCCCGATCGCGTCTGCGAACGCGCTCGCGCCCGAGAAGAGAGTCGCGCCCTGGTCCTTCGCGAAGCCGCCCAGCCAGGCGCTCACGGCCGGCGGCGCTCCCGGATCGGCGAGAAAGAGCGCGTACGGCGGGCGCGCGTGGCGGAGCAGCGCGTCGAGGCTCCGCTCGAGAGCGGGGAGATCCTCGTGCGCGAGAACGACGACGTCCACCGGCGCCGTCGAGCGCTCCAGCGCGACGCCGCGGAAGCGGACGGATTCGAATCCGTCGATCTCGCACGAGCCCGGGGTCCACGGCGGGCGCGGGCGGCGCGACGGAGGACGCCCCGGCTCCGAGCGTGCCCTTCAGCGTCCACCACGCGTTGCGGAGCTTCCAGAAGAAGCTCATCTCCATCGCGGCGATGCGCGCGCGCGCCTCCGAGAGCTCGGCGCGCGTCTTCTCCAGCTCCTCCCGGAGCGACTCGTAGGAATCCTGGCTCAAGCGACGGGATTGTACGGTCCGCGACCCCGATGCGAGGAGGAGGTCATCCGCCCAGGAGCCGGGACAGCAGCCCCTTTCCCGCCGACACGCCGACCTTCCTCGCCCAGCCGATGCGACCGTTCCCCGTGATCTCGAACGCCGTCAGGTCGGGGTGCTGCCTTATGACGAGGTCCCAGACCATCTTGAGCTGGTACGAGTCGAGCTCGCGGTCCGACAGGTGGCCGTGCGACTCCTTCCACGTCGGCATGCTCCGGAGAGCGAAGTCGAGGTCGTCGAGGACGAGCCAGCCGCCCGGCTTCAGGAGCTTCACCGCGAGAACCACGGCGAGCGCGTCCGGCTCCCACTCGTGAGCGCCGTCCAGGAAGCAGAAGTCGAACAGCGGATCGACCCTTCCGTTGACGGTCCGCTTCGCGATCAGGTCCGCGAGATACCAGTTGTAGCCGAGAGGATCCGCGACGACCTCGAGCTCGTCGCCGAGCCCGACATGCGCCTTCAGCGTAGCCGCGTTCGCGGGCCAGTGGAGGGCGAGATCGATCGTGGTGACCTTGCCGCCCGTCTCGGCCGCAGCCGCCCCCATCACACAGCTCGTCGCGCCGAAGCCGCTCCCCAGCTCGAGACAGGAGCGAAGGCGATTCGTGACGATGCAGTCGTAGATCTCGCGCATTCCTCCTTCCGTGAGAAGGAAGATGCTCGCCGGCTTTCCGCCCTCGACGACGAAGGAGCGAAGGGCGGCCATGACGGCGTCGTACTTCATCGGCCTCTGAATCCCACGATACCCCACGCGTCGCCGGGAACTCTCGCCCGGCGAATCAGGCCCGTCAGCGCGTCCGCGCGAGGACGTACGGACCGCAGCGCGCCAGGAACGGCGGCCGGGAGAAGTCCGCGCCCGGTGCGGCCTCGACGCCCGCCAGGCTGATGTCGGCGGCTCCGGGGTCGACGATGGGCCTCTGGAGGACGTTGCGGAGCCGGATGAAGCTCACGAGCCTGTCGGCGGGCCAGCTCGCGGGCGGCCGGAACCCGATCGGCTGCCCCTCGGCGAGCAGGCGGTCCGCCGCGGCCTTGAGCGTCCCGAGGCACGCGAACCGGGGATCGCCGAGCGGGCACGGCGCCGCCTTCGCGCGGGGGTCGAAGAGCCCGCGGGAGAAGCTCGACGGGAGCGTCCCGTGGAGGCGCACGACGCGCGCGCCCGTCAGGTGCAGCTCCGTCTTCAGGTTCGCGGCCGTCGTGCGGCCCGCCTCGAGGAAATGCTCCGGCGTCAGGGCGAGATAGCCGAAGCCGTAGCTCGGGTACCGGATCTGATTCCAGAGGAGACACGCGGCGAAGTAGGCCGCCGCGGCGAGGGTGCGTCCCTGACCCCGGCCCGCGTAGCGCCTCAGGCTCTCGAAACCCTCCGCGAGGGCGCACGTGAGGAACGGGAGGACGTAGACGAGAAACCGCTTGTCCGCCCAGTCGTAGAAGAAGACGAGGAAGACGAGGACGAAGGACGCGGTGAAGAGCGTCGCGGCCCGGTACCGGCGGGACGCCGCATCGCCGCGGACGATCCGAAAGAGACCCAGCGCGTAGAGCGGAAGCAGCAGGAGCCCGAGCAGTGCGACGCCGGAGATCGCGTACGACGTCAGGTTCGACAGCGTCGGCCTGAGCAGCGCCTCGAAGTCGTGGCGAGGAGCGTCCGGGTGGACGCGCTGGAACCACGAGCGGACCGCGAACCAGCCGAGGGCGACGGCCACGGTCGCGAGCGCGCCCTGCCAGAGCTCCTTGCTTCGCACGTCCCCGGCCCGCACGGCGACGACGGCGACCGCGAGCCCGATGCCCGCGGGAACCGCGGCGTACGAGAAGAGGAACGCCGTCGCGAGCGCCCCTCCCATCACGCGGTACCACCGGACGTCGCGTTCCGCGCGCACGAACGCGAGCGCCGCGAGGATGACGAAGGGCGTCGCGTACGTCTCGGCCAGCACGTATTTCGCGAGGTCCTGCACGGCGTCGTTCGCGAAGAAGAACCAGGAGGCCGCCGCCGCGATCCACGCGTCGTGCCGCTCCCTCAGGAGAAGGTAGAGGAGAGCCGTCGAGAGGCCGAGGAAGAGAAAGCTCACGACGGGGAGCAGCGACAGCGCCCCGAGCCTCGAGAGCCCGGCGATGAGGAGGGGCAGCCCGGGCGGCCGCAGGCTCGCGAGGACCGGCTTGCCCGACCAGAAGAGGCCGTTGCTGATCCAGTCGTACGAGTCCGCCGTCATGTACGGGTAGCAGAGGTTGACGTCGGCGACGACGAGGGAGCGCAGGACGGGCAGCGCCCCCAGCGTGGCGAACGCCGCCAGCAGGAGAGGCGGCACGCGATACGACCGAAGAGACACGATTCTCCGAGGATATCGGACGGCGGGATCTAGAATGCCGTCTACTTCCCCCTGCGTCGATTCCCTGCCCCCGGATTGTGCGTTTCTGCGCTCTCAGAGACATGGAGGTCTGCATGAAGAATCGCCGTCTTCTCTCCGCCCTCACGATCCTCTCCCTTGCACTCGTGGCGTCCGGCACTCGGGCCCTCGCAACCTCGGCGGAGGAGGCGCTTCAGCCCGCGAAAGGTGAGGCGACGGGCCAGGGCCGAGCCTCCAGCGATGCAGACGCGAGCCGGCGCCTGCCCGCGGAGTCCGGCATGGTCCGCACCCTGCCGGATTCCGTCTTCGCGCCCGACAGCGCGCTTCCGGAGGCGCGCACCGAGGGGGTCAAGGGGCGCCTAGTCGAATCCTCTTCGCGGTCCCCCCTGTCTCAGTCGGGATGCACGATCTGCCTCACGGGCACCGGGAGCGTTCAGTGGGTGGGGACGTCCGGCTCGTACCACGTCGACGCCATCCAGAACTTCCGGTCTTCGGGCACGAGCGGCAGTCTCGACCTCAGGGTCGCGCTCTCGTCATCCATGCCCGTCTTCGGTCAGACCATCACGTACTACACCTTCACGGACATCAAGCAGTTCAACCCGCTCGCGGCTGGGTTCCAGTACACGAACGTGAACTCGGGCACCGTCGGCTTCTACCCGAGCCTCATCCCCGCGGGCCAGTACTACATGTTCCTCTACCTTCGCGAGTACCAGGGCGGGTCGTCCTACGCCTACACGGATTTCATGCTGATGAACAACCGGGTTTCGTGCAACGGCGCGGCCTGCTCCACGGTGGCGACGTGCGTCGAGGACGCGTACACGATGTGCCTCGTGAACGGCCGGTACCGCGTGACGAGCTACTGGCAGAACCAGTACGCGGGAGGCGCGACGGCCAACCTGTCGAAGACGAAGCTGACCGACACGACCGGCGCCTTCTGGATCGCGAACGCGAGCACGTACGAGTACATGATCCGGTTCAACACGGCCACCGACAACGGGCGCGTCTGGATCGCAATCCCGACGTTCACGGACGTGGAGTTCTTCATCACGGTCGCCGACACGGTGAACGGACAGACGAAGCAGTACCACAGTGCGCCCGGCAACCGAACGTTGATCTACGACCCGAGCTACTTCGTCTACCCCTGACCGCGGCCCGCCGGTCGGCCGACCCGAGGGGAAGAAGAGGGCCCGCCCCGCGGGCCCTCTTTCTTGCCGTATTCCGCCGGCTTACGGGTACACGAACGTGTAGGGGTCGAAGAGGAGCGTCCGGTTCCCCGGATCGCTGTGGTATTCCTTCGACTGCCCGTTCGTCACGTCCGTGACGGCCACCCAGAACTCGACGTCCGTGAAGGTGAGGATCGAGATCCAGGCCTTGCCGTTGTCGGTCGCGGTGTTGACGCGGATCATGAACTCGTACGTGTTCGCGTCGGCGATCCAGAAGGCGCCGGTCACGTCCGTCAGCTTCGCCTTCTGGAGGTTCGCCTGGGCGCCCCCGGCGTACTGGTTCTTCCAGCGGCCGGTCACGCGGTACCGGCCCCCGAGGAGGCACATCGTGTACGCGTCCTCGCTGCAGGGCCCGGGCGCCTGAACCGTGGAGCATCCGGTCACGCCGTCACACGTGACCTTGTTGCTCATCTGGATCCAGTCGACGTAGTAGAGCGTCCCGCTCACGTTCTCGCGGAGATAGAGAAGCAGGAAATACTGCCCGGCCGGAACCGAGCTGCCGAAGAACGAGACGGTCCCCGAATTCACATTGGAATACAGGTACCCGGCCTGCAGCGGATTGAGGCTGACCGAGGCCGAGAAGTTGTATCCGCTGATCGTGCTCCCCCAGACGGGCTGCGAGCTCGTGACGATCATCCTCAGGTCGAGCGGCCCGCTGACGCCCGAGCTCCTGTAGTTCCTGACGTTGTCCACGTGGAAGGATCCCGTGGCGCCCGTCCACGTCACGGATGCGTTGCCTCCGAGGCAGATCGTGCACTGCGGCTGCCCGAGGGGCGTGCGCGACCCGCTCGGGCCGACGGGGACCGGCGACACGGACTCGAGGCTTCCCGGGAGATCCGGGACGGCCGGTCGAGCGGCGATGAACGGGAGGGCGACGACGCCCGCGGGCGCGTCCGCGTCACGACCCCTGCCACGCGCGGTCTCCTCGGCCGGGCCCGACCCCCGGATCCCGCGATGAACACGAGCAGCACGACGGCGAGTTTCTTCACGGCCGGAGTCCTTTCGAAGTTGCTCATCGTCGTCCTCACGGGTACACGAACGTGGTCGGGTCGTAGAGGAGCGTCCGGTTGCCGGCGGCGCTGTGGTACTGGAAGGACTGGCCGGTGTGGGTGTCCGTGACGTCGATCCAGAACTCGACGTCCGTGAACGTCGGGATCGCGATCCAGATCCGGCCGTTGTCCGTCGCCGTGTTGAAGCGGATCAGGTACTCGTACGTGCTCGCGTTCGCGATCCAGAAGGCGCCGGTGACGTCCGTCAGCTTCGCCTTCGACAGCGTCGAGACGGCGCCGCCGGCGTACTGGTTCTTCCAGTGGCTCTGGATCCGGTAGCGCCCGCCGACGAGGCACATCGTGGCGGCGTCCTCGGTGCAGACGCTGGGTCCGGCTCCGCCGCCGACCGCCTTGACGGCCTCGAGGGCGTTCACCTTTCCGGCGCCCCACGTGTTGTTCGTGGCGGACCCGGTGAAGGAGTCCTTCGTCGCCGAGTTCTGCAAGGCCTGAAGGGCGGTCGTGTACGTGAGCGTGGGATTCGCCTGCAGCATGAGGGCGACGATCCCGGCGACGTGGGGCGAGGCCTGACTCGTCCCGCTCTCCATGAGCAGGAGGCCGCCCTGCATCCGGTCCTGCGCGGTGTGGTTCGCGACGGAATCCGTGGAGAGGTCGGAGGCGATCCGATGCCCGGGCGCCGCGATGTCCGGCTTCGTCCGGCCGTCCCGGGTCGGGCCCCGCGAGCTGAAGCACGCGATGTCTCCCAGCACGTTCGGGAATGCCGACCCGCACCAGGAAGCGCCGCTCCACTGCGAGCCGTTGACGTCGGTCCACTGCAACTTCGTCGAGAACGCCCCGACGGTGATCACCTTCGTCGCGGTCCCCGGGGTCCCGACCGTCTTCTGCCAGTCGCCGGGCATCCAGAACGCGTCGCTGCGGCCGCTGAAGCTCCATGGGTCGTTCGTCCAGCCGTCGAAGGTTCCCGTCCCGAACGTGTAGATGCTGAAGTATCGCGACTGGACGGGCTTGAGCACGACCGCGACCGCGTGGGCCCCATTGCTGGAGTACGACGTCGTCGAAGCGTCGATCAGGTACTGGGCGACGACGGTCCCCGAACCGTCCTTGAGGTCGACGAGCGCGTCACCGGTCGTCTGGCCCGGGCCGACGGCGGGCGAAATCGGGATCCCCGTGCTCTGGGTCGAGTTCTCGCGGGCGGCGATTCCGACGGAGATGTTTCCCGTCCCGTACCAGAGCACCGTGACGCCCTGGGAGCCGTCGGTTCCGGGAATCCAGTTCGTCTCGAGCGCGTCGTCGAACGAGGACCCCGACACAAGATAGGAGAGGTGCATCCCGCTCGATCCCGAATTCCCGGCCGCCGCGACGATGATCTTTCCGGGGCCGGTCAGGTTGCTGAGCGCCTGCTCGTACGAAGACGTGCCGTCCAGCGGAGACAGGCCGAATCCGCCGAGGCTCATGTTGATGACGGCCGGCCGACCCGCGGCCTGGGCCTGCTGAAAGATGTAGCCGGCCGCCGCGACCACGTCGTCGTCGGCGAAGCCGCCCGTACTCGTCGTCGAGCGCGTGCCCTTCGCGGCGATGATGTCCGCGCCCGGAGCCATCCCGACGAACCCGGCCTGGAGGCGGCCGCCGCCCGCGGCGATTCCGGCCACGTGGGTGCCGTGGCCGTTCAGGTCGCGTTCCGGGCACGTCGAGGCGTTGATCTCCGCGGCCGAGCAGGTCCGGGCGCTCCCGCCCGTCGCGACCCCCGAGATGTCCCAGATGGAGCGAATGCGCGTCGTGCCGTCGGCGTTCTTGAAGTCCGGCCGCGTGTAGTCGATCCCGCTGTCCACGACGCCGACGATGACTCCCGCCCCCGTCCGCGGCGACGAGAGCCCGGTGCCCGCCTGCACGAGATCCGCCTTCGTCGCGGACCGGCTCACGTCCAGCAGCGCCCGGCGGTACTGGCTCGACTCGATGGAGATCGTCTCCGCCATGGCGCCGAGAGCCCCGAGAGCCGCGACGGGAACGACGGCGACGAGGATGTCACCGGCCGCGACGCGCACGTAGCCGCCGAGGGCCCCGATGGCCGCCTCCGTCGCCGCGACGTCCGTCGTCCTGACGAAGACTGCCGCGCCCAGCCGGCCGCCCGCCAGGGTCTCCGTCCGGATCAACGGCTCCGTCGTCCCGGACTGAACGGCCCATGCGAGCGGCGCCCGGTTCGCGTGATCGGCGACGAGCCTGCGAAGAAACGGATCCAGCTTCACGGACGACGCATCCCCGGCGAGCACCGGCGTCTGCGAAACGAACGCCTTCCGCGGCGCCGCCCCTCCCTCGGCCGCGGACCCGTGACCGGCCGGCAGCAGGAGGCCGAGCGTCAGCGAAAGAACTGGCACAAGAGAAAAACCGAGCACAGTCGGCCGTCTCAGCACGGGCGCCTCCTTGAGTGTTCCCCGGCAGTCTATGACAGGAGGCCGCCTCTGCGCAGCGTCCGCGGGGCCGCCGTTCGAGGGACGCGTGGCTCCCGTGCGCGTAAAGCAGGAAGGGCCCGGTTTCCCGGGCCCTCTCTCCTTCGCCGCTTCCCGCGGCGGGGTCGGTGTTACTTCTCGAGCTCGACGACGACGTCCACCGGGGAGCCGGCGCGCGCCGTGACCTCCACGGTCTTGCTCTTGTAGCCGGGGCGCGTGACGGTGATCGAGTGCGTGCCGGGCTCGGCGATGACGCCGCGCGAGTTCTCGCTCGAGGTCGTCGGCCGCGCCGAGGTACTTGTCGTCCATGTAGACGGCCGCGTCCTCGGGCGTCACGCGGAACTTGATCCGCCCGCGGTTGGACGCCCGCGCGGGCGGCATGGCGCGCACGTCCATGCCCTCGTCGTCCCCGCGGTCGTCGTCACGGTACGCCGGCGGGGTCTCGCGGTCGCTCCAGCCGTCGTCGCCGCGGGGCGCGGCCTGGGCGGTGGCGTCGGCGCCCTTCGTGAAGACGCGCCCGAGCGGCGTGCCCTTGCTCTCGGGCGGGAACGCGTCGAGCGCGCTCTTGCCGGGCTCGAGCTTGAGCTCCTCCTCGACGCGGACCTGCTGCCCGCGCGTGACCTCGAGATCGGTCGCGTACGTCTGGTAGTTCGGGAGCCTGAACTCGAGGTGGTACGTGCCGGGTCCGAGGTAGAGAAAGTCCGGCACGCCGTCGAAGTCGTCGGCCGAGCCGACGTACTTGCCGTCGAGGTAGACCTGCGCCTCTTCCGGCGAGACGTCCGTCTTCACGATCGCGTAGCGGCCGGGCCGCACGCCGACCTCCACGCTGCCGGGCGAAATGTAGGCGCTCGTGCCGCCCCACGGCCCGCCCCACCACCAGGTGGACCAGTAGGGCGCCCAGCCCCAGTTCCCGCCCCAGCCCCAGTAGTTCCAGCCCCAGCCCCAGTACGGGCTGTAGTACCCGTGGTAACCCCAGCCGGGGTGGTAACCGTAGCCGCCGTGACCGTAATACCCGCCGCCGTGGCCGTAATACCCGCCGCCGTGACCGTAGTTCCCGCCGCCATGACCGGGGCGGGCGCCGCCGTGCTGACCGCCGCCCTGCGCGACGCGCACGCCGGACGACGGAATAGTGAGAGCCCGAGGAGTGCGTGACCCAGCCTCTTCCGCTGACCGTCCCGCGGCCGTACGAGCCGAGAGGAAGCCGTACGACCCGCGGTTGTACGACCCGCGGTTGTACGCGCCGTAGCCGCTGTAGCTGCCCCCGCGGCTCGTGCCGCCGCCGGAGTGGCTCATTCCGCCGACCCGACTGCCGCCGCTGGAGGGGCTCATCCCGCCGACCCGGCTGCCGCCGCTGAAGTGACCGCCGCCGCTGACGTGACTGCCGCCGCCGCCGCCGCCGCGACTGCCGCCGCCGCCTCCGCCGCCGCGACTGCCGCCCCCGCCGCCTCCTCCGCCGTGGCTACCGCCTCCGCCGCCACCACCGCGGCCCCCGCCGGCCTGCGCCATGGGAGCGAAAACGAGGGCGGCCCCGGCAAAGGCAAGGGCGCCCAGAAGGCCGGCCCTGCGGAAAGCCCGGGGAACGATGTTCTGACGCATTTTCGTGACTCCCGGAAGACCCCTGTTGCGTCTCCCTGCTCCGATCCTGCAACTCCGCTGCCGGGCTCCCGTCACCCCTGCCGGACGGGCCGGCAAGAAGGACCGGCCCCCTCATCATAGGGCCGCAGGACCCCTTACGGCAGGCGTCCCGAGAAGAGGACCCCCAGGCGTTCCCTGAGGCCCAGGGGCGGCCGGGCCGCCACCGGCAGCAGGGCCCGGAGGACGGCGGCCGGATCCGCCAGGAGGGCCCCCGGAAAGACGGCGAACGCTTCCGCCGCGGCGACGGCGGGCGGCAGCGTCAGGCGCCGGAAGGCGTTCAGGCCGTTCACGAAGCCGGCGTAGTCCCGCTCGGCCGTCTGCGAAGCGAACGCGAGGATCGCTTTCTCCTTGCGCGCGAGGACGGGCGTGAGGTCGACGAGGACGTTCGGACGGAAGGGCTGCGAGACCTCGTAGAACGCGACCGTCGCGCGGGCGAGCGCCGCGGCGGCGGGGTCCGACGCCGGGCGCGCCGCCACCGCGAGGAGCGCGTACGCGACCGCGCGGTGATCGGGATGGGTCTCGACCGGCGAGGGCGCGAACACGAGGTCCGGCGCCGCCTCGACGAGCCACCGGGCGAGGAGCGCCTCGACTTCGGCCAGGCGGTCGCCGGCGCCGCGGTCGGGGATGCCGCCGGCGTGGACGGTCCCCCCGCCGAGGACCTCGAGGGCGCGCCGCGACTCCTCGATCCTCTCCGCCGCGATCCGCCCGCGCCCGGCCTCGTCCCGTGCTCCGGCCGCTCCGTCCGTCACGAGGACGACGTCGAGGCGCGCGCCGCGGGCGCGGAGATCCGCGAGCGCGCCCCCGCAGCCGATCACCTCGTCGTCCGGATGCGGCGCGAAGACGAGGACGCGCGTCCCCTCGAGCGCGGTGGCCGCGTAGGGCACGAGGCTCCTCTCGTCGGGAAATTCCGGGGGCCGCATCCGGGAAGCTTACCGCCTACAATGAGATCCGTGGTCGAACGCCAGGCGGACGCCCCCCGCGTTTCGGTGATTCTGCGGACGAAGGACAGGCCCGGTTTCCTCGCCGAGGCGCTCGACAGCCTGCGCGGCCAGACGTTTTCCGACTTCGAGATCGTCCTCGTGAACGACGGGGGGCCGATCCCCGCGCCGCTCCTCGAGTCCGCGCCGGGACGCGACCTGAGGGTCGTCGTCCCGCCCGCGCCCGGGGGGAGAACGCGCGCCCTGAACGCGGGGCTCGCGGCCGCGCGCGGCATCTACGTGACGTACCTCGACGACGACGACGTCTACCTGCCGGCGCACCTCGAGACGCTCGTGCGCTTTCTCGACGGCAGCGACGAGTACAGGGCCGCGTACACGTCGGTCCGCCAGCTCGAGATGCGGCTCGGCGAGGACGGGCGCTACCGCGACGGGCGCGACGATCACGGTCTACGGCCGGCCGTTCGACGCCGCGCGCCTCCTCTACAAGAACGACATTCCGCTCATCGGCCTCGCGCACCGGCGCGCGCTCGTGGACGAGGTCGGCGGCTTCGACGAGTCGTTCGACCAGTTCGAGGACTGGGACTTCCTCATCCGCCTCTCCGCGCGGACGCGGTTCCACCACCTGCCGGCCGTCACCGCGGTCTACCGGCTGCGGGACGACGCGTCGAACATCACGGCCGCGCAGCCCTGGCACACGGCGGACGCGCAGAACGCCCGCCGCCGCGTCTTCGAGAAGCACGCGGCCCGCCGATCGATCTCGACGGAGCTCGCGCTCGTCGACAGCCTCGAGGCGGACTTCTACGCCGTCCGCGACGCGGCCGCCGCGTCGCCGCTCGGAGAGCGAGGCCCTGAGGAGGGAGCTCGAGGCGCAGCACGGGCCGCCCTCGCGCGGCCGCCCTGCGCGCCGCGGCGGCCGACGCCGAGATGCGGACCGGGGAGTCCGCGACGCGCGAGCAGGCGCTCGCCGTCCAGAACGCGCACCTCGCGCGCCGACGTCGCGAAGCTCGAGGCGACGGTCGACCAGATCGTCCACTCGCGCGTCTGGCGCCTCTTCACGCCCTGGTGGAAGCTCAAGGGGCTCCTGCCGCGATGACGCCCGAGAACGCCGGGGTGCGCTGCGACCTCGTCATCCCGGTCTACAACGCGCTGCGGTCGACGCGCGACTGCCTCGCGAGCGTCCGCCGCTTCGCGCCTCCCTGGGCGCGCGTCGTCGTCGTCAACGACGGGAGCGACGAGAGGACGACGGAGTTCCTGCGCGCGCAGGAGGGCATCGTCCTCCTCGAGAACGAGACGAACCTCGGGTTCGTGAAGACCGCGAACCGCGGGCTCCTCTTTTCCGACGCGCCGTGGGTCTGCCTCCTGAACTCGGACACGCTCCTCACCCAGGGCGCCCTCGAGCGGATGGTCGCGCGCTGCGAGAAGGACCCGACGATCGGCCTCGCCTGCCCGCTCGCGTCCAGCGCCGTGAACCTCACCGTGAAGCTCCCGCCCGGCGCGGACGTCTTCACCTTCGCGCAGCGGGTCGCGCGGACGAGTCCCGCGCGGTATCCCGACGCGACGACGATCGTCGGCCACTGCCTCCTCGTCAGGCGCGAGGTCGTCCGCACGCTCGGCGTCTTCGACGAGGTCTTCGGCCGCGGCTACTGCGAGGAGACGGACCTCCACTACCGGGCCCGCGCCGCGGGCTGGCGCTGCGTCGTCGCGGACGACACGTGGATCCACCACCGACAGGGCGCGAGCTTCCCCGACTCGGACGCGCGCATCGAGGCGAACCTCAGGATCCTGATGTCCCGCTGGAGGGACCGGCACGAGGCCGAGCTCGCGGAGTTCAACCGCCGCAACGACCTCGGCGCGGTGCGCGACGCGGCGACGCACGAGTGGACCCTCCCCGACCCCGAGCCGCCCGCGCCGTACGACGTCCTCTTCGTCCTGCCGCTCATGGGGATCTACGGCGGCGTCGCCGACGTCCTCGAGCTCGCGAACGCGCTCGTCCTGCAGGGCGTGCGCGCCGGCGTCGTCGTCCTCGAGACGGTCCCGCCCGAGATCGAGATGGAGCTCTTCTTCCGCCCGCTGCGCCTCACGGCGGCCGAGCTTCTCGAGCGCTGCCCGGCGACGAGGCTCCTCGTCGCGACGGGCTACCAGACGGCCGCCCACGTCGCGGCGGCCGCGGCGTCCCGCGGGATCCAGACCGCCTACTTCGTCCAGGACTACGAGGGCTGGTTCGGGTTCGACTCGCCCGAGTACGTCGCGAAGACCTACGACCTCATCCCGCGGATCGCCACGATCTCGACCTGGATCGCGCGCGAGATCGAGGCGCGCCACGGGCACGCGCCGACACCGATCCCGATCAGCGCCGACCCCGAGGTGTACTACCCGCGCGGGGACCGGCCGGCGGCCCCCCCCGTGAGGATCGCGGCGATGCTGAGACAGGACGAGCGCCGCGGCATGCGGTTCCTGCTGCCGGCGCTCGCCGAGGTCGCGAGCCGCCCCGACGTCGAGATCGTCCTCTTCGGGCACGCGCGCGTGCCCGCCGACGCACCGCGGTTCCCGCACGTGCACCTCGGGACGCTGCAGCGCGAGGCGGTGCCGAAGCTCCTCTCGACGGTGCACGTCGTGATCGACCCCTCGCTCTTCCAGGGCTTCGGCCTCATCGGGCTCGAGGGCATGGCGAGCGGGGCCGCGTGCGTCCTGACGGATTCCGGCGGAGTGTCGGAATACGCGGTGGACGGCGTCAACGCTCTCCTCGTGCCCCCGAAGGACTCGGCGGCGCTCGCGGCAGGCGTGCGGCGCCTCCTCGACGACCCGGCTCTGCGCGCGCGCCTCGCGGCCGCGGGCGTCGCGACGGCGCGGCGCTTCACGTGGGCGCTCACGGCCACGCGCTTCCGCGCGTTCATGGACGCGCTCCCTCCCGCGCGGGCCGTGCCGGCCGGCGAGCGCGCGGCGCTCGAGCTCCTCGCCTTCGAGCACCGCACGCGGACCGCGCTCGTGGCCGAGCGCCACGAGCTGGGGACGACGCTGAACGCGATCGCGGGCTCGCGCGCCTGGAAGGCCGCGCAGCGCCTGCGGGGCCTGAGGGACCGCGTGCGCGGCGCCTTCCCGCGCCCCCTCTAGACGCCGCGTCGCACCACGCGGCGTCGCGCGGACCCGCCGCGCCGCTTCTCTAGCGCTGCCGCGGATGCACCGGCTCCGGGCCGGGCTGCGGAGTCGGGTAGGGCGTTCGCTTCCAGCGCCGCGTCGGAGTCGGCGTCGCGGTCGGGGTCGGGGTGCGCGGCACGGGCGTCGGGGTGGCCGTCGGCGGAACCGGCGTCGGAGTCGGTGTCGGCGGAACGAGCGTGGGCGTCGATGTCGGCGGAACGGACGTCGGCGTCGGCGTCGGCGGAACGGACGTGGGTGTCGGCGTGGGGTTCGGGGTGGACCCGGGCGTCGCCGAAGGCGTCTGGCGCGGCGTGGGCGTCGGCGTCGGCGGGTTGCCTTCGCCCGAGGGACCGTTGTGGCACGTGTAGCAGCCGACGAGGGCGCCGGCCGCGATCTTCACGGTGCCGTGCTCCGTGCTGAACGTCCGGCTCGTGAACGCCCGCGAGAGGACCGTCCCGCGGTCGTCCGCGCCGTGGCACGCGCGGCAGGACGCGAGGTTGGACTGCGCGGCGCCTTCGTGGCCGTTCACCCAGCTCTGGCCGAGCGGGTGGAGGCCGTGCGGCCCGCCGTTCGTCGTCGAGGGGACGGACGCGTTGTGGCACGTCGAGCACTCGGACAGCGTTCCCGCGTGGCCCTGCAGCGCGATGCTCTGGAGGTTGTCGTTCACGTGCGAGGACGGGTACTCGGCGTGGGTCGAGCCGTGGCACGCGGAGCACTGCAGCCCGCCGTGCCCCTTCGAGAAGCGGTAGAGCGAGAGGCCGGCGGCGGGCGTGTCGGCGTTCGTCGCGAAGACCGTGCTCGCCGGGACGCGCGGGTTGCCGTGCACGTCGAAGACCGAGGTGTACCGGATCTGGCCGTCGTTCACGGTCGCGGTCCCCGTGTGGCACTCCTGGCAGGACGGCTCCTCGAGCCAGCCCGTGCGGCCGGCGGCGCCCACGGCGCTCATCGAGCCGTGGCAGCTCTGGCACTGCATGAGCATCGAGCCGTCGGCGGCGACGGCCGCGCCCATCGCGCCGCGCAGGCACTTCGTCTCGGAGCCGGGGTGGCAGCGGTAGCACGCCGAGCGGTTCGCGACGGCGTCGAGCGCGAGGCCGTTCGTCGGATCGAGGACGCGGGCGTGGCGCGCGTGCATCGCCTGCGTGAGCGGCGGGATCCCGGCACGACCGCTGCCCGCGAGGGCCTCGGAGCCGTGGCAGGACGCGCAGAGGATCGCCTTGCCGCCGGCGACGGTCGCCGAGAGGCCGGCGGGGTCGAAGCCGAGGGCGGTAAGCGCCGATGCGTACGCGGGGTCCGACGCATTCATGTCGTCGTGGAGCCTCAGGATGTTGAGCCGGTAGTCGCGCTGGGGGTTCGCGTCGTAGACCCAGCCGCCGTACGGGCGCGCGGCGGGGCCGGACGACGACGCGTGGCAGGAGCTGCAGTCCATCTCGTCGGAAACGGGGAGCACGATGTTCGTCGACGCGAGGACGGCTCCCGCCGGGCTCTTCGCGGTGACCTTCATGAGGGGGTAGAAGTTCTTCCGGCCCGCGTCGTCGTACGGGGTGATCGGGATGCCCTCCGCGATCCACCACTGCAGCGCCGGGTCCCAGCCCATCGGCTGGGCGGCGTTCGCCGTCCCGGGCATCTTCTTCCCGAGGAGGCCCGTGTCCGGGGCGGGGGAGGCGTTGAAGAGGCTCCGGACGTTGCTCCAGAAGTTCGTCTTTCCGATCGAGGTCCGGTTGATGGACCCGGACGGGTCCGCGACCGCCTCGTACGTCAGCGTCGCGAGCGACGGGTCCTTCACCCGGCGGCCGGACGCGTCGACGACCTGCGCCTGGATCGTGTTGTAGGGCGGAAGGATCGCGAAGACGCCGAAGTCGGCGTCCATGCAGTGCATTCCGAGGTTGTTCCAGGCGACGACGGTCCAGCCCGTCGGGCCGGCCGCGCCGCCCGGGCGGAACGCGAGGAGGAGCCCGGCGGCGGCCGCGAGGAGGAGAAGTGAATACTTCTTAACCATATAGTCTCCTTTTAAATGCGGCTCCGCCCGTACTCCAGTGCGGGAAAAGCCGGGCGGACTCGGCGGGAAGTGCAGGGAACCGCGATTGCCTAACGTTGCGACAGCGTCTCGACGGAAGCGCGCCTCAGAGCGCGCCCTCCGCCAGGACGTCGAACGTCACGGGATCCACCGCGCGCGCGTACCAGGGCGCCTCGCCGAAGCCCGCGACGACGTCCTCCGGCGGCCGCCACGCGCCCGCCGGGGCCCGCGGGACGAGCGCGAAGGAGGCGAAGTCCGGGAGCGGCGAGAGGGCGACGGATGCCGGCGCCTCGAGCCGCAGCGCGCCCCCCTCGAGGCGGGCGGGGAGCGGCCCCTCGGCCGCCCGCGCCGCGAGGGCGTCGAGGGCCGCCGCGCCGCGCGCCCCGAAGTGCTTCGTGAAGTACCGCCGCTCGGACTCCGCGAACCACGCGGCGGAACGCGGCTCGAGGCGCGCGCTCCGGTTGTAGGCGTGGACGACGCGCGCGGCGCCGACGCGTTCGAGCGCGCCGCCGAGCGCCCGGAGGCGGCGCTGCCAGTCGTTTTCCTCGAAGTAGAGAGCGTAGCCCTCGTCGAACGGCCCCACGGCCTCGAGCGTCGTGCGCGACGCGGCCACGAGGGCGCCGGAGAGCGCCGCGACGGCGCGCGTCCCGCCGCGCGCGGCCTCGTCCGCCGCCGCGAGGGCGCGGCGAAGGGCGCGGCGGAAGACGCGCGGGGTCCGCGCCAGGCCGCGCCGCGCGAGGGCGAGCGGGTGAGGCTCCTCGGCGGGCGGGATGTGGATCGTCTCGCCCTCGTCGAGGAAGAACGCGGGGCCGGCGGCCACGAGAGGGCCGCGCGCGGCCGCCACGAGCGCCGCGAGCGCGCCCCTGCGGACGAGGACGTCGGGGTTCGAGAGCACGAGCACGTCGCCGCGGGCCCCGGCGAGGCCGGCGTTCAGTCCGCCCGCGAACCCCAGGTTGCGGGCCGGGACGAGCACGCGGTCGGCGGCGCCCTCGAGAGCGCGCGCCTCGCCGGGGTCGCCCGAGTTCACGACGGCGATCGTCTCGAGCGAGAGGCCCGAGGCCGCCGCGTCGCGGCGCAGGCTCTCGAGAGCGCGCGCGGCGAGCGCGCCGGACCGATAGCTCACGACGACGGCGGAGATCACGGGCATGGGGTATTTTCGGGCCCATGGCCGTCGAGATCCGTCCCGCCGTCGCGGCCGACCGGCCGCTCCTCCTCGCGCTCTCCGAGGCGGCCTTCGGTGCGCCGGCGAACCCGGCCGAGTGGGCCTGGAAGTACGACGCGAACCCGCATCGCGTCGCGTCGGTCATCGCGGTGGACGCGGGGCGGGCGGTGGGCTTCTTCGGCGGGCTCGGGACGCGCTACCGCGGCGCGGGCCGCGACGTCCCCGGGGCCGCGACGGTCGACGTCATGACGCACCCCGACGCGCGGCGGCTCGGCCACGAGAACGTGTTCGCGAGCGTCGGCCGCGCCTACGTGGCGCTGAACGCGCGGGCCGGCGTCACGCTCGACTTCGGCTTCCCGAACGAGCGCGCCCGGCGCGCCGAGGAGCGTCTCCTCGGCGTGAAGACGATCGAGGCCGCGGGCCAGCTCGCGCGTCCCCTCGACGCGCCGTTCCCGAGGGCGCGCGTCCCGTTCCGGCGCGTGCGGCGCGCCGCCTCGCTCGGGGCCGCGCACGACCGGCTCGCCGAGGCGCTGCACGCGGCGGCGGGCTGGCGGACGGACCGGTCGGCCGCCACGCTCAACTGGAGGCTCGGGGCGCGCCCCGGGGTCGCGTACGAGCTCTTCCACACCGTCGACCTCGCGGGCCGCGCCCGCGCGTTCGCGGCGCTGCGCGTCGTGGGCGACCGCGCCCTTCTCGTCGACCTGCAGGCGGAGGACGTGGGCGCCGGGGCGCTTCCCGACCTCCTCGCCGGCGTCGCGGCCGCCGCCGCGGGGCGCGCGCGGGTCCTCGAGGTGCGCCTGCCGCGGCGCGGCGCGCTCCACGCGCGCCTCGCGGGCGAGCTGGGGTTCGCCGAGGCCGCCACGGACACGCACCTCGTCGTGAGGGCCTTCCACGAGGGAATCGACGCGCCCGCCGAGGGGGCCGCGTTCGACTACCGCTTCCTCGATCACGAGATCTTCTGACCGAAGATCGCCTCGAGGCGGTCGAGCACGCGGTCCACGGCGAACGTCCCCGCGGTCTCGAGCCCCCGCGCGCGCCGCGCCGACCAGAAGCCCGGCTCGTCGAGGAGGCGCGCGGCCTCCCGCGCCATCGCCTCGTCGTCGCCGGCCGGCACGCGGGAGACGGCGTCGTCCGGCAGCACGGCGAGCGAGGGGATGTCGGAGATGACGACCGGGACCCCGGACGCCATGGCCTCGAGCGGGGGCAGGCCGAAGCCCTCCGCGTCGAACGACGGGAACAGGAGGACGTCGCACGCGTGGTACCAGATCGGCATGACGTCCGCCGGGAGCGCGTGGCCGAACACGTCCGCGAGGAGCAGCCGCCGCTCGGCTTCCGAGGGCGGCAGCGCGCTCGCGCGGTAGAGGCGGACGTCGCGCCCTTCCGCGCGCAGGCGCGCGACGGCGCCGAGCGCGACGGCGATGCCCTTGAGCGGCGCCTCGAACGGCCCGACGACGCCGGCGACCGGCAGGCGGTGCGGAGAGGCGCGCTGCGGGTCGGGCGGCGCGAAGTCGGCCGCGCGGATCGACTGCGGAAGGACGTGGTACGGGCCGGGGTACCGCGGGGCGAGGACCGCCTCGAGGTGGGCCGACACGAGGAGCTTCGGCACCGGCTGGCGATAGGCCTCGTCGATCTCGTCGAGGCGGTCGAACGTGTGCGGGTGCGGGGCCTCGTAGCCCTGGCAGAAGTGGAAGACGCGCGGGGCGCGGCGCGCGCGCACCGTCGGGACGACCGTCGGGAACCACGTCGCGACGTGGACGTCCGCCTCGGGGAGCGTCGAGGCGTCGAACGCGGGGACCTCGACGACGGGCACGCCGATCGGGAGCCACGCGTGTCGCGCGTCCCGGGTCACGATCGTGACGTCGTGGCCGCGGGCCTGCAGGCCCT
This sequence comes from uncultured Acidobacteriota bacterium, assembly GCA_963776915.1. Classification (GTDB taxonomy): domain Bacteria; phylum Acidobacteriota; class Thermoanaerobaculia; order UBA5066; family UBA5066; genus Fen-183. The sequence goes on along the minus strand of CAVZPE010000008.1, from coordinate 195,159 downwards.
CCGCCTGCTCGACGACGACCCGGACCCCTCCCGACAGCTCGAGCGACTCGAGGATGTACGCGATCCTCATGCGGGCGCGTCGCCGCCCGCGGGCAGCGTCTCCCAGACGATGGGGGGCCGCATGAGGCCGTTGCGCCACGTGTCGGACTCGACGCGGAACGTGCGGCTCCGCGAGTCGTAGAGGGCGAGCGCCATCTCGTCGCCCAGGAACACCGTCGCGACGAACTCTCCCTTCCAGAGCGGCAGCCGGTCGATGCGGATCCGGACCCGGTGCCGGGGCTTCCCTCCGAACGGCCCCGCGCCGTCGAGGCGGGACTCCGCCGTGAAGAGCTCCACGTTGTCGAGCGTCGCGACCCCGAGGTGCACCTGCATGAGCCGCTCCGGCGTGTCCGCCTCCAGCGAGATCTCGGCGACCCACGGTTCGTTCGGCCGGAATTCCTCGGTCTCGCGCCCGTCGGCGCCGACCAGCGTGAAGCCGGTGATGCGCCCCTTCGAGTCCGCCGGCGGGTGAGGATGGTGGACGACGGCGGCGTCCTTGCGGGCGAGGAAGCGCTCGTACTCCTGCACGACCGCCTGGGCGTCGCCGTCCGCGGCCACGCATCCCGCGTTCAGCCAGATCGCGCGGTCGCAGAGCGTCGACACGAAGTACATCGCGTGGCTGCAGAAGAAGATCGTCCGGCCCGAGGCCTTGAGCTCGAAGATGCGGTCCACGCACTTCTTCTGGAAGCGGCCGTCGCCCACGGCGAGAGCCTCGTCGAGGAGGATCACGTCCGGCAGGACCGCGGTCGCGACCGAGAACGCGAGGCGCATCTGCATGCCCGAGGAGTACGTCTTGACCGGGCGGTCGAAGAAGTCCCCCAGCTCGGCGAACTCCTCGATCTCGGGGAGCGCGGCGGCCACCTGCTCGCGCGAGAGGCCCGCGAGCGCCGCCTGCAGGATCACGTTCCGCCGCCCCGTGTCGTCCGGGTGGAAGGACGTGCCGAGCTCGAGAATCGACGCGATCCGTCCGGGGACGTTCACGGACCCGGACGTCGCGGCCGTCGTCCCCGCGAGGATCTTGAAGAGCGTGCTCTTGCCCGAGCCGTTCTCGCCGATCACGCCGAGGACCGCGCCCTTCTCGATCGATCCGGACACGCCCTTCAGCGCGTGGACCTCGGCGTGCCGCGTCCGGCCGGTGAGGGCCTCGACGAGACGGTCGCGCGGCGCCGCGTAGAGGCGGTAGACCTTCGAGAGGTTCGTGAAGGAATAGGTCGCAGGCGTCTCGGGCATGAGCCGGGGGGATGTTAGCCGCCCCGCGGTCCGGGCGGCCCCGAAAAGCACCGGCCCGGACGCGGGGTCCGGGCCGGGAGCGGGAAGCGGACCCGGGCGGCCGGGCCGCCCGGGCGGGGTGCGGAAATCAGGGGACGGGCGTCGCCTTCACGAAGGTCGCGTCGCCCGACGTGTTGTCGATGATCGTCGCGTATCCGGCGACGGTGACTCCGTCGTCGATGTTGTCGACGACGACCGAGAGACGGCTCAGATCGCCGGGAAGGGCGCCGAAGAGCGCCGCGTTGCCCACCTGCGTGACGCCGTCCACGAAGACCGGGAGATCGCGGAGCTTCACGCCGTGCGGCGTCGTAGACGTGGAGGCTCACCCACTTGCCCGTCGTGCCCCCGACGACCATCAGTGCCACGTTCGTCCGGTACGTCGCCGTCGACGTGAGGCCCGTCAGCGCGAGGCGCTTGTAGGCGCCGGTCCGGCTCGCGCCGTCGAGCGGGGTGTAGCCCGGGATCTGGAGGCCGACGTGGCCGTCTCGACGTCGAGTTGTAGGTCTCGCCGAGGACGACGAGCGGATCGGTGTTGGTGTCGCCGGGCGAGGGCGAGACGTCGAGGAACGAGTTCTGGTAGCTCGTCGCGTCGTCGACCGGGATGTGGCCCTTGTCGGTCAGCCAGACCTTCACGAAGTCGTCCCGCGAACGGGTCTGCCCCGGATTCATCGTGATGTCGCCCGTGATGCTCACGATTTCCCCGCAGCCGGTGGCGTCGCACGGCTTGTACGAGAAGACGAGGCGCACCTTGCGGGCCGCGCCGCGCCGAGGGGTTCGAGACCGTGAACCGGCTGCGCCAGAGCTCCCCGTTGGCACCCGTGACGCGGATCATGCCCGGGACCCGGTACGTGTTCGACGGAGCGTCGGCCGGCGTCACGACGATCGGGTCCGTGGAGCCGAGGTCGATGACGCTCGCGAACGGATAGACCGCCGTGCCCTGGAGGATCTTCACGCGGATCGTGTAGAGGTCGCTCGACCCGGTGAAGCCCGCGTCCAGCAGAGCGCGCGTGATCTGGAGCGACTGGTACGGCATCATGTCGACGGTCCGCGACGCGAGGGCGTCGCCGGTCACCCCGTCGAAGAAGTCGAGCTGGACCTTCGGCCAGTCGTTCTTGAGGTTCACGAGGCCGAGGTTCGTGTAGGCGGAGTCGTTCTGCCTCAGGCCGATCAGAACCGAGGCGGCCGCGGAGGCCTGCGTCGAGACGCCGCCCGAGACGGACGTCGAGGGGACCGACAGGCCGAACGTGCCCTTCGCGGGATCGCCGTTGTTGAACGTACGGGCCATGACGACGGGCGGGAGCGGCGCGACGTCGCCGCGCACGAGGAGGGCGCCGTAGGCGCCGAGCGCCTGGCCGAACGTGTCGCCGAGAACGTTCGGCGACGAGAGGGAGCCGAGCGGCGGTACGGTCACCGCGCCGAACGTGAGCTTCGAGTAGTCGTCGACGGGGTTGCGCGCGTCGAGGAACGCGACCGAGTACGTCGCGCTGCGCGTCGGATCGGGGTTGAAGAGCGTGACGTCGGACTGCCAGGTCGTTCCCGGGACCTGACCGAGCGTGTAGGCCATCCCGGGCACGACCCACTTCGGAGGCTCGGGCGGCGGGAGCACCGTGAGGGCGAGTGTCGTGCTCGCGTTCGCGGAGCCCTTCGTGACCGTCAGCTTGACCGTCCAGGAGCCGGGCGCGAACCCGTGCGTCACGGTCGACCCGCTCGCGTGGGCCGTGTTGTCGCCGAAGTCCCACGAGTAGGCGTCGACCACGCTCGGCAGGTCGGACGCCGTGAACGTGATGTTCTTGAAGGCCGCCACGTTGGAGTACGTGATCGGAGCGCTGTCCTCGTACCGGGCCGAGAACTGCGCCGTCGGGCCGGTCACGAAGACCTGGTAGGTCTTCGTCGTGTTGCAGAGCGTGACCCCGGAGTTCGGCGTGACGGTGAGGGTCGCCGGGAAGCTGCCTCCGGCCCCGTAGAAGTGCTGCGCCGGGGAGGCCGAGGAAGAGCCGCCGTCTCCGAAGGTCCAGCTCGTCGACGCGTAGGGTCCGTTCAGCGGCTCGAACTGGAGGTTCTGCCCGGTCTGGACCTGGTAGAACTCGAGGCCGAGGTTGCTGGCCCGCGCGACGACCGTGTTCGTCCCGAGGTCCCGGACCTGGAAGTCCATGTTCGTGCACGTCGGTCCGGGGGCGCTCGCCGGGTGGATCGTCAGGGAGACCGTCTTCGTGGCGGTCGTCCCGCCGCTGTCGCGCACGGTGCAGTAGTACGAGCTGTAGGAGTCCGACGAGGTGCCGTTCGAGGCCGTGAACGCGAAGGTCGGCTGCGTGGCGAACGGGCCGCCGGTCACGCCGGCCCATTCGTAGGTGTATCCGGAGCCGGTTCCGCCGGTCGCCGAGCACGCGAGCTGCACGCGGTTGCCGGGGTAGGCGGGATTCGGCGACGCCGACGCCGTCACGTTGAGAGGCGCCGTCCTGACGCTGATGTTCGCCGCGCCCGGAAGCGTGTAGAGCGCGCCGTCCCGCGTCAGGTTCAGGTCGTACTGCCCCGCCGTGCGCAGTAGGAGAACGCGGCGCCCTGCCCGTTCGGGAACAGCGGCGTCGCGCCGGGGAAGTTCCAGTTCAGGACGACCGAGCCGGTGTCCCTCACGCCGTTGACGTACGAGAACGCCGTGAGCGTGTCGCCCACGTGCGCCGTCACCTGGTTCTCGATGCAGAACGGGCCCGGAGGACAAGGATCCTGGCCGTTGACGTAGATGCGGATCTTCGGCGTCGCGGCCGTGACGGAGACCGGGAAGGCCGTGACGTTGTTCGGGTCGGGCCAGTACGCCGTCCCGCCGGTGTAGCTCACCTTGAACTTGAGCTGGTAGCTGCCCGCGACTCCCGGACCCGGGATCGTCGCCGACGTGGCCGGCGAGCCGCCCGGAGGGGGATCTCCCATCGTGCCGAGGAGCACCCAGTTGTCCGCGCCGCAGGGCGCGAGGCAGAGGTTGTAGTAGTAGCCGCCCGCGGCCGTCACGGTCGCGCCGCGCTGCGAGCTGTTCGTGATCGTGAGGTTCTGGTTGATGACGGCCGTGACGGGCCCCGTCGCCGAGCCGTTGACCGTGAACGCGGGCGCGAAGTCGGTGACGGTGTAGGCCTGCCCGACGGTGGTGACGCCGTCGTAGTCCGCCGTCACGTAGCCGTTCGCGTACGACGCCGTGAGGTAGTAGTAGTACGTCCCTTTCGTGTCGAGCGTCGGGACGCACGTCGGCCCGGTGCACGCCGTCGCCTGCGTGAGCGTCGTCGGCGTGGCTCCGAAGTACCACTTGAAGCCGGTCGTCGTCGGCTGGCCGTCCGAGGCGCTCGTGAGCGGCTGCCCGGAGAGCACCTGCGTGGAGGCGACTCGCGCCGCGGGAACCTTCCAGTTCACGGTGAAGACGGCCGTGTTCGACTGGCCGAACTCGTTCGTGGCCTCGAGGGCGAACTTCAGGGGCTTCGACTGGCCGGGCGCCTCGTTGCCCGCGAAGTCCGGTCCGCCGACCGCGGTATTGCCCAGGACGGACGTCCAGCAGCCCGCGCCGCTCGCGGGGACGCCGCCGTTGCGCGGGTCGCAGGGCCCGGTGAAGCTCACCGTCGCCGGCGGGGTCGCCGGGCTCCCGAACTGGTCGTTGTCGAGGTTCTTGATGCGCGGCATCGTGCCCGCGTCCTCCACCGGGTTGCCCGCGTGGAAGTCGAAGTCGAAGCGCCAGTCGCTGAGCGGCTTGGACGCCGGCGACGGCACGACCGTCGGGACGATGGTGAGCGTGTCGCCGAGGAAGGCCGTGCCGCCGTCCGCGACCGCGACGCCCGCGTTCGTCACAAGGAAGCTGCTCGCGGCCGGCGCGTTCACGGGCTGGCACGTCAGCGGGACGACGAAGGCCCGCGTGCCCGTCGGCAGGTACTGGTAGACGTTCGTTCCCGTCCCCGCCAATGCGGCGGCGCTCGTGGCCGCGAGGCCGAAGCCCGTGGCATTCACGACGACGGGTGTCGACGGGGCCCACGCGGACGTCGCGGACGAGTAGAGGACGAACTGCTGCGTCGGGAGCTGGCGCGTCGCCCACATGAGGGCGAAGAGCTGGCCGTTGCTCGCGACGAGCGACGCGCTGCCGCCCGAGAGCCCCCACGTTTCGCCGACGACCGAGGGCACGCGGAAGAGCGGGCCCGCGGAGACGGGCGCCTGGAAGTTGCCGCTGCCGTCCTTGCTGATCGAGACGAGGCCGTAGCTCGGCGAGTTCTCGCCGTTCGCCGTCGAGGCCGCCAGCTCCACGAGGACCCAGAGCTTCGTCGGGTCCTGGGGGTCGACGGCCGCCGTGAAGTTCTTCGGAACCCGGGAGTACGGATCCCCGGGGACGCTCCGGAGAACGGTCGTCTTGAAGCCGGACGCGATGTTGCCCGCGGGCCCGGGCGTCGAGGAATCGACGACCTGGACGCCCGAGCCGGACGTCAGCAGGTACAGGACGTAGTTGCCCGCCATCGAGAGCGCGTAGCCGGGACCGAGGCTCGTCGTCTCGGACGCGAGGTTCAGGGACGTGAACGACCCGAGCGCGGTCGGCAGCGTCGTGACGTCCGAGGCGATCATCGAATTCGAGAAGTAGGTCGCGTACGCGATGTACCGCGCTCCCACCTTCTGCACGACCGTGCCGGAGGCGCGCGAGTCGCCGAAGTCGCCCCACATGCCGAAGCCTTCTCCCCCGTCGGTCCTCCCGACGAGGTTGTGCCAGTCGGGCTCGGCCGGGCCGAGGACCGAGGAGATGATCCTCTGGCCGTCGGGCGAGACGCCGATCGTCTGGATGTAGCTCTGGCCGTCGCCGTGCGCCGGTACCTTGTTCGTCGTCTCGTTCGACGGATCCAGCCGCAGGTCGTCGTACTTGAGAGCGGAAGGGCTGGCCGGATTCGTCGCGATGTCGAGCGTCGAGTAGCCCCACGCCTCGAACATCAGGATGCGCGGCGCGCCGGCGGCGTTCCTGTAGAGCGCGAGGCTCGTGCTGAAGCCCGACGAGAGCGACCCGAGGCGCGCGGCGCCCGGCGGGTTCGGCTCGAACGAGACCGGAGTCGACGCGAGCGTGCACTGGGCCTCGAGCCGCAGCGGGCAGCGCGGCGAGGGAGAGGACGGCGAGAACGATACCCGCGCGCAGGAGGAGCGAGGGACGAAGCGAGGCCGGGGAAATGTTCATATGGCTTGCGTTCCGAGACTCGTGAATCGTGGGGCTCCGATCAGACAAGGAGCTGATATTGAACGACATACGGATCGTAACCTCCCGCACCCAGACTTGTCCAGACGCGGGAGGCATGACACCCGGGGTCCGGCTTCCCGTGGAAGTGCCCGGCCGGGAACCTATCTTTCACCGTCCCTCAGGAGGAAAAAAAAGCGGGCGGCCGAAGCCGCCCGCTCCTCCTGAGACGTCAGGAAATCAGTTCTGGACGCCGGCTTCCGTGTAGATCGCCGGCGAGCAGAGGAACTGGCCGTTGAGGTTGGAGGCCGCGTGGCCGACGCTGACGAACGCGCCGGGCGCGGTGTGCTGGACGCCCACCCAACCCATGTTGTAGAGGCCCGTGGCCGGGGTCGCGCCCGTCATCGTGGCGCCACGGAGGTTCAGGTCGACCCAGCCGAACTTGAAGCCGGCCGGGTTCCAGTCGGTCGCGGTCTGGAGGTTGATCCGCTGCGACTCGAGGAAGATGTACGTGCTCGACTGCGTGCCGGGCTGCTGGCCGGACGGGCCGGGCGGGATGCCGACGCCACCGAAGAGGTTCTCGTCGTTGTCGTACGTGAGAACCGTGACCTGGTGGAGCGCGTCATAGAGACCCTCGCCGCTGGCGCCAGGCGTGGAAGCCGGGTTCGCCCACGCGCAGAGGTTGACCTGCGTGCCGTTGTACCAGTCGCTGCGCCACACGGTGATCCAGGACTGCGCGCCGCTCGCCGCGTCGGCGAGGTAGCGGAACGCATAGCGGTCGCCGAGGGGTTCGCGGCCGTCGCCGGCGAACTGGAAGGTCGGAGCGTAGGTGGCGATGTACGCCGTGCAGCCGACGGGCGGAGCCGTCGTCTCGGCGAGACACTGCGCGGGCGTCGTCGAGGCGACGAACTTGCCGAAGAAGGTCTTCGTCGTCGGCGAGAAGGGCAGGCGCGAGTCGAACTCGAGGGCAACGGCCGGGTCACCGGAGATGTTGCCGCCGTTCGTCGCCGTGTCCACGTAGAACACGTCGCCGATCAGGACGTTCGGGGTGTAGGTCGCGCCCCAGCCGACCGTGGCGATGGCGTCCTTGTCGTAGAAGTCGGGCTGGTCGGGGAAGAAGTTCGTGCAGTAGTTGACGACGTCGATCGTCAGGTAGCCGGAGAGCGAGCCACCGAACACGCTGTCGGTGCCGTTGGACCAGCCGCACTGCGGGTTGTCCTTGTCGAGGACGTTCGAGCCGGCGGACGTCGAGAACGTCGTGATGTCGCCGGACTCATCCAGCGAGTCCCACACCGTGGGGCGGAAGAGCGGCCCGATCGCGTCGACCGAGTTCAGGTTGTACTGCGAGATCGAGCGGATGACGTCGGTGCCGAGCGTCACGGCGTCGGGGTGCGAGAAGCGGATGAACTGGGTCTGGTTCCAGCCGATGCTCGGCTCGTAGCCGACGTTCGGCAGGCCCGGGTTGATGATGCCGCACGGATCGTCGGGGTACTTCGTCGTGTCGTACTGCGGCAGGTTCGGGCTCAGCGCGCCGTTCATGATGTCGCGCATCGAGAAGGACACCGTGTCCTTGCCCGTGAGCGGGATGTTGAAGTCGATGACGGCCTTGGAGTACTTGTTCCACACCGTGACGTGAGCGATCACGCCGGGCGTGGACACGTTCACGATCGACACGAGCGTGTCCGTGCCGCCCGTTCCGATCGGGAAGTCCGTGGCGCCGTTGAGGGACACCTTGAAGTACGGAACGAGCAGCGTCGCCGCCGGCACGTTGTCGTACGAGCAGGTGACCGCGTAGCCCGTGCCCGCAACCGCGAGCAGCGCGAGCGCGATCAGAACCGAAAATTTCTTCATTTTTTCTCCTACCGGTGAATTCGATGGATACGAGTGAATTCTACGTTCATCAGGAAAGAAATCCGGGCTCTCGCCGCCTGCGATATCGAATCACCTCCCGCAATTTATTGAACGGCAAGGCTTCTCCGGCCGCCTTCGACGCGGGCCCGAAAAAGCACCGAATCGGATAGAGATATCCCGAACATTGGGCAGACGATAGGGGCGAAATTCCCCGATGTCAAGGTCTTTCCCGAAAATTATGTTGGGGTCGCATATCTACGAAACTAGTGTCCGAGCCCCTCCGGAATCTCACTTCCCGAGATTCCGGAAGACCCGGAAGCCGCCGGCTCGCGTCTCGTCACCGGTGAGGTACTGGTACATGAGGACGACGTCCGGCCGGCCGTCCCCGTCGACGTCCGCGATCCTGAGGCTCGTCGGGTGGTTCACGAACGTCGGCTCGCGGTCCGCGGCCAGCTCCTCGAACTCGCCGCCGGCCTTCTGGAAGAAGACCCGGATCCGCTCCGTGCTCTCGTCTCCCCAGACGACGTCGTCGAGGCCGTCGCCGTCGAGGTCGCCGACCGCGAGGGCGGGCGAGCCCGCCTTGAACTCGAGGGTCTTCACGACACGCCGGGCGGCGACCTTGCCGTCCGCGCCGCGGTAGTAGACCGTGACGCCCTGCCCGTCGATCTTCGGCACGCCGCCGGTCGGCGTGCGCTTGAAATACGACGTGTAGACCGCGGGGCGGCCCTGGTACGTGCCGGCCGCCGCCCCGGCGGTCTGCCCGTAGCCCTCGATGACGCCGACGCCGAGGTAACGGAACTCCGCGGCCTTCGGGTCGAACTCGTAGAGGTTCGACGTCGCGCCGATGTACCGGCAGCCCGACGAGTAGAACGGGAGCCCGGCGGCGGCGTCCTTCGGCACGGCCACGGCGACCGCGTAGCCGAAGCAGGCCCCGTCGAGGCCCTTGTGCACGTCGCGGAAGATCTGGCCCTCGTTCAGGAACGCCCGCACGTCGAAGCCCCGCACGTAGCCGTCGGCCTCGAGCGTCGGCTTGCCCCCCGTCCTGATCCACTCGGGGTCGTCGGAGACGACGAGGAGGTCCTTCTTGCCGTCCCCGTCGAGGTCGCCGATCGCGATCGCCCGCGTGGAGATCTCGCGCGGCAGGCCGCGCGACTCGATCGTGAACTTCCCGTTCCCCTTGTTGAACGCGATGGCCGGGCCGGAGCCGTGGCCGCCGAACACGATGTCGGGCTTCCCGTCGCCGTCCATGTCGCCGATCACGGCCGCGCCGTAAGCGGCCTCGATCTTCTCGGGGTTCTCGACCTGGAGCTCGACGTCGTGCCAGCGCCAGCCGCCTCCGTCGGTCTTGTCGAGCCGGAAGACCCGGATGCCGCGGCCCGTGAGCCGGGCCGGAGGGGCGACGATCTGGGGATGCCCGAGGCCGAGCACGTCGCCGAGGTCGAAGTTCTCGCGCCACATCCCCGAGCGCGGCAGGCCGTCGGACATCTCCTCGAAGCGCAGGGCCTCCTTCGAGATCTTCGGCGTGACGACGGCCGTCTCGCTCGCCGGCATCTCGACGACCGGGTTGAGGTCCTCGGGGGCCTCGGTCTGGGCGGCCTTCGGATCGGGCTTCTTCCTCTCCGGGGGCGCCTCGACGAAGTACGCCGTCGCGTCCTGGCGCACGATGGGGAACCCGGCGCTGTTGACGATCGCCAGGAAGACCCTCCCGTCCTTCTCGTAATAGAGGCCGCCCTTCGGGAGCCGGAGCAGCCGCTTGCCGGTCTCGGGATCGACGAACGGCTTGGGCTCGGCCGGCGCCTCGTCGACCTCGGCCGGAGGCTTCAGGCCCGTCAGCTGCTTGAGCTTCTCGTTGCGCGCCGCCTCTTCGGCCGCCCGCGAGTCCGGTTTCGGGGTGGGCGCCGGCGGAGCGGACGGGGTCTGGGTCGCGGACGAGCAGCCGAGGGTCGCGACCATCGCGGCCGCCGCGAGGAGCGGGAAGGACGGTTTCACGGAATCTCCTGTCGACGCACGGAACCCGGCGACCTTCGGTCGGCGGGCGAGCTGAAGCTGATTCAGAGTAGGTCGGCGAACGCCGGCCGCAGCCGGCGGTACAGCTGACGTCCTGCAAAGCCTAGCACGATGAATGCCGCCGTTTCGACGCCGAGACGGCGCCATGGCGGCGCCGCCATCCCGAAGAGCGCGGCACGGAAGAGCCCGACGACGTCGCGCAGCGGGTTCACCGCCAGGACGGGCGCCGCCCACGCCGGGACGAACGACTCGGGATAGAAGATCGGCGTCACGTAGAACGCGATCATGAGGAACGGCGGGAGGATCTGCGCCAGGTCGCGGAAGAAAGGGTTGAGCGAGGCGAGGATGACCGCCGGCCCCGCGAGCATGAGGAATTCGAAGGCGAACGCGGCGACGAGGAGCGGCAGGTTCACCGCCCCGCGGCCCGAGGCGAGGAGGAACGCCGTCAGGATCGCGATGCCGATGGCCTGGATCACGAGGGCCGCGCTCACGGACGAGACCGTGAGGAGGGCCACCGGGAACCGGAGCTTCTTGACGAGGTGGCCCTGGTCGCTGACGGAGGTCGTGGCCCGGAGGATCGCCTCGTTGATCCCCAGCCACGGGAGCATCCCGGCCAGGAGAAACTCGACGAAGGTCCCCCGGAAGCCCTCGGGAGTCGGAACCTTCAGGACGGCCCCGAAGACGAACGCGTAGAGAGCGCACACGATGGCGGGGTTCAGGACCGCCCAGAACGGCCCCGCGAAGCTCCCCGCGTACCGGGAGGCGAGGTCCCGACGAAGCAGCTCCGAGAGCAGGAAGATCTTGTTCTTCAATGAACTAGCATGCCTCTGGAGTTCCTGGAATCCGCTTGAAAAGGCCGCGGGGAGGGTCTATCTTAACCGCGTAGCGCTCATGAGTGCCGTGCCGCGTGCGTCCCAGATCCTGCTCGTAGGGCAGAAGATCCGTCAGATCCGGAAGAGCCGGCATCTGACCCAGGCGGATCTCGCCGCGCGGATCGGGGTCACCCAGTCCGATCTCTCCCGCATGGAAAACGGTGAGTACAAGGTCGGCCTCGACACTCTCTTCCGGATCCTGCAGGTGTTCGAGCTGTCCATGAGCCACTTCTTCGAGGAGCCCGCCGCCGCCCCGGCCGCGTCCGGGGAAACCGGTGAAGCGGCCGCGCCGTTCGAGGACTGGGCGGCGCTTCCCGACGAGACCCGCCGCGAGGTCCGCGAGTTCATCGCGTTCAAGAAGATGCAGGTCGAGAAGGCCCGGCGCGACGAGGACCCCGGGGACGACACGAATGGCTGAGACCGCCCGTGTCGCCGCGGAGGACGCGCGCCGCGCCGCCCTCGTCCACCTCGAGAAGGGCGAGTTCGCGGGCGCCCTCGCTCTCTACGACGAGGCGCTCGCGCTCGCGCGCGAGACGGACGACCCCGCCTTCGTCGACTGGATGTACGTCTGCCGCGCCGCGGCCGCTTCCGAGCTCGGGCCCGCCGAGGAGGAGCTCGTCGAGCTCAAGCGCATCCTCCTCAGGTCGCGCGACGGGCAGACGGCGTTCCGCGCCGCGTACTACAGCGCCGCGATCTACCGCTTCCGCCGCGAGCGCACGAAGGTCTTCTTCTACGCGAACGTCGCGCGGCGCCACGCCGAGAGCCTCGGGGACCTGCGCCTCGTCGGCGCGTGCCTGAACGAGACCGGAAACGCCCTCGCGGCCGACAGCCGCTTCGAGGAGGCCGCCGCGGCGTACCGCGACGCGCTCGCCCGCACGGCCGCCGAAGCGCCCCTGTTCTCGGTGGCGCGCGCGCAGTGGACCGACAACCTCGGCTACTGTCTCCTCTCGCTCGACCGCGTCGCCGAAGGCCTCGGGCTCGTCCACGAGGCGCTCGACACCCTCGAGCGCGAGGATGCGCGCGGCCTCACGGTGTTTCCCCTCATGGACCTCTGCTTCGGCTACCTGAAGTCCAACCGGTTCGCCGAGGCCCGCTGGTTCGGCGAGGAAGGACTCGCACGCGTCGCCGCGGCGACGGATGTCCCCGCCGAGAAGAACCTCCTGTATCTCCTCGGCGAGACCTGCCACCTCGCGGGCGACGCCACCGCCGCGCAGGACTACTTCGACCGCCTCGCGACCCTGTATCCCGAGTTCAAGAACCTCCGCGCGTACCTGGAAGTCTTCGACTTCCGGAACGTCATCAACCTCCGGAGCTGACACGATGACCGCCGCCCGCCGCCCGTTCGCCTCCCGCCTCCGCGCCGCCCTCGTCGGGCTCGCGGTCTGCGGGCTCGTCGCCGGGTCCCGCGCGGAGGCCGCGAGCGCGATCCTCGCCAAGGACGGCACCCTTTACGAGGTCTTCGAGACGAGCTACGGACAGGTCATCAGCGGCGCGAGCGAGACCGACAGCGCGACGCCGGTCATCGCGCTGCGCACGACGGTCCCCGGACAGGCGCCGACGGTCGAGATCGTGGGCGGCTCGTTCAACACCCTCCAGAAGTTCGGCGAATCGCTCGAGTACGACGATTCGACCCGGACGGTGTTCGTCGTCTACACGAGCCTCCAGGTCCAGGGGTTCTTCGCGGACATCCACGTCGCGATGCGCCGCGACGGCAGCTGGGCCGTCGGCCGGTTCCTCCCGAACCCGGGGCAGTACTTCTCCGTGAACCCGCGGCTCCTCGTGACGCGGCAGACGTACCGGGACTTCGACGTCGACGGCGCCGTCGTGACGAAGTCGCGCTCGATCCTCTCGATCGTGTGGTGGGAGGAGAGCGCCTACTCGCAGGCGCGCTACGCCGACGTCTTCATCGAGGACGGCGACCTGAAGCTCGACGACGTCGTCGCCTGGAATCTCAACGAGCTCGCCGGCGCCGCGGGCCCGACGGACAACCGGGACCTGCCGACGTCTTCGTACATGTACCCGGCCGTGCAGCGCGACCCGGCCGGCGACGGCGGCGTGCTCGTCTCGTTCGCGGACCTCGCGACGCGGACGCAGCGGGTGCTGCGCCTCGGATTCCCCGACGACTACACGAAGCCCGCGGACGGGTCCACGACGACGACGGGCCGCACGCCGAACTCCCGGACGACCCCGATCGGGCGCGGCGGCGCCGAGTTCTCGATGCCGATGCTCATCGACCTGCCGTTCACGATGCCGGTCGGCACCCTCATCTCGCCGTCGGGCGTCCCGACGTACTGGTGGGCGAAGGACGGCGCCCTGAACTACCTCGCCGGCGACTCGGCGTCCCTCGCGAAGGGACCGCTGACGATCCCGCTGCGCCCCGACTTCCAGCTGGACAGCGCGCTCGCCGCCGTCCGCTCGATGGCCGAAAAGCAGTAGTTTCGGAAAGCCTGGTTTTCCGTTCTTCGGGTTCCTTCTTCGGAGGTCCCGGGGAGATGGCGGCGCCGGGAGCGCGGCCTGCGCGCCCTCGACTCCCCCTCTTCACTTCCAGGTCCCTCTTTCCTAAAGCCCCGACGGCAGGTTCGCGCGCGGGTTGCGCTCGTAGAGCGCGGCGAACTTCTCGGCGAGAACCCGCCCCTCGTCCGTGATCGCGCTGGGGCGTCGTGATCGTGACGCGGTAGTAGTGGTCGCCGTCCGCGCCGCGCCCGCTCCGCACGCCGAAGCCCTTGAGCCGGAACCGCTGCCCGGCCGCCGTCCCGGACGGAATCTTCGCGCGCACCGGCCCGTGGATCGTCGGAACGTCGATCTCGGCCCCGAGGTAGGCCTCCGAAACCGTCACGGGCACCTCGGTGAGGATGTCGTCGCCTTCGCGCCCGAAGTACGGGTGCGGCTCGACCGTGAGCGCGACGTAGAGGTCGCCGTCCTCGGTGCGGCCCTTTCCCGGCACCCGCACCTTCGAGCCCGTCGAGACACCGGCCGGAATGCGGATCGTGATCTTCTCGTTCGTCACGACCTCGCCGAGGCCCCGGCACACGGGGCAGGGGCTCCCGCCCGTGCGGCCGGACCCTCCGCAGCGCCCGCAGCGCCGCGGCAGGCGCGCGCGGAACGACACCGTGCCGCCGAGCACCGCGTCGCGGAACGGGATCGCGAGCTGCGCCGCCGCGTCGTCGTCCTCCTCGGCGACGCCGCGCGGGCCGACGCCCGGCGCGCCCCCCGAGAAGAGCTCGGAGAAGAGATCGCCGAAGTCGCCGGTCCACCGGAACCCGCCGCCGGGCCCGCCGGAGGAGGCGCCGCCGAACGGCGAGCCGCCGGCGTGGGCGCCGCCGCCGCGGGGGGCCCCGCCGCCCGGCGGCCACGCGCCCGGCTCGGGCGGCTCTCCCGTGTCGCCGGTCAGGTCGTAGTGCTTGCGGCGCTTGGCGTCCTTGAGGACCTCGTACGCGGACGCGATCTCCTGGAACTTCTTCTTCGCGGACGTGTCGCCGGGATTGACGTCGGGGTGGTACTTGCGCGCGAGGCGCCGGTACGCCTTCTTGATCTCGGCGTCGGACGCCGAGGAGGGGACGCCGAGCACGGCGTAGAGGTCGCGGGTCGCCATGGCCGCGTCACGATACCCGAGACGCGCCGCAGCGGTCATCCGGACGGCGCCGCGCGCCGCGGTACGATGGGTCGGCAGCCCGAGGCGACGCGTTGAAGATCCTCCAGCATCGCGACGTGCTCTCCGTCGTCCTGGCGGGCGGCATGGGAGAGCGGCTCTTCCCGCTCACGCGGGACCGGGCGAAGCCCGCCGTGCCGTTCGGCGGCCGCTACCGGATCATCGATTTCGTCCTGAACAACTTCGTGAACTCCGGCCTCACGAAGGTCAAGGTGCTCACGCAGTTCAAGTCGAATTCGCTCATCGAGCACATCATCCGCACCTGGCGGCTCACGTTCGACATCGGGCAGTTCGTCGACCCCGTCCCCGCCCAGATGCGGCGAGGCCCGCACTGGTTCCGCGGCACGGCCGACGCCGTCTACCAGAACCTCGACCTCGTGTTCGACGAGGAGCCGTCGCACGTGTGCGTCTTCGGCGGCGACCACATCTACGTCATGGACATCAACCCGATGCTCGCCTTCCACGAGGACGGCGGGCACGACCTCACGATCGCGGCGTGCCCGGTCCCGCTGAAGGAGGCGACGCGCTTCGGGATCCTCGAGGTCGGCGACGACGGGCGGATCCTCGGGTTCGAGGAGAAGCCGGCCGAGCCGCGCCCGATCCCGGGCCATCCCGACCTCGCGCTCGTCTCGATGGGGAATTACGTGTTCCGCGCGAGCGTCCTCATCGAGGCCCTCGAGCACGACGCGCTCCAGGACACCTCGCACGACTTCGGCAAGAACCTCATCCCCGCCCTCCTGAAGGGCGGCGCGCGGCTCTACGCCTACGACTTCTCCACGAACCGCGTCCCCGGCAACGAGGACCTCGCGCCCTACTGGCGGGACGTCGGCACGGTGGATTCGTACTGGGACGCGTCGATGGACCTCATCTCCGTCACGCCGCCCCTCAACCTCTACAACACGAAGTGGGCGATCAAGAGCCACGCCCCGCAGCTCCCGCCGGCGAAGTTCGTCTTCGCGGACGCCGTGTCGCAGCGCATCGGCCTCGCGACGGACTCCCTGGTCGCGTCGGGCTCCATCATCTCGGGCGGCACGATCCACCGCTCGATCCTGTTCCCGCGGGTGAGGATCAACTCCTTCTCGCACGTCGAGGAGTGCGTCCTGATGGACGGCGTGGACGTCGGCCGCTACGCGCGCCTCAAACGCGTCATCGCCGACAAGGGCGTGAGGATCCCGCCGCGGATCGAGATCGGCTTCGACCCCGAGGAGGACAAGAAGCGGTTCCACGTCTCCGAGGGTGGCGTCGTCGTCCTCCCCAAGGGCGTGGTGCTCGCCGACCCCGACTGAAGCCCGGGGGGCGTCGCCGCGGTTGCCTCCGGACGGGGGACCGTATAAAGTTCGGGATCTCGACCCCTGAGCCGAATTTTATATGGACGACATCGATCGCCGGATCCTCGACATCCTCCAGCGGGACGCGAAGATCTCGCAGGCCCGGATCGCCGAGACCGTTGGCCTCACGACGCCCTCGGTGAACGAGCGCATCAAGAAGCTCGAGACCAAGGGCTTCATCCGGCGGTTCACGGCGCTCCTCGACCCCCGGCTCGTCGGCATGCCCCTCGTGGCGCACGTGGACGTCCTGCTCGAGCATCCGCGCTTCGAGCGGCCGTTCCTCGAGGAGATCGAGAACCTTCTCGACGTCCAGGAGTGCTACGCGATCTCCGGCGACTTCGGCTACCGGCTCAAGATCCGGGCCCGGGACGTCGAGCACTTCGAGACCATCCTCCGGGAAAAGCTCCAGACGCTGCGCGGGGTGATCCGCACCCGGGTGGAGCTCTCGCTCTCGATCAAGAAGGACTCCACGCTCCTTCCGCTGGCCGAGGGCGCCTGAGAGCGTTTCTCACCCCGAGGTGTCGATTTCGCACCAAATCGTCCCCTGAAAGGCGCTTTCCGGAGTGCCGGTCCGGCGTGACCTTGCGCACAGCGTAATCGCAAAGTGCTGCACGGTGGCTGGTTGTGCTCACGCGGGCCGCGTCCGAAACCGAAGGCATCGCGCTTGCGTATAAGTGGGCAGGAGATCGAAACGGGCATTCGATGCAAAGTCAAATGAATACGACGGTCTTCACTTCCTTCCTTTTTCCCGCCGGCCTCTCCGGCCGACGGGCCCTCCATCTTTCTTCCCTCCTTACATAACCCTCAGTTAGTCCATCCCACCGCCGCAATCCCCGCCCGACCGCAAGGTCGGGTGGGAGCCCACCGTTTCTGTGCGGGGGGAACGTCGTCGGGCTGCGCAGACGGCGAGCGGTGCCCCGTTCCCCCCTGCGCCCCCCTCTAACCTCGCGGCGGGCTGAGCTCCCAACTCTCTCGAGGCAGGCACGAAGAGCCGGAGGCGCCAGCTCTCTTACCCTTCTAAGAAAATCTTCTCTCTCTTCTTCCTTAGAAGTGGTAGGCCACGCTGCCGCCGAGGGTGATCGGCTTGTGGTTCGCGTCCGTGCGCAGGAGGTACGCCGTGGCCTCCAGGCGGATGTCCCAGCGCGCCGAGACGTGGAACGCCGTGAGCAGGCCCCCGTGCCAGCCGATCACGGTCTCCTTCACGTCCGTCGACGCCTGGTCGCCCGTGGGCGCCTTCGGGTCCAGCGCGTACACGCCGACACCGCCGACGAAGCCCCCGTCCCACCACGCCTCGCGGAAGAGATAGCCGACGGACGCGAGGCCCGCGTTCACCCGGACGTCCGGCGCCGACGTCGCGGCACCGAACGGCGGGACGACGGGCGTGCCCGGGAGCGAGAAGTTCATGTAGCGGAACTGCAGGAGGACGCCCGGCTCGAGGACGATCTCGCCGAACGCGTGCCAGCCGCCGTTCGAGAACGCCTTGACGTCCGAGGCGCGGCCGTTGTCGGTGACCCATTCGCCGCCCGCCCCCACGGCGAACGGCAATCCCATCGTCCGCGGCGGACCGATCTGGGCGAGGACGGGAGACGCGGCGGCCAGAAGGGCGAAGCACAGGGAGGAGCGAAGAAGCGAGCGCATCGCTCGCGAGGATACGTCAACGCAATGAGCCATATCGTTCATACGTTTACGGCTGACCCCTCGTCTAGAATCGCCGCGTGCCCGGCCCGGAGCCGCATCGCCCTCTCCCCGGCGCGCCCGCAATCGCCTCCCTCCTCGCGTTGCTCGTGCCCTCCCGGTGCGCCGTGTGCGACGCGCCCCGGTGCGGAACCGGCGGCGGCGGCGTCTGCCCGGCCTGCTGGGCCGCGCTGCCCGTCCTCAGGCCCGACGCCGCGTGCCCGCGCTGCGCGCTCCCCGGCGACGGCGGGACCTGCGCCTCCTGCCGCCGGGACCCGCCCCCCGTCTCCCGGAGCGTCGCGTACGGCCTCTACGCGGGCGGCCTGAAGACCCTCGTCGCCGCCTTCAAGTTCCGCGGCTGGGACCTCCTCGCCCCGCCCTGCGGAGCGCGGCTCGCCGAGGCGGCGCGCGCGACCCGCCTCGCGGAGGGCGCCGACGCCCTCGTCCCCGTGCCCTCGACGCGCCGCCGCAACCGCGCGCGGGGGTACGACCCCGCGGCTCTCCTCGCCGAGTCGGCCGCCCGCTGCCTCTCCCTTCCTTTTCGCGAGCTCCTCTCCCGCACGCGGGACACCCGTCCCCAGTCCGAACTCCCCGCGGCGGAACGCCGCGCGAACGTCGACGGAGCGTTCGCCGCGTCCACGTCCGCGCGGGGCCGCGTCCTCGTCCTCGTGGACGACGTCTCGACCACGGGCGCCACCCTGTTTTCCGCCGCGCGCGCTCTCGCCTTCGCGGGCGCCGCCGAAATCCGCGGGCTCGTCCTCGCCCGCACGCCGGAGCCGGAGACCGCATGACCGCATTCGACCGCCTCGTCGTCTCGACGCTGCCCCTCGTCCCGAAAGCGATCGTCAGGAAGGTCGCCTCGCGCTACGTCGCGGGCGACACGCTGGAGGCGGCGCTGGACACGATGCGCACGCTGGCCGCGGAGGGCGCCATGGGCACGATGGACGTCCTCGGAGAGAGCGTCACGCACCGGGACCAGACGCTCGCGACGCGCGAGCAGTACCTTCGGACGATCGACGCGATCGCCGCGTCGGGTCTGCCCGCGAACATCTCCGTGAAGCCCACGGCGGTGGGGCTCGCGATCGACCCCGCCCTCGCCCTGGAGAACTGCACGGCGATCTGCGAGCGCGCGACGACGCACGGGATGTTCGTGCGTCTCGACATGGAGGACAGCCCGTACACGGAGTCCACGGTCCGGCTCGTCCTCGCCCTCAAGGAGCGCTTCGAGGTCGGCGCCGTCCTGCAGGCCTACCTCAAGCGCAGCCTCGACGACCTCGGCCGCCTCCTCGCGAAGAAGGTCAACGTGCGGATCTGCAAGGGCATCTACGTCGAGCCCCGCACGATCGCCTGGAAGGACCGCCAGACCGTCATCCGGAACTTCGCGGCCCTCGTGGACAAGCAGCTCGCGGGCGGGGCGTACGCCGCCATCGCGACCCACGACGAGGCCTGCGTCCAGCTCGCCCTCGCGACGATCGACCGCCTCGGAATCCCGAAGGACCGGTACGAGTTCCAGATGCTCCTCGGCGTGGACCCGGTGCTCCGCAAGTCGCTCCTCGGCGCGGGCCACCGTCTGCGCGTCTACGTGCCCTACGGCAAGGACTGGTACGCCTACTCCACCCGGCGGCTCAAGGAGAACCCCTCCATGGCCAGCACGGTCCTCAGGGCCTTCCTGGGGTTCGGCCCGGGCGCCCATGAAACTTCCTGAGGGGTCGTCGCATCGGCGTTGACGCCGCGCGGAAAATGGGCGGAAGATACGCGGAACCGGGGGTTCCGTGCCGCGAACGATCCGCCCCTCCGCCGCTCTGCTCGCCGGCCTCGTGGTCACGTTGGTGCCGGCGCGCCCCGCCGCCGCGGCGCCGCCGGCGCTTCGGCCGGCCGTCGTGGCACCGCTCTCGGGCATCGTCCGGGCAGACGGCCGCCCGATGCCGGGCGCCACTCTGGTGGTGCGCGGCGTGACGGCCGGCGGGGCGACGTTCGTGCGGCTCATCAAGAGCGAGCCCGACGGGACGTTCGTCCTGACGGACGCGTCCGAGGGCCTCTACACGGTGCTTTCGGTCGTGCCGGGCTTCCGACCCGCCGTCGCACGCCTCTTCCACCGGCCCGCTTCCAGCGACGGCTCGCTCTCGTTCGTGCGCATCGACCTCGAGCGCCCCTCGGGCATCCTGCCCGAGTCCGAGAACGGCGTTCTCGACGCGTGGAGCGCCCGCGCCGTCGCCTCGGGCGACGTCCTGCGCGAGGTGCCCGCGATCCTCTCGGCGCTCGACACGGCACCGGCGCCCGCGGCGGCGGTCCCGCTGCTCGCGGCCTCGCGGGACGTGCGCGTCGCCGTGCCCCTGCACGCGGCCGTCACGACGACGGCGGGCTTCGGCTCCGCCGGGGAGGCGTCCCTCTCGCGGACGTCCCTCGACGTGTCGGGAGCGCTCGGCGGCGGCGTGAAGTGGGGCGCCTCGGGACAGTACGCGCGCCTCGCGGACCTCTCGGGCGAGAAGACGGGCGACGCCTCGCGCGTCGCGCTGGACCTCAGCGCCGGGTCCTCCCAGGCCGTCCACATCTCGATGCGCCGCCAGAACCTGGCGGCGGACGTCGACCCCGCGCGCTTCGCGGCCCACTCCCTCGACTGGAACGGCGCCGTCTCCGAGCACGCACAAGCCGCCGTTTCGGCGCGCATGATCTCGCAGTCGCACCTTCTCGCCACCGGCCCCGTGGCGGACCTCTTCGCGCGCGAGTCGGACGCCGTCGACGTGGCGGCGCGCTACCAGGCGGAGCTCGGCGCCACGACGTTCGCGCGCGTGACGGTCGGCTACCGGTCGTCCTCGGGCGACTACGCCGGCGCCGTCACCCCGTTCGAGCGTGAAACGCGCGCGGGCGGCGTCGCGGGCCTGCGCCTCGGGGACGTCCTCGTGGTCGAGGCGGGCGCGACGGGCGACACGTCGTTCTACGGCCGCGGCGTCACGCCCGAGCTCATGGTCGCGCTTCACACGCCCGACGGGTGGAGGGTCTACGGGTTCGCCTCCCGCCGCTTCGAGACGCTCTCGGAGGCTCTCGCCGTGCGCCCCGGGGAGGCCGGAGCCGACGAGGCCGACCTGACGCGCCGCTCCCGCTCGCTCTACCGGGCCGGCGTGCGCTGGCAGAACCGCGAGGGCGAGGGCCTGTCCGTCGACGTCTCGCGCCGCGAGATCAACGGCACGTATCGCCTTCTCTTCGACGCGGACTTCCTCGACCGCCTCGACTCGCTCTACTTCTTCCCGAACGACGTCGCGACGGACGCGTCTCTCACGGTCTCGACGCGCGTCGGTTCGGGCTTCGACGGGCGCATCTCGCTCCGCGCCGGCGAGCTGGCGGGGGCGCGAAACGGCGAGATCCAGTCCGACGACGCGAGTTGGGGCGTCGCCCAGGCCGCGCTCCGCGTGCGCGCGACCGACACCTCGGTCGGCGTCGGCTACAGGCAGGTGGCGCAGTCTCTCGCGCGCGGTTCCACGACTCTTCACAACGACATCCAGGCCGTGGACATCACGCTCGCACAGGGGCTCCCCCTGCCGGTCCTGCGGGGGATCGGAAGCGACTGGCGGGCGCTCTTCTCGGTCGAATTCGGCAAGCGACGCGAGGGCGAAGACGAGGAGAAGTCGAACCGCCGGATGGCGGGCGGCCTCGCTCTCTCCTTCTGACGTCCAATCCCCCATAGTCCGGTTCAAGTTTCCGTTGCGGAGCCTTGGCCCCGACGGGAGAGATGCGGACTAAGTACTTCCCAATCAGCCATTTCCCGTGATTCAAACTCCCGGATACTTGGCATTTGCCTTGCTGCATCCCTGAACATGGAGGCAGTGGGCTCTCGGGGACGCGCCCTGGCGCGAGCGGTTCTCGTGTCGCTCCTTCTCGCGGGGCTGATTCCCGCCGCGCTCTGCGTCGTCCGCAAGGCCGGAACCTTCGGCCGCGCCGACGTCCTCCTCGCCCCCGAGGGCGACGGCCTGCGCGTTCACCGCGTCGGGCCGTCGGCGGCGCCCTCCGGCCTCAGGGCCGGCGACCTCCTGCTCCTCGTGGACGGGGCGAGCTCGCGGACGTTCCTCGAGCCCGCGAAGCTCTTCGCGGAGCGTGCCGTCGACGTCGTCCTCCTGCGCGACGGGACGCCGCGACGCCTCACGACGACGCCGGTGAGCGCGCCGTGGGATTTCCGCTACCTGTTCCTGTTCGTCGTGGGCGGGACGTTCCTCGCGTCGGCGCTCGCGGCCCTGCGCCCGGCGAGACCGTCGCGGGAGGCGCTCCTCTACGCGGCCTTCGCGCTGTCGGTGGGCCTCGTCCTCACGCTGACGCCCGCGCCTCCGCTGGACGGGCTCTTCCGGATCGCGGTCCTCGCCGAGGACGCGGCGCGCGCGCTCTTCCCCGCTTTCCTCCTCGCGCTCGTCCTCACGTTCCCGCGCCGCGCGCGGCGGGTGCCGGCCTGGCTGCCCTTCCTGCCCGCGGCGGCGCTCCTCGCCGCCACCGCGCGCGTCTACGTCGGCCCGCTCGCGAACGCTCCCGCCGCCGTCGCCGCTCTCGACCGCGCGCAGATTCGTCTGGATGGCCGCCGGTGCCGTCCTCGCGGCCGGGCGGCTCGTGCTCGTCGCGCGCCGCCCGACCGATCTCCTCACCGAGAAGCAGGTCCGCTTCCTCCTGCTCGGGACGGCCGTCGGACTCCTTCCGCTCGTCGTCCTGAACCTCGTCCCGCACCTCATGGGCGGCTCGATCCCGATCCTCTCGACGCTCGCACTCCTGCCGCTCGCGGTCGTGCCGGCCGCGTTCCTCGCGGCTCTCACGCGCTACCGCCTGTGGGACGTCGAGGTCTTCGGACGCGAGGCGGCCTCCGTGATGGGCGCCCTCCTCGTCGGGGCCGGATTCTTCACGCTCGTGGAGATCCTGCTCGCGCATCCGCTCGCGAGCGCGATCCCGCACGCGCGCGGCGCCCTCCAGACGTCCGCCGGCCTCCTGATGGCCCTGAGCTTCGTGCCGGTCCGGCGGGGCCTGTCCGCCGCGTTCCGGCGGCTGCAGTACGGGGACGACGTGCGCGACCGCGAGGGCCTCCTCGCGCTCCTGCGCGAGCTGCCTTCCCCGCGCCCCCTCGGCGAGCTGACGGACCTCCTCGTCGCCCGCGTCGCGCGCGGTCTCGGCGTGCCGCGGGCCGCGCTCCTCGGCGTGACGGGCGAGGTCGCGAACGGCGCCCCGGTGGACGGCGGCGGCGGCCTCGCGCTCGCCGAGCTGCCCGCCGCGGCCCGCGTGAGGACGACGCGCCTCTCGCGCCAGGAGTTCACGCAGCGCCCGACGGCGGCCGTCGCGCGCCTGAGGCGGGCCGGGTTCCGGACGCTCGCGCCCCTCACCGTGAGCGGCCGCCTCCTCGCGCTCTTCGCGGTCGCGGACCGCGCGGGCCGGATCCCGCTCTCGGCCGACGACACGGAGCTCCTCGAGACGGTCCTCGCGCCGGCGGCCCTCGCCCTCGACCACGCGCGTCTCTTCGAGGAGCTCAAGGCGCAGGCCGACCGCTACCGCAACCTCCAGGAGTTCCACGAGAACGTCGTCGCGGGGTCGGCCGCCGCGATCGCCGCGACCGACGGCGACGGGCGCTTCACGTCCGTCAACCCCGCCTTCGCGGCGCTGCTGGGACGGGAGGCGGGCTCCCTCCTCGGCCGCCCCGCCGCCGACGTGCTGCCGCCCGGCCTCTCCGTCCCGAAGCCTCCCGCGCGCGTGGAGGTCGAC
Organism: uncultured Acidobacteriota bacterium; assembly: GCA_963776915.1. Lineage (GTDB taxonomy): Bacteria > Acidobacteriota > Thermoanaerobaculia > UBA5066 > UBA5066 > Fen-183. The sequence continues at coordinate 171,573 of CAVZPE010000008.1, read as the reverse complement.
CTGGGCTCGGGGATGCGCGTGCTGAACGTCGCCGTGTCGCCGTTCCCCGGCGCGCCGGAGGGCTCGAGCGCGCGCGTCCTCGTGCTCGTCGACGCGACGGAGACGGCGCGCCTCGAGCGGGCCCTCGCGGATCGCGAGCGCCTCTCGGCGCTCGGGACGCTCTCGGCGGGCGTCGCGCACGAGGTGAATACGCCGCTCGCGGGCGTCGCGGGCTTCGCACGGCTCCTCCTGGACGAGACGCCCGGCGACGACCCGCGCCGCGCCCTCGTCGAGAAGATCGAGCGGCAGGCCTTCCGCGCCTCGCGCCTCGTCGGAAGCCTCCTCGACCTGGCGCGCGGGCGGCCCCGGGAGTTCATGCCGCTCGACCCGGCCGATCTCGCACGCGAGGCCGTGCGCGCGCTCGAGGACGAGGGCGCCGCGCGCGGAGCCGCCGTGCGACTCGCCGCCCCCGATCGCGCGCCGGCCGTCGCCGGGCATCGGGACGCGCTCGTCCAGGTCCTCGTGAACCTCGTCAAGAACGGGATCGAGGCCGCGACCGCGCCGGGCGCGGCGCGTCCCGCGGCTCCCGAGGTCGTCCTCACCGTCGCGGGCAGCGGGGCGAGCGTGCGGTTCGACGTGACCGACAACGGCCCGGGGCTCGCACCCGAGGACGCGGCGCGCGTCTTCGAGCCGTTCTACTCCACGAAGACCGCCCAGGGCGGCACCGGCCTCGGCCTGTCCATGGCGCGGGATATCATCCTGGCTCACGGCGGCACGCTGACCGCGGCGTCCGGGTCGCCCGGCGCCCGCTTCACGGTCACGCTTCCCGCCGCGACCTGAACATGGCGACGGTCCTCATCCTCGACGACGAGCCCGTCATCCGCGAGGTGCTCGGCTCGGTGCTCGCGAAGGCGGGCCACGTCACGCGCGAAGCGGCGACGGCGGCCGAAGGGCTGCAGCGCCTCGAGAAAGAGCCCGTCGATCTCCTGCTCCTCGACCTCATGCTCCCGGACCGTCCCGGCCTCGAGGTCCTCGTCGAGGTGCGCGCGCGCCACCCCGAGATTCCCGTCGTCGTGGTGACCGCCTACTCGTCGGTCGAGAGCGCGATCACCGCGATGCGCGAGGGCGCCTTCCACTACATCCCGAAGCCGTTCCGCAACGAGGAGGTCGTCCACGTCGTCAGGCAGGCGCTGGAGAAGCGCCGGCTCGTCGCGGAGAACCGCGCCCTGCGCGCGAAGCTCGACGCCCCGGGCGGCTTCCGCGAGCTCGTGGGCCGCTCGGCCTCGATGGAACGCGTCTTCGAGACCGTCCGCCAGGCGGCGGCCGCGCGCTCGACGGTCCTCATCACGGGCGAGAGCGGCACGGGCAAGGAGCTCGTCGCGAAGGCCCTCCACCGGCTCTCGCCGCGGGCGGCCGGTCCCTTCGTCACGGTCCACTCCGGGGCGCTCCCGACCGACCTGCTCGAGTCGAACCTCTTCGGGCACGTGCGCGGCTCGTTCACGGGCGCCGTGGCGGACAAGAAGGGTCTCTTCAAGGCCGCCGACGGCGGCACGATCTTCTTCGACGAGATCGGAACGGTGCCGATGGAGACGCAGGCGAAGCTCCTGCGCGTCCTGCAGGAGCGCGAGTTCATGCCCGTCGGCGCCGTGGAGCCCATCCACGCCGACGTCCGCGTTCTCGCCGCGACGAACGCGGACCTCACGAAGGCGGTCGCGGAAGGGCGTTTCCGCGAGGACCTCTTCTACCGGCTCTGCGTCATCACGGTGAACCTGCCGCCGCTCCGCGAGAGGAAGGACGACATCCCCCTCCTCGTCGAGACGCTCCTCGCGCGCGCCGCGGCCGAGAACGGCCGCGCCGTCCCGTCCGTGACGCCGGCGACCATGAAGGCCCTTCTCGACCACGACTGGCCGGGCAACGTCCGCGAGCTCGAGAACGTCCTCGAGCGCGCCCTGGTCCTCGGGCACGGCGTCGTCGACCTCGACCAGCTTCCGGACGCGGTGCGCCGCTCGGTCCCCCGCCCGGCCGCGTTCCCGGCCGACGGGCTGAACTTCAAGGACGCGGTCGGGGCCTACGAGCGCTCGCTCCTCGCCGCGGCCCTCGGCCGCGCCAACGGCGTTCAGAAGCGGGCCGCCGAGCTTCTCGGCCTGAAGCCGACGACGCTCAACGAGATGCTCAAGAGGCACGGGATGCTCCCGCGCGACGCGAAGGAACCCGAGCCCGAGCCCGCTAGCCGCGCCTGAGGAGGACGAGCGTGCGGTCGTCCCCGAAGGGCGTGCCGCCCGTGAATGCGAGGAGCCTCGCGGCGAGCTCGGACTCGAGCTCCGGGAGCGGCTTCGGCCGGAGCTCCCGGAGCGTCGCGACGAGCCGTTCCGTCCCGAATTCCTCGTCCGCCGCGTTCGCCGCTTCCGTCACGCCGTCCGTGTAGAGCGCGAGGAGGTCGCCCGGCCCCATCGTGAACGTCCCGGACGCGTACGTCTTGCCGGGGAAGAGCCCGAGAGGCGGGCCGTGCGCGCCGAGCATCTCGACGTCGCCTCCCGCGCGAACGAGGATGCCCGGGATTGTGTCCGGCGTTCGTGTAGACGATGGCGCCGGACTCCGGGTCGTAGAGCGCGAGGATGAACGTGATGAACTTCTCCGGGCTCGTCCTCCGGTAGACGAGGTCGTTCAGGCGCGAGCAGAGCTTGTCGGGCGGGAAGTTCTCGCCGGCCCAGACCTGGAACGCGGACTGGACCGACGCGGCGAGGAGCGACGCTCCCATCCCCTTGCCGCAGACGTCCGCGACGACCACGTCGAGCGTCCGGTCGCCGCGCTCGTAGAAGTCGTAGTAGTCGCCCGAGACCGTCCGCGAGGGGATCGTGCGCCCCAGGATCTCCGTGTGCGGGAGCGTGGGCTCGGCCTCGGGAAGCATCCGCCTCTGGATGTCCCACGCGAGCGCCATCTCGCGCTCGATGCGCTGGCGCGAGGCATTGCTCTCCTGCAGGCGCAGGTTCTGGATCTTGATCGCCGAGGTGTTCGCGAGCGAGGTCAGCAGCCGGAGGTCCTCCTCGCTGAAGCTCTTCCGGCCGAGGCGCACCTCGAGGTAGATGAGCCCGATGACCTTGTCCTCGACGAAGAGAGGCGCCGCCATGCAGGACGTGATGCCCTGGATCCGGATGGACTCGGCCGCGCCGAGGCCCGCGTCCGTCGCGGCGTCGATCAGGAGGATGCCGTTCTTCTTGTCCACGACGGACTGGATGAGCGTCTTGCTGAGCCGGATGTCCGACGGGTCGACGCCCGGGGCGTACTTGACCTTCTCGGGCTTCAGCTCGCCGGCCTCGTCCGCGAGCATGAGCAGGCCGCGGTCGGGCTGGAGGAACGTGAACGTCTTCTCGAGGATGAGCTCGAGGAGCTTCTGGAGCGGAATGTCCCCGAGGAGCTCGACGGAGATCTCGTTGAGCATCCTCAGCGACGCGTTCAGGCGCGCGAGCTCCTCGGCGCCGAGCTTCGAGTCCCAGGCCTGCTTGTGGGGGCGCAGGAGGTCCCGGGACGACTGGAGGAACGTCGTCTTCTTCGACGTCTCGTCCATCCCCTCGATCACGACGCGCGTCGTGGACTCCTCGAGGACGTCGATGAGCGTCTCGCCGAGCTGGATGCGGTCGCTCGGACCCAGGACCACCGGCTCCCCGATGCGGTTCCCGTTCAGCGAGGTCCCGTTGCGCGACCCGAGGTCGACGAGACGGACCGCCGAGTCCGACACCTCGAGCCGGGCGTGGACGCGCGAGAGCGTGCGATCCGCGAGCGGGACGTCGTTCGTGGACGAGCGGCCGAGGGTCAGGACCGGACGGTCCAGCCGGATCCGGCGGGCGGGCTCCCCGGGCACCCTCACGTTCAGGACGAGCACGGTGCGAGTGTACCTGCCCTTTTTCCCGGCGTGGGGCCGGGGCGTGGCGGGCATGTTATCCTCCCCGGTTCCGGATCGGCTCACGACGCGGCCGGCCGACGAAAGGGTTCCCCCATGAAGGAAAAGATCCACCCCGAGTACCACGAGGTCGACGTGCACTGCGCGTGCGGCAACACGTGGAAGACGAGGAGCACGAAGAACGAGCTCCGCCTCGAGATCTGCTCGAACTGCCACCCGTTCTTCACGGGCAAGAGCAAGCTCGTCGACACCGCGGGCCGCGTCGAGCGCTTCCAGAAGCGCTACGCGAACGTCCCGAAGCCCGCCCCCAAGGCCAAGGCTGCCCCTCAGCCCTGAACGGTTGACCACGGCGCCGGGCCCCGGCGCCGCTTCCCGCCATGTTCCAGAAGCTCGACGACATCGAACGACGGTACGCGGACCTCGAGGCCCGCGCCGCCTCGCCCGAGGTGCTGGCGGACCACGCCCTCGCGACGAAGACGGCCCGCGCCATGCGCGAGATCGCGCCCATCGTCGAGAAGAACCGCGAGCGCAAGAAGGTCGACTCCGATCTCGCGGGCGCCCGCGAGCTGCTCGACACGCTGCCGCCGTCGGACGAGCTGCGCGGGATCGCGCAGGCCGAGTTCGAGAGCCTGACCGCGCGCCGCACGGCCATCGACGAGGAGCTCCGGCTCCTCCTGCTCCCGAAGGACCCGAACGACGGCAAGAACGTCGTCCTCGAGATCCGGGCCGGCACCGGCGGCGACGAGGCCGCGCTCTTCGCCGAGGAGCTCTTCCGGATGTACGTGAGGTACGCCGAGGGGCGCGGCTGGAGCGTCGAGGTCATCGACCGGAGCGATTCGGGCGGCGTCGGCGGGCTCAAGGACGTCCAGGCGATCGTCGAGGGCGAGGGCGCCTACTCGCGCCTCAAGTACGAGGGCGGCGTCCACCGCGTCCAGCGCGTGCCGGCGACCGAGGCCGCCGGACGGATCCACACCTCGGCCGCGACCGTCGCGGTGCTGCCGGAGGCCGAGGACGTGGACGTCGTCGTCGCCGACAAGGACGTCCGCGTGGACCTCTTCTGCGCGTCGGGACCCGGCGGGCAGGGCGTCAACACGACCTACTCCGCCGTCCGCCTCACGCACGTCCCGTCCGGCCTCGTCGTCCAGTGCCAGGACGAGCGCTCGCAGATCAAGAACAAGGCGAAGGCGATGCGCGTCCTCAAGGCCCGGCTCTACGAGCTCGAGCGCGAGAAGAAGGAGGCCGCGTACGCCGCCGACCGCAAGAAGATGGTCGGCTCGGGCGACCGGTCCGAGAAGATCCGGACGTACAACTTCCCGCAGAGCCGCGTGACGGACCACCGGATCGGGTTCACGTCGCACCGCCTGGGCGAGATCCTCGACGGCCGCCTCGACGAGCTCATCGACCCGCTCGTCGCGCACTTCCAGGCCGAGAAGCTGAAACAGGAACTCGCGAAGGCCTGAGAAGTCCGAGGAGCACGAGGAATTTCGGCGGGAGACAAATTTCCTTCATCGGCGGCTGCACGTGCAGCCGCCGATAGCAGAAAAATCTTATCTCTTCTTACTTCTTCTTCGCGGGCTTGGCGGCGGCTTCCTTGGCCTCGATCGAGCTCGCGTGCATCTTGTACTTGATCGTGACCTTCTCGCCGACCTTGGCCTCTCCCGTCATCTTCGTGTCCTTGTCGATTCCGATCTGGAAGCGCTCCTTGCCCTTCATGACCGTGATCGAGTCGGCGGTCTTCTCCTTGACGACGCCGGTGACCTGGAAGTCGTCGAGCGCGAGGGCGCCGGTGGAGAAGAGGAGGAAGGCGGCGGGGGCGAGGACGCGGAGGAGCTTTTTCATCGTCGTTCTCCTTCGCGAAAAATCCTATCACCCGGGGTCCGGTCGAGGACGTACGCCGGCGACCCGTCCGGGAGGCCGACGACATCCGTGGCACGGTAGCCGTCCGAAAGAAGCGGCACGACGAGCGCGGCGAACCGGCGCCTCGCCCGGAGCGTTCCCTCGTGGTCCGTCCGGTAGATCCGCGGGGCGCCCGCGGGGAAAGGCAGCAGGACACGAGGAGCATCCGGGAGCGCCCGGGGGTTCCTCGCGACCGGCAGGCCCGCCACGTCGGGCACCGCCGCCGCCTCGCCGGCCGCGGCACGGACGGGACGCGGGGCTTCCAGCCGCCAGAAGATCTCGAAGCGGTCGGACGGCAGGTCCGCGTAGATCCCGCCGATGTGGCCGTAGAGGTTCGGGTGGAACCGGTCGGCGCTCGCGCCGAGGCGCATGAGGTTGAGCGTGGCGTTCTTGACGAGGAAGGGGTCGTACATCCACGTCACGAGCCGGATCCCCCGCTCGAGGCACCACGCCCGCTGGTAGAGCTTGAGCGCCACGGCCACGCCGCGGCCCTGCGCCTCGGGCAGCACGGCGAGAAGGTGCGAGTACTGGCACGGCTCCGGGAGGTTCGTGCGCGGGATGCCGTGCACGAATCCCGACCATCTTCCGGCCGAGAAAAGCGCCCGCCGTCAGCCCGCCCGCGTGCGTCGCGGCGACGAGGTCGCTCGCCGGCGAGACGGCACGCTCCGAGAAGCCCCACGCCGCCTTCGAGATGTGCGTCGTCTCGATGAACTCCCCGGGCGTGCGCAGGTCGCGCAGGACGAGGCGCGCCCGTCGCGCCGTCACGGGGCGACGCCTTCGAGGAGCCCCGCGACGAGCGCCGCGCGGCGCGGCAGGTCGTCGACGAGGAGGTGCTCCGTGCGGGCGTGCGCGCCGCCGCCGGAGGGCCCGAGCCCGTCCAGCGTCGGGACGCCCGCGGCCGCCGTGAGGTTGCCGTCCGAGCCGCCGCCGACGCGGGCCGCCGGCAGCTCGAAGCCGAGCGCGCTCGCGAGGGCCGCCGCGCGCCGGTAGAGCCGGAGCGACGCGTCCGTCGACTCCATCGGCGGCCGGTTCGCGCCGCCGTCCAGCTCGAACGTCACGCGCGCGTCCGACGGGCGGTAGGCGCGGAGCCCGGCCATCAGCCGCTCGGCCTCCGCCTGCGTCCAGACGCGGAAGTCCACGGCGATCTCCGCCCGCTCCGGGACCACGTTCGTGACCTTCCCCGACGCGGCGACCGTCGGGACGACGGACGTCCCGGCCGGGCGGTCCGCGAGCGCGTCGGCGTAGAGCGCGAAGCGCGCCATCTCGAGGAGCGCCGACGCGCCCTTGTCGGGCTCGAGCCCGGCATGGGACGCGATGCCCCGGAAGCGCACCCTCACGAGACCCGTCCCCTTGCGGGCGACCTTCGCGGCGCCGCCGTCCCCTGACGGCTCGAGGACGAGGACGTGGTCGCGGCGGAGCGCTTCCTCGACGAGGAGCCCGCTCGAGGCCCCGCTCCCGACCTCCTCGTCCGGCGTCAGGACGAGCGAGACGCCGCCCGCGGGCGTCACGTCGCCCTTCGCGACGGCCTCGAGGACCGAGAGCGCGACCGCGATCCCGGCTTTCATGTCGAAGACGCCCGGGCCCTTCGCGACCCCCTCCTCGACGCCGAAGGGGATCTCCGCGAGCGTCCCCGCGGGCCAGACCGTGTCGAGGTGCCCGAGCAGGAGCGTCCCTCCGCGTTCCTCGCCGAGGCGCACGCGCACGGCGTCGCCGCGGCCCTCGCACGGGACGCACGCGGCCGCCAGCCCCGCGCGGGACAGCCGCTCGGCGATCCAGAGCGAGAGCGCCGAGACACGGGCCGGGTCGTCGGACGGGCTCTCGCGGACGACGAGGGCCTCGAGGTCGGCGAGGAGGCGCTCCTTCCGCGCGGCGAAGAGCGCCGCCAGGACGCCGGCGCGGCTCACGCGCGGAACTCCGTGACGCCCGTCGTGAAGCGCTGGAGGACGTCGGGGCGCACCGTGACCCCCGTCCCGGGACCCTTCGGGACCGGCATGAGCCCGCCTCTGGCCTCGAGGGCCGGCTCGACGATGTCCTCGTCGAAGTAGCGCGACGAGGACGACGTGTCTCCCGGCTTCGAGAAGCCGGGCAGGCTCGCGATCGCCACGTTGTGCGCGCGCCCGATGCCGGCCTCGAGCATCCCGCCGCACCAGACGGGCACTCCCGCGTCGCGGGCGGCGCCGTGGATCCGCACGGCCTCGCCGTGGCCGCCGACGCGGCCGATCTTGACGTTGATCACCCTGCAGGCGCCGAGCGCGATCGCGGCCCGCGCGTCGGCCTCCGAGCGGATCGACTCGTCGAGGCAGATCGGCGTCTTCATCGTCTTCGCGAGCTCCGCGTGCTGGGCGAGGTCCTCGTGATGGAGGGGCTGCTCGAGGTAGTCGAGGCCGAAGGCGTCCAGGGAGCGGAGCGTGTCCGCGTCCGCCAGCGTGTACGCCGCGTTCGCGTCCGCGGTGAGCACGATGTCCGGAAACGCCTCGCGGACGGCCGCGAGGCGCTCGGCGTCGCAGCCCGGCTCGATCTTCAGCTTGATCCTCCGGTACCCCTGCGCGACGTGCCGTCCCACGTTCTCGACGGCCTCCTCCGCCGTGGGCGAGATCCCGAGCGAGACGCCGACCTCGATCGCGTCGCGCGTGCCGCCGAGCGCCTTCCCCAGCGGGACGCCGGCGGCGCGCGCGAAGAGGTCGCGCAACGCGCACTCGACCGTCGCCTTCGCCATCCGGTGCCCGCGCACGCGCCGCGCAACGTCGTCGAAGGCGGCGGGCGAGGACACGTCCTGGCCGAGGACGAGCGGCAGGAGGTACGACGTGAGCACCGCCGTCGCCGTCGAGAGGGTCTCGGGCGAGTAGAACGGCGCCTCCTCGGCGACGCACTCCCCCCAGCCGGAGAGTCCCTCGCCGCGGAGCTCGAGGAGCAGGAACTTCTTGACGGACGTCTCGCCGAACGACGTCCGGAACCGGAACTTCAGCGGCATCTCGACGTGGCGGAGGACGGCGGATTCGACGCGCATGGGTCGATTGTCTATCATGCGTTTCCCTTCGCCGGGAGGGGCCTGCCGCGAAGAATGACGTCGCCGAAGGAGGACCGCATGACCGGTCGCACGAACCGTTTCCGCTTCTCCGCCCTCTGTGCCGCCGTCCTGCTCGGCACGGCGGCGCTCGCCGGCTGCGGCGGCAAGGACGAGGACGACGAGGACCGCCCGAAGGCGGCGCGGGCCGCCGGCGCCGCGAAGGAGGCCGGAGCTCCGGCCGCCGCGGCCGCCGCCTCGGCCGCCGCCCCCGCCGCGGGCGCGATGGGCAACGCCTCGATCACCGGCAAGATCGTCTTCGACGGGCCGATCCCCGCTCCCGAGAAGTTCAAGATGACCGCCGACGCGTTCTGCGCCAAGGCGCATCCCGGAGACGTGGCGCGGCAGGATGCCGAGATCGGGCCCGACAAGGGGCTCAAGGACGTCTTCGTCTACGTGAAGTCGGGCATCTCCGGGACCTATCCACCCCCCACGACGGCGGCCGTGATCGACCAGAGGGGCTGCACCTACCACCCGCACGTCTTCGGCGTCGTCGCGGGCCAGAACATCGACATCCTCAACAGCGACCCGACCCTCCACAACATCCACTCGCTGCCCGAGAAGAACGAGGCGTTCAACCTCGGGATGCCCGTTCAGGGGATGAAGTACACGAAGAAGTTCGACAAGCCCGAGGTCATGATCCACATCAAGTGCGACGTGCACGGCTGGATGTCCGCGTACTGCGGCGTCGTCGCGCACCCGTTCTTCGCCGTGACGGCCGCCGACGGCACGTACACGATCAAGAACCTGCCCGCGGGCACGTACACGATCGAGGCATGGCACGAGAAGTTCGGCACCCAGACGCAGCAGGTGACGGTCGGCGCGACGGACACCAAGACGGTGCCCTTCACGTTCAAGGCCGGTGCCTGAGGCGTTCCTCAGGATCGGCACGCGGACCGTCGCGGTCTGCGTCTTCCTGCTCCTGATCGCGGGCGCCCTCGTCACGTCGACCCAGTCCGGGCTCGCGGTCCCGGACTGGCCGCTCTCCTACGGCAAGGTGATGCCGCCGATGGTCGGCGGCATCCTCTACGAGCACGGGCACCGGCTGGTGGCGGCGGCCGTCTCCACACTCGTCGGGCTGGAGCTCGGCGCGCTTCTCTTTCTTCTGAAGGGAAGAAAGACGGTCAAGCGGCTCGCGGCGGCTGCCTTCGCGGCCATCCTGCTGCAGGCGCTGCTGGGCGGGTTGACCGTGCTCTTCCTCCTGCCGCCCGCGATCTCCTCCGCGCACGCCGCCCTCGCCGAGATCGTCTTCGCGCTGACGGCCGTGGTGGCGCTGATGTGCTCGAAGACGTGGAGAGAGCTCACGGACCTCGCGCCCCCCTCTTCTCTCGAAGAAAATCTTCGGATTTCTTCGAAGGGTGAAGAGGCGAGGAGCGCGTTTCGGTGGGTCGTCGCCGCGACAGCGGCCATCTACCTGCAGATCATCGTGGGCGCCGTCATGCGCCACACGGGTGCGGGATTGGCCGTCCCGGACTTCCCCACGGCCTTCGGCGCCCTCTTTCCCTCTTTCGCAGAAATCTCTCTCCCCGGCGTGCCCATCCACCTCGCCCACCGGCTCGGGGCCGTCGTCGTCGTCGCCCTCGTCTTTCTCGCCGCGAAATCCCTTTCCGGGCTCCGGCCGCCTTTCGCGACCGTCGGCGCCGCCTGGGCCGGCCTCGTCTGCCTGCAGGCCTTCCTGGGGGCCTCGTCGATCTGGTCCGCACGGGCGGTCCCGCTCACGGTCGCCCACCTCGCCGTGGGCGCGCTGTGCTGGGTCACCGGCGTCCTCGTCGCGGTCGCGCTTGCGGCGGGGTTTTCGGATAAGCTCGCGCGCGATTGAGGTGCATTCTCTGAGCCGCTCCCGCCTCTCCGCGTACGTCTCCCTGACGAAACCGAGGATCACGGTCTTCGTCGTGATGACGGCCTTCGTCGGCTTCGTGGCCGGCACGAGGGGTCCCCTCTCCGGCATCGACCTCGCGCTGCTCCTGCACACGCTCCTCGGGACGGCCTTCGTGGCCTCGGGCACGAGCGCGTTCAACCAGGTCTGGGAGAAAGAGCTGGACGGCCGGATGTCGCGCACGGCCTCGCGCCCTCTTCCCTCGGGCCTCCTCCCTCGCGCCGGGGCCGCGCTCTTCGCGGGCGCGCTCTCCGTGGCCGGGCTCGCCGAGCTGTGGATCTTCACCGATCCGACGACCACCGCGCTGGCCGCGTTCACGCTCGTCTCGTACGTCCTCGTCTACACCCCCATGAAGACCCGCTCGCCGGCCTCGACGATCGTCGGCGCCGTCCCGGGGGCGCTCCCGCCGCTCGGCGGCTTCACGGCCGCGGCGGGCGGCGCGATCGGCCTGCCGGGCGTCGCGCTCTTCGCGATCCTCTTCGTCTGGCAGCTCCCGCACTTCTTCGCGATCGGCTGGCGCCACCGCGACGACTACGCGAAGGCCGGCGTCGTGATCCTGCCGGTCGTGGACCCCTCCGGCCGCTCGACGGCGCGGCAGACGCTCCTGTGGACCGCCGTCCTGCTTCCGGTCAGCCTCCTTCCGTCCCTCGTCGGCACCGCGGGCTTCGCGTACGCCTTCGGGGCCTTCGCGATGACGCTGCTCTTCCTCTCCGCGTCCCTGAAGTTCGCGCGCGAGGTGTCCGACGCCCGCGCGCGGTCGCTGTTCCTCGCCTCGATCGCATGGCTCCCGGCCGTGCTCGCGCTCCTCGTGGTCGACCGGGTCTGACCCGCCGCGCGTGACCGCCCCCGCCGTCGAAACCGCCGCGCTCTCGTGCGCGTACGGAGCCCGCCTCGCGCTGGACGCCGCGACGCTCTCCGTGGCGCGCGGCGAGATCTTCGCGCTCCTCGGGCCGAACGGCGGCGGCAAGACGACGCTCTTCCGCATCCTCGCGACGCTGCTGAGGGCGACGTCCGGGACCTTCCGCATCGACGGCCTCGATCCCGCCGCGGACGTCCGCGCCGTCCGCCGCCGGCTCGGCGTCGTCTTCCAGGCGCCCGGCCTCGACCGGAAGCTCACCGTCAAGGAGAACCTCGCCCTTCAGGGCGCTCTTCTCTCTCTTCCCGCGACGATCCTCTCCGTGCGCATCCCCGAGCTCCTCCGTACGTTCCGCCTCGAGGACCGCGCCGGGGACCTCGTCGAGACGCTCTCGGGCGGCCTCGCGCGGCGCGTCGAGATCGCGAAGGCGCTCCTCCACGCCCCGCCCGTCCTCCTCCTCGACGAGCCGTCCACGGGCCTCGACCCCGGAGCCCGGCGCGACCTCACGGCCCTCCTCCGGCAGCTCGCCGGCGGCGGCACGGGCGTCCTCCTCACGACGCACCTCTTCGACGAGGCCGACGCCGCCCACCGGATCGGGATCCTCGACCGCGGCCGCCTCGTCGCCCTCGGCACGCCCGCCGCGCTCAAGGCCGAGGTCGGCGGCGACGTCGTGACCGTCGAGGCCCGCGAGGACGGCGGCGCGCCGGCGCTCGCCCGCGAGATCGTGGCGCGCTTCGGTGCCGAGGCCGGCAAGGTCTCGGCCGTCGGGAGCACGGTGCGCGTCGAGCGCCCGCAGGCGCACACGTTCGTGCCGGCGCTCGTCGAGGCGTTCCCGGGCCGCTTCCGCTCCCTCACGCTCGGCGCGCCCTCGCTCGAGGACGTCTTCATCGACAGGACCGGTCGGGCGTTCCGCGAGGCGGACGCCGAGGAGCCCGCTCCGGCGGGACGCGCGGCGTGAACGCCGGCCTCGCCCTCGCGCGGCGCGAGATCGTCCGCTTCCTGAGGCAGAAGAGCCGGGTCGTCGGGGCCGTCGCGCCGCCGATCGTCATGTGGCTCCTCGTGGGCTCCGGCTTCAAGGGCTCGTTCCGCGGCGACTCCTTCGGTTACTTCTTCCCGGGGACCGTCGTCCTCGTCGTCCTGTTCGCCGCGATCTTCGCGACGATCTCCGTGATCGAGGACCGCCGGGAGGGCTTCCTGCAGGGCGTCCTCGTCGCGCCCGTCGCGCCCGCGTCGATCGCGTTCGGCAAGGTCCTCGGCGGGAGCGTCCTCGGCCTGCTCCAGGGCCTGCCGCTCCTCGTCCTCGTGCCCGTCGCCGGGCTCGCCACGGACGTCCGCGGCCTCCTCGGTGCCGCGGCGGTCCTCGTCCTCCTCGCCTTCGCGCTGACGTCCCTCGGCTTTACGATCGCGTGGTCCCTCGAGTCGACGCAGGGCTTCCACGCGATCATGAATCTCTTCCTGATCCCCATGTGGCTCCTCTCCGGGTCGTTCTTCCCGGTCGACGGCGCGCCCGGCTGGCTCCGCGCGGCCATGGCCGTCAACCCGCTCACGTACGGCGTCGCGGCGCTCCGGCGGGCGCTCGGCGGCGGGACCGAGTCTCTGCCCTCGCTGGGCCTGTCCTTCGCCGTGACCGCCGCGTTCGCGGTCCTCATGTTCGCGGCCGCGACGGCCGTCGTCGCGAGGCGGCCGTCCGGCCCCGAACGGCGCGGCGGGAAGGCCGTGAAGCCCGCGCCATGACCGTCCGCGACCTCCCGACGCTCAACGCCTTCCTGAACGCCACGAGCGCCGCCCTGCTCCTGCTCGGCTGGACGCTCATCCGGCGGCGCAACCGCGAGGCTCACCGCCGCGTCATGACGGCGGCGTTCGTCTGCTCGAGCCTCTTCCTCGCGTCGTACCTCACGTACCACGCCCTCGTCGGGAGCGTGCGCTTCCCCGGCGCGGGCGGCGCGCGGACGCTCTACCTCGGGATCCTCCTGACGCACACGGTCCTCGCCGCCGCCGTCGCGCCGATGGCCGTCACGACGTTCGTGCTCGCCTCCCGGGGGCGCTTCGAGAAGCACCGCCGGCTCGCCCGCTGGACGCTGCCGATCTGGCTCTACGTCTCGGTCACGGGCGTCGTCGTCTACGTGATGCTGTACCGGATGACCTGGTAGCTCCGCACCGTATCCGGGGCGCCGGTCTCAGGCGTCCGCGCGGCTCCCCCACTTCGCGACGAGCTCGCCGACGCGCGCGAGCGTGACCGGCTTGCTGACGAAGTCGTCCATCCCCTCGGCCTCGCACCGCTCCTTCACGAGGTCCGACGTGAGCGCCGTGAGCGCGACGACGGGCAGGCGGTCGCCGCCGGGGAGCGCGCGCAGGCGCCGCAGGACCTGGAACCCGTCCATCTCGGGCATCTGGAGGTCGAGGAGCACGAAGCGGAACCGGAAGTGGGCGGCCGTCTCGACGGCCTCGCGGCCCGTGCCGACGGCGAGGACGTCGGCGCCGCGCGACCGCAGCATGTGCGCGAGCAGCTCGCGGTTCTCCTCGTTGTCCTCCACGAGCAGGACCGCCGGGCGGCCGCTCCCGCTCCCGAACGCCTCGGGGCTGAGCGCGTCCGCCGCGTCGGCCTCGACGCGGGCGAGCAGCTGCTCCGTCGTGGCCTGGAGCTCGGCCGTCGCCGAGCGGCGCTGGATCGGCCCGGACGTCTCGTCGGCCGTCCGGCGCGCCGCCTCGACGATCTTCGCGATCTTCTCCTTGAGGTCCTGGGTCGTCGACGCGATCGCGTCGGCCGCGGCCTCCCGCGCCGCCGCGAGGGCCTGGCGCGCGGCCTCGAGCTCGGTCCTCAGGCGGCGCCGGGACGTCCCGTCGACGAAGACGGCGTCGGCCCCGCCGCCCGGCCTTCCCGCGACGACGACGTGGGTCGGGCGCGGGGCCCCGTCGGGCGTCACGAGGACGACCTCCTCCTCGGCGCCGGGAGGGGGCGTGGCCCCGCCGGGGCGCACGGCATGCGCCTTGAGGAGCGCGCGCACCGACTCCGGGAGCGCCTCGGTCCGGTCGACGTCGAGGCCCTCGAGCGCGTCCGCCCGGCGCCCGACGAGGTCCGCGAGGCGCCGGTTCACGGCGTCGATGCGGCCCGCGGAGTCCACGCCCAGCAGCCCCGCCGGGACCGAGTCGAGGAGGCGGCCGTGGCGCTCGAGGGGCGCGCCGCCCCGCGTGTCGGCCCTCAGCACGGCGACCTCGACGACCTTTCCGTAGCGCACGACCGGCGTCATCGTCACGACGGACTCGACGCGCGGTCCGCCCGCCGCGTAGAGGAGGAACCGGCGCGCCGGCACCGGGCGGCCCGTCTCGAAGACCTCGCGCACCGCCTCGGCGATCTCGGGGTCCTCGGCCTCGGAATACGCGACGACCGCGGCCGGACGGCCTTCCAGGTCCCGCGCCGGCCTGCCGAGGACGCGCACGGCGCCGCGGTTCATGTACCCGATCTTCCCCCCGCGGTCGACCGTGAAGACCGCGAGCGTCTCGAGCGCGTCGAGGGCGGGGCCGAAGGCGGCCCGCACGCCGGTCTCCGCCTCGCGCGGGCCCGGGCCGCCGCGCGCGGAGGCGAAGAGGATCACCGCGGCCGCGACCGCGATGAGGAGCGCCCCCGGCACGAGGGCGCGGGCCGGGGCGACGACGAGGCCCCCGGCGAGCAGGGCCAGGCCGAAAAGGACGAGAATCCTCGGGCCCGTCATGCCTGCAGTTTAGAGCCGGGAGCCCATGGCCGACGTCGACTCCTCCCGCCCCACGTGGGCGGACCTCCTCGCGAGCGCTCGCGCCCGGCTCACGGGACGCGACCATGCGCCGCACGAGGCCGAGGAGCTCCTGGCCCGCGCCGCCGGCCGTCCGCGCTCCTGGTTTCTCGCCCGGCGAAGGGAGCCGGCCGCCGCCGCGGCGGCCGCGGCGTTCGAGGATCTCGTCGCACGCCGCGCCGCGGGGGAGCCGCTGCAGTACCTCCTCGGCGAATGGGAGTTCCTCGGCCGCACGTTCGCGGTGGACCCGCGCGCGCTCATCCCGCGCGGCGAGACCGAGGGGATCGTCGAGGAGTCGCGCCGGGCGGCGCCCGGCGCGACGCGCCTCGCGGACCTCGGGACGGGGAGCGGCGTTCTCGCCGTCTCCCTCGCGCTCGAGCGGCCGCGCGCGCGGGTCCTCGCGCTCGACCGGTCCCCGGCGGCGCTCGCCCTCGCCTCGGCCAACGCGCGGCGCCACGGCGTCGGGGACCGCGTGCGCGTCGTCGCGTCCGACTGGCTCGCCGCCCTCGGGGCCGGCGCGCGCTTCGACCTCGTCGTCGCGAACCCGCCGTACGTCCCGCTCACGGACCGGCCCCACCTGTCCAAGACCGTCTCCGACTACGAGCCCGGCCTCGCCCTGTACGGCGGCGCCGACGGCCTCGACCCGCTGCGCGCGATCCTCGCCGCGCTCCCGCGGTTTCTCGAGCCGGGCGCGCCGTTCGTGTTCGAGTTCGGGTACAGCCAGGCGAACGACGTCTCGGCCCTCGTCGAGGCGGCGCCCGGCTTCCGCCTCGAGCGCGTCCGCCTCGACGCGGCCGGCATCCCGCGCACGGCGACCGCGGTCCGGACGTGACGGCGCGGACCGCCGCGCGCGTGTCCTAGACTCCGTCCCCGTGGACGCGTTCCTCCTGAAGGGGCCCGTGCGCCTGGAGGGATCCGTGGCGGCGAGCGGCGCCAAGAACGCCGCGCTCCCCGAGATGGCGGCCGCTCTCCTCGCCGACTCGCCCGTCGCCCTCGACGGCGTGCCGGACCTCGCGGACGTGCGGACGATGGAGCGCCTTCTCGCCGGGATGGGCGTCGCGGTCGCGCGCGGGGCGCCGGGCCGCGTCGTCCTCGACGCCTCGCGGGTCACGTCGACCGAGGCCCCGTACGACCTCGTCCGGACCATGCGCGCGTCCATCCTCGTCCTCGGACCGCTCGTCGCGCGCTTCGGCGAGGCGCGCGTGTCGCTCCCCGGCGGCTGCGCGATCGGCGTCAGGCCGGTCGACCTCCATCTCATGGCGCTCGAGGCGATGGGGGCCCGCGTCGCGGTCGAGAAGGGCTACATCCACGCCCACGTCTCGCGCGTCTCGTCCGCGCGCGGCCGGCTCGCCGGCGCCACGGTGCGCTTCCCGACGCCGACGGTCACCGGCACGGAGAACGTCCTCTTCGCCGCGGCGCTGGCCCGCGGGACGACCGTGATCGAGAACGCCGCGCGGGAGCCGGAGGTCGAGGACGTGGCGCGGCTCCTCGTCCGGATGGGCGCGCGGATCTCCGGCGCCGGGACGCCGACGGTGACGGTCGAGGGCGTCGAGCGTCTCGACGGCACTCTCGCCGCGCCGCACGCCGTCGTCCCGGACCGGATCGAGGCCGGGACGTACCTCGCGGCCGGCGCGATCACGGGCGGCGACGTGACCGTGACGGGCGCGCGCGCCGCGGATCTCGGCGCCTTCCTCGACGCTCTCGTCCGCGCCGGCGCCGAGGTCGAGGCGGCGGCGGGCGCGGTGCGCGTCCGCGCGCCCCGGCCGCTCACCGCCACGGACGTCACGACCGGGCCGCACCCCGGCTTCCCGACGGACCTGCAGGCGCAGTTCCTCGCGCTCATGACCCAGGCCTCCGGCACGAGCCGGATCACCGAGACGATCTTCGAGAACAGGTTCCTCCACGCCGGAGAGCTCCTGCGCCTCGGAGCGGACATCCGCCTCGACGGTCGCACCGCGACCGTGCGCGGCCCCACGGCGCTCGAGGGCGCGCCCGTGACGGCCTCCGACCTCCGCGCCTCGGCCGCGCTCGTCCTCGCGGGCCTCGTCGCGAAGGGCGAGACGCGCGTGCGCCGCATCTACCACCTCGACCGCGGCTACGCGGACATGGACGGGCGCCTGAGAAGCCTCGGGGCGCGCGTCGAGCGGATCGACGGATAATCCGCCCGTGAGCCAGACGTTCGGCGACCCCACGTGCCTGTTCTGCCGGATCGGCCGCAGGGAGATCCCGGCGAGGATCGCGTTCGAGAACGACGACGTCCTCGCGTTCCACGACGTCGCGCCCAAGGCGCCGACCCACGTCCTCGTGATCCCGAAGGTCCACGTCGCGGGACTCTCGGGCATCACCGCCGCGGACGCCGCCGTGCCCGGCGCGTGCCTGGCGGCCCTGGCCGACCTCGCCCGCTCGCTCGGCCTTTCGAGCTACCGCGTCGTCACGAACGACGGACCGGACGCCGGCCAGAGCGTCTTCCACCTGCATTTCCACCTCATGGGCGGGCGGACCTTCGCCTGGCCGCCCGGTTGAGGGCGGTCCGTTCTCTCGCCGGGCTCGCCACCGCCCTCGCCGCGCTCCTGTCGGCCGTGCCGCTCGGGGCGGCCGAAGCGGAGCGCGAGCAGGCGGTCGCGGCCGCGGCGCGCGCCGGCCGGTGGCCCGAGGTCCTCGAGAGGCTCGGCGCCCTGAAGCTCGAGGCTCCGGAGCGTTACGAGGACGGCCGGTTCGACTATCTCTACGCGCGCGCCCTCGCGGCGACGGGCCGCCGCGACGCGGCGATCCCGCTCTTCGAGCGTTACGTCTCGCCGGACGACCTCTTCGACGTTCCGGCGCGCCTCGCCGCGGGGACGCTGCGCTTCGAGGCGGGCGACGGCCTCGGCGCGCTGGAGCTCCTCTTCCCGCTCCTGCAGAGGAAGGGCGGCGCCGTCTCGCGCCGGGCGCTGCGCATCGCGCTCGACGCCCTCGAGACGCGCCTCGACGCGGCCGCCCTCCAGAGGCTCGTCGCGGCGCATCCGCCCGCGGCTCCGCGCGAACGGCGAAGGCTCGTCGCGCTGCGCGCCGAGAGCCTCGAGCAGTCGGGCGACCTCGCGGCGGCCGAGGCGCTCCGCGAGGGCCTCCTGCGCGAGGCCCGCCGCGACGACGCGGCGGCGATCGTCCTCGCCCGCGAGATGCGCGGCCGCGAGCCGAAGGACGTCCCGGACCGGCTGCTCGCGCTCCTCGTCGAGACCGCGAAGGCCCAGCGCGACCTCGATCTCGCCGAGCGCCTCCTCGCCGAGGGGGACCGGCGCGCCGAGGCGGGCGGCGACGCGCCGGCCCGCTGGGGCGCGCGGTTCGAGCTCGGCCGCGTGCGCGCCTCGCGCGGGCGCTTCGCCGAGGCCGCCGCCGCGTTCCGGTCGATTCTCGACGCCGAACCGGCCCGCAAGCGGACGCCCGCGCGGAAGAAGGACGACGCCCCGGGCACCGCCGCCTTCTTCGCGCGCGTGCGCTTCAACCTCGGCGCGGTGCTCGAAAAGCTGAACGACCCCGACGCCGCCGCGCGGGAGTTCCAGCGCGTGGAGGCGGGACGGGTCGGCCCCTCGGGTCTCGCGGCGCTCCAGCGCGCCCGGCTCGAGCTGCGCCGCGGCCGTCTCCCGGAGGCCGAGAAGATCCTCCTGCGCCCGTCGCTCGCGCGAGAGCCGGGCCGCGTCGAGGGTCTCCTCCACCTCGCCGAGCGGCGGGCCGAGACCGGGGACGGCCCGGGAGCGCGGCGCGCGCTCGGCGTCGTCGAGGGGCTCGCCCGCGCCCGGCGGCTCGCCGAGCCCTGGAAGGGAGAGCTCCCGTTCTGGCGCGGCCGCGTCGCCGAGGCTTCCGGCGACGTGCCGGGCGCGCTCCGGGGGTACGCGGACGTCCTCGCGGCGCGGCCGTGGACCGCCGTGGGCACGCTCGCGAAGGAGCGGATCCTCGGGCTGCCCGAGGCGGAGCGCACGGCGTTCCTGAGGGCCGCCCGCGCGCGCGGCGAGGCGCTCCTCCTGGCGGGACGGCCCGCCGAGGCGAAGTCCCGCCTCCTCCCGCCCGCGCTCCTCGGCGACGCCGCGGCGCGGGACCTCCTGAAGGTCGCGTACCGCGCCCTCCCTGGCTACGCGGACGTCCTCCTCGCGCCGGACCTGGCGGACGACGCCCTCCCGACGCTCTGCGGCGACGCCGCGGCGTGCCGGCTCCTCCAGCTGGGCCTGCCCGTCGAGGCCGAGCCCATCGTGCGCGACGCGTCGCGCCTGGACACGATCCTGGGGAGCCTCGTCGCCGCCCGGCTCGCCGAGGCCGCCGACGCGGGCCCCGCGGCCCTCCAGGCCGCCGAGGCGCTCGACCGGATCGTGCCGGACGACTTCCTGCTCGACCTCGCCCCCCACGCGGTCCTGCGCGGCCTCGCGCCGCGTCCGTTCGACCGCCTCGTGTCGGAGACGGCGGACCAGAGCGGCGTCCCGCGCGACCTCCTGTACGCGGTCATGCGCCAGGAGAGCCGCTTCGACCGCGAAGCCGCCTCCCCGGCCGCGGCACGCGGCCTCATGCAGCTCACGCTCCCGGCGGCGGGCGAGGCGGCCCGCGAGCTGAACGAGAGCCCTCCGGCGTACGCGGACCTCTACGACCCCGCCCGGTCGCTGCGCCTCGGCGCGCGCACGCTGAGGAACCTCCTCGTGCGATTCGACGGCGACGCGGCCCTCGCGGCCTCGGGCTACAACGCCGGCGCCGGCCAGACCGCGCTCTGGGCGGGCGGGGCGCGACGCCCCCTCGAGGCGCTCCTCGCGTCGATCAGCTACCCGGAGACCCGCACGTACCTGCGCCGGGTCCTCGCGAACCGGATCCTCTACCGGATGGCCGAGCCGCCGGCCCCTCCGGCCGCGCCGGTCAGCGGTGGTAGATGAGGACGCGCGTCTCGGCGCGCAGCTGCTCGGTCCAGCGCTCGATCTCCTGGTTGAGCTTCCTCTCGCGCACGAGCTCGCGGATCTGCTCGGCCACGTCCTCGTACGGCGGAATCGTCGGGAGGCCGCGCGCGCGCGCCTCCTCGCGGAACGGTCCGTCGTAATAGGCGTGCAGCTCGGCGTCCGTCGTCTTGATCGCGGGCGAGAGGCGCTCCTTCACGAAGTTCTCGAGCGCCATCCCCCTCTTCACGAAGGCGTAGAGCTCGTCCCGCGTCGCCCCCGCGCGCGCGAGGATCGCGTCGAGCGGCTCGCCGCGCTCCTTGACGACGCGCGCCTCGAGAGCGGCGACGCGGGCCTCGACCTCCTCGCGCTTCGGCTCGATCCCGCCCGTCTTGCGCAGCTGGCGCTCCCGCAGCACCTCGACGACGCGCGTGGCGAGGACGCGCTCGCGATACGCGTCGTCCGTCTCGCCCGCCTCGCGCGGCAGATAGCCCACGCCCACGAGCTTCCTGAGCTCGCTCTCGAGGATGAGGTCGTCGCCGACCACCGCGGCGATCCGGTCGAGGACGACGGCCCCGGGAGCGGGCGCGGCCGGATCGGGCGTCGGCGCGGGAGCGGCCGCGGCGAGGACCGAAACCGCGAGGAGAAACGGCGCAAGGCCACCGCCGGACACGCGCCGGATGCTAGCAGGGCGGCGCGCGGGTGGAACCGGGCCCGCGCTGCGACAATGGAGGCGTGGGCCGCCTCCTCGTGATCGCGACGCCGATCGGCAACCTGGACGACCTCTCCCCGCGCGCGAAGGCCGCCCTCGCGTCGGCGTCCGTCGTCTACTGCGAGGACACGCGGCGCACCGGCAACCTCTTCGCGCGACACGGCCTCGCGACGCCGCGGGTCTCCTGTCACGGCCACAACGAGCACGCGCGCGTGGCCGAGGCCCTCGCGCGCCTCGAGGCGGGCGAGACGCTCGCCCTCGTCTCCGACGCGGGCACGCCGCTCGTCTCCGATCCGGGCGAACGGCTCGTCGCGGCCGCCGCCGCGGCCGGCCACCGCGTCGAGGCGATCCCGGGGCCCTCCGCCGTCCTCGCGATCCTGTCCGTCTGCGGGTTTCCCGCCGTCCCCTTCACGTTCCTCGGCTTTCCCCCCTCGCGCCGGGGCGAGCGCGACCGCTGGTACGCGGCGCACGCGGGGCGCCTGGGGACCGCCGTCCTCTTCGAGTCGCCGTTCCGCGTCGTCGAGTCCCTCGAGGCCCTCGGAGCGGCCTGGGGCGACCCGCCCGTCGCCCTCGGCCGCGAGCTCACGAAGGTCCACGAGGAGGTCCTGCGGGGGACCGCTTCCGGCGTCGCGCGGACGCTCGCGGCCCGCCCCGCCGTGAAGGGCGAGATCGTCCTCGCGGTCGCGCCCCGGGCGGCGTGACGGATCCCGGCCTCTCCCGCAGGGAGCGCCTCGCGCTCGCCGCCGCGACGCTCGCGTACGCGGCGCTCCTCCTCTACCGGTTCCGGACCGTCCCGGACGGCCTCGTGAACGACCAGGCCGAGGAGCTGTTGCGCGGGCTGATCCTCGTCCGCGAGCGCCGCCTCGAGGTCCTGACCCTCGTCGTCGGCAACTCGGCCGAGACCCTCTGGCTCTACGTGCTCGGCGTCTCGGCGACGCTTCTCGGGCCGTCGGTCTTCGCGCTCTTGCTCCCGACGGCGCTCGCGGCGGCCGCGACGGCCTGGCTGACGGCTCGCTTCTTCGTCGAGCGCCGTCCGGGCACTCCCTGGTGGATCCCGTTCCTCCTCGCGGCAGGCTCGCCGTGGCTCTTCCACTACGGCCGCTCGGGCTTCCGCGCCATCACGGCGCCGCTCTTCGTGGCGCTGGCCGCGCTGCTCCTGCAGCGGGCGCAGGCCCGCACCGACCGGCCGTGGCCGTACGCCGCGGTCGGGGCCGTCGTGGGCCTGTCGCTCTACGGCTACACGGCGAACCGCCTCCTGCCGATGGCGCTGGCGGCCGCGTTCGCGTTCGTTCTCGCGCGCGAGCGGGAAGGCCGCCGGCCCCGGTTCCGGTGCGCGCTCGCGTGCGCCGCGGGCTTCGCGGTCGTGTCGATCCCGAACTTCGTCTTCTTCGTGAAGCACCCCGTCGAGTTCCTCGTGCGCGGGGGCTACTCCGTCATCGGCGACGTGCACGGAAAGCTGTTGAACGTCCTCGCGACCGTCGGCCTCCCCCTCTATTACCCGTACCGCTACCGGTTCGTCTGGGGAGAGGCCCACGTCCTGGACGGCTTCAGCGCCTCGATGACGGGCTCCGGGGTCGACCCCGTCCCGGTCGCCGTCGGCCTCCTCGCGGTGCTGGGTCTCGTGGTCACGCTCCGGCGCGGCCGCGACCTCGCGGCGCTCTTCCTCGTCGCGACGCACGCGCTCACGATCGTGTTTCTCGGGCCGCTCGGGCCGAGCCTGACGCGCGTCCTCCTCCTCGTCCCCGTCTTCGTGTTCTACGCGTCCGTCGGGACGCTCGAGCTGGCCCGCACGCCCCGCGCCCGGACCGTCGCGGGGGTGGTCCTCGCCCTCGTCGCCGCCGTCTCGCTCGGCACGTATTTCCGCCGCCTCTCGGATCCCGCAGCGTCCGGCGCGGGAGTACGTGGGCGACGTCCAGACCGCGATGGGCGAGCGCGCCCGCGCGCTCGCGGCGTCCGGCCCGCTCGTCGCGGTGGTTTCCGACAACGCGAACGTCGTGCGCACCCTGGCGTGGGGGACGGCGACGTCGGTCGTCGAGTTCCGCCGCCGTCCCTTCGACGCGCGGGAGGTCCAGGCCGCTCCTCCCGGCCCGGACGCTGCTCGTCGAGACGCACCCCGTCCTCGATCCCTGGCACCCGCCGGGCTTCTCCGAGACGCCGTCGCCGGACCCGCGCTGGCGCGAGCTGACGGCGGGGCCGGCCGCTACTCCGCCGACCGGTCCGTGAGCGCGAGGCGCGGGTCCGCCGCGAGTCGCTCGTCGAGGAGCGGCCAGTTCACGTCCGGCTGGCCGGCGAACGCGTGGAGGTAGAGCGAGACGTCGCGCGCGGGCCACTTCCCGAGCACGGCGTCGATCGCCTTCCCGAGCGTCGCGGCGGCGGGCTGTCGGATCTCGCCCTCCGTCGTGAGCCCCGGCCCGTCGTGCGGGAGCTTCACACCGTCGAGGAACGCCGAGATGAGGTCGCCGTGGCGGCGCGTGAGGGCCGCGGAGAGGACGTAGAGGGCGAGGTCCGCCGCGCGCTTGTCGCGGAGCGTCCGCCGCACGTACGCGCGGCGCGTCTCCTCGGGCAGCTTCGAGAAGCGCCGGAGCGGGATCTGCTGGTAGGTCAGAACGCCCCCGGCGATCTTCTCGGGCAGCTCGTCGTCCTCGCAGGCCGTCTCGACGAGGCCGGACACCTCGGCCGCCGAGAGGAGGCGGAAAATCTCGTGGCACCTGGGGACTTTCATCGGGGGCGCAGGATACCCGACAATGGACGGCTTTGATCGTCCTGCACGGCGCCCCGCTTCCCTCCGGTTTCGCGTTCTGGGCCGAGGGCCCCTACGTCGCGCGCCCGGCGCGCGACGCGCACCCGCGGGCCGTGCCGACCGAAGAGCTCGAGGCGGCCCTCCGCGACGAGGGCCTCGCGGGCTTCCTCCCGGCGGCCCGCGCCCGCGCCGCGTCGCTCGCGCTCACGGCGCCCGCCGTGCACGGGCGGCCCGTTCCGTCCGTCCCGGCCCTGCGTGAGCCCGCGGACTACGCCGCTCCGGGCGCGCCCGTTCTCCGGACGTTCCTCCTGCAGGGCCTCGTCCTCGCGCCCGTGGACGCGCTCGAGGCGCTGCTCGGTCTCCCCGGCGTCCTGCGCCTGAGGCCCTTCTCCCTGACGGCGGGTGACGACTTCGAGTACTGGGCCGAGGTCGCGCGCTGGACGTACGACCTCCTCCTCCGGCGGCGCGTCGCGCCGACCGCCGACGGGGGCCGCGCGCGCTGGCGGCCGGTCCTGACGGACCCGCACGAGAAGGAGCGTTTCCGGCGGTTCGCGGCCGCCCTTCCGCCCGTCTCGCGCGCCCTCTCGGAGGAAGGCGCCGCGCCCGCGTCCGAGGCCGGCCTCCCGCCCGCGGCGGCCGTCCTGCAGGGCTTCCTCGACGCCGCGGTGGACGCGGCCGCGCGCGACGTGCTGCGCGAGGTCCTGCCGGCCGAGCGCCGGCGCGCCGGCGAGGGGCCCGAGGCGCTCGCCGTGGCGGGGCTCGCCGAGACGCCCGCCCCCGCCGCGGACGCCGCCGTGCTCGGGCGCCTCGCCGAGTGGAGCCTCCCGGTCCTCGACCCCCTGCCGGAGGGCTCGCTGCGGCTCGGGATCCGCGTCGTCCCGCCCGAAACCGTCGGCGGCTCGTTCGCGCTCGCGTTCGCCCTCGAATCCACCGAGAAGGACGAGATCGCGCTCACGGCCGAGGAGATCTGGGAGTCGCCGGAGACCGCGGTCCGGCGCCGCGGGCGCCTCTTCTCGAACCTGCAGGACACGCTCCTCGCGCGCCTCGGCTCGGCGGCGTCGCTGTCGGCCGCGGTGCGCCGCAGCCTCGAGGAGCGGCATCCCGCGGGCATCGAGCTCTCGCCCGAGGAGACGTGGACGTTCCTCTCGGAGGAGGCGCCGCTCCTCGGCGAGGCCGGCGTCGCGGTGCGCCTGCCGGGCGGCGGCGCGCTCCAGCGCGTCTCGCTGCGGCTCGTCGCCCGCGAGGGCGCTCTCTCGGCCCCGGATCCCGGCGTCACGCGCTTCGGTCTCGACACGCTCGTGGACTTCGACTGGCGGGTCGCCGTCGGCGACGCGCTCCTCTCGGCCGGGGAGTTCGAGGACCTCGCCGCGCGACAGATGCCGCTCGTCGAGGTGCGCGGGGAGTGGGTGCTTCTCGATCGCGAGCATCTCGAGCAGGCCCGACGCATCCTCGACCGCCGCCCCGGCGGCCGCACGACGCTCGGCGAACTCCTGCGCCTCGCCGGCGGCCTCGACCCGGACGGCGCGGGCGCCTCGGTGGACGGCGTCGCCGGCGAGGGCTGGCTCTCGCGCCTGCTCGACCCCGACGTCGCGCGCCGGGAGATCGGCGCCTTCACGCCGCCGCGCGGCCTCACGGGCACGCTCCGGCCCTACCAGATGCGCGGGGTCGCGTGGCTGCGCTTCCTGCTGTCCCGCGGGCTCGGCGCGTGCCTCGCGGACGACATGGGTCTCGGCAAGACGGTCCAGTTCCTCGCGACGCTCCTCGCGGCGCAGGAGGCGGGCGAGCGGATCGGCCCCTCGCTCCTCGTCTGCCCGACGTCCGTCGCGGAGAACTGGGTTTCCGAGGCGGCGCGCTTCGCGCCGTCGCTGCGCGTCTCCGTCCACCACGGCCCGGGCCGCGCGAGCGGCGAGGCGTTCCGGAAGCTCCTCTCCCACGTCGACCTCCTCGTCACGACCTACGCCCTCGCCCACCGCGATCGGGCGCTCCTGTCGGAGGTGAACTGGGAGTACCTCGCGCTCGACGAGGCGCAGAACGTGAAGAACCCCGCGGCCGCGCAGTCGCGCGCCGTGCGGGGCCTGAAGGCGGCCCGGCGCGCCGCGCTCACGGGCACACCCGTCGAGAACCGCCTCGCGGAGCTGAAATCCATCTTCGACTTCCTGAACCCCGGCCTCCTCGGAAGCGACGACTCGTTCCGGCGCCACTTCGTCGTCCCGGTCGAGCGGCGGCGCGAGCCCGAGGCCGCCGCGCGCCTGCGCAACGTCACGGCCCCGTTCCTCCTCCGCCGGGCCAAGACGGACCCCGGCGTCGTCCCCGACCTGCCCGAGAAGATCGAGACGAAGGAGTACACGGGCCTCACGCGCGAGCAGGCCGCGCTCTACCGCGCGACGACGCGCTCGCTCCTCGCCGGGATCGGCCGCGCGAACCGGCGGACGCGCAAGGCGAAGATCCTGCTTCTCCTCCTGCGCCTCAAGCAGATCTGCGACCACCCGGCGCTCTTCCTCGGCGACGGGCGGCTCGACGGGCGCAGCGCGAAGATCGCGCGCCTCCTCGAGATGTGCGAGGAGACGCTCGCCGAGAAGAGCCCGTCGCTCCTCTTCACGCAGTTCGCCGAGATGGGCCACCTCCTCGTCGCGGCGCTCAAGGAGCGCTTCGGCTGCGAGGTCCTCTTCCTGCACGGCGGCGTCCCGAGGCGGGCGCGCGCCGAGATGGTCCGCCGCTTCCAGGAGGACGACGACCCGCCGCCGTTCTTCGTGCTCTCGCTCCGGGCGGGCGGCACGGGCCTCAACCTGACGCGCGCCTCGCACGTCTTCCACGTCGACCGCTGGTGGAACCCGGCCGTCGAGGAACAGGCGACGGACCGCGCGTTCCGGATCGGCCAGACCCAGCACGTCCAGGTCCACAAGTTCGTCTGCCGCGGGACGCTCGAGGAGCGGATCGACCGGATGATCGAGGACAAGAAGCACCTCGCGCGCTCGATCGTCGGCGCGGGCGAGCAGTGGATCGCCGGGCTCTCGGACGAGCAGCTCGCCGCGCTCGTCGCGCTCGACGCCGACACCGCGGTCTCGGAGGGCCACTGATGCCGCGCCGCCGCAAGGTCCGGGTCCCGCGCGCCGCCGCGCCCGAGTCGGGCTGGGCGTTCCGCTTCCTCGCGCGCCTCGCGTCGTTCGGCTGGGACGAGGCGCTCGTGGACGGCCGCGCCGCCGCGGTCGCGGGAGCCGTCGTCTCGTTCGAGGTCACGAAGGCGGGGGTCCGCGCGGAGGTCCGCCGCGCCGACGGCCGGCACGAGGAGACGCGCCTCGGCCTGAGGCCGCTTCCGCCGGCCGCGCTCCGGAAGGCCCTCTCCGCGATGGCGTCGCGCGCGCGCTTCGCGGCCGACCTGCTCGCGGGCCGCATCCCGGACGACGTCGAGACGGCGTTCTCGGGCACGGGCCGCACGCTCCTTCCGGCCGGCGCCGACGAGGTCGCCGTGTCGTGCACGTGCGACGTGGCTCTCCCGTGCGTGCATGCGGGCGCCGCGGCCGTGCTCCTCGGCGACGCCCTCGCGGACGACCCGTTCCTCGTGTTCCTCCTCCGGGGACTGCCGCGCGAGGAGCTCCTCGCGGGCCTTCAGCGCGCGCGCCGGCGGCCGGTCGCCTCCGGGGCCGCCCGGCCGGACGACGAGGCGGCGGCCCCGCGCCGCCCCGAGGAGCCGCCCGAGCCGCTCCCGGCGGCCGTCCTCGAGAAACCGGAGCTCTTCTACCGGCCCGGCGAGCCCGCGGCCGCGCTGCGTTCGGTCTTCGCGCCGCCGGAGCACCCCGAGGCCGTCCTCACGCGCCTCGGCCCGCCGCCGCTTCACGACCCCGAGGCCTCGCGGCTCCTCCTGGAGCTGCACCGCGCCATCGGGCTGGGCGCCCGCGAGCGCCTCGCGGACTGGGAGTGGCGCAGGGCCGGCGGGCGGGGCTGATGGTGTGTTTTCCCGGACGGGTTCTCGGGGGTCACTCCTCCCGCAGGCGCGCGTAGACGGCCACGTCGTGCAGGCGACCGTCCTTGACGACCGCGCTCCGGAGGAGGCCCTCGCGGGCGAAGCCGGCCTTCTCGAGAACCCGGCAGGACGCCCGGTTGTCGGCGAAAGGCAGCGCGAAGACGCGCTCGACGTCGTAGGCGG
Source organism: uncultured Acidobacteriota bacterium (assembly GCA_963776915.1). Taxonomy (GTDB): domain Bacteria; phylum Acidobacteriota; class Thermoanaerobaculia; order UBA5066; family UBA5066; genus Fen-183. Next base: position 143,755 of record CAVZPE010000008.1, on the reverse strand, counting down.
CGTAGGCGTGGCGGGAGGCGGCAAGAAGAGCCGACGTCACGATCCCCCGGCCCCAGAACGCCACCCCGAGCCAGTATCCGACCTCGGCCGAGACGCGCTCGATGTCCGTCCCGGGCACGAAGCCGATCCCGCCGGCCACCTGGCCATCCACCTCGATCGCGAAGTCCGTCTCCGGGCGCTTCGCGAGCACGCCCGAGAGGAACGCCTCGGCGTCGCGGAGGCCGTACGGCCACGGGAAGCGGTCGCGAAGCATCGAGGAGACGTTCCGGTCGTTCGCGAGGGGGACGATCGCCGGCGCGTCCGCCGCCGTCCACGAACGGACGCGGCAGACGCCGGCCTCGAGGAGAACGCTCAGGGCGCGACCGTCCGCGGCCGGTCGAACCCGCGCCAGGCGAGAACGGCGAGGAGGACGGCGGCCGCGAGGACGCCGTTCAGCGTCCACCACGGGACGCCGCTCGTCAGGAGGTCCGCCGCCCCCCCGAGAAGGCCGAGACCCGCGGCCGTGAACGCGTAGGCCCGCGGGTCGTCCCTGAGGAGGAGCGCGAGCGCCGCGAGGAACGCCGCCCCCACGACGGACCCGGCGAGGACGGGAACGAAGAGCTCGCCCCACGTGCGCGCGTCGATGGGCGCGAAGGCGCCGGCCGCGAAGACGAGGAAGCCGGCGCGGATCACGGGCCTCTTCAGGACGTCCGAGAGGAGGAGCGCGCCGAACGCGGCCCCGCCGGACAGGAGCAGGAAGCGCGAGGTGACGGCGTCGAGGACCGACATCGCCGGAAGGAGCCCCTGCACGCCCGGCGGGAACGGAAAGCCGCCCACGCCGGCCTCCAGCGGGAACGCCGAGCCGATCGACCGAGCGAGCGCACGCGCGGCGACGACGAGGAGAATCGCGGCGGCCGCGGCCAGGAGCGCCCGGGGGCCGTCGGCGGCGCCGCGCCGGAAGGCGGCCGTCGCGTCCCTCTTCACCGCGAGGACGAGCCCCACGGCGAGGAGCGCGACGAAGTACGAGACGAGGATCGCGACGCCGAGGCCGACGCACGCGATGACGATGAAGACGGGCAGCGTGAACTGCGAGTCGTACCGCGAAAGGACGACCGGGAGCCCCGCGGCGCGCGCGAAGAGCGCCGGGAGCGTGAGGAGCGCCGCCAGGGGAAGCGCACGCCGCCACGGGACGATCCCGGCCCGCGCGACCTTCACGACCTCGACGACGAGAAGGCCGACGAGAGTCCCGAGGCCGAGGATCTTCCAGGCGAGGGCCGCGTACTTCGGCGGCGTCGATTTCTCGCGCGCGCGCACCCACTCCTCGGGGAGCTTGAGGGCCGTCGCGAAGAGGGCGGGGACGTCCCCCGCGAGCGAGACGACGATGCGGCGGGCGGCCTCGCCGGCGCGCTCGGTTTTCGACTCGAACACGACGCGCGTGTCGCGCCGCGCCTTGCGGTTCTCGCCGCTCACCGAGACGACGTCCCAGCGCCCCGGGTCCTCGCCGAAGGATCGCAGGACCTCCGCGGCCTTCGCGCGGGAGGCGCTCTCGTCCGGGGAAGCGCCGCCCTCCGCCTCGGGGAACGTCCGCCGGAACGCGACGACCTTCCCGGTCCGCGCGTCCACCGCGGCCGTCGTTCCGTGCTCGTCGAGCGCCCGGACGTACCGCACGTGCCAGACGGGCCCCGGCAGGATCCGCGTCGCCCAGCGCGTCAGGAGCGGCAGGCCGCCCCGGTGGAGGAGCCACCGCGCCGCGGCGTCCGAGGCGTCGTAGGGAACCAGGCCCGCACCCGTCTCGGAGTCGTCCTCGAGCGCCGGCAGCGCCGTGGCATGGGTGACGGCGGTCAGAAACGCCGCCGGGTCCTCTCCCTGCGACTTCACGAACGCGTCCGCCGCGGCCTTCGCGCCGGCGCGGTCGACGTGGAGGTCGACGCCGTCCCAGGGAGTCGCGCGCGGGAGGACGACGCGGGCGAGGAAGAGGACCACGAGGCCGAGGCCGGCGGCGAGGGCGAGCCGCCCCGGGCGGAGCGCGCGCGGCGGCGCGCACGCGAGCGGCTCCGGCTCCGCCGCGCGCGCGGGCTCGGGCGCCGAGCCGACGGCCGCGTTCGAGAGGTCCTCGTCCGGCGCGAAGCCGCCGCGTCGCACGTAAAGGACGAGCGCGACCGCCATCGGCAGGAGCAGGACGAGGGCGGCGCCGGCCCCCGAGATCACGAAGTACGGGTTCGACGAGCGCACGAGGAGGAGCGCCGTGTAGACCGCGTCCACCGTGAAGTGCCAGACGAGGAGCGGGAGGATCCCCTCCTTGAGGAAGACGACGCCGATCAGGACCCCCGCGCAGCCGACCTCCAGCCCGCGGATGAAGAACGGCTGGTTCGGGTACGTGCTGTGCGCGAAGCCCCAGATGAACGCCGGAAGGGCGACCGCGACCCAGCCCGGCGCGAAGCGGCGCACGAACGGGATCGAGAACATCCGCGACGAGAACTCCTCCGTCGTCGCGGGCAGGAAGCCCATGAGGAGGACGCCGAGCCACGGGAACGAGGTCCCGAGGAGGCTCGAGTACGGGACGTCCGCCGGCGCCCACGCCCCGAAGCGGTCCGCCGTGAGGTAGAAGACGACCTGGTACGCGAAGAAGAAGGCCGTCATCGCGTAGCCGAGGAGGAGCCCCCGGAAGAAACGCTTCGAGCTCAGGCCGCGCCGCGCGAGGATCCGGCCGAGCGCCGGCTGGCCCGGGTACGTCTCGCGGTAGAGCGGCTCCCCGGCCGCGACGAGGAGGAAGAGGACGGCCCCGAGCGCGACGGCGCCCGCGACAGCCCCCAGGATCGACGTGGCGAGGAAGCCGCCCCAGGAGTCGGCCGTGTCGTAGTCGAAGAGGCGGATCGGCAGCTCGTTCAGGGAGGACAGGAGCTGGAGCACCGCGCCGACGCACGCGAACGCGAGGGCCCACGTCCACTTCACGTCCTTGCGCCGCACGCGCTGCAGGAAGACGACGACGACCGCGAGGAAGGTCAGGAGGAGGCCGAACGTCGCGACGCTTCCGGCCGCGAGGTTCTTCGAGCGCAGCGTCTCGTAGTCGCGCCGCCACTTCTCGGGGACCTCGAGATGGAGAGACGTCCGCCCGACGCGGTCGCCCTGGACCTCGACGAGATATCGCATCGCCGCGTCGCCGAACCGGATCGTGTTCGACTCCCACACGAAGGTCCGGTCCGTCCGGGCGGGCCGCTTGTCGACGACGGCGCTGATGAACCTCAGGGACGCGGTGTCGAGCCCGCGGTCCCTCCGGACGGCCTCCTCCGCGAGGGCGCGCGCGGCCGCGTCGCCGGGATCGGGTGCCGCCTCCTTCTCGGGAAGCAGCCGGCGCACGGCGAGGACGCGGCCGTCCGGCGCGACCGCGGCCCGGTACTCGAGCTTCTCCAGCGGCTTGACCCACCGGACGGACCAGCGCCAGACGGGCACCGTCGTCGCGAAGAGAGGATTCGCCTTCTCGAGGCCGAGCGTGCGCTCGAGGAAGACCTTCGCCTCGTCGTCGACGTCGAACGTCGCGAGCGGACGCATTCCGGCGACGGAGAAGCCGCGTGCCTTCAGCGCCGCCTCGCCGCGTGTCACCGCCTCCTCGCGCGTGACCTTGAAGTCGATCGAGGCCTCCGGGAAGGCACGCGAGAAGCCCGCGCGCCCGACGGCCGCGCCGACGACGATCACGGCGAGGCAGGCCGCGATGAAGAGGCGGTCCCGCCGGTCGAAGCGGACGGGCGCACCGGGGAGGGCCGCGCTCATCCGGCCGCGCTCCGGGCCGCGGGCCGCGCGCGGGAGAGGAGCCAGGCCTCGAGGAGCTCGCTCCCCGAGCCGGCGCCCGTCTTGACGCCCCGGTCGATCGCCTCGATCCCGACGAGGGCCTCGGCGAGCTCCCCGGCGGTCCAGTTCAGCGCCGCGAGGTAGGCCTTGTGGAGAACGAACGGATGGCCGTCGAGCGGCAGCGCCGGCAGCCCGGGCCTCGGCGTCCTGAGCGCGGGCAGGATGCGGTCCGCGAACGTGCGGTAGTCCGCGCGGCGCATCGAGGCGCCGCGCTCCTCGAGGGCCGCACGGAGCGCGAGCATGCGCCGGACCTCGCCCGCCAGGAGGCCGAGGAGCGGGAAGAAGGCGGCCTCCCCGCGCGGGCCCTTCTTCGCGGCCTGGGGCGCCTCCTCCTTGCCGCCCCAGGGGCGGAAGGCCGCGAACGTCCCGCCGGACAGGAGCTTGCCGAGGAGACGCAGCGCCTCGAGCATGTCCCGCGAGGCGACCGCCTCCACGAAGTCCGAGCCGTACTCGCGGCTCTCGTCCGCGATCTGCCGCGCGGCCTCCTCGGCCGTCACGCGCGGCCCCTCGGACGAGTCGATGAGGCGGTCGAGGTCCGAGAGGAACGCGCGCGCCTGGAGCCGCCCGCGTCCGCTCAGGAGCTCGAGCACCTCGGGGTCGACGAGCGCCTTGCGGTCGATCGCGCGCTCGAGGCCGAGGGAATGGAGGCGCTCGCGGCGGGCTCCCTCGTCCGCGGCGCCGAGATCGGCGGCGCGGGCGACTCTCCGGAGGAGCTGCGTGCCCGCGTGCTGCCCGTCCGGGGAGACGGCGTGGACGAGGAGGACGTTGTCGGACGGCGCGGCGCGCCGGGCGAAGTCGAGGAGGCGGTCGAGAGCCGACTCGGCCCCCTCGTCCTCGGCGAGAGGGAGGCCGAGGAGCGCCGCGAGCGCGCCCGCGCGATCCGCGCGCTTGACGCGCCCGGCGATGCGGCGCGCCGCGCCTTCGGGGTCGTCGGCGACGTCGGACCCCGGCACGCCGGCCGCGACGGCGAGCGCGCGCGCCCGGCGCGCGAGGCGGGTCATCGCCCGCGCGTCCTCTCCCGATTCGGCGGCCTCGTCGAGGAGCGCGTCGAGGTCCTCGGCCGAGAGCCCCCGGCCGCGGAACAGGTCCGTCGCCTCGAGCGTCACGAGCCGGTTCGTCGCGAAGAGCGCGATCGTCGCGGCGTCCGCGACGGCCTCGGCGACGCCGCCGCCGGCGGCCTCGTAGGACGTGACCTCGCCCTCGCGGAAGCCCTCGCGGAAGGCGGCGGCGATCCGCCGCACGGCCTCGGCGACGATCCAGTCGTCGTCGCCGGTGACGAAGAGGAGGGGCGGAAGGGGCGCCGTCCGCGCCGCCGAAAGCAGCGGCGCGATCTCGGCGAACGGCTCCGGGCGCTGTCACGCGCCCATCCTACAGGGGGCCCGGAGGGAAGATTCTCTTAGAAAGAAAGAGAACGAGAGAGGAACCGAAGAGAAGAGAAGATTCTCTTAGAAAGGGTGACAGCCGCCGCGGCGCCTCGGAGGCGGCTCGACGGTTCCCCGCCGCCTCCCCCTCTTCACCTTCTAAGAAATCTTCTCTTCTCTTCTTCCTCTTCTCTCGAGACCTAGAGCAGCCCCTTGTCCTGCAGCTCCTGGCAGTCCAGGCAGTGGCGGGCCCAGGGAACGGCCTCGAGGCGCTTCTCCTGCACGGGCTGGCCGCAGTTCACGCAGGTTCCGTACGTGCCGGCCTCGAGCCGGCCGAGGGCCTCGTCGATGAGGAGCAGGATCTTCCGGTCGCTCTCGGAGAGCGAGTACGCGAACTCTTTCGTGTACGCCGACGTGGCGCGGTCGGCCATGTCCTGCGCGGACTCGTCGACCGTCTCGTCGGAGACTTCGCGGTTCTTGGCGAGGTCGTTCAGGAGCTCGTCTCGCTTGGCGACGAGACGCTTCCTGACCTTTTCGCCGGATTCCTTCTTGGAGACTTTCGCGGTGGCAAGCGCCGACTTGGGGGACATGCGGTTTTCCTCGGGGTCACTTGGAATACGCGACGCCGGAGAGCGTCGCGGTCGCCCGGTAGACCTGCTCCGCCAGGAGCAACCTTGCCATCTGGTGGGGCAGGGTCATCCGGGAAAGCGAGAGGATAGCACGCGCCCTCCCGGCCAGAGACGGGTCGAGACCGAAGGCGCCCCCGACCGCGAAAACGACGGCCGAGGGCCCGGAATCGAGCCATCCGCGGAGGTCCCGGGCGAACTCGGCGCTCGTCCGCTCCCGGCCCCTCTCGTCGCACAGGACGAGGAGGTCGCGGGGCTTCAGGGCCGCCAGAAGGCGCTCGGCCTCCCGCTCCCGGATCCGCACGGCGTCCGCCCTGGCTCCCGGCTTCTCCTCCCTCACGACGACGACCTCGCAGGGCGCGAAGCGGGCGACCCGCGCGACGTAGCGTTCGACGCCGCGCGCGAACTCGGCGTCCTCGCTCCTGCCGACGAAGAGCAGGCGGATCCTCAAGCCCGGTCAGCCCCGCCGCTCGTAGAGCGTCTTGCGCGCGATGCCGAGCCGCCGGGCCGCCTCCGCGACGTTGCCGCCCGTGTCCTCGAGAACCATCCCGATGTAGGCGTCGGTGAGCTGCCGGAGCGTCCAGCCCGCGCGCGCCGCCGCCGCGAGCAGCGCGCCCGGATCGGACGGACCCGCGAGCTCGAGGTGCGCGGCGTCGATCGCCGCGGCCCTCGCGAACGCGGCCGCGGCCGCGGCACGGCGGACGACGTTCTCGAGCTCCCGGAAGTTCCCGCGCCAGGCGTGGGCCGCAAGGAGCGCGCGGGCCGCGGGCGTGAACGCGGACGGGCCGCCCGCCTCGCGGGCGACCGCGCGCGCCGCGGGCAGGAGGTCCTCGCGGCGGTCCGCGAGCGGCGGAAGGGCCACGGTGACGACGGCGAGGCGGTAGAAGAGGTCCTCGCGGAAGTCGCCGCTGCGCGCGCGCCGCGGGAGGTCGGGCCCCGCGGACGCCACGAGCCGCGCCTTGAGGGCGGTCTGGCGCGTGCCGCCCACGCGCCGGACGATCCGTTCCTCGACGAGGCGCAGGAGCTTGCCCTGGGCGCGCAGGGACAGCGCGTCGATGCGGTCGAGATAGAGCGTCCCCGCGCCCGCGCCCTCGAGGAGCCCCGGCTTCGGCGCGACGGCGCCGGTGAACGCGCCGCGCTCGTGGCCGAAGAGCTCGCTCTCGAAGAGGTCGTCCGCGACGGCCGCGAGGTCGACGCGCACGAAGGGCTCGGCGGCGCGCCGCGAGCGCTCGTGGAGGAGCCGGGCGAGCCGGTCCTTTCCGGTTCCGGGGGCCCCGAGGAGGAGGACCGTGTTCGCGGAGTCGGCGGCGCGTGCGAGGCGGCGAAGCTGCTCCCTCAGCCCGCGGTGCCGCGTCGCGAACAGCGGCGCCGGGACGGGGGCGCTCCGGCGCGCGCGCGTCGCCACGCGCGTCAGCGGAACGACGCGGTCGCGTCCGGCGCGTCGCCCCAGAGGCGCTCGAGCCCGTAGAAGCGCCGCGCCTCGTCGTGGAAGATGTGGAAGACGACGTCGCCGTAGTCCACGAGGATCCAGGGCGAGGAGTAACCCTCGATCGAGAGCGGCCGGCGTCCCTCGGCCTTGAGCGCCGCCTCGACGGCGTCCGCCAGCGCCTGCGCCTGCCGGTCGCTTCCGGCCGTCGCGAGGACGAAGTAATCGGCCATCGAGGTCAGGCCCTGCAGGTTCAGGACGACGAGCTTCTCGGCCTTCTTGTCGAGAAGGGCCGCGACCCCCTTCTTGAGGTGCGCCATCAGCCGGGCTTCGACCGCGGCGTCGGCGGCATGCGGGGGCCGCTCGGCCGGCGACGCGCCGGCCCGTGCGAGCGTCGCCGCGATGAGGTCGTCCACGTCCCCGAGCGGCGGGACGGGGTGCTTCACGGGAGGCGGTAGAGGCCGTGCTTTCGAAGGTACGCCACCACGTTCACCGGGAGACTTCCGCTGAGGTCTTCTCCCGCGGGGATCGCGCGCCTTAACCACGTGGAGGAAATTGTAACCGGAGCGTTGCCGCCCCAGAAGATCGACGGCTCGGAGGCCTGAGAGTCCGGGCGCGCGCCTTCCGGGGCGAACCGCGCCGAGACGTCGGGCGGCAGGGTCCGGGCCAGGGTCTCCCTCCCGCTGCCCTCGCGCTCGACGACGACGACCCGGAACTCCGCCAGGAGCTCGCGGAAGGACCGCCACGTCTCGATCTGCGCCAGCGAGTCCGATCCGAGGACGAGGAGGATCTCGGCGTCCGCCCGCTGCGCGCGCAGGTGACGGAGCGTCTCGATCGTGTAGGTCGTCCCGCCTCGCGCGACCTCGAAATCCGACAGGAGGAGGCTCGGATAGGGTTCGAGCGCGAGGGCGAGCATGGCGAAGCGGTGGTGCGCCGGGGCCGAGGGCGACGCCGGCTTGTGCGGCGGGTGGTACGCCGGGACGTACAGGACGCGGTCGAGGCCGAGCCGCACGCGCGTCTCCTCGACGGGCACGACGTGCCCGAGGTGCACGGGATCGAACGAGCCCCCGTAGACGCCGATCCGCAACGTCACCGGCCGCTGCTCTCCGCGCGGTCCGCCTCGGCCGCGAGGGCGTCGAGACGCGTCCCGAGGTGCGTCACGAGCGGCTCGAGGCCCTGCCGCGCCGCCGCCGAGATCGCGAAGAACGCGAGGCCACGCTTCTTCGCGGCCCGTCCGACGGCCCGGATCTGCTCGGGCGTCGCGGCGTCCGCCTTCGACGCGACGAGCACGCGCTCGCGCCGCGCGAGCTCCGGCTGGAACGAGGCGAGCTCGTTCTCGATCGTCGCGACCGCCGCCTCGGCGTCGCCGCCGGGCTCCTCCGCGGAGAGCGCCGCCGCGTCGACGAGGTGCGCGATGAGGCGCGACCTCTCGACGTGCTTGAGGAACCGGATCCCGAGGCCGTGGCCCTCGTGGGCGCCCGCGATGAGGCCCGGCACGTCGGCCGCGACGAAGGTCCGGAACCGGTCCCACGAGACGACGCCGAGATTCGGGACGAGCGTCGTGAACGGGTAGTCGGCGATCTTCGGCCGAGCGGCGGAGATCGCCGCGATGAGCGTGGACTTCCCCGCGTTCGGGAGGCCGACGAGCGCGACGTCCGCGAGGAGCTTCAGCTCGAGTCCGAGGTCCCGCTGCTCGCCGTCGGTGCCGGGATCGGCCCGGCGAGGCGTGCGGTTCGTGGAGGTCGCGAAGCGCGCGTTGCCGCGGCCCCCGCGCCCCCCCTTGGCGACGAGGAGCCCCTGGCCCGCTTCCACGAGGTCTCCGAGGACCTCGCCCGTCGCGCGGTCCTTCACGACCGTCCCGACGGGAACGGACACCTCGCGGTCGGCGCCGTTCTTTCCGTGGCGGTTGTTGCCGGAGCCGTGGCCGCCGCGGCCGGCGAGGAAACGCTTCGTGAAGCGGAAGGGGTAGAGCGTGTTCAGCGAGCCGTCGGCGACGAGCGTGACGGACCCGCCGTCCCCTCCGTCGCCTCCCGAGGGACCGCCGTGCGGGACGAACTTCTCGCGCCGGAACGCGACGCAGCCGTTCCCGCCGTCGCCGCCGGCGACGTGGATGAAGGCTTCGTCGATGAACATGGTGCGCTGCTTTCGGGGTGCCTTGCGTGCTCGCGCGTCAAGGCGCGCCGGCCTTGACTCGCTGCGCGCGCTCGGCCGTTTTTCTCAGGTCGAAGGCGCTACGCGCCTTCGCTCTTTCAAAGAAGAAACGAATGGCCCAAGGAACCCTAAACGACTTAGTTGGCTTTCGCGGCGACCGGGGTGATCGAGACGTAGCGCCCGAGGCGGCCCTTGTCGTGGAAGTTCACCGTGCCGTCGACCTTCGCGAAGAGCGAGTCGTCCTTGGCGCGGCCCACGTGCGCGCCCGGCTTGAGCGGCGTGCCGCGCTGCCGGACGAGAATCGAGCCACCGGTGACGAGCTGGCCCGCGAACCGCTTGACGCCGAGGCGCTGCGCGTTGCTGTCGCGGCCGTTGCGGGACGAGCCCTGACCTTTCTTGTGTGCCATCTGTCCGTCTCCGCTCTTTTCTCTAGGCCTTGATGGAAGCGATGCGGACCTCGACGAGGTCCTGCCGGTGTCCGTGGGTGCGCTGGAAGCCCTTGCGGCGCTTCTTCTTGTAGACGAGGAGCTTCGGCCCGCGCGTCTCGCGGACGACGACGCCGGTGACCGTCGCGCCGGCGACGAGCGGCGACCCGAGATGGAGGCCGTCCTCCCGGCCGATCGCGAGGACTTCCGTGAGGGACACCTCGGCGCCCTTCTGCAGGGTCTCCTTGGTGAGGCGCTCGACACGGACCACGTCGCCTTCGGCGACGCGAACCTGCTTGCCCCCGGTGCGGATCACTGCGTACATGGTTTCTCCTGAAACCCCGACCTGAAGAGGTCAAAAGGGCCGGCAAAAATACCAGAGGGCGGCCCGCCTGTCAAAGCGCCGGAAACGGGCCCGCTCAGTCCTCGCTGACGTCGTCGGGGAGCTCGTTGCGGTCGGCGACGGCGTCCCGCGGAAAGAAGAGGGCGAGGGCGTCACCGAGCTTCGTGACGGCGGCGACGATCCCCTCCGTGAACTTCCCCTCGGCGAACCTCTCGCGTGCCGCGTCGCGGGCCTCGAGCCAGAACGTGTCACCCACCTTTTCGTGGATCCCCGCCCCGCCGACGACCGCGAAGGTGCGCGAGGCGGGCGCGAGAAAGATCAGGCAGGCGGATCCGCGGGCGGTCCTGTCCATCCCGAGACGCAGGAACGTCCTCTCGGCCTCGGCCCGGGCGTCCTCGACCCGACCGCGGTGGAGGTGGACGCGGATCTCGCCGAAGCTTCGCGCTTCCGCGCGACGGATCGCCTCGACGATCGCGGGGTGGTCGAGGCTCTCGAAGAATGCCTTCGCGCGGTTCTCGCCCATCACCAGCTCCCGCTCGCGCCGCCGCCCCCGAAGGAGCCGCCGCCGCCGGAGAATCCGCCCCCGCCGCCGCCTCCGCCCCCGAAGCCGCCGCCGAAGCCGCCGCCCCCGAAGCCGCCGCCGCCCAGGTACCAGTACCGGCCCCGCCTTCCGCCGCGCAGGGCGGGAAGGATGACGAAGAAGAACAGGAGGAGGAGGAGCAGGAACATCGGGAAGGGGATCGGAATCTCGCCGCGCCCCTTCTTCCGGGCCTGCGTGCTTCCGGTGCCCTTGTACTCGCCCTTCGTGGCGGCGATCGCCGCCTCGACGCCGGCCGTGATCCCGCCGTCGTAGTCGCCGGCCCGGAAGCGCGGAAGAACCTGTTCGTCGAGGACGCGCCTCGCGAGCGCGTCGGGCATGGCGCCTTCGAGCCCGTAGCCCACCTCGAGGCGCACCTTGTGCGACTCGGGGAAGACGAACAGGATCATCCCGTTCTTGCGCTGCGCCTGACCCGCGCGCCAGGCCTGGGCGCAGGCCACGGTGTACTCCTCGAGCGTCGTCCCCTCGGGCACCACGCGCTCGGTGTAGACGAGGAACTGGTCCGACGTCTCCTTCTCGAAGCTCTCGAGGAGCTGCTCGAGGCGCGCCGCCGTGCCGGCCGAGAGCACCCCGGCCTTGTCCGTCACGAAACGCGTCGGGGCGGGCGGGACCGCGGGCCCCGCCGCGAGCGCTGCGCCGGAAGAAGACGAGGAGGAAGACGAAGAAGAAGAGAAAGAGGAAGATTTCTTTGAAAGGAAGAGTGGCGGCGAGAAGCTCACCGGCACCGCGCCGCTGCTCCCCTCCGTCTCTTGTCATTCTAAGAAATCCGAAATCCGAGTCTTCTCTTCGGTTCTACTTTCTTCTTCTCGTCAGAACTTCACGGCCGGCGGCTTGTCGGAGCCCTCGGCGGCCTTGAAGAACGGGCGCTCCTTGAAGCCGGCGAAGTTCGCGACGATGACCGTCGGGAACGAGCGGCGCAGGGTGTTGTAGGCCTGCGTCGTGTCGTTGAAACGGCCGCGCTCGACGGAGATCCGGTTCTCGGTGCCCTCGAGCTGCGTCTGCAGGTCGCGGAAATTCTGGTTCGCCTTCAGCTCGGGGTACTTCTCGACCGTCACGAGGAGCCGCGAGAGCGCTCCGCCGAGCTGGTCCTGCGCCTGCTGGAACTTCTGGAAGTTCGCGGGATCCTTGATCGCGTTCGCGTCCAGCTTGATCTGGGACGCCGACGCGCGGGCCTGGATGACCTGCGTGAGCGTTTCCTTCTCGAAGTTCGCGGCGCCCTTGACCGTCTCCACGAGGTTCGGGATCAGGTCGGCCCGGCGCTGGTAGACGTTCTCGACCTGGGCCCAGGCGCCCGACACAGCCTGGTCCGCCGCGTTGAGCTTGTTGTACGCCCCCGCCGCCATGCCCCCCACGACGAGAACGCCGACGAGGACGAGGACGATGCAGCCGAGAGCTACGCTTTTACCCATATTCGAAACCGATCCTCCAAGAGCCGGAGATGCTATCAGGAAACCGGCGAGAGTCCGGCCGACACACGCCAAGTGTCTGTCAGGAAAGCTCTTCCAGGAGCCTCGGCGGCAGGTAGAACTTCAGCTCCGCCCGCCCGAGTGACGGGTCCGGCCCGGCATCGAAGGCCGCGAGACCCGCCTTCTTCATCGAGACCTCGAGGTCCGACCGGCCCGACAGGAGGAACCCGAACAGGCGCCCGAAATGCGGCTGGTGGCCCACGAGGAGGGCCGTCCCCGGCCGGAGGCGCGCGAGCTCGTGGAGGACGTCCACGGGGTCCGCGTTCGGCACGAGGGCCCTCGTCTCGACGAGGGGCCTGCGATACCCGCAGGCCTCGGCCACGGATTCGGCCGTCTGGCGCGCCCGGACGAAGGGCGAGACGAGGATCGCGTCGTAGGCCGGATCCAGGTTCGCGACCGTCCGGGCGACGGTCTTCATGCGCCGCCGGCCGTCCTCGGTCAGGCGCCGGTCGGCGTCGCGCCCGGTCGGCGAGACGTCCTCGGCTTCGGCGTGGCGCAGGAGGTGGATGATCACGCGGAAGATTCTAGTGCGCGCCGTCCGGCGCGAGATCGAGGGCCAGTTCGCGACGCGTCTCCGGCGGGAGGAGCGCGCTCTCCCTCACGTGCGGGTGCGCGAGATGGAGAACCACCGGAAGGGGCCCCGACTCGAGCGCGGTCCGGACGGCCGGGTCGGTCCCGACGGGGAAGCGGACGTACTGGACGGCGGCGATGCGGTCCTCGCGGCTCTGCCCGCCCAGGAAGCGGCCGAAGACGCGCCGGCCGGCGATCTCGAGCCAGAGGTGCTCCCCGGACGTGAGCCCGAGCAGCTTGTCGAGCTCGTCCTTCACGCGGTCGACGTCGGTGATCTCGACGAGGAGCGTCGCGGAGAGCTCGCCCGGGTCGGGCAGCAGCTCGTTGTAGACGTCGAGCTCCTGCTGCACGCCCTCGGGCTTCACGATGCGCTCGGCGCGGCACATCTCCTGGACCTGGTGGAGAACCGTCAGGCGGTTCTCGAAGACGAGCGAGATCCATTCCCCGAGGGTCACCCGTCGCCGCGCCTTGGCGGCGATGACGTCCCTCTTCCAGTCGTCGCGGATCAGCTCGTACTCGTGGAGGTTCTTGACGTCGGAGAGCGTGAGCTTCTTCATCGCGGCAGCCCGTAGGCGTCCCTCAGGACCTCGATCGGGTGCAGGACCGGGACGCCCATCCCCTGGTGGATGTGGACGCCCGCGAGGGCGCAGTCGGAGGCGACGACCTCGGCGCCCGCCGCCGCGAGGCCGTCGAAGAGCTTCCGGCCGACCTTCATGGACTCGTCGAAGTACTCGGCCTTCATCGCCCAGGTCCCGTCGTGGCCCGAGCACTTCTCGACCATCGTGACGGAGGCGCCGGTCGCCGCGAGGAGGTCGCGCGACTTGAAGCCCATGTTCTGGACCTTCAGGTGGCACGGGAGGTGGTAGGCGACGGACTTCGGCGCCTTCGGGAAATCCAGCGCGAGGAGCCCCTGCGCCTTGAGCTCGGCGAGAAACTCGAAGAGGTCTCGCGTGTTCTTCGCGACGAGCTCCGTGTCCGCGTCGGTCGCGCCGCCCCGCGCGGCGAGCCAGGGGTATTCCTTCTTGACCATGAGGGAGCACGACGGGCCCGGGCGTCACGATCGTGTAGCCCTTCTCGACCCACCCCTTCATCGCGGACACGAACGTCCGTCGGGCCTCGTCGGCGCCCGCGACGTCCCCGACGTCGAAGAGCGGCATCCCGCAGCACTGCGGGTAGGCGACGGCCACCTCGACGCCGTTCCTCTCGAGGACGGCGACGGCGGCCTTCCCGATCTCGGGCCGGTTCCACTCCACCGAGCAGGTCGGGAAGAGGACGGCCCTATGCCTTCGCGGCGCCGGGCGTTCCGCCCTCTCGGCGCCTCGCGCGTCTCGAACCAGCGCGTGAACGTCTGCCACACGAACCGCGGCAGATCCTTCCTCGCGGCGACGCCCACCGTCTTCTCCATCGCCCACCTCGCGAGAGGCAGGGTGTTCACGAAGTTCGCGACCGGCGCGAACGTCGACGCGGCCCGCCCGAGGGCGTCCGGATCGGACAGGAGGCGTTCGCGCAGCGGGAGCCCGCCGCGCGTCTCCATCCTCACGCGCCGCGCGTCGAGGACGAGGTGCGGGACGTCCACGCCCCAGCGGTGCGGGGGGATGTACGGGCAGTGCGGCAGGCAGAGCTTGCACTCGTAGCAGAGGTCCACGAAGTCCTCGAGGACCTTCCCCGGCAGCTTGTCGGCCTCGCCGTCCACCTCGGGGACGTCGAGCCCCTTGAAGAGGATCTCGAACGAGGGGCACAACGAGAAGCACCGGCGGCAGCCGTGACAGATGTCCGCGATGCGCGTGAGCTCGGCGGTGAGGGTCGCCGCGTCTTTCACGGCGATCGGGGTTCCAACGGCTCCCATGTTCACTCTGCTTTCGGAGGAAGATTCGGAGGAAGAGAGCGAAGACGAAAGAGAAGAGAAGATTTCTTAGAAGGGTGAGTGGGGTCGGAGCGCCTCGCCGCCTCCGCGGTGATCGGGAGCTTCGCGCCCCATTCCTCCTTCGAAGAAAACGAACCGAGACGCTCTCCGGCGTCCCCGCGCGGCGGTCGAGCGCCTCGGCCCTCTTCACCTTCAGAAGAAAATGCGCCCTGACCGTCCGCGGCGCCATAGTTCGTGCGCTTCAGGCGGCGGGGCCCCGAACGGTCTTCAGCCGATCGTCGTCAGGAGCTTGCTGAAGCGGTTCGCGTGCGACTTCTCGGCGCGCGCGAGCGTCTCGAACCAGTCCGCGACCTCGACGAAGCCCTCCTCGCGGGCGGTCTTGGCGAACCCCGGGTACATCTGCGTGTACTCGTACGTCTCGCCCTCGATGGCGCTCTTGAGGTTCAGCTCGGTCGAGCCGAACGGGAGCCCGGTGGCGGGGTCGCCGGCGGCCTTGAGGTAGTCCATGTGGCCGTGCGCGTGGCCGGTCTCGCCCTCCGCCGTGTCGCGGAAGTTGCCGGCGATCTCCGGATAGCCCTCGATGTCGGCCTTGTCCGCGAAGTAGAGGTAGCGCCGGTTCGCCTGGCTCTCGCCCGCGAATGCGTGCTTGAGGTTCTCGTGGGTCTTCGTTCCCTTCAGCTCTGCCATGTGGCCTCCTTTTCGGGTTCCCCCGGGAATCTCGGCCCCGGGGGCGGTTCGTGCAACCGTGAGGGGCTGGACTTTATCTGGACTTGGTCTAAACTACAAGGGCCGGGGCGCTCCCGCCCCGAGAAATCCCGGACACAGGATCCCAAGGAGTAACCCCATGCCGCAGATCGTCGGCCGCCAGGCCCCGGAATTCGCCCTCGAAGGCGTCCTCAACGGGCGCTTCGCCCACTACCGCCTCTCGGACTACAAGGGGAAGTGGGTCGTCCTCTTCTTCTACCCGCTCGACTTCACGTTCGTCTGCCCGACCGAGATCCTCGCGTTCTCGGACCGCCTCGGCGAGTTCAAGAAGCTCGGCGCCGAGGTCCTCGGCGCCTCCGTCGACTCGAAATACAGCCACCTCGCGTGGACCGAGAAGCGCCGCGAGGAGGGCGGCATCAAGGGCCTCGCGTACCCGCTCCTCGAGGACCTCGGCAAGGAGCTCGCCGAGGAATACGGCGTCCTCGCCGAAGACGGAAAGGTCGCCCTGCGCGGGCTCTTCCTCATCGACCCCGACGGCGTGGTCCAGCACGCGACGATCAACAACCTCGGCGTCGGCCGCTCGGTGGACGAGACGCTCCGCCTGCTCCAGGCCTTCCAGTTCGTCCGCGAGAACGGCGAGGTCTGCCCGGCGGACTGGAAGCCCGGCACGAAGTCGATGAAGGCCGACTGGGAGCAGTCGAAAGAGTACTTCGCCGCGGCCACGAAGTGAGACGGGCGGGAGGGTCGCCGCCGGCCCGCGCGGCGACGCCTCCCCCGAAAGTGAAAGAATCACCGACATGCCTCAGAAAACCCACTACAGGGTCGTGATCATCGGATCCGGCCCCGCCGGTCTCACGGCCGCGATCTACGCCTCCCGCGCGAATCTCGCGCCGCTCGTCCTCGAGGGCATCCAGCCCGGAGGCCAGCTCACGACGACGACCGAGGTCGAGAACTTCCCGGGCTTCGAGCACGGGATCCAGGGGCCCGCGCTCATGGACGTCACCCGCAAGCAGGCCCAGCGATTCGGGACCGAGATCGCGGTGGACACGGTCGTCGACGTCGACGTGAAGGCGAAGCCGTTCGTCCTGACGCTCGAGTCCGGCGGGAAGGTCACGGCCGACGCGGTCATCGTCGCCTCCGGCGCCTCCGCGAAGTACCTCGGGCTCGAGAGCGAGAAGAAGCTCCTCGGCTACGGCGTCTCGGCCTGCGCGACCTGCGACGGCTTCTTCTTCCGCGGCAAGGAGGTCGTCGTCGTGGGCGGCGGGGACACCGCGATGGAGGAGGCGACCTTCCTCACGAAGTTCTGCACGAAGGTCCACCTCGTGCACCGCCGCGCCGAGTTCCGGGCCTCGAAGATCATGGCGCAACGCGCCCTGGCGAACCCGATGATCGAGGTCCACCTCGACACGGTCGTCGAGGAGATCCTCGGCGAGCCCGGCGTCGGGGTCACGGGCGTGCGCGTGAAGAACACGAAGACGGGCACGGTGGAGACCCTCGCCGTGTCGGGTTACTTCGCCGCGATCGGCCACCAGCCGAACACCGCGATCTTCGCGGGCAAGCTCGAGATGAACGAGGTCGGCTACCTGACGATCGCGCACCCGACGACGAAGACCTCGGTCGACGGCATCTTCGCCGCGGGCGACGTCGCGGACTTCCTCTACCGCCAGGCCGTCTCCGCGGCGGGCGAGGGCTGCAAGGCGGCGATCGACGCGGAGCGCTGGCTGGCGGCCCAGGGCATCCACTGAGGCGCGGCGCGCCGGCGCGTCAGAAGGCCTGCCCCGAGGCGAACGAGACGAGCCACCCGGTCCGTCCGAGCGGATCCGGGTGGAGCACCCGCGCGACGTCGATCCGCACGAGGCTGTTCTTGCTCGCGCGCGTGATCCCGATCCGGAGCCCGACCCCGGCGTCGGCGAGGCGCCAGGAGCCGTCCGGATCGCCCCACGAGTAGCCGGCGTCTCCGAAGGCCGCGAGCCCGAAGGACAGGAGCGAGAAGATCTCGGGCACGATCAGGACGCGCGCCTCCGCGTTCGCGACGAGGCGCCGGTTGCCCTCGACGGCGTGGAGCCGGTAGCCGCGCATGCCGGTCGCGCCGTCGAGGGCGATCTGGTCCTCCGGGTCGAGGCGCCATCCGACGAGCGTCCCGAGGCGGCCGACGAACGCCCACGGACCCGTCAGGACGTAACCCCGCGCGTCCGCGCTCACGGTCGCGTTCTGGAAGCCGCCCTGGAGCCGCGTCGATCCCGTCCCGGTGAAGAGGGCGAAGCCCATCGGGAACGACGTGCCGGACTGCAGGTTCGCGAGGAGCCGGCCGGCCACCCCCCGGTCGTCGAAGCTCGGCGAGATCCCGACCTCGCCGCGCAGGCTCGTCGCGAGATTGAAGTCCTCGTCGCGCTCGATCTGGTCGACCTGCCGGCGCGTGATCCATTCCGAGCCGGCGTGCTCGAAGCCCGCGGAGAAGAAGAGAAAGCGGCGGTCCGACGCGGGGGTGTCGGGAGGGGGCGGGCCGGCCTTGGGACGGAGGCGCACCTCGTTCCACTCGATCGACCCGAGGAGCCGGTCGACGCCGGTGACGTCGCCCGAGATCCTCTTGCCCCCCGAGAAGAGCGCGACCCGCTGGCGCTGGGCCCACGTGGCCGCTTCCTCGCCCCCGGCGTAGAGCTTCGTGTCGAAGTCGGATCGGTTCACGAGGCCCTCGAGCGCCCACGGAACCTCCAGCGCGTAGAACGGGCGCCCGTACGCGACGGCGAACCGCTGGCCGTCCGAGAGGTCCGCCACGTCGATGCGGAAGATCGCGTGCGGCGCGAGCGCGTTCGGGTCGACGAAGAAGGCCGAGCGTGAGGTGCGGTCGGTCTCCTGCTCGAAGCCGAACCCGAACTGCATGCCGAGCCCGAGCAGGTTGTATTCCTCGGCCCCGATCGAGTACTCGGTGACGCCGCCCTTGTTCGAGAGCGAGCCGCGCAGGAGGAGCGTCCACGCGTCGGCGGTCTCCACGACGACGCGGGTCCCCTCGGCGCGCACGGAGGCGCGGCGGAAGAGGCCGAACGCGCGCAGGTTGCGCTCGGTCTCGGCGAGGATCTCGGGGCGCAGCGGATCGCCCGGCCGGAAGAGGAGCTGCTCCTCGATGAAGCGGGCCTTCGTCTTGATGTGAAGGCTGTTCGCGAGGCGGTAGAGGAAGAACTTCTGCGCGGCCTCCGCCTCCGAGAAGACGTCCGTCGTGCGGATCTCGACCGTGGAGATCTCGGGCAGCCCCTGGGCCACGGCCGGGGCCGCCAGGAGCGCGGCCACGATCCCTCCCCAGGCCACCGAGGCACGCGTCAACTCTTCTCGGGCTCCCAGAGAGGCTCCGGCTCGCGCCGCGCGCGCGCGGCCCAGCGACCGAGGACGAACAGGAGGTCCGACAGGCGGTTCAGGTACGCGAGCACCTGGGGGCCGACGGCCTCCTCCCGTGCGAGCGTCGTCACGAGCCGCTCGGCGCGCCGGCAGACCGTGCGCGCCTGGTGTAGGAACGACGAGACCCACCCGCCCCCGGGCAGCACGAACGAACGCAGCTCGGGCAGGCCTTCGTTCAGCTCGTCGATCGTCCTCTCGAGGAACGTCACGTGCCGCTCCTCGACGACGGGCTGCTTCGGGTGGCGGTCCTCGATCCGCGTCGCGAGGTCGGACCCGAGGTTGAAGAGCTCGTTCTGGAGGCGCGTGAGGAGCGCGTCCAGCCGCGCGCGGTCCTCGTCGGAGGCGCCCGGCTCGCGGTTCGCCGTGCGGACGAGGCCGAGGACCGCGTTGAGCTCGTCGACCGTGCCGTAGGCCTGGATGCGAACGGCGTCCTTGGCGACGCGGGGCCCGCCCACGAGACTCGTCTCGCCGGCGTCGCCTCCCCGCGTGTAGACGCGATTGATCCGGATCGCCATGAATCCCCCGGTTGCCGAGACTACACTTCGCCGGGGCCCCATGCGCGTCTCGAGAAGCAACTCCCGGACCAGGACCGAGTACCACGTCCACACGGACCGCTGCGGCCACGCGGGCGGGGCGATGCGTTCGTACGTCGAGACGGCGCTCGCGCGCGGGCTCGACGAGATCGCGTTCACGGACCACGGCCCCCTGTACTTCCTTCCCGGCGACGACCCGGACCCCGGGATCGCCATGACGCGCGGCGAGCTCCCCGGCTACGTCGAGGAGGTGCTCGCCCTGCGCGAGGAGTTCGCGGGCCGCATCGAGGTCCTCCTCGGCCTCGAAGCCGACTACGCCGAGGGGCACGAGGCGGGGCTCGCGGAGATCCTCGCCGCGCACGACTGGGACGTCGTCCTCGGGAGCGTCCACTGGGTGCGGGGAGACTGGATCGACGCGCCGCACTCGGGAGCGCGGCACGAGCGCGAGGGAACGGAAGCGCTCTGGGGCGAGTACTACCGGCTCCTCGCGAAGGCGGCGGCGACGGGCCTCTTCGACGTCCTCACGCACTTCGACCTGCCGAAGAAGTTCGGCCACCGGATGCCGGCGTCCGTCGCGCGGGCCGAAGGCGTGGCGGTCGAAGCCGCGCGGGCCGCGGGCGTCGCCGTCGAGGTCTCGAGCGCGGGGCTCAGGAAGACGGTCGGCGAGGAATATC
This sequence comes from uncultured Acidobacteriota bacterium, assembly GCA_963776915.1. GTDB lineage: Bacteria > Acidobacteriota > Thermoanaerobaculia > UBA5066 > UBA5066 > Fen-183. Next base: position 123,798 of record CAVZPE010000008.1, on the reverse strand, counting down.
CCGCTCCCGCGCTCCTCGCGAAGCCTCGTCGCCTCGGGCGTTCCGATCGTCTTCTCGTCCGACGCGCATGCGCCCGCGGAGGTGGCGTGGGGGCGCGAGGCGATCGAGGCCGCGGCTCTCGCCGCGGGGGCGAGAGAACATTTGAGTTTTCGGAAGAGAGAGAGAAGAAGAATCCCTCTCTGAAATGCAGGCGTCCCCGCATGGGGAGACGGCCTGCAAATTTCTTCGAAGGGTGAATCGCCTTGGAACCGCTCGAGTGACCGCTGCGGCGGATTGCGCGCCGCGGCCCCACACACACCTTCTAAGAAAATCTTCTCTTCTCTTTCTCTCTCCCCCTCTAGCTCTTTCCCTTCGCTCCCTCCGAAACCAGCTCGACCGAGAAGGTCGGCGTCACGGTGAGCTTCAGGCTCTGCAGGCGGCAGGGCCAGCCCTCCTTCGCGAGGCGCGCGGCGACGCGGTCCCAGATCCACCGGGCGAGGTTCTCGGCGGTCGGGACCGTCGACGCGAACTCGGGGATCTCCGCGTTCAGGTGGCGGTGGTCGAGCGGCCGGTCGACCTCTTCCTTGAGGATCCGGTCGAGGTCCGTGAGATTGACGACCATTCCGGTCACGGGATCGGCCTCCCCTGCCACGGAGACCTCCAGGGCGTAGTTGTGGCCGTACCCGGACGGGTTCGCCGCGTCACCGTACGTCGCGCGGTTCCACTCCTCGCTCTTTCCCGGATTGAAGAGCCGGTGGGCCGCGTTGAAGTGGATCGTCCGCGAGAGAAGGACCATCGCGCGGGACTATAAGTCCCCGCACCCCGTCCCCGGAACCGGCCGCGGCTAACGCCCCGTCCCGACGGGCGTCCGGACGACCCGGGACACCTCCTCGGCGAGGCCGCCGGGCAGGACCTCCTCGAGCTCGTACCGCACGCGGACCGTGGGCTTCGCGAGCTTCACGACCCTCGTGAGGTCGATCGGCGTCCCCACGACGACGACGTCGCAGGGCGTCCCGGCGATCGTCGCGGCGAGATCGGCGATCTGCGCCTCGCCGTACCCCATCGCCGGGAGGATTCCCGCGGCGTTCGGGTACTTGCGGTACGTCGCCTCGAGCGAGCCCACGGCGTAAGGCATCGGGTCGACGATGCGCGCGGCCCCGGCCTTCTTGGCGGCGACGAGACCGGCGCCGAAGGTCATGCCCCCGTGCGTCAGCGTCGGGCCGTCCTCCACGACGAGGACCCGCTTTCCGCGGACGAGCTCGGGGTGCTCGCAGACGACCGGCGAGTTCGCCCGCAGGACGCGCGCCTTCGGGTTCAGCTTCGCGGCGGCCCGCTCGACGGCGTGGATGTTCCCCTCGTCGGCCGTGTCGCACTTGTTCACGAGGATCACGTCCGCGCGGCGGAAGTTCGCCTCGCCCGGGTGGTAGGCGGTCTCGTGGCCCGGGCGGTGCGGGTCCGCGATGCAGATGTGGAGGTCGGGGACGTAGAACGGCAGGTCGTTGTTGCCGCCGTCCCAGAGGATCACGTCGGCCTCGGTCTCGGCGCGCCTCAGGATCCTCTCGTAGTCGACGCCCGCGTACACGACGAAGCCGTTGTCGATGTGCGGCTCGTACTCCTCGCGCTCCTCGATCGTGCACTTCTCCGTGTCGAGGTCCGCGTACGAGGCGAAGCGCTGGCAGGCCTGCGCGGCGAGGTCCCCGTACGGCATCGGGTGGCGGATCGCGACGGCCCTGAGGCCCATCTCCTTGAGGATGCGCGAGAGGTAGCGCGTCGTCTGGCTCTTGCCGGCGCCCGTGCGCACGGCCGTGACGGCGATGACCGGGACCTTCGACTTGAGCATCGTCCGGTCGGCCCCGAGCAGGAGGAAGTCCGCTCCGGCGGCGATCGCGCGCGAGGCGACGTGCATCACCTGCGTGTGGGCGACGTCGGAGTACGAGAAGACGCAGAGGTCGATCTTCTCCCGGTGGATGAGGTCCTCGAGGGAGTCCTCCGGGACGATCGGAATGCCGTCCGGGTAGAGCGCGCCCGCGAGGGCGGCGGGGTACCGCCGCGCGTCGATCCCCGGGATCTGCGTCGCCGTGAAGGCGACGACCTGGTGGCCGGGTCTGTCGCGGAAGACGGTGTTGAAGTCGTGGAAATCGCGGCCGGCCGCGCCGAGGATGACGACACGCCTCACGGGGCTCTGCATGAAAACCCTCCGCGGGGAGAGCCCCGCACCCAGAATTTAGGGGCGGGCCCCGCGAAGGGCCTGATTCGGATGCTTCAGACGGCCTATTTGAGCGCGAGAAGCTCGACGTCGAAGAGCAGGGTCGCGTTCGGCGGGATGACCCCGCCGGCGCCGCGCGAGCCGTAGCCGAGGTTCGCCGGGATGAGGAGCGTGCGCTTGCCGCCCACCTTCATCGTCATGACGCCCTCGTCCCAGCCCTTGATGACCATGCCGAGGCCGATCTGGAACTCGAACGGCTGGCCGCGGTCGACCGAGCTGTCGAACTTCTTGCCCTTCGCGCCGTTCTCCCACAGCCAGCCCGTGTAGTGCATGACGCATTTCTGGCCGGGCTTCGGCGAGGCGCCGGTGCCGACGACGGTGTCCTCGTACTGGAGGCCGGAAGGGGTCTTGATCATTTTGGAGGCCTTCTCCTCGTTCTTCGGCGCCGAAGCGGCGGGCGAGGGTTTTTTTTCTTCGAGTGGAAGAGAGAACGACGCCGGCGCGGTGAGGAAGGTCACGGCGCAAACCGCCGCTGCGTTTCTGAACGAGAGTCTCACGCGATCCCCTTTCAAAAGAAATTCCGAATCCGAATCCCCTGGTCTTTGCTCTTTCTTCTTCATCCGCGCGCCGGGACCGCCTTCGACTCGTGGACGAAGGCGTCCACACGCGCGACGTCGTCCTTCGAGCCGAGGTAGATCGGCGTTCGCTCGTGGTTCTGCGCCGGCGCGATGTCGAGGATGCGCCGGCGCCCGTCCGACGCGGCGCCGCCCGCGGCCTCCGCGACGAGCGCGAGCGGCGCGGCCTCGTACATGAGGCGGATCTTGCCCTGCGGGCTCTTCGAGGTCGCGGGGTAGAGGTAGATCCCGCCCTTCAGGACGATCCGGTGGAAGTCCGACACGAGCGCGCCCGAATAGCGCGTCGAGTACGGGCGGCCCGTCGCGGGGTCCTTCTCCTGAACCCACTCGACGAAACGGCGCGGGCCCTCCTCCCAGTCGCGGATCGTACCCTCGTTCGCGCCGTAGTAGAGGCCGTGGCTCGGGATCCGGATCTCGGGATGCGACAGGAGGAACTCGCCGACGCCCGGGTCCAGCGTGAATCCGTGGACCGCGCGCCCCTCCGTGTAGACGAGCACCGTCGAGGGGCCGTAGAGGAAGTAGCCCGCGACGACCTGCTCCCGCGAGATGCGCGCGATGAGCTCCGCCTCGGACTTCACCTCGCCGCGCCCGGAGAGCCTGCGCACCGAGAAGATCGACCCGACCCCGGCGTTCACGTCCAGGTTCGAGGAACCGTCCAGCGGATCGAGGAAGACGATGTACTTGCCCGACTCGACGTTCTCCGGGAGGTGGGCGGGCAGGTCCATCTCCTCGGTCACGATCGTCGGAACGAGCTGCCCGTAGGCGAAGGCCTCGAGGAAGACCTCGTTCGCGAGCGCGTCGAGCTTCTGCTGCTGCTCGCCCTGGACGTTGATGCCGCCCGAAGCGCCGAGGACCTCCGTGAGACCCGCAGACGACAGGATCCGGCTCATGCGCTTGCCGGCGAACGCGAGCTGCGAGAGCAGGTCCGAGAGCTCGCCGGTCGCCGACGGGTAGTCGCGCTCCGTCTCGTAGAGGAAGCGGCTCAGCCTCGTGCCGACCTTCGTCATCCGTCCAGATTATCAGGCCGAAGGACCGTCTTCGCCCGTGAGCGCCGCGGCGTCCGCGAGGAACGCGAGCGTCCCGTCCCGAGGCGCCACGTGCGCGGCCGGCAGGGCCGGGTCTCCGTTCAGGACGCGCCGGAGCGCCCGGTTCTTCTCCTTGCCGGTCACGAGGAACACGACGCTCCGCGCCGCGTTGATCAGCGGCAGCGTGAACGTGATCCGCGCGGGCGGCGGCTTCGGCGCGCCGTCCACGCGCACGACGAGGCGCGTCTTCTCCTCGACGGCCGGATGCCCCGGGAACAGCGACGCCGTGTGGCCGTCGGGGCCCAGGCCGAGGAGGATCAGGTCGAAGCGAGGGACTTCGGAGGAGGAAAGAGAAGATTCTTCGAGTGGAAGAGAAGAGGAGAGAGAAAAGAGAGATTCTGCGAACGTCCCGAGCAGGTCCGACTCGTATCTCTCCGCCGCGTCCGGCTCCGTTGCGGGGACCCGGTGGATGTTCCTGGAAGGTAAAGGGACCTTTCGCAGGAGCGCTTCGAGGGCGGCCTCGTCGTTCCGATCCTTGTCGCCCTCCGGCACGCACCTCTCGTCGCCCCAGAAGACGTGTGTCTTTCCCCAATTCACTTTCGAAGAAAGCTGCGGTGCGGCGAGAATCCGGTAGCTCGACAGAGGTGTCGTACCCCCCGCGAGGGAGCAAAAAAAGACTCCCCGTTCGCCCACGGCCTTCGCCGCGAGCGTCACGAAGAGGAACACGGCGGCGTCCGCGACGTCGTCGGCCGTCGCGAACGGGCGGACGTCGCTCACGGACGGCGCCAGCGCCTCCCGTCCCGCGCGAGGAGGGCGACGGCGGCGTCGGGGCCCCAGGTCCCGGCCTCGTAGTTCGGGTGGTCGACCGGGGGATTGTCGCGCCACGCGTCGAGGAGCGGCGTCACGCGTTCCCAGGCGGCCTCGACCTCGTCGCGGCGCGCGAAGAGCGTCGAGTCGCCGTGCATCGCGTCCATGAGGAGCCGCTCGTAGGCCTCGGGCTGCGAGGCGCCGAAGAACTCCGAGTACCGGAAGTCCATCGTGACCGGGTCGACTTTCATCACGGGCCCCGGCTCCTTCGCGCCGAACTTCAGCGCGATGCCCTCGTCGGGCTGGATCCTGAGGATGAGGGCGTTCGGCTCCTGCCGCATGACGCCGACCTGCCGGAAAAGCGAGATCGGGGGCGTCTTGAACTGGATCGCGATCTCGGTGACGCGCTTGGCGAGGCGCTTGCCCGCCCGGAGGTAGAACGGGACGCCCGCCCAGCGCCAGTTCTCGATCTGCACCTTCCACGCGGCGTACGTCTCGCGCAGGGACATCGGGTTGACGTCCTTCTCCGCGCGGTAGCCCGCGACCGGCTTCCCGTCGAGCGCGCCGGCGCCGTACTGGCCCCGCACCGTGTCGCGCATGATCTCCTCGGGCGTCTGCGGCTGGATGCACCTCAGGACCTTGACCTTCTCGTCGCGCACCGAGTTCGGGTCGAAGGCCACGGGAGGCTCCATCGCGACGAGGCACAGGAGCTGGAGGACGTGGTTCTGGATGATGTCCCTCAGGACCCCGGCCTCCTCGTAGAAGCGGCCGCGGTTCTCGACGCCGATGGACTCGGCGACCGTGATCTGGACGTGCTCGACGTAACGCCGGTTCCAGAGCGGCTCGAAGATCCCGTTCCCGAGACGGAAGACGAGGATGTTCTGCGTCGTCTCCTTGCCGAGGTAGTGGTCGATGCGGAAGATCTGACGCTCGCGGAAGACGTGCGAGAGCTCCTCGTTGAGCGCGCGCGCCGTCGCGAGGTCGCGCCCGAACGGCTTCTCGACGATGACGCGCGACCAGGGGCCGCCGTCCACCGGGTACACGAGTGACGTCTCTCCGAGCTTCTTGACGACCGCGCCGATCATGGACGGCGGAACGGCGAGGTAGAAGAGGCGGTGGCCCGGGATTCCCCGCTCGCGCTCGATCGTCTCGAGACGCGTCTTGAGATCCGTGAAGTTCTTCCCGCTGTTCAGGTCGCCCCGGAAGAAGTAGAGGCGCGACTCGAAGCTCTTCCACTTCGCCTCGTCGACGGGCTTCGTGCGCGCGAACTCCAGGACGGCCTGCTTCATCTCGGCCCGGTAGGTCTCGTCGGACTCCCCCGTCCGCGCGTAGCCGACGATGCAGGTCCCTTCCGCCAGCTGCCCCTCGGCGGCCAGCTCGTAGAGCGCCGGAACGAGCTTCCGCTTCGAGAGGTCGCCCGAGCCCCCGAAGATGACGATCGTCGCGGGGTCGGGAGGCGCGGCGCTCACGGCTTCTTCACCACGGCGTGGCCTCCGAACTCGTTCCTCAGCGCGTTCAGGAAGCGCGGCCCGTAGGCGTTCTCCTGCCGCGACCGGAAACGGGCCTGGAGCGAGGCCGTGATCACGGGCGTCGGGACCGCCCGGTCGATCGACTCGACGACCGTCCAGCGCCCCTCGCCGGAGTCCTCGACCCACGGGGCGATCCCGTCGAACGAGGGGTTCTTCTTCAGCGCGTCGGCCGCGAGCTCGAGGAGCCACGAGCGCACGACGGAGCCCTGCATCCAGAGCGAGGCGATCTTCGCGTTGTCGAGTCCGAGGCCCGACGCGTTGAAGAGCTCGAAGCCCTCCGCGTAGGCCTGCATGATCGCGTACTCGATCCCGTTGTGGACCATCTTCACGTAGTGGCCCGCCCCGACCGGGCCGGCGTGCAGCCAGCCGTCCTTCGGCGCGAGCGTCGTGAGGGCCGGCGCGAGCCGGTCGATCGCGGCCTTCTCGCCGCCGCACATGAGGCAGTAGCCGACCGTGAGGCCCCAGATCCCGCCGGACGTCCCCGCGTCGACGAAGAGGATCCCGCGCTCCTTCAGCTGGGCGCCGCGCCTCTGGGAGTCGTGGAAGTTCGAGTTGCCGCCGTCCACGACGAGGTCGCCGCTCGACAGGAGTCGGGCGAGGTCGTCGATCACGCCCTGCGTGGGCGCGCCCGACGGGACCATGACCCAGACCGTGCGCGGCGCCGCCAGCTTCGTCACGAGGTCCGCGAGATCGGAGGCGCCGGAGGCGCCCTCCCGCACGGACTCGGCCACCGCGTCCGCGCTCCGGTCGGACACGACCACCGCGTGGCCGCCTCCCCGGAGCCTCTTGACCATGTTTCCGCCCATCTTCCCGAGGCCGACGAATCCGATCTGCACGGTTCTCTCCTTCGGAGGTTCAGCCGCGCGCGGCGGCGGAGACGCTCTTCTTCGCGAGCTCTTCCCTCGCGGCCGCCGCGATCGCGGGGCCGTCGAGACCCATCAGGCGGACGAGCTCCTTCGCGGGGCCCGAGGAGGAATAGAACGTCACGCCCATCTTGCGGACGCGCGCCGCGAGGCCGAGGTCGTTGAACCGTGCCTGCAGGAGCGTCCCGAGGCCCGTCTTCGGGTTGTGGTCCTCGACGGAGACGACGAGGCCGTGCCGGGCGATGAACGCGAGGTCCTCCTCCGCGAGGTCGCTCCAGGCGCAGACCGACACGAGGTCGACGCGCAGGCCCTCCTTCGCGAGGGCCGTCCAGGCGTCGAGCCCGTACGAAAGGACGTTGCCGGCGCAGACGAGCACGAGGCCGGAGCCGCCCGTCCGGACGCGGTCCGCGCGCGTCGGGTCGAACGCATAGTCGCCCGCGAAGAACGGCGTGCCGTCCTCGCGGAGCTGCACGGCGATCTTCGACCGGCCCATCACGAGGGCGTGGTTGCCGCGGTGCGTCGCCATCCAGCGGACGACACGGTCCGTCTGGTTCGGGTCGGCCGGCGTGAAGACCTTCCAGCCGAACGTGGAGTTCAGGAGCCCGAAGTAGTCGATCGAGTGGTGCGTCTTGCCGTCCTCCCCGACGTCGATCCCCGCGTGCGTGACGGCGAGCTTCGCGTTCGCCTCGTTGACGTCGTTCAGGCGCTGCTGGTTGTAGGTCTCCGCGACGCCGAACATCGCGAACTCTCCCCACCACGCCTGGACGCGGGCCAGGGACAGGGCGCCGTTCAGGACCGCCGTGTGGTGCTCGGCGATGCCGCTCTGGAAGAACGCCTGCGGGAACTTCCCCTCGAAGACGTCCGTCTTCGTGGAGACCGAGAGGTCGCAGTCGAGGACGGCCATCGGCACGCCGCCGGCCACCGCGGCGGCCGAGAGCGCCCCGAGGTCGGCGAGCGCGTTTCCGAACGCGCTGCGGTTGTCGGTCTGCTTGTCCGGCGGATACGTCCGGGGCCGGCCGGCGTCCGCGAAGAGCACGGCCTCGTCGGGCCGCTTCGGGAGGAGCGCGTGCCAGTCGGGAGCCGGCTTCTTCCGCTCGGCGGCCCACGCGTCCAGGTCGTCGGCCACGCCGAGGATCGCGAGCGCCTCGCGGCACCTGTCGACCGGGAGCGCCGCGCCGTGCCACTTGAAGCCGTCCTTCTCCATGAAGGGCACGCCCTTCGACATGACCGTGTGCGCCGCGACGAGCGTCGGCTTTCCGGCGCTCAGGGCGGCGCGCACGGCGCGGTAGAGCGCCCGCACGTCGTGGCCGTCCACCTCGATCACGCCCCAGCCGTCCGCCTCCCAGTCGCCGACGATGTTCTGCCTCATGATCGCGTCGTTCGACCCCGAGAGCTGCTCGTGGTTCCAGTCGAGGACGCCCACGAGGTTCGTCAGGGAGTACTTGACCGCGAAGCGCCGGGCCTCGGAGAGCTGTCCCTTCTGCTGCTCGCCGTCGCCCATCGCGCAGAAGACCCTCGATCCGTCGCCCTTGATCCTCCCGGCCAGCGCGAATCCCGCGGCCGCAGAAAGCCCCTGTCCGAGATTGCCCGTGCCCCAGTCGATGCCCGGCACGTCGCGCTCGACGTGCCCCTCGAACGGCGAGCCGCCGCGCCGGAACCCGAGGAGGGGAAGCGAGCGGTCGAACCACCCGAGGTGCGCGAGGGCCGCGTAGGCGGCCGGCGAGGTGTGCCCGTGGCTGATCACGACGCGGTCGCGCCCGGGGTCGAACGGGTTCTTCGGATCGCAGTTGCCGAATCCCCAGAGGACCAGCTCGAAGTCGATCGACGACATCGAGCCGCCCGGGTGTCCGGACGCCGCGAGCGTCGTCATCCGCAGGATGTCGCCGCGCGCCGCCGTCCCGAGTTCGTTCGAAGCCGGGCGACTTGTGCGATCGGCGAGCTCGGGCGCCTCGAAGCTCCCGAGGATCACGCGCGCACCCCGGCGTCGGCCGCGGCCCGGCGCCGCTGCTCGATCGTCCCGAGGAGCTGGTCGTACGACTTCTCGAAGAGGGCGACGCCGTCGTGCTGCAGCTCCTCGCCGACGGCCTCGACGTCGATCCCGACCGCCTTCAGGTCGTCGAGGACCTTCCGGCTCTCGGCCACGCCCTCGAGCACCGTGTCGGACGGGGTCCTGCTCCCGTGGTCGACCAGGGCCTCGAGCGTCTTCTCGGGCATGGTGTTCACGGTGTCGGGCCCGACGAGGTTCTCGACGTAGAGGAGGTCGGAATACGCCGGGTTCTTCGTGCCCGTCGAGGCCCACAGAGGCCTCTGCAGGCGCGCGCCCTTCCCGCGGAGCGAGGTGAACGGCTCGCCGCCGAACGTCGCGCGGAAGTCCTGGTAGACGACCTTGCTGTTCGCGAGGCCGGCCTTCCCCCGGAGAGCGAGCAGGCGCTCCTTTTCGGCGCCCGCGGCCGCCGCGGCCTTCTCGTCGAGCCGCCTGTCGATCAGCGTGTCCACGCGCGAGACGAAGAACGACGCGACGGAGTGGACGCGCGCAAGGTCCCCGCCCCTCGCGGCGAGGTCCTGGAGGCCGCCGATGTAGGCGAGCGCGACGTCGCGGTAGTGCCGGCGGTTGAACATGAGCGTGACGTTGACGGACACGCCGTCGCCGATGAGCCGGCGGATCGCCGGCATGCACTCCGGCGTCGCGGGCACCTTGATGAAGACGTTCGGACGGCCGAGCGCCGACGAGAGGCGCTTCGCCTCGGCGACGGTCTTCTCCGTGTCGCGCGCGAGGGACGGAAGCACCTCGAGGGAGATCCAGCCGTCCACCGGATCGCGGCCGTGGATCGCGCGAAACGCGTCGGCGCCCTCGGCGATGTCCGCCTGCGTGAGCGAATCGTAGATCGCGAAGGCGTCCTTGCCCGCGCGCGCGAGCCGCTCGATCGCGGCGTTGTAGTCGCCCTCGTTCTTCTCGATCGCCTGCCCGAAGATCGTCGGGTTCGAGGTCACGCCGTAGATCGACCCGGCGTCGATGAGGGACTTCAGCCGGCCGGTCCGGATCATCTTGCTCGAGATGCTGTCCAGCCAGACGGCCTGGCCGCGACCGCGATACGCGATGGGTGCGCTCATGGGGCTCCCTCCCTCACCTCCGGGATCGTATTACGACGCGGACTCTCTCTCCTGGACCCCGTACACGGGGAGCCGCGCGCCGAGCGCCTGGAGCCGCGCCACGATCGCCTCCCGCAGCTCCGGGAGGCCCGCCCCGCTCGCGGCGGAGATCCTCAGCCCGTCGGCGTCGAGCGCGCCGGGCGAAGGCCGGTCCGTCTTGTTGTAGGCGAGGAGGACCCGCCTCTTCTCGACGCCGAGCTCCGCGAGGACCTCCTCCGCCACCGCGCGCTGCTCGGCCGCGGCCGGCGACGAAGCGTCCACGACGTGGACGAGGAGGTCGGCGTCGCGCACCTCGGCGAGCGTGGACTTGAAGGAGGCCACGAGGTCGTGCGGGAGCTTCCGGAGGAATCCGACCGTGTCCGCGAGGACGATCGCCCGCCCGCCGACGCCGTGCAGGCGCGCGTGCCGCGGGTCGAGGGTCGCGAAGAGGCGGTCCTCGGCGAACTCCTTCGAGGACGTGAGCCGGTTGAAGAGCGTCGTCTTCCCGGCGTTCGTGTAGCCGACGAGCGAGACCGTCGCGACGCGCTTCATCCCCTTGCGCCGCACGTCCCGCTGCGTCTCGATCCGGCGGAGCTCGTCCTTGAGCTTCGCGATCCGGATCCTCAGGCGCCGGCGGTCGAGCTCGATCTTCCGCTCGCCCGCGCCGCCGCGGAACGCGCCGCCGCCCCGCTGCTGCGCGAGGCCCTGCGACTTGCCCGCGAGGCGCGGGAGCTGGTACTGGAGGCTCGCGAGCTCCACCTGGGTCATCGCCTCGCGCGACCGGGCCCTCGCGGCGAAGATCCGCAGGATGACGCCCGCGCGGTCGAGGACGTTCGTGGGGAGCGCCTTCTCCAGGTTGCGCGACTGCGTCGGCGTCAGCTCGTCGTCGAAGATGGTCCAGCCGGCGCCCTGCGCGCGTGCGACCTCCGCGATCTCCTCCACCTTGCCGGACCCCACGTAGGTGGCCGGGTCCGGGCTCCGGCGCTCCTGGAGCGCCCGGGTCACGACGACGCCGCCCGCCGTGTCGACGAGGCGCTCGAGCTCGTCGAGGTGATCCTCCGCGAGGGCGCGCGGCACCTCGCGGCCGTAGACCCCCACGAGGATCGTCCGGTTCGAGTCGGGCCGTTCGGGCGGGGGGGCGGCGTCCTTCGGGGCGCGGGGCGGGCTCACGCGGGAAGGATGCTAGCGTAAGCGCCGATGGCCGCCCGGCGCGCGGGCCCCCGCGACCTCCCCCTCCTCGGCGAGCGCCTCGAGGCGCTGCGGCGGGACTGGTCCGCCCGGCGGCTGGACTCCGATCCCCTCGCGTTCCCGCACCGCTTCCGCGGACCCGGGCGACCGCGAAGTCGTCGCGTTCCTCGCGGCCTCGCTCGCGTTCGGCCGCGTCGCGTCGATCCAGGCGTCGGTGTCGCGCGTCCTCGAGGCGATCGGGCCGCGGCCGGCGGAATTCCTCGAGGGATGGGACGAGAGGCCGCTGGGCGCCCTGCACGCGTTCCGGCATCGATGGGTTTCGGGGAAGGACGTCGAGGATTTTCTTCGAATGGTGAAGAGGGCGCGGCGCGCGCACGGCTCTTTGGGCGCGCTCTTCGCGGGGTGACGGAGGAGAGAAGAGGGATTTCTTGAAGGTGAAGAGGGGCGCCTGCCGGCGAAGCCACGGCCCGCCCCCGCCGACTACGTTTCCGCCCTCTCTACCTTTCTAAGAAATCTTCGCGCCCTCTCCCCGCGACGGACGGTCGCCTCGCGAGGCCTTGGTTTCCTTCTGCCCGAGCCGCAGGGCGGCTCCGCCTGCAAGCGGCACCATCTGTTCCTGCGCTGGATGATCCGGACCGAGGGATTCGACCTCGGCCTCTGGACGGGCGGGCGCTTCACGCCCGCGCGCCTGCTGCTCCCGATGGATACGCACGTCCACCGCATCGCGCGCTACCTCGGCCTCACGCGACGCCCCGCCGCCGACCTCGCGGCCGCGCGCGAGGCGACGGGCTGGCTGCGCGTCCTCAATCCCGGGGACCCCGTCGCGTACGACTGGGCCCTCTCGCGCCTCGGAATCCTCGCCGAGTGCGTCACCGAGCGGACCCGCCGCCACTGCGAGCGCTGCGCCGTGCGGCCGGTCTGCCGGGCGTCGCTCGTTCCGACGCATGGAGCCGCCGCCGCATGACCGGTTTTCTCGACCGCAAGAACGCCCTCGGGCTCGGCATCGCCGTCCTCGTCGGCGCCGCCCTCGCGTACGTCGCGAAGGACTCCCTGCGCCCGCCCGCCGTCCGGCCGCCGCGCCTCGCCGTGCCGGCCGCCCGCGTGACGTTCCCCCCGGGGCCGCTCCCCGTGCGGGACCGGAAGGGTCAGGTCCGGGACCTCGCCAGGCGGACCGGAAAGGCGCTCATCCTCCACTTCTGGGCCACGTGGTGCCCGCCCTGCCGCGAGGAAATGCCCGCGCTCGTGAAGTTCGTCCGCGAGACGAAGGGCGACCCGAACGTCGAATTCCTCGCCGTGTCGACCGACGAGGACTGGAAGGTCGTGGACGCCTGGCTCAAGGAGCGCGGGATCCAGGATCTCCCGGTCGCTCTCGACCCGAGAGGCGACACGGCGCACCTCGTCGGGACCGACAAGTTCCCCGAGACGTGGTTCGTCTCGCCGTCGGGCGAGGTCCTCCGCCACATCGTGGGCGAGACCGACTGGAACGACCCGGCGCTCCGCGAGTTCGCGGCCGAGTTCAGCCGCGCCGCGGGATCCGGCAAGAGCTGACCTGGAGGTCTCCCCGACCGGATCAGTCCTCGAGGGAGAGCTGTCACGTCCGCCCTCGCGACGCCGCCGGCGGGCACGACGACGGTCTGCACCTTCTCGCCGAGGAGCTCGTGCCACGCGTGGAGGCGGTACGTCCCGGGCGCGACGCCGCGGAACGCGAACCGGCCCTCGCGGTCCGTCACGGCCGCGAACGGCGAGTCCGCCACGAAGACCCACGCGTTCATCCAGGCGTGGACGTCGCACTTCAGACCGCACGACGCCGGGCGTCGTAAACGGCTCCTTGAACGACTGACCCTTCACCGGAATCGCCTTGTTGAACAGCGCGTCTCCCTTCACGGTCGTCGCGTGGACGTTGTGGAGGACCGGGTCGGAGTTCAGGATCGTCACGGGGACGCCCAGGCTCACGACCTGCGCGTAGGGCTCGAACGTGCAGCCCTTCTGGTCGATCCGGAACGGGCCCTTCGGGAGGGGGCCCCCCTTCGCGCCCTCGAGCCACACGAAGACGTTGCCGACCTCCCGGCCCTTGCCGAGGACGAGGGCGGGCGACGGGCGGTCGGCCCTGCCGCAGATCGCGACGTCCGAGATCACGGGCCGCGGGGCGAGCTTCGGGACGGGGCCGGAGAGCGTCACGACGCCGAAGACACCGTCGTGCGCCTCCAGCCGTGGTGCACCGGCAACGGCGTTTTCGGATTTCTTAGAAGGTGAATGGGCCGATGCGCCGCTGCGCGCCGCCAAAGCGCCGCCTTCGGCCCGCGCTCCTCCGCCCGATATTCCCTTCTAAGAAGAAAACCACCATGCCGGCGAGCACGAACGCTTGCACGACGCGCACGGGTCTTCCTCTTCAGTGCGACGCGACCTGGGTGGTCGCCTTCCGGCGCGGGGCCGACGGCACCGTCAGGAAGTCGTTTCCGAGCGACCAGACGTGGTCGCGGAGCGCCTTCGTGACGCGGTCCGGGTCCCCGATGTAGGCCTTCGCCTCCGCCTCGGAGCCCCAGATCTCGATGAGCTCCTTCCTCAGGCCGGCGAAGGCCGGCGTGTCGAGCGCCGGCGCGAGCGGGGAGATGCGCGTCGGCGACTTGTCGTCCAGCTTCGGGAAGTTCGTCGGCATCCGCGTGCCGGGCATCCACTCGTCGGGCCTCTTGATCCAGTCCGCGATCCAGTCGTAGCGCAGGCGCGTGTGCGCGGCGGCGAGGATCGGCGCGAGGTCGGCGGGCGTCTTGCCCTCCTTCAGGGCCTGCGCGAACGCGTCCTGCGACGTCGGGTGGCACTGCGCGCACTTCAGCGACGCGAACGTCGCGGCGCCCGCCGCCCGCGAGCGCGGGTCGAGCGACTCGACCCGGTCCTCGAAGGGGTAACGGGCCTTGTCCTGCGTCGCGAAATACGCCGTGAGCGTGTTGATCTGGTCCGTCGAGAAGGGGAACGTCGGCATCCGGACCTTGAGCCACGGGCGGATCTGTCCGGTCCGCGGGCCGTGCAGGAAGGAGAACAGCCACTCGCTCTGCACCTTCGCGCCCTCGCCGCGGATGATCGGCGGGGCCAGCGCGAGGTCGATCTTGTTCGCCGTCATCGCGTCGCGGATCGCGCCGCCCCTGTCCTCGAGGATGTGGCAGCCCTGGCAGTTGTAGTCCTTCACGATGCGCCGGCCCGCCTCGACCGCCCCGCGCGCGCCCACGGCCTTCGCCTGGAGCGCGTCGGTCATGTCGTCCCGCTGCATGCCGAGGACGACCGTCTCGACGGCTTCGACCTCGGCGGGCGACAGGGAGAACTGCGGCATCTTCAGCTTCTCCTGGAAGGTCTTCACCTTCTCGCGGTCGAAGCTCCGCGGGTCCCTCACCTTCTGCGCGAGCCAGTCCGCGCGCGTGTGCGGGAGGTGGACGAACCCGAAGTCGAGGAGGTGGACGGGCTTGTTTCCCCACTCGGAGAGCTCGACGCCGATCGGCTTGGCCTTCTCGAAGCCGGGGATCTCGTGGCACGCGTAACAGCCGTAGTTCGCGATGATCTTCTCGCCGACGAAGAGGTCCTTGTCGTGAGGGGACATCTTCGCGAGGTCGGCCTTCGCGTCCACCACGGAGCGCGTCTGCGTGAGGTAGTCCGTGACGAGGGCGTCGCGCTCGGCCGGGTCGGCCTTCGGAGCGTGCGAGCTCTTGAACTCGGGCTGGGTGGGCCGGCTCATGAGGTAGGCGACGAGGTCCGCGATCTCGTCGTCCGCGAGGCGCAGGTTCGGCATCCGCGTCTCGGGGTTGTAGGCCTTCGGGTCCTTCAGCCACGCCGCGAGCCAGCCCGGCGAGACCTTCTCGGAGAGGCCGATCAGGTTCGGCCCGTGCTGGCGCCAGCCGTCCATGACGTGCCGCTCGGCGCCGGGCTCGGAGATGTGGCAGCCCTCGCAGCCGACGTTCTCGAAGAGCTGCTGGCCGCGCGCCGCGTCGCCCTTCGCGGGCGCCGGATAGGCCCCGCGCGCGGACTTCTCGAAGAGATACGCCGTGACGCCGGCGATCATCGTGTCCGTGAGCTTGTGCCCGGCCGGCGTGTCGAAGTTCTCGAGGTAGAAGAAACGCGGCATCTTCGTGTTGCTGCGGAAGGCGCGCGGGTTCACGAGCCAGCGTCCCGTCCACTCCGGCGTCGTCTTCGCGGCGAGGCGCGCGAGGTTCGGCCCCGGCTTCGGGAGGTTCTCGAGCCCCTTCATCGTGTGACAGCCCCAGCAGCCGAGCGCCTCGACGAGCTTGCGGCCCTCGTCGAGCTTCGGGGCCTTCGGGTGGCCGGCGTCCTGGCGGTGGCAGCGGAAGCAGCCCGCCTCGACGGCCTTCATCGGGTACATCGGGAGGTCGTTGAACTTGTCGAGCTCCCAGCCGTACTCCTTCATCCAGCGGCCCGTCTGGGTCTCCCCCATCTCCTCGCGGTTGGCGTCCTCGTCGACGGGCATCCCCTTCTCGTCCCGCCCCTCGCGGATCTGCTCCTCGAGCGCCTCGTACTCCGCGTAGTCGTTCGGCATGTGGCCGGCCCGCATGAAGTCCGTCGCGCGGTCGCGGCCGCCGTGGCACGAGGTGCAGCCGAACGTCGCGTACGGATGCGGCGAGTTCGAGTCGACGAAGAGGTCGAGGCGCGGGTGCGTCCTCAGGACGGACTGGGGGTACTTCTGCTTGTCCTCGAAGCCGCGCTTGTCGGCGGCGATGTGGCAGGTCATGCAGCGGTCGACGCGCTGGCTCCGCAGGAAGTTGACGTCGTTCGAGAGGCCGTCGAGCTGGACCTGCTGGATCTTGAGAGACGGCGCGAGCATGTCCGCGATCGGCGCGTTGCGGACGAAGTAGAACGCGTCGCTCTGCCGCAGGGTCCTGAGCTTCGCCTGGTACCGGTCGTAGTCCCCGTCGATCTTGGCGAGCGCGTCCTCGGCGTCCTTCTTCGTCTTCTCGAGCGCGGCGAGCTCGGCCTTCGCCTCGTTCCACGCCTTCTTCGCGGCCTGCTCGGCGACCGTGCTCTCCGCGTAGGCGGCCTGGAGGCGCTCGTATTCCTTCCGGTCCCGCTCGGTCGCCGCGGCCTTCGGATCCGCCTCGCGCCGCGACTCGTAGTTGTACCGCGCCGTGTCCATCTCGGCCTTCTTGAAGCGGAAGTCCTGGTCGGCGAGGTACCACGCGCCTTCCGCCTTCCGGTTCTTCTCCTCGGCCTCGGAGACCGCCGCGCGGTTGCGGCGCAGCTCGCGCGCGCCCTCGCGCTTCTGGTCGAGGTACTTCTGCTCGGCGTCCGGGTCGATCTTCTCGGCGGCCGCGCGCAGCGCCTCGCGCGTCCTCTTGCGGTCGTTCTCGATGAACCTCTTCTGCCAGCTCTTCCAGTCCCGCCCGTAGTCCTGCCACGTCATCCACCCGAACGCCGGGAGGACGAGGATCGACACGATCGCGAACACCTTCGTGAGCTTCGCGATGTCGTAGTGGTGGTCGATCGGTTCGGGAGGAGGAGCCTTCGCCATGTCAGATGTTGTCGAGCATGTGATCCATGCGAGCTAGATGTTGAAGCTGAATTCCTGGATGTTGATGATGTACTTGAGGTTGAAGATCCACCTCAGGTACATCTTGATCGGCACGGCGAGCATGATGAGGAAGAGGTTCACGCCCACGAAGTACCGGACGATCCCCATCTTCTCGTAGAAGCGGCGGAAGAGCGTCTTCGAGAGGAGCCCGGGCAGGGCGCCCAGGTAGAGGGCGACGAGGAGGATCCCGGGGAATTCGCGCTTGAGCCAGAACGTGGGGAGCGCGGTCTTCAGCCACTTCACCCAGAAGATCTCGGAGACGCTCACGTTGTTCAGCGGGACGAGCTTGTTCGGGTCCCAGAACTCGTAGGGCCCGAAGAAGTTCCAGTTCGGGCCGCGGAGGAACGTCCCGAGGATGATGAGGACGACCCACAGGATGATGAACCCGAAGCAGAACATGACGATCTCCCACTTCCGCTCGCGGAAGGAGAAGTACCCGTTGCCGCGCGGGTTCGTGTCGATGTACGGGATCGCCATGAGGCCGACGATGATGAGCGTGGGAAGGACGACGCCCGCCATCCACGGGTCGAAGTAGACGAGCAGCTCCTGGAGCCCGAGGAAGTACCACGGCGCCTTCGCCGGGTTCGGCGCCGCGCCCGGATTCGCGGGCTCCTCGAGCGGCGCCTTGAGCACGATGGACCAGACGATCATGACGATCGAGCACACGACGAGGGCGATGAGCTCGACGTAGACGAGGTCCGGCCAGGAGAAGACCTTCTTGTCGCTGTCCTCCTGCTCGAGCGGCGGGAGGCCCTTCTCGAGCCGCGCGTCGTTCAGGTGCGCCTGGTACATCGCGTACCAGAAGAAGAAGCCGACGAGGAAGAGCATCCCGAGGATCGGGACGTTGTCGGGCGTCGTCGCCACGATCCGGAAGTTCGGGTCCGTGAAGCTGAACGCGAAGCCGCCCGCCATCGTCGCGAACAGGACGAGCCCGCCCCGCTTCGTCCAGAGCGGCTTGTAGAACATGGCCGAGACGAGGCCCACCATGGACAGCGTCACCGCGATGGCGGGGGACGCGAGCCAGTTGATGAAGTTCTTGATCGCCGTCATAGCGGGCCGCTGATGCCTCCGTCCTTCCGGACCCGCCAGAAGTGGACGGCCATGAGGAAGGCCGCGACGAGCGGGATGAAGACGCAGTGGAGGACGTAGAAGCGCAGGAGCGCGTTCGCGCCGACGATGCGGCCGCCGAGGAGGCCGAAGCGCGCGTCGCTCCCCGCCGTGACGAGGTTCACGCCGTTCACGGCGATCTGCGCCGAGAACGGCCCCTCGTTGCCCGCGAGCGGCGTGGCGCGCGCCATGTTCGAGCCGACCGTGATGGCCCAGATCGCGAGCTGGTCCCACGGGAGGAGGTAGCCCGTGAACGAGAGCAGGAGCGTGAGGACGAGGAGGACGACGCCCACGTTCCAGTTGAACTCCCGCGGCGGCTTGTAGGAGCCCGTCATGAAGACGCGGAACATGTGGATCCACACCGCGATGACCATCGCGTGCGCGCCCCAGCGGTGCATCTCGCGCATGACGCCGAACGGGACCTGCTCGCGCAGGTCGAGCATGTCGCCGTAGGCGTACTCGATCGTGGGCCGGTAATAGAACATGAGGAGGAGGCCCGTGAACGTGAGGACGAGGAACAGGAAGAACGTCATCCCGCCCGCGCACCACGTGTAGCGCATCTTGACGCCCGACTTGCGGGTCTTGACGGGGTGCAGGTGCAGGACGACGTTCCCGAGCATCGCGAGCACGCGCTTGCGGTTCGTGTTCGGGATGCCGACGCGGAAGATCGAACGCCAGACCTGCGACTCCACGACGGCGCGCTGGAGCTTCTTCCAGTGCTTCTCGAGGCTCATTCGGCTCCCTCGCGCGCCCACGCGGACGTCTCACGAGAAAGGTCCGTGGATCGTTTTTCTTCGAAGGTGAATGCCCCTCGCTACGGCGCCGCCGGTGCGCAGCCGGGGGCCCTGACGCGCGGCGGCCGCCCTGCCCCTCTTACCTTCTAAGAAAATCTTCTTCTTCATCTCTTCTCTTCTTCTTCTCTTCTCTTCCTACGTCGTCTTGATGAACGCCGCCGGGTCCGACCACTGGCCCTTCTCGTAGAGGAACTTCCGCGACTTGTCGATGAAGATCTGGCCGTCGTCCGGCGAGATCGAGATCGCGGCGCGCTCGAGGGGGCGCGGCGTCGGGCCCTCGAAGTTGATGCCCGAGCGGTAGTAACCCGAGCCGTGGCACGGGCACTTGAACTTGTTCTGGGCCGGCAGCCAGTTCGGGATGCACCCGAGGTGCGTGCAGATCGTGATCAGCGCGTAGATCATCTCGGTGTTCCGCACGATCCAGATCTGGTACTTCTCCTTCCAGCGCTCGTCCACCTCGCCGACCTGGTAGTCCGCCGGATAGCCGGCCTTGAAGGAGGAGGGCGGCTCGAAAAGCACGTTCGGGAAGAGAAACCGGGCCATCGTCGTCACGAACGCGCCGACGCCGGCGGCGAAGGCGAGCCACGCGACGGCGAGCCACGAGAGGAAACCGCGGCGCGACGGAGCCTCAGTCGCCGTGTTCGGTGCCGGAGCGGCTCCCGTCGTGACCCTGTCCGCCATGCCCTCCTCTTTCGGGAACGTCCGTGAAAGTCTCAAAAATAACGGGCCGCGTCAAGATTCGCGACGGACCGCGTTAGCGCCGGGGCGTTTCCAGGATCTTCCGCGCCTCCTGCCTCACCTTGAGCGACGGGTCCGAGTCCACCATGCGGGCCCCGAGCGTCTGCGCCGCGGGATCCTTCAGGAGCACGAGGCCCCTCAGCCCGTTCAGGAGAGCGTCCTCCTGCTGCTCGGCCGAGAGGCCGGGCGTCTGACGCAGCGCCGCGCGGTCGCACATCGAGACGAGGATGGCCTTCCCGGACGCGTCGTCGAGCGTCGCGAGCGCGAGGGCGGCGTTCCAGCGGACGTCCGTCACCGGATCCTCGAGGAGCCGCCGGAGCGCGGGGATCGCGTCGCCGTCCTCCATGCGCCCGGCCGCGAACGCGGCCGTCTTCCTCACGCCGGGGTCCTCCGATTCGAGGAGCGGCCGCACCTTCGGCGCCGAGGCCGGGTCGCCGATGAGCGCGAGCGCCCAGAGCGCGTAGAGGCGGGTCTCGGCGTCCTTGTCGGAAAGCGCGCTCTCCAGCAGCGGGACGGCCTTCGGGTCGCCGAGCCTGCCGAGGACGAGCGTGAGGTACCGGCGCACGCGCGGGTCGTCGGCCTCGGCCCCCTCGAACGCCTTCATCGCGGCTTCCGAGAACGCGGCCCTCTCGGCGGGGTCCTTGAGGGCCGGGAGCTTCTTCGTGAGCTCGAACGCGGCCTGCCAGCGCTGGTTGCGGCTGCCGGTCCTCACGTCCGAGAGGAGCTCGGCGGGCGTCTTGCGGTCGACGGCGAGGGATCCGAAGAGCCAGAAGACGAAGACCGCGATGCCGACGACGAACGCGGGGATCAGGAAGAACTGGACGAGCAGCCGCCCCGCGGGCGTCGCGGAAGCGAGAGAATCGGGAGAAGAAGACGAAGAGGAAGATTCTTCGAATGGTTCATGGGGCGGGGCAGACGGCGGCGTGCTGTCGGTCATGGCCCGCCTCGGGCGCGCAGGCCGCCCTCGCTACCCCCTAATCCTCTCTTCTCTCTTACCTTCTAAGAAGATCTTCTCTTCTCTTCTTTTCTCTTCCGAGCTCAGAGCACCGGAAGGTACTGCTTCGCCTGCGTGATGGGGTTCGGGACGTAGATGGCGTCCTTGTCGCACACCGTCTCGCAGAGCCGGCAGGAGACGCAGGGCGCCGCGTCCACCTCCGCGACCTTGTAGTGGAAGTTCGGCGCGAGCGGGTCGGCCACGAGGTGGATGCAGTCGAACGGACAGATGTCGATGCAGAACTCGCAGGCCGTGCACAGGTCGCGGTCCACGATCGCCTTCGGGATGTCCTTCGGCTTGACCTTCAGGACGATCTCGCCGTGCTGGTCCTGGATGCACGACACGGGGCAGTACCGGGCGCAGACCGAGCAGTCGATGCACCGGTCCTGGTGGATCACGAACTTCTCGTTCTTGCCGCCCGTGATCGTGTGCGTCGGGCACTTGATCTCGCAGACCCCGCAGCCGATGCACGTGTCGTGGATGAAATGAGGCATCCTTCCCCCGTGGACACCGTAGCATCGGCGACGGACGGCGGCAAGCTCCCGGCCGCGTCCGCCGGCCTCGCCGGGTTCGTGCTCGCCTGCGCCGCCGCCCGCGCCGTCGCCGGCGTTCTCGACTCGCCCTCGCACACGTTCGCCGAGACGAGGCTCATGCCCCTCTTCCAGGCCGCGCGCGGCCTGTCTCCGTACACCGACCCCGGCGCCGGCCCGTGGTACGTGCCGATGTACCCGCCGCTCTCGTTCCTCGCCTACGCGCCGGCCCTCCTCGCCGGAAGGCCGGTGGCGGCGCTCAGGATCGCGGCGGCGGTCGCCGAGCTCTGCGTGATCGTCCCCGTCGTGCTGCTCCTTCTCCGGCCGGGGCTGCCGATCGCGCCGAAGCCGCTCGTCGCCGCGGGTGCCGCCGCGGCCCTTCTCTGCTGGCTCCACGTGTCGCCCGTCCTGACGGCCCTCTTCTTCGTCCACGCCGACGCCCCGGCGATGCTCCTCGCGGGGGTCGGGACGTGGCTGCTCGTGAAGGGCGCTTCGGAGCGGGGCCGCCCGGCCCTCCTCGCGGCCTCCGTGGCCGTTCTCTCTCTCGCGCCCTGGGCGAAGCAGACGCTGCTCCCGATCCTCCTCCTGCCGTCCGTCGTGCTCTGGCTTTCCTCGCGGCGGCGGGCTCTCTTCTGCCTTTTCGGGAGCGCCGCGGCCACGCTCCTCTGGGCGGGCCTCTTCGGGACGATCTTCGGCGCCCGGAACCTGGCGTTCTGGACCGTCGAGTTCTCCGCGCGCCATCCGTGGACCGGTCCGGCCGTGGACGTCCTGGTGAACGCGAACCGGTTCCTCGTCGCCGAGGCGCTCGCGCTCCTGCTCGTCGCGGCGGCGTTCCTGTGGCACGAGCGCGCCGCGGCCGGCGGCTGGGCCCCCCTCGCGTCGAGCCCGGTCGCCGTGCTCGTCCTCGCGGCTCTCCTCCTCTGGCCGGCGTCGGTGATCGGCTACGTGAAGGTCGGCGGCGCCGTGAACAGCTTCATCCCGACGCTCTTCTTCCTGTCGTGCGCGGCGGCGGTCCGACTCCTCCAGGGAGCCGCCGTCCCGGGACCGGTCCGGGCCGCGCTCGTCGCGGCCGGGCTCGTCCTCGCCGCGCAGAGCGCCCTGGACGCGGCGGTGGCCGCCCGGCACGCGCTCCGGGGGACGTGGGACGCCGACTTCGCGTACGAAACCGTCCGCCGCGACCCCTCGCACGTCTACATCCCGTGGTTCCCGCTCTCGACGCATCTCGCGACGGGCGCCTTTCCCCACACCGAGCTCGGGATCGCCGAGCGCGAGCTGGCGGGAGTTCCGCTCCAGGCGCGGGAATGGGAGCGGTTCGTGCCGGGCGACGTCCGCTTCGTCCTCTGCGGGAAGGACCCGTGCCCCGCCACCCTCGGCCGCTTCCAGGTGACGGCGTCGAGGGAGGTCCGGCGCGGGGAGACGACCTGGACGGCCCACGAGGTCCGGCGGAGGTGAGAAGCCGGGTGCGGGCGCCCCGGCGGGAACTTTCGGACCCGGGGCTGCGTTCCCTCAGGAAGAGCCGGAGGCCAGCGTGAAAGAGCTCCGTTCCGCCGTCAACGCCCTCTTCCTCTTCGCGGTCTTTCTCCTCCTCTACTCGGCCGTCGTCCCGGGGCACGCCCGCGGCAGCCTCCGGGGGCCCCGCTTCCTGAGGATGCAGGTCGAGGACAACCACGAGGCCGGACACCCCGTCAAGGTGTCCTTCTCGGTGCCCTACGGCTTCGTGTCCGGGGCCCTGCGCTTCGCCTCGCTCGGCAAGGTCCGCCGGGAGCTGGACCTCCACTTCGACGAGTCCGTGGACGCCGCCGAGATCCGGACGATCGTCCAGGAGCTGAAGGAAAAGCCCGACGGCACGGACGTCACGCGCGAGCACGAGCACGAGACGATCCACCTGCGGAAGGACGGGGACCAGGTGACGATGCAGGTCCTGAAACGGGACAGCCCCGACGAGACCGTGACCCTTCGCGTTCCGTGGCGCATCGTGGACGCCCTCGCGACGAGCGACCGCGACCTCGACGTGAGCGGCATCGTCGCGCAGCTGCGCGACGCGCGGCGCGGCGACCTCCTCGAGGTCACGGCGCCCGACGCGCACGTGCGGATCTGGGTGGAGTAGGGCGCCTACTCGTCGGCGAACGGGTCGCGGCCCATGTCGAGGAGGAGCTTGTCGAGCCGGTACTGGCTCGGCCCGAAGACGAGCCGCATCTCCCCGTTCTCGCAGACGACGTCCTTGACCTGCACGGAGAGCTCCGGCGGCAGGATGCCGCCGAGGTCCACGACGACGATGCGGTCCTCGGGGTAGAAGAACGCGCGGCCGGGCGGCTGCATGTCGACGATCTTCCGGATGACCCAGTTCGGGATCGGGACGCGCCGGAACACCCGCAGGTCGGCGATCGCGAAGCCGAGGTAGCCGTCCTTGACCCGCATGTCGCGGATCTCCCCCCGGAAGGCCACGGGAATCCCCTTCTTGACGCGCACCGTGATCCGGAGGCGGCCGTCCTCGGGGTCGATGATGACCTCGCGGACCTCCGGAACCTTGAGGATGAGCTGCCGGGCGAACGTGTTCAGGGTCGTCGCGTCGATGGCGACGACGAGGCCCTCCCAGCGGACCGTCAGGGCCGGCAGGTCGGGCGACGGCGGCAGGACGGCGGGCTCGGCCACGCGCCGATCGTACGCCACTTTCTACAGGACGTAGGCGAGCGCGAAGCCGATCTGCGCGCACATGAGCATGAGATACATGTGCGTCCAGGACGGGTGGTTCTCGGTCGTCGCGAGCTCGTCGGGGTTGCGCCTCAGGAGGTGGACCGTGTAGGCCCCCCACGCGGCGAGGAGGAGGCCGAGCGCCGTCAGGAGCCACGGGTTCCCGGACAGCAGGCGGCGCGACGGCTCGCCGGGGTCCGGCGCCCACGCGAGGCCCGCGAGGAGCAGCCACGGGACGACGAAGAACGGCGAGATCATCGCGACCGCTCTGCGGTTTCCGTACCTGACGGGCAGCGTCTCGCAGCCGCCCGCCCGGTCGCCCGCGGCGTCGGAGAAGTCCTTCGTCGACGAGGCTCCGAGGAGGAAGAGCCCGAAGAGTCCGCCGATCGCCCAGGGTTCGGCGGAGAACGCCGAGGCGACGAGCGTCCAGCCCGCGACCTTCAGAAGCGTCCCGCGCGGGATGGCGATCGTGACGTTCGCCCAGACGCCGAGGCGTTTCGTGCGCCCGAAGGACGGAGCCGAGTAGACGAGCGTCGCGACGAGGCCGCCCAGGAAGAGGAAGAAGCACTGGTGCATCGCGACCGGCGCGAGGGCCCGGGGGCCGAAACCCGTGACGGCGGGAACGACGATCCACCACGTCGGGACCATCGCGAGGGCGTAGAGGATCGCGGTGAGCCTCCACGCCGAGCGGATCGTCGCCTCCCCCGTCACGAGCGGGCGATCGGGCTTGTTGATCCGGTCGACCTCGAGGTCCGTGATCTGGTTCAGGACGTTCGAGGCGGCGTTCAGGAGCGACGCGCAGAGGGCGCCGAGGGCCACGATCCCGAGCAGGCCCGGCGTCACGCGGTGCGCGGGGTCGGGGTTGTGGACGCTGCCGAACGCGCAGACCGCGCCCGAGAGGATCCCGAGGAGCGGCGGCAGGAGCGTGAACGGGCGCGTGAGACGCACCGCCGTGCGCGGCGTCACGCGAGTCTTCCGAGGAGCGCCGCGAGGGGGGGCGCGGCCGCCGCTCCGGCGAGCGTGTTGACGAAGTTCAGGACGTGCCCGCTCGAGACGCGCCACGGCGCCCCCGAGCGCCCGAGAAGGCTCTCGAGAATCGTCCCGACGAGCGCCGCGAGGACCACCGCGACGGCCGCCGCGCCGGTCAGGACGAGCGCCGCGACGCCCGCCCAAGCGAGAAGCGCCGCGGCAACGAGGCCCGCGGCGGTGCCCGCGACGGACACGGCGCCGTCCGTGCCGGGCGGGACGCGGCGAAAGTCCGGGAGGAGAACGGTCGGCGACGGGAGCGCCTGCCCGATCTCGGTCCCGACCGTGTCCATGAGCGCCGTCGCGAGGGCGGCGGCGGCGGCGAGCCGCAGCGCGTCGCCGTGCGGCCCGAGGCCGGCCGCGAGGGCGCAGAACGCAGGGACGGCGACGTTCGCGAGGACGTTCGCGGCGCCGCGCCGGCCGCCCCGCTCCTCCGCCTTCCCCATCGCCTCCTTGCGCGACCTCCGGAAGCGCGTCGCGAGCGTGCCGCCCAGGAAGAAGACCCACAGGAGGACGTAGAGGCCCGCGCCGCCGAAGCCGAGGACGATCGTCCCGAGCAGCGCGCCCGCGAGGGCGCCGGACGGACGCACGACGCGCAGCAGCCGCCGCGAGGCCCGCGACGGCCGCGTTGATTCCGAGAGCGACCGCGAAGCCCCTCAGGCCCGCCGGGTCGAGCGCGTCGGCGGCACCGGCGCGGCACGGCAGGAGGAGCGCGAGGGCCGCCGCCGCGACGAGCGGCGGCAGGACGTTGTCGTCGAGCTCCGACGGGAGGCTCTCGACGGCGGCCCCGACGAGCGCCGCCGCGGCGAGACAGCCCAGCTCCCATCCGGACGGCACGCGCGCGGCGACGAAACCGTAGAGGAACGCGGCGCCGAGGAAACCGAAGACGAGATAGCCGAGGAAGCCGGAGAAGGACTTCTTCGGGTTCCAGGGCAGACGCGCCCCCCCCACGGTCATCCCGACGAGGGTCGCGAACCCGTCCCCAAATGCCAGGTAGCCCCATCCGGCGGCGGCGAGAGGGAGATTTCTTCGAAAGGTGAAGATGAGCAGAAGCACGGTGGCCGCATAAAGCGTGATCCCGAGGGAGAAGCGAGCCGCCCTCTCTTCCTTTCTAAGAACATGCGGCGAAACCCGCGGGAAGATCGCCGCATTGAAGGCGAGGGCGACCCCCGCCGCGGCCGCCGCCTGCTGCCACGTCAGCGTCCGCAGGAGGAGCGCGAACCCCGCCATCCCGACGTGCACCGCCTTGCGGAGGATCTCCTCGCGTGGCAGCGGCGTCATGCGAACGGGCCCGGCGAGACGACCGCGCGCCTCTCCTCGAGGTAGGCCGCGAGGGCCTCGCTCCAGGGCCGCGGCGCCGTCTTCGTGAGCCGCTCGTAGAGCGCCGTGTCGAGGACCGAGTGCCGCGGCCGGCGCGCCGGCCGCGGAAAGTCCCCCGTCGTGACCGGCCTGAGCGCGACGTCCGTGCGCCCCGAGAGCCGCAGGGCCTCGCGCGCCACCTCGTACCAGGTCGCGTCGCCGGCGTTCGCGAAGTGGACGATGCCGGTCACGCGCCGCTCGACGAGCGCGCGGACCGCGGCGGCGAGGTCTCCGGCGAACGTCGGCCGCCCGACCTGGTCGTTCACGACCGAGAGCTCGCGCCCGCCGGCCTCGACGCGCTTGAGGATCGTGTCCACGAAGTTCGCGCCCCCCGTCCCGAAGACCCAGGACGTGCGGACGACGAGGACTTCGTCGCCTTCCTCGAAGGCGCGGCGCTCCCCCGCGAGCTTGCCGCGGCCGTAGGCGTTCACCGGGTCGACGGGGTCGTCCTCGCGGTAGGGGCGGATCGCCTTTCCGCTGAAGACGTAGTCCGTCGAGACGTGGACGAGCGTCGCGCCGATCTCGCTGCAGCGGGCCGCGAGGAGCCCGACGGCGACGTGGTTCACGCGGGTGTGCCGGGGATCGGTTTCGGCCGCGTCCACGCGCGTGTCGGCCGCGGCGTTCAGGACGAGTCGCACGCCCGGCTGGAGCGCGGCATGAACCGCCGGGACATCCGTGATGTCGAGGGCGGCGTGCGTGAACCGCTCGGCCGCCGGGAACTCGCGCCCGAGGGCGCGGCCCAGCATGCCGCCGGCTCCGAGGATCACCGTCTGCACGGGACCGGCAGTGTACCGGAAGCGGCGCGCCGGCCGGCTCTACTTGAGCAGGCGAACCGCGTAGGGATCGTTCGTCCCGGGCGTCGTGTTCCCGTCGACGACGTACGCGACGCCCACGACCGAGCACCCCGCGGTCACGTTCCGGACGACCACGGACGCGTCCCGCACGTCCCCGGAGATCGCGAACGTGTCCTTGAGCCGGTTCTTCTGCATCGCGGTCCAGGGCGGCACGACGAGCGAGCGCGTCGCCCCGAGGAGCGCGCCCGTGCCGTCGCGCACCTCGGCGCGCAGCGTGCACGGCACCGTCGCCGTGTTCGCGAAGACGAGGCTCGTCCGGGCGCCCGCGTCCTCGCGGACGCCCGTGAAGCGACCGGTCTCTCCCGTCGCGACGGCTTCGGGCGCCGCGAGGCCCGGCGACACGTCGACGCCGGCCGTGTACTGCGCGATCGTTCCGCCGCCCGCGACGGGCGCCCAGGTGCGCGCTCCGACGAGAAGACGGCGCGTCGACTGCAGGACGAGCGCCCCCCAGTCGTCCGAGAACCCGAGCAGCCCGACGGCGTCCGCGAACAGCCGGGTCCCGTTCGCCGCGACGAAGAGCGGGGCGGGCTGCACCTGCCGGGCCGGAATCGTCTGGTCGCCGTCGTTGCCGTGCGTGAGGTACTGCGCGAGGAAGACGCCGTCGGCGCCCTCGAGGTTCGTGACGTAGAGGTCGCTCACGAAGCCGCCCGTGCGCGCGATCGACGGCACGAGATAGAGGTAGGGATACGACACGGCGACGCGCGCGACGTTGAAGCGGAGAGATCCGCCGGCCGAGGCGTCGACCTGCCCGGTGTACGAGTTCGGCGCGCCGATCGCGCCGACCGCGAACAGGTAGGTCGTCCCCGCCGCGAGGTTGAGCGTGATCGAGGACTGGAGGGAGCCGGGCGCGTCGTCCGCGTAGAAGCCGTTCCGGCCGCAGATGCCCGACACCGGCGCGAGCGTCCCGCAGCTGCCCGTGTACGCGGCGAGGATGGTGTCGTAGTCCGCCGGCGTCGAGCCCAGCGTGTCGATCCGGTACGTGTCCGTCGTGGTCGGCGTGAACGAGAACCAGACGAGCTTCGACGGCTGGACCTGTCCTCCGGTCGGGAGAAGGAGCTTGCCGTAGCACGGGAAGGTGGGCACCGCCGGATCGGGCGGCATCGACCGCGTGTCGACCGCCGCCGCGGAGGCCGGCAGGGACGAGGCGTCGATCACGATCGGGGCCGAGCACGAGGCCGCGACGAGGGTCGCCGCGTCGGCGGTGGCCCTGTCCGCGAGCGCCAGGGCTGCCGAGGCGACCAGGGCCGCGGCGGAAAGCGTTCGAAGGATCCGGGAAGGGTGAATGGGAAGGCTCCTCTACGGTTTTTTGAATCCGGGCCTGATCGGCAGGTTCTCCGGAAGGAAGTGTCCCCCGGGGGATCGATCTCTCGTCAAGGCAGGCTGCCGGTGAAGTCGAGGAAGCTCCCCACGTTCCGGAGGGTCAGGGCCACCCGGTAGTCCCGCGAGGGCGTGTTCCCCGGTGCGCAGGTCGCGATATTCGACGAGGATCTTGAAACACGCCGCCTGGAGGGTCAACAGCGAGCGGGACTCGAGCATCTTGCCCTTCGTGAGGTCGTAGTTCGCCTCGACGTCGAACCTCAGGCGCCTCGGGACGATCGGCATCCCGCCCGAGATCCGCAGCTGCGCGGACGCGCCGGGGTCGGACGCGGCGGGAATGACCACCGGGTGGCTGTCGAACAGCGAGAGCGCGAGAGAACGCTCGCCGCCCGTGAGGATCGCCGTCACGCTCGCCGCCGTCACCTGGCCGAAGTGGGTGTCCCACGTGACCCGGCTGTCGAGGTTGAATCCCTGCGCCGCGTTCACGCGCAGGATGAAGTCGGTCGGCGAGGAGCGCTGCGACACGGGATTCGGCCCCGCGGGCGTGCCTTCGCCCGGCAGCCGGAAGTAGTAGAACCGCGCGATCTCGAACGAGGCGAGCTCGCGCGAGCCGCCCGTCTCCCCCTTCGCGAGGAGATGCTGGAAGAGCGAGTAGCGGAGCGCATTCGTGGGGGTGAGCGAGTCGATCTCGTCGAACAGCGGCGTGGAACCGAAATCGTCGCGGCCCGCGAGCCAGGCCCACTCGGCCCTCGGCTCGAGGACGTGCTTCCACTTCGTGAGCGAGCCGACCTTCCAGTCGAAGAGGCGGGAGAAGGACGGCCCCGTGAGCGCGACGTCCGTCACGAGCGCCTCGCGCGTGTAGCGCTCCGGCAGCAGCGTCGTCCCGTCCGCCGAGAGCGACATGCCGTACGTCGTGACGCGTCCGCCCGCGGACGCGTCGAGCGAGAGCCACGGCGCGATCGAGAGCGGCACGCTGACCTGCGGGAAGAGGTCGAAGCGGTCGTAGGTGCCTCCGGGCTGGCCCGCCCCGCGGTCCACGCGGAGGACGCCGCCCTGCGCGGCGACCTCGACGAAGGCGGCCTGCCCGAAGATCGGGGTCGGCCTCAGGCGCATCTCCAGGGTCGGGAGGCGCTCGCTGACGACCGAGTTCCCGTCCCCGAATCCGATCGCCTCCTCGCGCGAGAGACGCAGGTTGAGGGCCCACGGGTCCGGGCCCCAGGTCAGGAAGCCCTCGCTCTTGAGCGAGCGCGTCGAGCCGAGCGCGAAGTTCCGGTTGAAGTCCTGGAAGAACCCCGGGTCCGAGAAGTTCAGCCACGTCACGACGCCGCGCACCCGCGGCGCGATGTCGTCCGAGACCAGCTGGCCCAGCGTCTGCCACCGCCAGTGCTCGACGGTCGGGTCCCAGATCGTGTAGTAGGAGCCCGCGAACCGCGTGCCGAGCGACGGCTGCCCGCGCAGCTCGGCGCCGAGGCCGTAGTACTTCTCGGTGTAGAAGTCGCCGGAGAACGTCGCGTCCCACGAGCGGCCGATCGCCCAGTAGTACGAGAGGCCGAAGTACCCGCCGCGGGTCGAGTTGTAACCGAGGCCGGGGACGAGGAAGCCGGACGCGCGGTCGCGCAGCGCGGGCCAGAGGATGTAGGGCGTCCAGAGGAGGGGGACCCCGCCGAGCGTGAACGTCGCGTTCTTGAGCCGCGCGTAGTCCTCGAGCGTCACGCGCCCGCTCTTCACGGTGAACTTCCACGCGGGGTCGTCCCCCTCGCACGCGGTGACCGTCCCCTCCGTGATCGTGAAGCTCTTCGGGCCCACCTTCGCGAGCGTGGCTCCCTTGAGGTGGAGCCCCCCCTCGAGGTCCACGCGCCCGTCGAGGAGGACGCCGACCTTGTCGTTCAGGTCGAGGTCGAGGCGCGCGCCGCTCATCCGCGAGAGGCCCTGCACGAGCGTGACGTCGCCCTCGGCGACGACCGTGTGGCGCTTGTAGCTTCCGGTGACGCGCCGCGCCCTGAGGCGGATGTCCTGGTACTCCACCGTGACGAACCCGCCCGGGGGGGCGTCGGCCGTGAAGAGGTCCTCGTCGACGATCGTCTGCCGGCCCTGCGGGCCGCCCTCCTCCCCCGCGTCGATCCGGATCGTGATCGTGCCGGTCTTCTCGGGCAGCCTGAACTTCGGCTCGAACCCGCCCTTCTCGCGGAACCGCGCCGCGAACGGGTCGGTGTCGAAGGAGGACTGGGAGAAGGAGAGGTTTGCTCCCGTGCAGACGGCAAGGATCAGCCAGAAAGGCAGCCTTCTTCGCAACCCGCCGCGCCGCGATTTCTTAGAAGGGTAAACGGGCGGCAGAGCCATCTTCACCCTCTAAGAAATTTCCAGAACGGCACACGTGCCGCGGCGCAGCAAGTGCAGCGCCAGTCAGACCCGCATCTCGGGCACGTCGGCGGCGGCGTCCAGCGGAGGCTCGGTCGCGGCGCGGATCTCGTCCACCGAGACGCCGGGAGCGCGCTCGACGAGCCTCAGGCCCCCTCCCGCCTTCACGTCGAGGACGGCGAGGTCCGTCACGATGCGGTGCACGCAGCCACGGCCCGTCAGCGGCAGGGTGCACCGGTTCAGGATCTTCTTCTCGCCGTTCTTCGCGACGTGCTCCATCGTCACGACGATCCGCCGCGCGGCCGCGACGAGGTCCATCGCGCCGCCCATCCCCTTCACGAGCCGGCCCGGGATCATCCAGTTCGCGATGGACCCTTCGGCGTCGACCTGCATCGCGCCGAGGATGCAGAGGTCGATGTGCCCGCCGCGGATCATCGCGAAGGAATCCGCCGAGGAGAAGAACGCGGCGCCGGGGATGACCGTGACCGTCTCCTTGCCCGCGTTGATGAGGTCGGGGTCGACCTCGCTCTCCGTCGGATAGGGACCCATCCCGAGGATGCCGTTCTCCGACTGGAGGATGACGTCCATGCCCTTCGGGATGAAGTTCGAGACGAGCGTCGGCATGCCGATCCCGAGGTTCACGTACATCCCGTCGCGCAGCTCCTGCGCGGCGCGCCTGATGATCCCGTCGCGGTCGAGCCTCGGCATCAGCCCTTCCTCACCGTCCGGCGCTCGATGCGCTTGACGCGCGGCGCCACGACGACGCGCTGGACGAAGACACCCGGTGTGTCGACCGCGTCGGCGTCGATCTGCCCCGGCTCGACGAGCACCTCGACCTCGGCGATCGTGATCCGGCCCGCCGTCGCGGCCATCGGGTTGAAGTTGCGGGCCGTCTTGCGGTAGACGAGGTTGCCGAGCCGGTCGCCCTTCCACGCGGCGACGAGCGCGAAATCGCCGACGATGCCCGCGCTCGAGGAGGTATTCCTTGCCGTCGAAGACCTTCGTCTCCTTGCCGTCGGCGACGATCGTCCCGACGCCCGTCGGCGTGTAGAAGCCGGCGATCCCCGCGCCGCCGGCGCGCATGCGCTCGGCGAGCGTGCCCTGCGGGCAGAACTCGAGCTCGAGCTCGCCCGCGAGGTACTGGCGCTCGAACTCCGCGTTCTCGCCGACGTACGACGAGAGCATCTTCCGGATCTTCTTCTTCCCGAGGAGGAGGCCCAGGCCCCAGTCGTCCACGCCGCAGTTGTTCGAGACGCAGGTCAGGCCCGTCACGGGAGAGGCCGCGAGCGCGGAAATCAGGTTCTCGGGGATCCCGCAGAGCCCGAAGCCGCCGACGACCAGCGTCGCGCCCGACGGGACGTCCGCGACGGCCCTCGCCGCCGCCTCCGCCGGGCTCGCCCCTCGCACGACCTTGTCGATCACGGGCCGATTATCCGGTCAGAGGGGCTCTCCGGGGGCGCTAATCGCCGCCCCCCGGGCCCCCCGACGTCTCGCAACGTTCACAGCGCTTCCACGACCACGGCCGTCGCCTCACCTCCCCCGATGCAGATGGATGCGAGCCCGTACTTCTTCTTCCGCGCCTTGAGGGAGTGGACGAGCGTCGTGACGATCCGGGCCCCGGAGGCCCCGATCGGGTGCCCGAGGGCGACGGCCCCGCCGTTCACGTTCACCTTGTTCGGATCGAGGTCGAGGTCCTTCACGAAGGCCATCGCGACGACCGCGAACGCCTCGTTCACCTCGAAGAGGTCGATCGAGGCGAGCGGGATGCCCGCGCGCTCGGCCGCCTTCTTCGCGGCCGCGATCGGCGCCGTCGTGAACCACTCGGGCTCCTGTGCGAAGGACGCCTGCGACAGGATCCGCGCGATCGGCCGGGCCGCGGCCGCGGCCTTCTCGCCCGCGAGGACGAGGGCGCAGGCGCCGTCGTTGACCTTCGAGGAGTTCGCGGCCGTGACCGTGCCCTCCTTCTGGAAGGCCGGCTTGAGCGTGCCCATCTTCTCGAGCTTCTCGAGCGGCGTCGCGAAAGGCTCCTCGTCGCGGTCCACGACGGTCGAGCCTTTCTTGCCCTCGATCGTGACGGGCGCGAACTCGGCGTTGAAGTCCCCCGATTCGTTCGCGCGCCGCGCCCGCTGGTAGCTCTCGAGCGCGAACGCGTCCTGCGCCTCGCGCGTGAAGGCGTATTTCTCGGCGCACATCTCGGCGCAGTTGCCCATGTGGATGTTCTTGTAGGGGTCCCACAGCCCGTCCGAGATCATCGAGTCGAGGAGCTGGCCGTGGCCCATCCTCAGGCCGAGGCGGCCTTTCGGGAGAAGGTAGGGCGCGTTCGACATGGACTCCATGCCGCCCGCGACCACGAGCTCGAACTCGTTCGTGCGGAGCGCGTTCGCGGCGTCCATGACGGCGCGCATCCCGGAGCCGCAGACCTTGTGGAGCGTGACCGCGCCCGTGCTCTTCGGAAGGCCGGCGGAAAGGAGCGCCTGCCGGGCGGGCGCCTGGCCCTGCCCGGCCTGCAGGACGTTGCCCATCCAGACGTGCTCGACGCGCGCGGCGGGAACCTCCGCGCGCTCGACGGCGGACCGGATCGCGACGGCCCCGAGGGCATGCGCGGGGAGCGACGAGAGCGAGCCGAGGAAGGTCCCGATCGGCGTGCGGGCGGCGGAAAGGATGAAGACGTCTTGACTCATGGTCCTGGACTCTCCGAGGCGGCGGGCGCCGCCGAAGGACGCCGATTGTATCCGGAGTGGACTTCACCGAGGGGGCCTCCTACGATGAGACTCGTGCGCGTCCTCGCGGTCGACTTCGGCGAGAAGCGGATCGGCCTCGCGGTTTCGGACGAGACCGGACGCGTCGTCGTGCCCGTCGGTGCCGTGGCGCGCACGAGCGACGCCCAGGCGGCCGCGGACGTCGCCCGCGCCGCGAAAGAGCGCGAGGTCGCCCGCGTCGTCGTCGGGCTCCCGCGCAACCTCGACGGCAGCGAAGGCCCGATCGCACGGCGGGCCCGCAACTTCGCGCGCCGCGTCGGGGAGGCCTGCGGCCTGCCCGTCGACCTCCACGGAGAGGCGCTGACCTCGGTCGCCGCCGACGCCGCTCTCGACGCGGCGGGGGTCGCCGCGCGGGACCGGGTCGGCCTCAGGGACGCCGAGGCCGCCGCCGTTCTCCTTCGGGACTGGCTCGCGGCGCGGGCCGGCGGCGCGGCGTGAGGCGACTCTGGTGAGCCGCGCGCCGGCGATCCACAAGCGCCACCTCGTCCCCCTGCTGCTCTGGGTCGCGCTCTTCACGCTGCTCGCGGGCGCGGTCGGCTTCGGCCTCCTCATGTACGGCGTCCACGCCCCGTACAAGGGCTACGCGGAAGACGAGGTCATCGTCTCGATCGCGCCGCGGACGCCCTCGGCGGCCGTGTTCACCCGGCTCGAGAGCCTCGGCGTCCTGCGCGACTGGCGGCTCGGGATGGTCGCGCTGAAGGTCTTCCATCGCGGCAAGACCCTCAAGGCCGGGGAGTACCGCTTCGCGGGGCCGCGCGCCCCCGACCAGGTCGTCCTGTCCCTCGTGGCCGGGGACGTCGTGACGTACCGGATCACGGTGCCCGAGGGGTTCACGGCGGACGAGGTCTTCTCGCTCTTCTCGTCGCAGGGCTTCGCGGCCCAGAAGGACTACGAGTTCCTCTTCACGCGCCCGGCCGAGTTCGAGGGCGTCCCCGCGGGCTCCCCGACGCTCGAGGGGTTCCTCTTCCCCGACACCTACACGATCACGCGCTCGATGACGGCGCGCGAGATCCTCGCCTCCATGACGCGCCAGTTCGCGCGCCGGCTCCCCGCCGACTTCGCCGAGAAGGCGAAGGCGATGAACCTCGGCGTCCTCGAGGCGACGACGCTCGCGTCGCTCGTCGAGAAGGAGACGTCGCTCGCGGCCGAGCGCCCGGTCGTCGCGGCCGTCTATCGCAACCGCCTCCGCGCCGGGATGCTCCTCCAGTGCGATCCGACCACGATCTACGCGCTGAAGAGGCTCGGGCGGTGGCGCGGCTCGCTCGCGCGCTCGGAGCTCACGGTCGACGAGCCCTACAACACCTACGTGCGGGCGGGGCTCCCGCCGGGGCCGATCTGCAATCCCGGGCTCGCGTCGCTGCGCGCGGCGGTCGCGCCCGCCGACGTCGACTACCGCTACTTCGTGGCCGCGGGCGACGGATCGCACCTGTTCGCGACCGACTACGAGGAGCAGCAGCGCAATGCGGCCCGATACCACGAGGCGAGGCGCGCGGCACGCGAGGAACGCGCGACGCCCTGACGCCGCCCGCCGCCGGCTGGTAGACTGAGGCGCAATCGTCTCGGAGTCGATGAGCGCATCCGCAGCCAGCCCGCGGCCCTTCGGGCCGTACATCCTCACGCGCGCGATCGGGAGCGACCCGCTCGGCGAGGTGTGGCGCGGCGGCACGGCGGGAGCCCCGCGATTGCAGCCTTTCCACCTCGTCCGGACCTTCACGTCGGCGGCCGTCGACCGGACGGCGCTCCTGGCCGCGATGGAGACGGCCGTCGCCCTCGTCGACGAGACCAGGGGCCCCGCGGTGGCGCGCGGCACGGTCCTCGGCGTCATCGACGACACGCCGTTCCTCGCGGTCGAGTACGTCGAGGGCCGCACGCTCGACGTCCTCCTCGCGGCGCGTCTCCTCGGAGCGGCGATGCCCGCCGAGCACGGCCTCCTGATCGCCGAGCGCCTGATGACCGCTCTCGAGTCCGGAGCCGCCGTCGAGCGCTACACGGGCGCCCCGCACGGGTTCCTCGTCCCGGCGTTCGTCTCCGTGTCGAACGAGGGCGAGGCCCGCGTGTTCGGGTACGGCCTCGGAGCCGGACTCCTGCCCTCGCTCGCCTCGCCGCGCGCACGGCAGGCCTTCGCGCCCTACGTCGCCCCGGAGGTGCTGGCCTCCGGCAAGCCGGGGACGCCCGGCGACATCTACGGCGTCGGCGCCATCCTCTTCGAGATGCTCACCGGCAAGCCTCCTCTCCCGGGCGTCGCCCTCGAGGCGGTCGAGACGTCGACCCTCGCGATCGACGGGACGCCCGTCCCCGAGGACATCCGGCGCCTCCTGCGCCGCGCGCTCCACCCCGACCCGGAGACGCGCGACCGCAGCGTCGCCGGATACCGGCGCGACCTCTCGGCCCTCCTCTACGGGGGCCCGTACGCCCCCTCGACCTTCAACCTCGCGTTCTTCCTCCAGAAGAACTTCGATCGCGCGATCCAGCGCGAGAGGGCGGAGATGGACGCCGAGGAGGCGCTCGACCCCGCGGCGCTCGCGGCCGCCCGATCCGGCGCCGAGACGACCGGGCGACGGCGTGTCGAGGCGAGCGGCGGGGAAGCGAAGCCCGACGCGACGGGGCCCGGCCGCAAGGCGGACTCGACCACGGGCTCGCGCCGCCAGCCGGTCGTGCCTCCGCCGCCCGCCCGGCCCGCGCCCGCGAAGGGCACGGCGCCCGTGAGGATGATGACCGGACCGCCGAAGAAGCCGATGGGCGGCGTGCCGGTCTGGGCCGTCGCGCTCGGCGGCGCCGCGGTCCTCGCGGCGGGCGCCTACTTCGCGCTGAGGCCCTCGGCTCCCGCCCGGGCCCCGGCGCCGACGCCCCTGCCCCGGCCGACCGCGGCGCCGCCGACGCCGGTCCCGACGCCCGCGCCCGTCGTCGTCGGCAAGGACGACCCTCTCTTCCAGGCGGCCGTCCAGAAGCGGCTCGACGAGGAGCTCCGGAAACAGGAGGCGCGAACCGCCCGGCAGCAGGACGCCGCCTCGAAGAAGAAACAGGCCGACATCGAAGCGGCCGCCGAGGAGGCGCACAAGGCCCGCGACGTCGAGGACGCGGCGCGCCTCGCGCGCGACCGGGCCGACCGCGAGGAGGCCGCGCGTCTCGCCCGCGCGGGCGCCGCGAAGCGGCGCGAGGAGGCCCAGGCGGCGGCCGCCGCCGTGCCGACCGCGCCCGCCGTGAAGGAAGGAGACTTCGTCGACATCGAGAACTGCGACACGCCGCCGGTCCCGACGCGTCAGGTCAGCCCCCTCGTTCCGCCGATGGCGAGGCAGAGGCGGGTCTCGGGCACCGTCCTCCTGCGCGTCCTCATCGACGAGAACGGCAAGCCGGCCAAGGTCGAGCTCCTGAGGGACGTGACCCCGGTCGTCGGCCTCGGGGCCTCGAGCGTCCAGGCGCTCCAGCAGTGGCGCTGGAAGCCCGCGACGAAGAACGGCGTGAAGGTGAAGACCTGGCTCGCCGTCGAGGTGCCCTTCAAGAATTAGGGCGAGAGAGAAGAGAGAGAGAAAGAGAGAGAAGAAAGGGTTTTCTTAGAAGGTGAAGAGGGGAAGGCGCCGGCGCCGCGGGGATGTGCCGCCGAAGCGAACTGCCACGGCCCCACACACCCTTCTAGGAAAATCTTCCTCTTCTATTGTCTTCCAATCCGTCTCTTCTTCCGTTCTCTCTTCCGTCTCAGTGCTTCGCGGCGCCGGCCGGCGCCGCCGGCGCCGCCGGCAGCGGGAGGCCCCTGCCGCCGAGGTACGTCGTGCGGAGGAACTCTTCCATGATGTTGTCCGTGAACCAGGAGACGAAGACGCCGTCGATGTAGTAGCTCGGCGTCGAGCGGACGCGGAGCGCCCAGCCTTCCGTGAGATCGGCGTTGATCTTGTCGTTCGACTTCGCCTGCAGATAACACGCGCGGAACTTCGCGTCCGGGATCTCGTTCGCGTACGCGTAGTCGATCGCGAAGGCGTCGATCCCGGGCACGGACATCTCATCCTGCTTCGCGTAGACCTGCGCCTTCCAGCGGAAGAAGGAGTCGGCGCCCTGGAGGTCGAAGAAGCAGCGGCCCGCCGACGCCGCGCGGAAGGCCCACGGGTGCACGCCCGTCAGCGGGAACAGCTTGATGTAGCGCTTGATCTTGAGCTCCTTGCCGAGCTTCGCGACGAGCGCGTCGAAGTCCGCCGTCCGCTTCTTGCAGAAGCCGCACTCCATGTCCGAGTACTCGACGACCGTGACCCTGGCATCCGCCGGGCCGGTCATCGGTGCGCCGGCGAGCTTGATCATCTCGCGCCGCTGCTCGGCGATCGGCCGGTTGCGGTCCCAGAAGCGGCCGAGGACGAGGAGCGTCCCGTCGTCCGCCTTGATGAAGGCGGTCATCGGCGTCGTGCCGTAACCCGTGTCGGTCCGGACGGTGACGCCCTTCCAGTTCCTGCGGTCGCCGGCGGGGTCGAGCGTCATGGTGAAGCCGCCGATCAGGAACTGCCGCACCTTCGAGCGCATGCTCGCGAGATCGTCGTCCGTCCTCACGGGCGCGGGATTCTTCGCCCGGTCCTCGTCGTAGAAGATGTCCCCGATGAGGACCTTGCCCCCGTCCTCGACGAAGAGGTGGGCCTGGTCGTTCATCCGCGGGTCGGCCGTGTACGTCCGCTTCGCGAGGTAGATCCGCGTTCCCGGGATCTTGACGGTCGTGATCTCCTCGAGCGTCGTCTGCCCGGCCCCCCACGCGAAGAGCCCGTCGACCCACTCCGTCAGCGGGTCGGCCTTCGCGGGAGCGGCGGCCGGCTTCGCCGCGGCCGGCTTGGGGGCCGCCGGCTGGGCGGCGTTGCAGGAGAGCCCGAGGACGAAGGACAGCGCGAGAGCCGTGCGGACGGTCGTCTTCATGGAGCGGAGATTAAGCGATTCCCCCGGCGCCGTGAACCCGTCGCGGGTCAGGCCGGGTCCGACGCGAACCGCACGAGGATCTCGCCGGCGTTCACGGGCTGCCCCGCCTCGACGGCGACGCCCGAGACGATGCCGTCCTGCGGGGACTTGACCTCGTTCTCCATCTTCATCGCCTCGAGGACGACGAGGGGCTGCCCGGCGACCACGGCGTCGCCCGCGGCGACGAGCACGCGCAGGACGCGCCCCGGCATCGCGGCGGCGACGTGCTTGGCCTTTCGCACGGCGCGCCCGCCGGTCGCGAGGAGGGCCCGTGCCGTCAGCTCGTCCAGGAGGTCGAACTCGAACGTCACGGCGCCGATGCGGACGCGCATGCCGCCGTCCGGCGTCCGCTCGATCCGCGCCTCGGCCTGGCGGCCGTCGGACGTCACGAGGGACCACACGCCGTCGCCGAGCCGCCGGGCGTTCCCCCGGAGGACGCGCCCCTCGGCCTCGATCTCGTAGGACGGCTGCGGCGCCTCCACCCTGAGGGCGACCCCGCCGGGGCCGGTGCCGGGGAACCGGGCGTGGTATTTCATCGAACCCCGTGCGTCGGCCGGGCCGTCCGCCACGGCGCCGGGGCCGTCCCCTTCGTCTGCGGGCGGACGCTCTTCGTCTGCTCGAGGGCCTCGAGAACGGCCGCGGCGAGCGCGAGATCCCGCTGGCCCTCCTCCGGGACGGGCGGCTCGTACCGGTACGTGTCGAGGAACTGCGTCGAGACGTCGTTCGTCGCGACGCGCGCGTCGTTCAGGAGGGAGACGAAGAACGGGACGGACGTCTGGATGCCCTGGATGCGCGTCTCGGCGAGCGCGCGCAGCATCCGGCGCCTCGCCTCGTCGCGGTCGAGGCCCCACGCCGTGATCTTCGCGACCATCGGGTCGTAGTCGAGCGGGACGACGTCGCCGGCCGTGAGGCCCGCGTCCACGCGGATGCCGGGTCCGCCGGGCCACCGCAGGGCCGTGATCCGCCCCGGTGACGGCGCGAAGGCCCGCCCCGGATCCTCGGCGTAGACGCGGCACTCGATCGCGTGGCCGCGCGCCTCGGGCTTGGCGCGCAGGGACATGGGCTGGCCCTGCGCGATCCGGATCATCTCGGCGACGAGGTCGACGCCGTACACCATCTCGGTGACGGGGTGTTCGACCTGGATGCGGGTGTTCATCTCGAGGAAGAAGAAGCGTCCGTCCCGGGAGAGGAGGAACTCGACCGTCCCGGCGGAGACGTAGTCGACCGCCTTCGCGGCCGCGATCGCGACGGCCTCCATCTTCGCCCGGAGCTCCGGCGACACGGCGGCCGACGGACACTCCTCGAGGACCTTCTGGTGTCGCCGCTGGAGCGAGCACTCGCGCTCGCCGATCGCGAGGACCTTGCCCGTCGCGTCGCCCAGGACCTGGACCTCGATGTGGCGCGGGAGCTCGACGAAGAGCTCGGCGTAGACGCGGTCGTCCGCGAAGTACGACTTCGCCTCGCTCTGCGTCCTGACGAAGGCCTCCGCGACCTCGGACTCGGCGCGCACGACGCGCATTCCCTTGCCGCCTCCGCCGGCCGCCGCCTTCAGGAGGAGCGGGAAGCCGTTCTCGCGGCCGAACGCCGCGACCTCGGCGGCCGACGCCGCGGGCGTCGTCATGCCGGGGACGACCGGGACGCCCGCCGCGAGCATCCGCTGGCGGGACTCCGTCTTGCTCCCCATCGCGGCGATCGAGAACGGGCGCGGGCCGACCCACGTGAGGCCGGCGTCGATCACGGTCTGGGCGAACGCGGCGTTCTCGGAGAGGAAGCCGAACCCGGGGTGGATCATCGTCGCGCCCGTCTTGCGGGCGGCGGCGATGAGCTTCTCCGGGACGAGGTAGCTCTCGCGCGCGGGCGGCGGCCCGATCGCCACCGCGTGGTCGGCGAGGCGCACGTGGAGCGAGCCGCGGTCGGCCTCGGAGTAGACCGCCACGGGCGAGATCCCGAGGTCGCGGCAGGCCCGGATGATCCTGACGGCGATCTCGCCGCGGTTCGCGATGAGGAGACGGGGGGATTACTCATGCGGAGTGAAAGAAGCACCGACAGATGAAGATCTTCTGCACGAAAGGGTCAAGAGGGCGCTCGGCGCGGCGCGCAGCGGTCGTCCCTGACATCGCCACGGAGATCCATCGCTCACAGCGGAATATTCCCGTGTTTCTTCGGCGGCATGACCTCGCGCTTGTTCGCGAGCAGGTCCAGCGCGCGGATGAGGCGCGGGCGCGTCGTCCGCGGCGCGATGACGTCGTCGACGTAGCCGCGGCGCGCCGCGACGTAGGGGTTCGCGAACGCGTCCTCGTACTCGGCGATCTTCGCCTGCCGGGCGGAGGCGGGATCCTTCGAGCCCTTCAGCTCGCGGCTGTAGAGGATGTTCACGGCGCCCTCGGCGCCCATGACGGCGATCTCGGCCGTCGGCCACGCGTAGTTGAAGTCCGTCCGGATGTGCTTGGACGACATGACGCAGTACGCGCCGCCGTAGGCCTTGCGCGTGATGACCGTGAGCTTCGGGACCGTCGCCTCGGCGAACGCGTAGAGGAGCTTGGCGCCGTGCCGGATGATCCCGCCGAACTCCTGCTTCGTGCCCGGGAGGAAGCCGGGGACGTCCTCGAACGTCACGAGCGGGATGTTGAAGGCGTCGCAGAACCTGACGAAGCGCGCGCCCTTGACGGACGCGTCGATGTCGAGGACGCCCGCGAGGTGGTCCGGCTGGTTCGCGACGATCCCGACGGGCTTGCCGCCGAGCCGCGCGAAGCCGACGACGATGTTCTTCGCGTAGTCCGCGTGGATCTCGAAGAGCTCCCCGTCGTCCACGACGCGCCTGATGAGCCCGATCATGTCGTAGGGCTGGTTCGGCGCGGCCGGCACGATGCGGTCGAGCTCGGGATCCTCGCGGTCGACGGGATCGCCGTTCTCGCGCTTCGGCGGGTCCTCCTGGTTGTTCGAGGGAAAGAAGCCGAGGAGCGCGCGGATCTTGTGGAGGCAGTCGGCGTCCGAGTCCGCGACGACGTGCGCCACGCCCGACACGGACGCGTGCGTGTCGGCGCCGCCGAGCGCCTCCTTCGTGACGTCCTCGTGCGTGACCGTCTTGATGACGTCGGGGCCCGTCACGAACATCGAGCTCGTCCCGCGCGCCATGAGCACGAAGTCCGTGATCGCGGGCGAGTAGACGGCGCCGCCCGCGCACGGGCCGAGGATCGCGCTGATCTGGGGGACGACGCCCGAGGCGAGCGTGTTGCGCAGGAAGATGTCCGCGTAGCCGCCGAGGGAGACGACCCCTTCCTGGATGCGCGCGCCGCCCGAGTCGTTCAGCCCGACGACGGGCGCCCCGACCTTCATCGCGAGGTCCATGAGCTTGCAGATCTTCGCGGCGTTCGTCTCGGAGAGCGAGCCGCCGAAGACCGTGAAGTCCTGCGCGAAGACGAAGACGGGCCGGCCCTCGACGCGCACGGAGCCGGCGACGACGCCGTCGCCCGGGATCTCGTTCACGGCGTCGTCCATCCCGAAATCGCGGGCCCGGTGGACGACGAAGGGGTCGATCTCGTCGAAGGAGCCGGGGTCCCCGAGGAGCTCGACGCGCTCGCGCGCCGTGAGCTTGCCGGCCTTGTGCTGCTTTTCGCGGCGCTCGGCGCCGCCTCCGAGCCGCGACTTCTCCCGCAGGGATTCGAGCGTCGCGAGCCGTTCGTCGATGGACCGGGTCATGCGTGCCTCACAGGGGGATCTTCTTCTTGTCGGCGAGCATCTTCTTCGCCTTGCGGAACATCTCCGCGTAGTCCACGCCCGCGCCGCGGATCGTGGCCGCGTTCTGGGCGAGGAGCTTCTTGACCTCGTCGTCCAGCGCCCGCTCGCGGTCGCGGTCCTCGACGAGGGCGGCCTCGAGAGCCCGCCGCAGCTCCGCCGCCGCGGGCGTCTTGACGAGCCCTTCGGCGAGGAGACGGCGCGCCACGTAGGCGGCCTGCGCGGCCAGCCGGGCGTCTGAGAGGGCCATAGGACGAACGAGGATATCCCACGCCTCCGCTCGACGGCGCGTCTACGGATTGAGTCGCAGCCGGCAACCGGAACGCTCCCGTGGGATCGCGCCGCGCTCCTACAATCCCCCTCGTTGAGCGACGACGTCACGGTCTTCCGCGAGGACGCGGAGGACGCGGTCCGCATCGTCTCGGGGATGCTGCGCCGCGGCGAGGGAGGCGAGGCCTTCCGCGAGCGGCGCCGCGCGATCACCTGGAGCGCGACCGAGGCGGGGCTCCAGGCGCCGTCGATCGTCGAGGAGCGCGGGACCGCGGTGCGCGTCTCGAAGGGCAGGGACTCGCTCCTCGTCGCCTGCGACGGCGACGGAGCCGAGGCGCTTCGCGAGGCCGTGCGCGAGGCCTCGCAGCGCGCCGGCGGCGCGCCGTTCTTCAAGACGAAGAACCCGCCGCCCCGCCGCGACGATCGCGGTCCGTCCGGCCCGGACGAGGAGGGACGCGCGACGCAGCTCGCGGCCGCGCTCGCCCGCGCCCTCCCCGACCCCCGCGGCCTCTCGCTGACGCTCGCGATCGC
This sequence comes from uncultured Acidobacteriota bacterium, assembly GCA_963776915.1. Lineage (GTDB taxonomy): Bacteria > Acidobacteriota > Thermoanaerobaculia > UBA5066 > UBA5066 > Fen-183. The sequence goes on along the minus strand of CAVZPE010000008.1, from coordinate 80,885 downwards.
GCGCGTGACGGTCTCGCGCGCGGTCGTCACGGGCCGGGACTTCGTCCCGTGCGGCGACGCCACCCGGCTGGAGGCGACGGGCGTGCTGCGCCGGACGGCCGCGAGCCGCAGCTTCGCCTTCCAGTCCTCGGCCCCCTTTTCCGCCGCGTGCGACGCCTTCGCGAAGGCCCTCGCGGAGGCGACGCGACCCGTGCCGGCGCACCGCGCGCCCGACGGCCGGGTGGACGTCGTCCTCTCGCCGGAAGCGGCCTCCGTCTTCTGGCACGAGGCGGTCGGCCACCCGCTGGAGGCCGAGAGCGGCGAGCGTTCCTCGGTCCTCACGCGCGTCGCGCGCGCCGCGGTCGCGCCGCCCGGGTTCTCCGTGACGTGCGACCCGACGCGCCGCGACCTGCCGGGCTCCTATCTCGCGGACGACGAGGGGACGCCCGCGCGTCCCGTCCCGCTCCTCGAGGAGGGCCGCGTGACGGGAGTCCTCACGGACCGCCGGACGTCCGGCGCCGCCTCGAACGGGCACGGCCGCTGCGGCGACTTCCGCCGGCCTCCGCGCCCCCGCCTCTCGACGCTCCTCGTGGCGGCCGGCCGCGCGAGCCGCGACGAGCTCCTCGACGCCTGCGGGAACGGCCTCTACGTCCGCGAGATCTCGGCCGGCCACACGGATCCCGAGTCCGGCCGGTTCTCGCTCTTCGTCGAGAGCGCCGACCTCGTGCGGCGCGGGCGCCTCGGCGCCCCGGTCGCGCCCGTTCCTCCTGACGTCCGACGTCCTGACGGCGCTGCGCCAGCTCTACGGCGAGCCGGGCGAGGCCGCCGCGCCCGCGAGCGGCCTCGGCCTGTGCGTCAAGCGCGGCGAGCCGCTGCCCGTCGGCGGCGCCTCCCCGGCCGTTCTCCTGCGCGGCCTCACGGCCCTCGGGGGCGGCCGTGAGGGCGCCCTCCGACGGCCTCTTCGAGGACGTCCTCGCCGCGGCGTCCTCCTTCGCGCACGACGGCGAGGGCGGCGAGGTCTACGAGCGCCGCGGGACGGCGCTCGAGCTCGTCGAGGACGAGCGCGGCCTCCACGCGAGCGTCTCGTCCGAGCGCGGCTTCGCCGTGCGCCAGTTCCGGGCGGGCCGCACGTCGTTCGCGGCGTCCGGGGCCGACGGCGCCCGGGCCCTGCCCGCGGAGGCGCGCCTCCTCCTGGCCCGGGCCCGCACGCGCCGCGGAGCCCGCCCGTCGCCCGCCGCTGCCCGAAGCCGCGTCCCCCCGCGCCCCTCGCGCCGCCCCCGCGTCCCGACGAGATCGCCGCGCGCGCGCTCCTCGTCGCGTTCCGCCGCGCGCTCGCGGCCGCGAGCGACGGCGCGGTCCTCCTCGGCGAGGCGGCGCTCGCGCTCGGAGCGCGCACCGAGCGCGTCGCGACGACGGCCGGGCGCGACGTCACGTTCGGAAGCGCCTTCGCGACCCTCGTCGCGACGGTGTCGGCCCGCACGGGCGCGGGCCGCGCGTCCGCGCGCGTCGTCGCGGCCGCCGCGCGCCCGGAGGAGCTCGCGCTCGCGCGCCTCGCGCACCACGCGGTCGACCGCGTGCTCCTCCCGCTGAAGGGCCGGCCCCTCGAGCCGGGGCGCTGGGACCTCCTGCTCGATCCGCTCGTCGCCGCGCCGCTCGTCGCACGCGTGGCGCCGGCCTTCTTCGGGGAGGACGAGGACGGCCTCCTCGCGGCCCGAACGCGCGAGGGGCGCGACGCGCTCGCCGCGCCGGCCCTCACCCTCGTGGACGCCGCGAGCGCGCCGGGCGGTCCCGTGCGGACCACGCACGACGGCGAGGGCACCCCGCAGCGCCGGACGGTCGTCCTCGACCGCGGGCGCCTCGCGTCGCGCCTCACGGACGTCGCCGCCGCGCAGCGTCTCGGGACCGAGCCCACGGGCAACGCGTTCCGCCGCGCGTTCTCCGAGCCGCCCGCGATCGGCGTCACGAACTTCTTCGTCGACCCCTCGTCCGGCGTTCCGCCCCTCGACCTCCTCCGCGCCCTCGTCAAGGGGTTCTACGCGGCCGTGCTTCTCTCGCGGCCCCAGGTCGACCTCGCGGCGGACCGGTTCCGCCTGCACGTCGCCGGCTACTGGGTCGAGAAGGGGCGCGCGACCGACGCCGTCTCCGAGACGCTCCTCTCGGGGCGGCTCTCGGAGCTCCTGCGCGGCGTCGAGGCGGTCGGGGACGACCTGAAGTTCATCCCGGCCGCCGGCGGCGGTGCCGGCGCCCCGACGCTCTTCGTGCCGAAGTGGAAGGGCTGACTCGTCAGCCGATGCCGGGGCCCGGGGCGGCGGGCCGTCGGGGCCGGGGTCGGGCGGAGGCGCCCCCGGGATCCGGGTTGCCCGCCGGGCGGGGCGTCCGCACGGGCGCGGGCCCGGCGGGCGACGTCTGCGGGGAACCACGGCGGAGCCTCCTCCAGGCCGCCGGGCCGGCCCGGCGCCGCGGGCGCGCCGGTCACGGGTGCCGCCGGCGCCGCGGGACGGCTCGAGCTCACCGGGGGAACGGACGTCACGACCGCGCCGCCCGAGGAGGGGACCGCGACGGCGCCGCCGCCGGGCCCGCTGCCGCGCGACGTCCGCACGAGGGCGTCTTCGGGAACGGCGGCGCCGGGCGCCGACGTGACCGACACGTGGCCGGCCTGGAACGAGGTCAGGATGTCGGGCCGGGCGAGCTGCTCCGTGACCGGAAGGGCGGCGCGGGCGAAGCGGGCGTCGTACGTCTTGAGGAGGACGCGCGCCTTCAGACGCGACTGCACCGCGTAGGGATTGCGCTTCACGTCGAAGAGCGACGTGTCGACGCGCAGCGACGGTCGCGTACGCGTCCACGGCCGCGTCCGGGTTCCCGAGCTTCTCCTCGGCGAACCCGAGCATCCACCAGGCGGGCCAGTTGCCCGGGTTCCGCGAGACCGCCTTCTTGAACGCGGAGCGCGCCGCGCCCCACTCCCCGCGCGTCGTCTCGACGAGACCCGCGTTGTAGGGAGCGCGCCCGTCCTTCTTGTCGAGCTTCTCGGCCGTCTCGAACTCGCGCAGGGCGTCGCGCCAGAAGCCGTCCCGCGCGATCAGGCAGCCGAGGTCGTTGTGGAGCGTCGCGTCGTTCGGGGTCTGCTCCAGGCGCGCGAGGATGTCGAGCGTCGCCTTGTGCTGCGGAATGCCCGGGTCGAGGAAGGCCTTGTAGACGTCCTTGGCCGCCGCGGGAATCGCGAGCGCGAGGAGCGAGGACGGCGGCGGGACGCAGGAAGCGGGCGATCGTCATGGATTCCCTTTCGCGGGCGCCGGCAGCGGCCGGCCGACGAGACGGACCTTCCCCTCGCGGGTCTGGACCTCGAACGCGAGGCGTGTCGCGCCCGTCGTCCGGCGGATCTCGGCGGCCTGTTTCTTCACGAGGTCCTCGAATCGGTCGTACCGGAGCTTCGACACGTCCTCCCCGGCCGACGCGCGCGCCGCGCAGAAACGGTCGAAGAGCGACTTCATGTCGCCCCGTCCGACCGCTTTTACGGAGGTCGAGCTCTCGCCGTCGGAGGAGACCGACTTCGGCCGCCGGGGCGGGCGGGGGCGCAGGCGGAGGCGCCTTCGCGGCGGCGGCGGCCGTGCCGGACCACGCGGAAGAGGCCCCGCCCCTCCTCCTTCGCCGACAGGCGCTTGTCCCAGAGCTCCGTCATCGCGGTGTACCGGCCCTCGAGCGCCTGGAGACGGAACCGCTCGGCCGCCGCGCTCGATCTCGACGTTGCCGACGCGCCGCAGCAGCTCGTCGACCTTCCGGCGGGCCGCCACGGGCGGCGTGCGGAGCTCGCCCGTGAAGAACCGCTCGTAGTCGACCTTGAGCGCCGTGAGGCTCCTCTCGAGGAGGTCGAGGTCGCGCTCGATCGAGACCGGCATGGCCACAAAGTAGTCTACATTCCGTGACCATGGACCCGGCACGCGACCCCCGCCGATGGACCGGCTCCTCGGGAGCCCGGCCGGCCGCGCCCTGTCGCGAGCGCCACGGCCGCGAGCGCGCCAAGGCCGCCCTGCGCGAGGCCGCGGCGCGCTGGCGCGAGGCGCCCGCCGGCCCCCCGGAGGACGCGATCCTCCGCGACGCGGACGCCCGCCTCGCCGGGCGGCCCCGTGCCGGGCCCCGCGCGCGTCGTGAACGCGACGGGCGTCCTCCTCCACACGAACCTCGGGCGCGCCCCGCTGGCCGCGCGCCGCCGTCGACGCCGCCGCGCGCGCCGCGGGCTTCTCGACGCTCGAGTTCGACCTCGCGACCGGCGGGCGCGGGCGCCGCGGCGAGCACGTCCGCCCGCTCCTCCTCGAGCTCTTCGCGCGCGGCCGCCCGGACGTCGACGCGCTCGCCGTCACGAACGCGGCCGCCGCCCTCCTTCTCGCCCTCGACACGCTCGCGAACGGGAAGCCCGTCGCCGTCTCGCGCGGCGAGCTCGTCGCGATCGGCGGCGACTTCCGCGTCCCGTCGATCCTCGCGAAGAGCGGCGCCTCGCTCCTCGAGGTCGGGACGACGAACAGGACCACCGCGCGCGACTACGTCGAGGCGCTCGACGCGGGCGCCGGCGCGGTCCTCAAGGTGCGCCCCTCGAACTACCGGATCGTCGGGTTCACGGAGGAGGTCGTCCCTCGCGGACCTCGCCGCGCTCACGCGCGCGCGGGGCGTGCCCCTCGTCTACGACGCGGGCTCGGGCGCGCCCCGCCGCTTCGACGAGCCCGGCCTCGCCGACGAGCCCGTTCCGCTCGAGGCGCTCGACGCGGGCGCCGACCTCGTGTGCTTCTCGGGCGACAAGGTCCTCGGCGGCCCGCAGGCGGGAATCCTCCTCGGCCGCGCCGGACCTCGTCGCGCGCGCCGCACGCAACCCCCTCGCGCGCGCCCTGAGGCCGGACAAGCTCGTTCTCGGCGCACTGGCCGCCACGCTCGACCTCCACCTCTCGGGCCGGAGCGGCGAGGTCCCGTTCTTCCGGATGGTCGGCGCTGTCCCTGGATTCCCTGCGAGTCCGTGCGGAACGGCTGGCCGCGCTGGCCCGGACCGCCGGCTTCGAGGCCGAGGCCGTGGAGTCGACGGCGATCGCGGGCGGTGGCGCCGGCGCCGAGTCGACTCTCCCGTCCGCGGCGGTCGCCCTGAGGCGGAGCGGACTCACCGCCGACGCGCTCGCCGCGGCCCTCCGCGCGGGAGCGCTCCCGGTCGTCGCACGGATCGAGGACGGCCGCGTCCTTCTCGACCTCCGCAGCGTCGCGGAGGAGGAGGACGCGGAGCTCGCAGAGGCGCTCCGGGGTGTCGGTTCCGCCGGCGCAGGCGGCTGAGCCGGCGAGCGCAAGCGCAGCCGGGCGAAGCACGCCGAGCGGAGAGTGCGGGAACCCGCATGACGGGTTCCCGCCTCGAGGTCAAAGACCCAGCTCCTTCATGCGCTGAACGAGGCGCCGGACGTTGACGCCGAGCTCCTCGGCCGCGCGGGGCTTGTCCCCGCCGGTCTCGTCGAGCGCGCGCCGGATCCGGGCGGCTTCCCCCGCCCGCCGCCACCGTTCGGCGGCCTCCTCGAGCGTGCCGTCCAGGGACGGATAAGGTGCCGGGCTCTCGCCCGGCAGACCCACGACGATGTCCGCGGGGCGGACGACGCCGCCGGGCGCGAGCAGGACCGCCCGCTCGATCACGTTGCGGAGCTCGCGGACGTTCCCGGGCCAGTCGTGCGCCGCGAGCCGCTCGAGCGCCCCCGGGGAGAGCGCGACGTCCCGCTTCTTGACCTGCCGCGCGGCGGCCGCGGCGAAGGCCTTCGCGAGAGCCGGAATGTCCTCGGTCCGCGAGCGCAGCGGCGGGAGCCGCACGGGGAACACGTCGAGACGGTAGAAGAGGTCTTCGCGGAAGGCGCCGGCCTTCACGCGCTGCGCGAGGTCGCTGTTCGTCGCGGCGACGAGGCGCACGTCGACGGTGATGGACGCGGTCCCGCCCACACGCAGGAACGTCCGCTCCTCGACGATCCTGAGGAGCTTCGCCTGCGCGGCGGCCGGGAGCTCGCCGATCTCGTCGAGAAAGAGAGTCCCGCCGTCCGCCAGCTCGAAGCGCCCCGCGCGGCGGTCCGTCGCGCCCGTGTAGGCGCCGCGCTCGTGGCCGAAGAGCTCGTTCTCGACGAGGCTCTCCGGCAGCGCCGCGACGTTCACCGCGACGAAGGGCCCGGGCGCGCGGGGAGAGAGAGCGTGGAGAGCGCGCGCGAAGAGCTCCTTGCCCGTGCCCGACTCCCCGGTCAGGAGGACCGTGACGTCGGAGGGCGCCGCCTGGCGCACCCGTTCGAGGGCCTCGGCGAGGGCGCGCGAGGACCCGACGATCTCGGGCATCCCCGCAAGCCCGGCCTCCTCGGCGAGGAGGACGCGCGCCACGGCCGAGCGGCGCGCGCGCACGTGCCGCTCGACGAGCAGGAGCAGGAGGTCCGGGTCGACGGGCTTGCTCAGGAAGTCCGCCGCGCCGGCCTTCATCGCGACGACGGCCGTCTCGACGGTGCCGAATCCGGTGAGGACGACGACCGGGACCGAAGGGTCCGAGGCGATCGCGGCCCTAAGGACGGCGATCCCGTCGGCTCCCGGCAGCTTGAGATCCGTCAGGACGAGACCGTAGCGGCGGCCCTCGCCCAGGCGCCGCACGGCCTCCTCTCCCGTCGCGACGGGCTCCACGGTGTAGCCCTCGCCCGCGAGCGTTTCCGCGAGCATCGCGCGCAGGGACTCGCGGTCCTCGACGAGCAGGATCTCCGCGCTCATCAGGGCCGGTCCGGCCGCGCGGTCAGGTGGACGGCGGCTTGGCCGTCGTCTGCGATCCGTCCGGCGGCGGGAGGAACGCCCCGCTCGCCGGGTTGCCCACCGGCGCGTTCGCCGTCGGCGGGGCCACGTCGGGCCGAGGGATCGGCACGAGCGTCGGCACGGGGGCCGGCGTCGGAGCCGCCGTCGGCTCCGCCTCGGCCGAGCCCTCGCCCTTGGCCGCGCCGCCCGGCGCGGCGCCCTTCGCCTTCTCGTCCGCCGTCTTCGGCGGGATCGGGACCTGCCAGCGCGGCATGTACCGGAACGAGGCCGCTTCGCCCTCGAGGGGCGCGCTCGCCGTGAACGTGGACTTCTCGCCGGGCTCGAGCGAGTCCTTCGCCACGTTCGCGTACGCGGACGAGAACGTCTTGCCGTCCCTTCCGACGGACTCGATCGTGACGGACACGCCCGAGACGGGCGCCGACCCGTTGTTGATGACCGTGCCCGTGAACGCGTAACCGTCCTGGGTGCGCGTCGCCGACGTGTTCGCGACGTCCACGCGGCCCTCGCCGTCCGACGCCTTGGCCTCGCCTCCCTCGTCGCCGAACCCGTGCGCGACGGAATCGTCCGTGAGGACGACGACGGCCTTCTTCCCGGACTTCTGCCGGGCGGCCTCCGCGGGCGACATCGGTTTCATCAGGTTCGGGGTCGGCGCCGGCGTCGGGGCGGCCGCGCGCGCCTTCGCCTCGGCCGTCCTCGCCTGGTCGATCTCCGAGAGCGGGACCGACACGAGGACGCCGTCGGTCGTCGTGATGAGGGCGTTCCGGCCCTTCGTGACGACCGGCTTGTTCGTCGCGATCGCGCGGCCGTCCTTCAGCCAGATCTCGTCGGCCGAGGCGAAAGCCGCCCAGCCCGCGAAGAGCGCCGTGGCGATCAGAAGCCGACGCATGAGGCCCTCCCTCCAGACGATATGCCCCGTGATTTTACACCCGCGCCGGTCAGGGGGCGGGCGGCGGCAGCGTGACGAGCTCCTCGCGCGTCTCGCGGTCGAACCGGATCCGCCGCTGCGGGAAGGGGTCCCATCCGATCGGCGCCGCGCCCGGGAGCGTGCCCGGCACGGGGCCGTTCAGCGGGACCGCGAATTCCGGGGCCGGCGACCCCGAGCTGCGCGGAAGACGCTGCGGCGAACGGGCGACGAGCGCGAGGCGGAGCGCCCGGAGCCGCGAATGGCCCTGGGGATCGACGAGATCACCGGCGGCCGGGGCCTGGCTCCCCGGCGTGTCGCCGTGCCACTCCAGCGCCCCGGTGGGCCCCGACAGCCCCCAGGCCACCTGGAAGTCCTCGACGTCCTCCCCCGAGCCGCGGACGTCCCAGCGGCCGCCCCCCGCCGAGGCGGCGACGGCGAGGTACGGATGCGGATGGCGAAGCGAATCGGGATCGCTCGCGCTCGCGTAGTCGGGCGGGTTGCCCGGGTTGCCCTCCGCGACGAACCACACGAGGTCGTCGAAGACGCCTCCGCTGACGGGATCGCCCAGGGCGGACGCGGCGTCCGGTCCCGCGTTTCGCGCGCGCGCGTCGGCGTCGGCGAAGTCGAGGACGAGGTCGAGCGGGCCGCCCGGCGCCCCCGCGGCGACGGACGCGACGCGCCCCACGGCCCACCGCCCCGCGGCGTCCCGGACGAGGAAGAACGTCTTGGCGCCGGCCGGCGCCTCGCCGAGGCGTGCGCGCACGGCGCCGACGGGCCCGGCTCGCCGGCGCGCGGACCGGCACCTCCGTCGGCCGGGAGCGGATCCGGTCGGACACGGAATCCGCCGTTCCGGGAGACCGCGGGTCCAGGGCGAGGAACGGCGTCCGGACCACCCCCCTCAGGCCGAGCTGGTCCGTGCCGGGCCGGACGGTCACGATCCCGCCCGCGACCGTACGGTAGGAGGAGGGCGAAGGCGGCCGGGTGTTGTCGGCGACGGGCCGGAGGGCCTCTTCGCCCGGCAGGCCTCCCGCCGCGGCGGCCCGCACGTCCTTCGCGATCGTCCGGACCGCCGCCCCGAGCACCGCCTCGGGCCCGGACGTCGCCGGCGCGTCGGCGGGGATCCGGGTCCCGCGGTCCACGATCCGCAGCGCGACCCACACGACGAGGCCGAGCGCGACCAGCGTCAGGAGCAGCTCCGCCAGGGAGAAGCCGGTGGAGCGCCGACGGGCCGGCCCCGCGTCCATGCGCGGGATCTTATCGGGACCGGCCCGGCGCGCTTACTTCACGTCCCTCCACCAGACCGGCTGGAACGTCGGGATGCCCGAGAGCGTGTTCACGGGCACCGGCACTTCCGTCAGGCCGGCGCTCTGGCCGCGGCCGACGCCGCTCTTGGCGGCGAAGAGCTTGTCGCTCGTGAGCGTGATTCCGCTGGCCGCCCCGGGTCCGGCCCCGAGCGTCTCGATCGACGCCACGGCGGGCTCGGAGCAGGTCGAATCCGACAGGAAGGTCAGGATCACGACGTACGACGTGCCGTTGCAGCCGGAATCCGGATCGTAGAGGAGGAAGATCGCCTTCTCCTTCGCGATGCCCGTGTTGTCCACGACCATGAGCGGCGAGGACGTCACCTGCGTGCGCGGCCCGAGCTTCGTCTGGCCCGTCGCGAGGCGCCGGATCGCCCGGCGGGAGCGGAATCGCCTCGGCGAACCTCTCCGCCGATGAGCTGCTTGACGACGTACTGGTGGTTCGGGTCCTTGCCGAGCGGCAGGACCGTCGTGAACGTCGCGTCCGTGACCTTCTTCGGGCCGACCGCGAGGTAGAGGTACGGCGTGAACGAGGGCAGCGTGCCGAATCGTACGGGGCCGGGGGCGGGGTCCCGACGGGCCGGTTCACGTTCCAGCCCGACACCGTCGGGCTCGTCTCGTAGAGGCTGCCGCTCGCGAGCGCGTAGATCTGGCAGCCCGGACGTGCCCTGGCCGGTGGCGGCGGGCGAGTAGTAGATGGGCTGCGGCGAGGGCGCTCCGCCCACCGAGGACGTGGTCCGGGTCTCGCCGCTCGGGAGCGTGACCGTCGTCGTCGTCGTGCCCGACGCGTAGTTGAGGTCGATGCCGACCGTCGGAGCTCGGAGAGCCCGTGAACGTCCCGTAGTTGAACCAGACCTGGCCGCTGAGGTCGGCCGTGAGGTTCAGGTCCGCCACGTTGTCCGGCAGGTATCCGGACGACCTCGTCTGGAAGAAGACGCCGTCCGCGAAGGACTGCTGGCCCACGAGCGGCGAGGGCGAGGTCACGGCCGCGAGCGTCAGGCTCGTGTTCAGCGTCCCGTCCGTCGGGTCCACGACGAACGCCGTCGCGTCGACGGACGACGCGATGAGGCTCGCGGGATTGATGCCGGCGCCGAAGAACATCCGGCTCGTGGAGAAGGTATCGGGGGCGACCGCCGGGACGCTCCACGTCCCGAAGAGGCCCGGTGTAGTCGGACGAGTTCTTCGTCCACAGGATCTCGACGGGCTTCGTCGCGTCGTAGTTCGGGTCGTTCGGCACGGCGGGCGTCGCCGTCGGGTACCCGGGGAAGACGTGCGTGATGTCGATGGCGGCGATGCAGGTCGCCGCCGGGCCCCTCGGTGAGGAAGCCGACCGTCTTGTAGCCCGTCCCGAACCAGACGTCCGCGAAGCGGAAGGAGTTCGCGACGCCCCAGATGTGCTGGTCGATCGTCTTGACCTGCCCGGTGATGTTGTCGTCCGTCGGCTTCCCCGCGACGTAGTTCTTGTAGAGGGCGATCTGGGTCTCGAGGAGGTTGGGCGGGATGAGCGCGAGCACCTCGGTGCCGTCGTTGAAGTCGAACGCGTGGAGCATCCCGTCGTCGGACCCGACCCACGCGAGCGGCCGGCGCGAGGCGTACGTCGCCTCGAAGGGCCGGTGGTCGGCGACGTTGCCGAACTGCTTGTACTGGTACGGGCCGCCGACCACGGCCGGCGTCGAGTTGATGATCGGGCCGAGCAGCCAGCCCTTCGTGTTGCACGGGTCGCTCGGGTCCTGGTAGAAGCGCGGCGTGTTCGTCAGCGTGCCGTCGTAGCCGCGGATCCAGTCCACGACGTTCGCCGTGAAGGCCGGGTCCCCCGCGATCGCCTGCATCGAGGCGACGTGCGCGGGCGCCGTGTCCACCGGGATCAGCGTCCCGGTCGCGTCCCACGTGTAGATCGCGCGGGTCGCCGGCGTGGGCTGCCAGGACTGGGTCGGCAGGTTCAGGACGTCGGCCGCGTCCCACTTGAGGGTCGGCGACGCGCCCGACGTGTCGAGGGCGCGGAGGTGGCCGGTCCACGTCGGGTAGTCCGTCGACGGCAGGAGGACGATCGTTGCCGAGCGCGATCGCGCCGCCCGAGACGGGCGCGCTCGTGGAGTAGTCGCCGCGTCGCCGTGGACGCGACGATCGTGAGGAACGCGTCCACGATGGTGGCCGTGTCGAGCGCGAAGAACGCGTAGTCCGGCTGCGTGGGGTCGTACGGACCCGCGCCGCCGGCGTCCTGCCGGAAGCGGTTCGCGACGGGCGGCGTCGGGCCGCTCTCGTCCTGCGTGGCCGAGTCGATGTGCGGCAGCTCCTTGTCGCCCACGAGGGCGCAGGACGTGACCGGAATCGTGGGGTCGTAGAGGAGGAAGCCGGCGTCGCCCCGGGCCGCCCGCGCGTCCGAACGGCCCCGGTAGGCGATGCGGTTCAGCTCGCAGCGCCCGACCTCGGGCGCGATCCCGATCGCGTACGTGCGCGGCTTGATGATGTCGCCCGCCCCGAACTGGAACGCCCGGTTGTAGACGGCCTCCGCCTCGGACGGCGGGTAGTTCGCCATGTCCGTCCAGGCCTGGTCGTCCTCGCAGGGAGTGTTGGCCGTCGGATTGCCGTAGTAGTCCACCGGCTCCCAGACCTGGTCCGGCGTCGCGCCCGGTGTTGCACGTGTTCGAGAGCCCGTCCGTGCACAGGATGATCCCGTAGGGCCGCTGGCACTGCTTCTTCGGGTCCGAGTTCCAGGAGCCCTCGATGCTGTCGCCCGCGAGGTGGAGCGCCCGCTTCGTCGGCGTGCCTCCGGCGGCGCCGAGGCCCGGGTGCGCGCCGCTCGAGAAGTACTTCAGGCGCAGGTAGTCCTCGATCGCGGAGACGTCTCCGGAGTCGTCCGACACGATCGGGACGAGCGAGGTTGTAGTTGACCGCGTCTTCCAGGCACCAATTGGACTGAACGGGATCGGACGAGATGTCCTGGAACGTCATGAGGCCCCAGTTGACCTGGTTCTTCGTGAGTCCCGACGACGTCCGACGGCAGGAGCGTCTGCCACGTCGGCTGGTTCGCGCCGTCCGACTCCGGGCGACGTCGGCGGGCCGATCGGCGAGCCGCCCCGCGTGGTGAACGTGCTGGGGAACGCGAGCGGCGTGCCCGTGACGTCCGGGGATCGAGTTGCCGGTCCACGGCCTCCGACGGTCATGTCGTAGGCCGGGAACGGCGGGCCGGGGTCGAGCCCGTAGATGATGTCGTTGTTCGGGGCCTTGCCGTAGCCGTAGTTCAGCGTCCATGACCAGTCGACGATCTCGCCGTGCGGGTCGATGGGCGCGATGATCGCGCCGCTCGGGTCGGCGATAGCCGGACTCGTACCAGATCCCCGGGTGCTCGCCGACGACCGCACGCGGGCCGGCCCGTTGACGGGGTCGTCGCAGTCGTGGTCGTACGCGGACCGTCGTCGCGCGCGGACGCCGGCGGCGTCGTGTAGTCCCACGCGCCGGCGTTCGGCGTGCCGCTCCAGTCGATGCTCGTCGCGATCGGATCCGGCCAGTCGTCCTGCGTGCCGGCGCCCGGCGCCTTGTAGCTCTTGCGGATCGTGACGGAGTTGCCGAGCGCGTTCTTGAGCGTCGCGAGGCGCGACGGGCGGTCCCAGTGCAGCGTGTAGCGCCACCGGTGGCAGCCCAGCTGCCCGGACGGGAACGGCGTCGGCGTCGGGGTCGCGGGCGCGAGGAGCGCGGCGATGCCGAACTGGACGGCGCCGCCGCCCGCCATCGCGACGACCGCGACCGGCTGCGGGAGCCCCCACTTCGAGGAGGGCGCCGGGGCCGGGCGCGCGGACGCGACGCGCTCCTCGAGCCTCTCGCCCGGTCTCACGAGCGGGTCGCGCGGCAGGTCGAGGAACGTCTTCGGCGTCGCCGTCGCCGTCGGCGTGTTCGTGGCCGTCGGCGTCACGGACGGCGTGAACGTCGGCGTCAGGCGTCGGCGTGAACGTCGACGTCGGCGTCCGCGTCGGCGTCCGGGTGAACGTCGGCGTGACCGTCGGCGTCAGCGTCGGCGTCCGCGTCGGCGTCTGCGTCGGCGTGTTCGTCGCCGTGGGCGTCTTCGTGGGCGTCCGCGTCGGCGTCCGCGTCGGCGTGATCGTCGGCGTGATCGTCGGCCGTCGGCGTGATCGTCGCCGTCGGCGTGATCGTCGGCGTGCGCGTGGCGTCCGCGTCGGCGTCGACGTCAGGGTCGGTCGTGGCCGTCGGCGTCGCCGTGAACGTCGGGGTGCCGTCGGCGTCGGCGTGATCGTCGGCGTGGCCGTCCGCGTGTACGTCGGCGTCCGCGTCGGCGTCCGCGTGCGCGTCGGCGTCCGCGTCGCGGTCGGCGTCCGCGTCGGGGTCGGCGTGATCGTCGCGCGTCGCCGTGTTCGTCGGCGTCACGGTGCGCGTCGGCGTCGGCGTCGGCGTCGGCGTCCGCGTCGGGGTCGGCGTGATCGTCCGCGTCGGCGTGACCGACGGCGTCAGCGTGGTCGTCGGCGTCACGGTCGGCGTCCGCGTCGGCGTGCCCGTCGGCGTGACGGTCGACGTGGGCGTCACCGTGGGCGTCGACGTCGCCGTCCGCGACGGCGTGGCCGTCGGCGTGTTCGTCGTCGTCGGCGTCACCGTCGGCGTGGGCGTCGACGTCGCGGTCGGCGTGATCGTCGGCGTCGGCGTCGTCGTCGGCGTCGACGTCGCCGTCGGGGTCTCCGTCGCCGTGGGCGTCACCGTGGGCGTCGACGTCGCCGTCGCGGTCGGCGTCTCGGTCGAGGTGGGCGTCGGCGTCGGCGTCGACGTCGACGTGGGCGTCTGCGTCGGGGTGCTCGTCGCGGTCGGCGTCTCGGTCGGCGTCGACGTCGGGGTCGGCGTCACGGTCGGCGTCGGCGTCGCGCCCGGGTTGGCGTCGAGACAGGTCGAGATTCCAGAAGAGGATGCCGATCGAGTCTTCCTGCTCGCGGAGCGTGTTGCCCGAGACGTCCCACTTCATCGAGCCGCTGATGTCCTGGAGGATGAGGAGGTTCGCGCGGAGGAGCTGGGCGGTGATCTGGCGGAGCGGGTCGTAGCCTTCGGTCGCGGCGGCCTGGGCGGTGCCGGCGCCGCCGAAGGCCATCACGAAGAGCAGGAGGAGCGCGCACGCCTTGCGCACGGGCACGGAGAGGCGGAACCGCAGTCGGGGCCTCATGGAGCTCTCCTTTGCGCGGTGCCCGTGCCTCCGGCGTTCAGGTTCTTCTGGCTGCTGCCGAACGAACCTCCCACCGAGAGGATGACCTGCTCTTCGAGGATGCGCGTGAAGGACGTGCCGGCCACGAGCTGCACCGTCCCGACCGGCCACGATGTTGACGATGTTGTCCGCGTCGGTCGTCGGCGTGCCCGCCGTGTCGTCGAGGTTGTTCCTCACGTAGAGCGAGTACGTCGCGCGGTCCACCACCGGCGTCCCGGCCACGACGGGAACCGGGATGTCGAGGTACTTGATCTGGTCCACCGCCGGGAGGCACCCGACCGCGTTGAAGCTCGTGAGGTCCAGGGGGATCGCGGCGTTGCCGCCGCCCGGCACGTTGAGCACGGGCGTCGAGCCGGTGCTCAGGATCTGGGTGAGCGTGATCGGCGCGCAGGTGCTCGTGAGGCCGGCCGTGTCGCTCAACGCGAGCTCGGCGCGGCGGAGGCCCGCGTCCGCGGCGTAGAACGCCGCCTTCGCGATCCGCGTGTTGCCCGAGAGGCGGTCCTCCATCGACGTGAAGTACGCGATGCCGACGCCCACGATCGTGAGGACGAGGAGCACGAGGATGACCGAGACGAGGGCGCTGCCGCGGTTCTTCGTGGTCATCGATGTCATCGCCGTCAGCTCCCGAGCGTCCGGTTGCGCAGCATGAGCATCGCCGTCGCCCGATAGTGGTCGAAGAGGTCGTAGAGCGGGCCGCGTCGGCACGAACGGGTCCATCGTCACCGGGTGGTTCTCCGACGCGGGCCGGAAGTGCAGGCTCGTCGTCGTCGAGAGGTCCTCCGTGCTGCGCACGTTCGTCAGGCCCTGGGCGCCGAGGCTGAGCCGCGGCGAGCGGGACGTGACCGAGAACCGGATGCCGATCACGTTCGTGATGTCCGTCGGGCCGGGGATGGCCACGGGCCCGGCCTGCGGGGGCACGGCGTCCCCGGCGAGCGTCTGGCTCGCCGTGTTCCAGAACGTCCCGGTGCCGGCGGCGGGCTCGGTCGCGTAGACGTACGTGACCTGCAGGTCCTCGACGTTCTCCATGACGTTCACGAACGCGGTTCCCGGATTGTCGGTGGCGGGATCGAAGAGGTCGAGCTTCTGCTGGAGCTTCGGCACGTTGTCCACCGGATCCGTCAGGATGCGGAAGGAGATGACCTGGATGCCCGTGACGAGCGAGACGGGATCCGCGAGGTTCGCCGTGCCGTTCGGAGGCGCCGGGAGGCCCGCCGCCTGGGTGTCGGCCTGGACGTGGATGTTCCGGAACGTCGTGACGTCCGTGCACAGGCCGCCGGCGACGTAGCCCGCCGCCGGGATGCGGAAGTAGATCCAGTTGCCGTTGCGGTCGATGAGCGTGAGGAGCGCGCTCTGCGTGCCGTCGAAGCCCGTCGCGGCCTGGAACGCCGTCATGTTCGCCGCATCGCCTCCGGCGCATCCGCCCCGGAAGTTGAAGTAGAGATCGACGCCGGTCCCGAGCGCCGGGAACGGCGGCGACACGAGGTACTTCGCCGGGTTCGTGGGCGCGACGAGCGTGAGGACGTCCGTCCCGATGTCCCCGAACTTCGTCGAGACGCCGGCCACCGTGATCGCGTTGCCCGCCTCGCCGCCGCTGAGGTTGTCGTACGACGCCTGGACCGGGGCGCCCGCGAGGTTGTAGTACATGACGAGCGCGTTCGGGCTCGTGCGCGGGGTCGTGCGGTCGTTCAGGTCCGAGGCGCCCGCGACGTAGTACGAGAGGTAGTCGGCGACCCGCCGCGCCGTCTGGCGGGGCAGCATGTAGAACTGCTGCCGCTCGGCGAAGGCGCGCATCTGGAAGAGCATCGTCATCGCGACCGTGAGGACGATGACGAGGAGCAGCAGCGACACCATCGCCTCGATGAGCGTGAAGCCGCCCGCGGCGCGCACCGGACGCCTACTGGAACTGCGCCACATAGTCCACCCGCTTGCCGCCGCCCGTGAGGCCGACTCCGAAATAGCGCGTCGCCGTCCCGACGTCGGTCGGGATCGCGGACACCGTCACGACCCAGCGTGCTCTGGGCCGCGTCCCTCTGGATCGTGTACGAGATCTTGTACGGGCCGTTCTCCTGCTCCATGACGTTGGCCCCGGTCGGGCCCCAGTAGGGCCACGTCGCGTCCGTCGCGGCGTAGGGCAGGAACGTCTGCGCGACGTCGCTCAGGGGAATCGGCAGCGTCCCGGGCACCGTCATCGGCGACGCGGACACGTGCCGCCGTGTCCGTCAGGAGCGCGGGCGTGGCGGTCGCGTTGCGGTTCAGGAAGTAGAAGTACCGGATGTTCTCGACGACCTGCTGGCAGCGGAAGAGCATCTGCGTGCGGGCGGCCGAGCCCTTGTTGATCACGAGGGAGACCGAGAACATCTGGAGGATCCCGACGAGGACGAGCGCCATGATCGTCATCGCGAGGAGGACCTCGACGAAGCTCGACCCGCGCGCGGGGCGCCGGGACGGGCGACACGAGAGGCGGCCCTTCACGGCGTCACCCACCGGACTGGTCCACCCAGGTGCTCGTGGCGTCCTGGACCTGTTTCCGGATCCGGACGCTCCAGACGGGGTTGATGCTGAGGACGTAGCGCGTGCGCGGCAGGAGGTCGCCGACCACCATGTTCACGTGCGTCAGGACGAGCGTGGCGGGCCCGGCGATCTGCAGGCCGCTCGCGATGTCGATCGCCCGGCCCTGGAAGTCGCACATGAGGGTGCGCCCGTTGGTCCAGTTCGTCGTGTTGTCCGACCAGAGGGTCGACTGGATCTGCGTGATGTCCGCGTCGGACAGGCAGAATTCCTGCGTCACGCCCGTCGTGCCCTTCACGCCGGTCTGGCCGACCACCATGATGTCGTACTCGTCGATCAGGAGGTCCGGAGCCGCCACCGTCGGCGGGTTCGCGAAGGCGTCGACCGCGCCGTTCGCGTTCGCGTCGCCGATGAGGTAGATCGGAAGGTAACGGACGGCGCCGGCGGTCACGAGAGGCCCGACCCGGACGAAGGTCGCCATCCCGCGGCGCTGCATCTCGGGCAGCGCGCGCTGCATGAGGATCTTGATGTCCGCCGACGCGCTCTGGAGCTTCTGGCGCTGCCACGCCTTCGTGACCTGCATCCCCCCGACGATGAAGACGATCGCGAGGATCGCGATCACGACGAGGAGCTCGACGAGCGAGAAGCCGCGCCCGCCGCGGACCGGATGGACGCGGAGGCGGAAGCGCCGGACAGCCTTCGGAACGCTCATCACCATGGATTCCCGCTCCCTTCTACGCGAGCTTCGTGCCGGGGCCTCGTTCGGGATCGCAACTCATTGTCTCACAAGGGCCTGGTCCCGGGCCCGGCCCGGAACGGCACCGGCCGCCCTCCGGCCACCTGACACTTTTCGTAACAACGTGTCCGGACAGCGGAGCCGCCCCGGAGGGGCTCGCCCGCCGGCCTCGGCTACGATACGGGCACGATGGAGCCCGGGACGACGTGCTAGAGAAGCTGCGCGGGCTTCGGTCGGAGCCGGCGTTCGTCGTGCAGCTGCGCGAGCACAAGTGGTCGAGCGAGGAGCAGAAGAAGGACCTCCTCGAGAAGTTCCAGTCGCTCCCGAAGCCCGAGGTCGAGTGGGTCGCCTGGACGGCCGTCGACTCCGTGCCCGAGATCCGCACCGCGGGCCTCGCGATCCTGAAGCGGCGGCACGACCGCGCCGGCCTCGAGGCGCTCGTCCCGCTCCTCAAGACGCGCTCGGAGGCCGTGCGCCGGGCCGTCATGCGGTTCCTGAAGGAGCTCGCGGGGCCGCAGCTCCCGCCCTTCCTGCAGGAGATCGCCTCGCGCGGCGACGACTTCGCCCGCCTCGCGGCGCTCGAGCTCGCCCGCGAGCTTCCGGCGCAGACCGCGTTCGACATCGCGCGGCGCGTCCTGACCGCCTCGAACCCGACCGTGCGCGCCCGCGCCCTGAAGGCCGTCAGCGAGATGAACTTCGAGGAGAGCGCGGACGTCGCGGCGAGCCTCGCCGTCCCTCTCCTGCAGGACGAGAACGAGGAGATCCGCTACTCGGCGCTCGCGGTCCTCGAGAAGAACCCGAACGAGAGCTACTTCCCCGACGTCCTCCAGATGGCGCGGACGGGCGGCGGGCGGGTGATGGAGGCGTCGTTCGCGGCGCTCAAGAAGCTCCTCGCGGGCGCCAAGCAGGACCACACGCCCGAGATCGTCCCGCTCCTCGCGGACGGGAACGCCCTCGTCCGCAACGGGACGGTCGGTCTCCTGCTCCCCTACGCGCCGGATCTCCTCGCCCGGCGGATCCTCGAGCACTTCCGGGGCTCGTTCGTCTGGGTGCGCGACCGGGCCGTCGAGACGGCGCGGGACGGGCTCCCGGGCTTCGTGAACGCGCTCCTGAAGCTCACGCGCGACGCCGGATCCCGCTGCTCGCCAAGGCGGCCTCCGAGATGACGCTCGCGCTCGCGGACGCGAAGGCCCTCCCGATCTGGGTCCAGCTCGTCGACGACAAGGACTTCTGGGTCAAGACGCGCGCGCTCGAGACCCTCGGCCGCCTCGGGAAGGGCGACGACGCCGTCCTGACGCGCGTCCTCGCCGCCCTGAGGGAGCCGGAGCTCGCGATCCCGGCCGCGTCCGCGCTCGGCGATCTCGGCGACCCGCGGGCCGCGCAGCCGCTCCTCGACGCGTTCAAGGCCGCCGTGACGCAGCCCGACGTCCAGATGGAGATCCTCGACTCGATGGCGAAGCTCGCGTCCGACGAGAAGATCGCGACGCAGATCGCCGGCATCTGCTCGCGCGTCTCCCAGATGCCCGCCCTGGACGGGCGCGTGCGCGAGAAGGCGCGCCGTCTCGTCGGCGTCCTCAAGGGGACCGAGGCACGCGACGCGCTGCCCGAGGTCGAGGCGCGAGGTCCAGACGGTCGAGCTCGCGGGAAACGACTCGGCGCGCCTCGTCGAGTACCTCGCGGACACGGTCAAGCGCGGCGCCTCGGACCTCCACCTCGCGACGGGCTTCATCCCGCACCGGCGCATGCAGGGCCTCCTCGAGGTCGTCGACGCGCCGGTCATGACGCGGGCCCGCGCCTCCCAGCTCATCCGCGAGGTCCTGCCGGAGGACGACTGGAAGAGGCTCGAGCGCGAGCGCCAGATCGACGTCTGCCTCAAGCTGCCCGGCCTCGGACGCTTCCGCGCGAACTTCTTCTCGCAGCGCGGGGGCTTCGACGCCTGCTTCCGCGTCGTCCCGAAGACGATTCCGACGATCGAGGAGATCGGCCTCCCGCCGGCGACGGTCGCGGACATCCTGAAGCTCACGCAGGGCCTCGTGCTCGTGACGGGGCCCTCGGGCTGCGGCAAGTCCACGACCCTCGCGGCCCTCATCGACCGCATCAACGAGACGCGGCCCTGCCACATCATCACGGTCGAGGACCCCGTCGAGTTCGTCCACCTGAACAAGGAGGCGCTCGTGAACCAGCGGCAGGTGCCGCACCACACCGCCTCCTTCGCGCGCGCCCTGAAGGCCGCCCTGCGCGAGGACCCCGACGTCATCCTCGTCGGCGAGATGCGCGACCTCGAGACGATCTCGCTCGCGATCACGGCCTCCGAGACGGGCCACCTCGTCCTCGGGACGCTCCACACGACGAACGCGCCCTCCACCGTGGACCGCGTCATCAGCTCGTTCCCGCCCGGCCAGCAGGGCCAGATCCGCGTCATGCTCGCGGACTCGCTGAAGGCCGTGCTCTCGCAGGCGCTCCTCCCGCGGCGCGGCTTCGCCGGGCGCGTCGCCGCGTTCGAGATCCTCCGGTCGACGCCGGCGGTCGCCGCGCTCATCCGCGAGGGCAAGACGCACCAGATCCCGTCCGCGCTCCAGACCGGCCAGCTCGCGGGCATGTGCACGATGGACCAGTCCCTCATGAAGCTCTGCGAGGAGGGCAAGGTGGACCCGGAGCTCGCGATGGAGAAGGCCGTCAAGAAGGAGCCGTTCGAGAAGCTCCTCGCCGAGGAGAGGCAGGCGCTCGAATGAAGTCCTCCATCCAGCCGGGCGTCAACCGCGTCGACAAGCTCCTGAGGGTCATGGTCGACAAGAAGGCGTCGGACCTCCACCTCGCCGTCGGCTCGCCGCCCATGATCCGCGTGGACGGAGACCTCGAGCGCCTCAAGTGGCGCACGCTCACGGAGGAGGAGTACGAGAGCCTCGTCGTTCCGATCGCGCCGGAGAAGCCGCTCCGCGAATGGCGGGCGACGGGCGACACGGACTTCGCGTACGCGATGGGCGACATCGCGCGCTTCCGCGTGAACCTCTTCCGGCAGGAGCACGGCTCCGGGGCCGTCCTCCGCATGATCCCGCCGCGCGTCCTCGCGATCGAGGAGCTCGGGCTGCCCGCGCTCGTCGCGAACGTCGCGCGCATCACGCGCGGGCTCGTCCTCGTGACGGGACCCACGGGCTCGGGCAAGTCGACGACGCTCGCGGCGCTCCTCGACTGGATCAACCGGACGCGGGCGTCCCACATCATCACGATCGAGGACCCCGTCGAGTTCCTCCACCGGCCGCAGAAGTCCGTCATCTCCCACCGCGAGCTCGGCTTCGACACGCCGACGTTCGCCGGCGCCCTCAAGGCGGCCCTCCGCGAGGACCCCGACGTCGTCCTCGTCGGCGAGCTCCGGGACCTCGACACGATGTCGATGGCGCTCCAGGCCGCCGAAACCGGGCTCCTCGTCTTCGGCACCCTCCACACGAACTCCGCCGCGAAGGCCGTCGACCGGCTCATCGACAGCTTCCCGGCCGAGGAGCAGGAGCAGGTGCGCACGGTGCTCGCCGAGGTGCTCAAGGGCGTCGTCGCGCAGGTGCTCCTCAAGAAGAAGGGCGGCGGCCGCGCCGCGGCGTTCGAGGTCCTGAGGGGGTCGTCCGCCCTCTCGAACAACATCCGCGAGGGCAAGACGGCGATGATCAACACCCTCATCCAGACGGGCCGCACGTCCGGGATGATCGGGATGGACCAGAGCCTCGCGGACCTCGTCGTCGCGGGCACCGTGGACGCCGAGGAGGCCTTCGAGAAGTCGCTCGACAAGGACCAGTTCAAGGGCCTCCTCGAGAAGCGCACGAAGGCCGCGGCCCGCCCGACGTCGCAGGCTCCGGCCGCCGGCTGACGCGATCGGGAGCCGCCCCGGTCCGATGGCCGGCTGCGCCGGCCTCCGAGCGTAAGATTTTGGCCTGGTCCGCCCTCCACGCGATCTGCCTTCTCCCTCCTCCGGCGCCGTCGCTCTCCGCCGACAGGAGGAATTTCTCGTCCTCCTGAACATGACGATGCTCGCGGGAATCGTCGTCGCCCACCTCGTCTTCGGACCGGCCCTCGGGACCCCGCCCCGCGCCTTCTTCTTCATGCTCCTGGGCCGTTTTCTCATGCAGGCACTCGAGCTCACGTGGCTCGACGGGGCGGCGGCGGCACCGCTTGCGGCGTGGGCCGACGTCTCGATCGGGCTCAACATCGCGTTCGCGTTCGTCCTCTCGCTCCTGGGCGGGCTCGAGCACAGCCACTACGTCGTCCTTCTCCTCCTGCCGGTCATCGCCGCCGCGGCCCGCAAGCCCCCCGCGTGGATCGCGTTCGTCGTCACCATCGTGACCGGCCTGACGTTCCTCAAGCTCGTCATCTGGGGGCGGACTCACGCCACGGTGACGATGGACGAGTGGTTCGAGGCGGTGAGCGTCGCCCTCATCTACATCGTGGTGGCGGCCGTCGTCGCGATCCTGGTCTCGGAGCTCCGTGACGAACGCGCTCGCCTCGCGGAGTCCCTCCTCGACCTGGGCCGGGCCCGCGATCGACTCGTGGAGGAGGAGAAGCTCGCCGCCGTGGGACGGCTCTCGTCGGCGATCGCCCACGAAATCCGGAACCCGGTTGCGATGATCGTATCGTCACTCGACCTCGCGCGACGCAAGGGCTGCGCGACCCCCGGCGCAGAGCCCCTCTGTGCCATCGCCTCACAGGAGGCCCGACGCCTCGAGACGCTCACGGGCGACTTCCTGTCCTACGCCGGCCCGAAGGCTCCGAGGCTGGCTCCGACCGCCGCCACGACGCTCGTCGGGTACGTCGTCGAGCTCGCCCGCGCGCACGCGGACGCCCGCGGCGTCGCGGTCGAAGGCTCGGCTCCCGACGCGCTCGTGCTGCACGCCGACCCGCACCAGCTCCAGCAGGCTCTCCTGAACCTCGTCCTCAACGGCGTCGAGGCGGCCGGACGCGGCGGCCGCGTCTCCCTGGTCTGCCGGCACGGGCCGGACTCCGTGACCCTCGAGGTGGAGGACGACGGGCCGGGAGTCCCCGCCGAGGCCGTCCCGCGCCTCTTCGAGCCGTTCTTCACGACCCGTCCGCGCGGCACCGGGCTCGGCCTCGCGATCGCGCGCGGGATTGCGAGGCAGCACGGCGGAGACGTGCATCTCGCCTCGAACGCCGCGGGGCACGTCCGGTTCACCCTCACCCTTCCGCCGTCCGTCGCTCTCGAACCGGAGGCCTCCCGTGGCGCGCGTGCTGCTGGTTGACGACGAGCCCAATCTCCGGCGGATCCTCGTGGAGATCCTGCGCCCCGCGGGATACGAGGTGTCCGAGGCGGGTTCTCTCGCCGACGCCCGGCGTGCCTTCGCGGCCGGAAGCTGGGACGCGATCGTCCTCGACCAGAAGCTCCCCGACGGAGACGGCACCGCGCTCCTCGCGGAGATGCGCGCCGCGGACCCGCTCGTGCCCGTCCTCGTCCTCACGGCGTTCGCCACGGTCGAGCTCGCCGTGTCGGCGATGCGCGCGGGGGCTTTCGACGTGATCGGCAAGCCGTTCGTCCCCGAGACGATCCTGGCCGCGATCGGCCGTGCGGCGGAGCGCACCGAGATCCTGCGCGAGAACGACCGTCTGAAAGGCCAGCTTCGCGATCTCTCGGGCCGGGGGGACCTCGTCGGCGAAAGCGAGTCGATGGCGCGCGTCAAGGAGCTCGTGGCCCGGGTCGGCCCCACGGACGCGACCGTGCTGATCACGGGCGAGACCGGGACGGGCAAGGAACTCGTCGCGCGCGCCCTCCATCGCGCGAGCCGGCGCGCGAACGCTCCGTTTCTCGCCGTGAACTGCGCGGGTTTCACGGAGACGCTGCTCGAAAGCGAGCTCTTCGGGCACGAGCGCGGCGCCTTCACGGGGGCCGACCGCGCGCGCCCGGGCGTCTTCGAGGCGGCGCACAAGGGAACGCTCTTCCTCGACGAGGCCGGGGAGATGCCTCCGGCCCTCCAGGCCAAGATGCTGCGCGTCCTCGTGGACGGGCGCGTCACGCACATCGGCGCGACCGCCTCGCGGACCGTGGACGTGAGAATCGTGTCGGCGACACATCGCGACCTCCTCCAGGGAGTGCGTGACGGGACGTTCCGCGAGGACCTCTACTACCGCCTCGCGGTCGTCCCGATCTCGCTGCCGCCGCTGCGCACCCGGCGCGGGGACGTCCCGCTCCTGACCGCGCACCTGCTCGAGGCCGTGACGCGGGACCTCCGGCTGGCGCCCCGGTCCATCTCTCCGGAGGCCGTCGCGGCGCTCCAGGCGTACGACTTCCCCGGGAACGTCCGCGAGCTGCGAAATCTCCTGGAGCGCGCGGCGATCCTGGCACGGGGTCCCCGCATCGAGGTCCGGGACCTGCCGCCGCTCGCGCCATCGGCCGCCCCCCCGGAGAGCGAAGGCGGACTTCGCGCGCAGCTCGACCACTTCGAGCGGGGGCTGGTCGCGCGGGCGCTGGCCGACGCCGGAGGAGTCCAGGCGGAGGCGGCGCGCCGGCTCGGCGTTTCGCGCAGCCACCTGTCGTACCGGCTCAGGCGTCTCGGCCTCGACTGAGTCGAAAAATCCGAACGGCGTCCGGAAATTTCGACGCGGCACGCGGCCGCGCCCGATGCAACTCCCTGCAGGAACGCAGTCCGGCACGGCGCGACGTTCGGCACGAGGCTTGAAACGCCCCTTGCGCTCGATCGAGCGCAAAGGAGTCCACACCGATGAAACGTTTCTCCACCCTCGTCGTGACCGCTCTGGCCCTCGCGTCCCTCCCGCTCTCGGCCGCCACCTCCACCTCCACGAAGGAGAACCTGCTCGCCGCCTTCCAGGGCGAGAGCAACGCCCGCGCGCGCTACGTCGCATTCGCCGCGAAGGCCGACCAGGAAGGCTACGGCCGGGTGGCGAGCCTCTTCCGCGCCGCCGCGCGCGCCGAGGAGATCCACGCGAAGAACCACGCCGACGTCCTGAAGAAGATCGGCGTCGAGGCGAAAGCGGACCTGAAGGCCGCGGACGTCAAGTCGACGCGCGAGAACCTGAAGGCCGCCCTCGAGGGCGAGACCTACGAACGCGACACGATGTATCCGCAGTTCCTCGTGAAGGCGCGCCAGGACGGGAACCGCGACGCCATCGAGACCTTCAACATGGCGAAGATGGCCGAGGCCGAGCACGCCAAGCTCTACACGGCGGCGCTCGCCGGCCTCGACGGAGCCAAGGGCTCGGCGTCCGAACCGCTTTACGTCTGCACGGTGTGCGGTTACACGACGACGAAGATCGATTTCGAGAAGTGCCCCGCGTGCTTCAACCCGAAGGACCGCTACGTGAAGGTGGGGTGACCCGATGATCGGGCTCCCGCCCCTCCCGGGCTCGCTGGACGGCCTTCACCCGCTCGTCGTCCACTTCCCGGTCGCCCTCCTGCTCGTCGCGCCGCTCCTCGTCCTGCTCGGGCTCGTTCTCGGCGAGCGGTCGCGCGGGGTGATGCTCGCGGCGCTCGTTCTCATGGCGATCGGAACCGCCGCGACGTTCGTGGCCGTGGCGAGCGGCGAGGCCGCGGGGAAACTCGCCGACCGCGCCGGCTCCGTGGCGGGCGTCCTCGAGCACCACGAGGAGCTCGCCGAGCGGACGCGGCTGATCTTCACTCTCCTGACGATCGTCTTCGCGGGCCTTCTCGCGCTTCCCCGGCTGATGAGGCGCGAGCTCAGGCGCGTCCCGACGACCGCCTTCACGCTCCTGTTCCTTCTCATGTACGCCGCCGGCACCTTTTCACTCGTGAACACGGCCCACCAGGGCGGTCGCCTCGTCCACGAGCTGGGCGTTCGAAGCCTGATGCCGGCCTCGCCCGAATCCCCGACGGCTCCCGCCGCGCACGACGACTGATCGCAACGACGGCCCGTCATCCGGGCCGGACTGCGGCGCCACCCTGTCTGCGCCCGGTCCGGCCCGGCCCTTCGGGTCCCGGGCAGGGCTCTCAGGTCGCGGCGGGCAGAGAGAGCACGAAGCGCGCGCCGCCGAGGTCGCGCGACCGCTCGACCGAAACGCTCCCGCGGTGGAGCGCCGCGATCTTCGCGACGAGCGCGAGCCCGAGGCCCGTGCCCGTCTCCTTCGTCGAGTAGAACGGGACGAAGAGCTTCGCGGCGGCCTCCTCCGGCACGCCGGGCCCGTCGTCCTCGACGGCGACGCGGACGGTCTCCGCGCCTCCCCCTTCTCCGGACAGGACGACGCGGCCGCCGCCGGGACGGTCGGAGGCGGCCTCGCACGCGTTCTTGACGAGGTTCACGAGCGCGCGCTTCACGAGCGCCGCGTCGGCCTGGGCGGGAGCGAACGTGCCGCGGACGGCCACGTGAAGCGCCGGGGTGAGCGCCTTCTGCTCGGCGGCGATCTCCCGCGCGAGCGCCTCGAGGTCGCAGGGCGCCGTCTCCAGCCTCTCGGGCTTCGCGAAGAAGAGGAAGTCTCCCGTCACGCGCGCGACGTGCTCGGCCTCGGCCTGGATCGCGGCGAGATGCCGCGCCCGGAGCCGGGGATCGTCCGTCCGGGCCGCGAGCCGCGCCCAGCCGAGGATCGTCCCGGTCGCGTTGCGGAACTCGTGCGCGATCCCGGCGGACATCTCGCCGAGAGCGGCGAGCTCCCGCCTCGAGGACAGCTCGCGCTCCAGGCGCCGCGTCCGGGTCCGGTCCTCGACGAAGAGAAGCGCGCCGAGCACGGTCTCGGTGGCGTCGAGGATCGGCACCGCGATGACCTCGAGGAGGCGGGCCCCGGTGCCCTCGCCGAGGTCGAGCTCGGTCGAGAGCGTCGGGGCTCCCGTCCGCGCCCGTTCCGCCGCGGCCGCGAGGGCCGGGACGTCGGCGAGCGCCTCGGCGGCGGGGCGGCCCACGTCCTCCGGAGCGAGGTCCAGGACGGCGCGGGCGGGGCCGTTCGCCTCGGCGAGGCGGCCCGCGGCGTCGACGACGAGCAGGCCGCCCGGGTGCGAGCGCACGAGCGTCTCGGCCGTCACGGCGAGCACGTCGGCCCGGCGCTGCTCGGAGCGCCTCAGCCCCTCGAGCTCCTCCGTGCGCTTCTTGAGGGCCTCGACGGTCCGCACGAACGTCTCGGCCGCCCCCTCGGCCTCGTCGCGCACCGCGCGCGCCGCCACCTGGGGGACGAGGTCCCCGGCCCCGCGCGCCGTCTGGGCGATCGCGTCGATCGGAGCCATGAGGCGCCGGAGGAACGGGACGACGAGCACGACGAGCACCGCCGCCGCCGCCGGAACCGCGACGAGGACGATCCGCGCGTTGCGGCGGACGGCGGCCACGGCGGGGTCGTTCCACGCCACGCGCAGGACGCGCCCGCCGCCCGGGAGGGCCACGAGGACGACGGGCCCGGCGGCCCCGCCGCGCACGAGCGGCTCGGACGTCGCGAGGTCCTCCGGGCCGAGGAGCGTGGGGGCCTCTCCGGCGCCGGGGAGGAACGGGGCGTCCGCGAGCCGGGCGCCGTGCGCGTCGTAGAGCGCGGCGCTCCGGGCCCCGCCCTCGCGCAGGGCCCGCCCGGGTCCCGCATCCTCGAGGAGCGCGCGCGCCGGACCGGCGCTCGCCGCGAGGGCCTCGGCGGCGGACCGCGTCTCGCGCGCCAGGCGCCTCTCGTTCTCGCCGACGCCCCACGCCGTCGTGTTGCGGAGCACGACCGCCGCGGTGCCCGCGAGGAACAGGAGCGTCACGAGGCCGCCGACGATCACGTTTCGGACCTCGCGCTCGAACGAGCGGCTCGTCACGGGAGGAGCCTCGCGGGGAACGGCGACAGCGGGCCGAAGATCGCCGCGAGCGCCGCGCGCCCGAAGACGAACGCGAGGACCGCTCCCGCCGCGAGGAAGACGCCGAACGGGACGTCCACGCGCGCGAGGAGGACGAGGAGGCCCGCGGGCGTTCCTCCCGCGCGGGCCGCGAGGACGCGGAAGAGCTCGGCGCCGTCGTCGACCGGGAGGCGGCCCGAGGCGGAGCCCTCGCCTCTCCGCGCGCGGATGCGGGCGCGGCGGACGAACGCGACGAGCCGGCCGGCGGCCCGGCGATCGGCCCCGACGGGCTCCCCTTCCGCGGCGGCGCCGGGGACCTCGCGCCAGCGCGCGCCCGCGGCGGCGACGCGTCCGTCGTCGCCCACGAGGAGGCCGGCCTGCCGGGCGACGGCGCTCGCGCGGGCCGCGTCGTGCCGCGCCGCGCCGAAGGCGGACGCCCACCTCAGGCGGCGCGCGAGGGACGCGCCGCCCGCGACCACCGTCCCCGCGAGCGAGGCGAAGAAGAGCGTCAGGAACACGCCCGCCGGGCCGGTGAACGCCCCCGCCATCGCGAGCATCTTGACGTCTCCGCCTCCCATTCCCTCCTGGCCGCGGACGGCGCGGTACGCGCGCCGCACGAGCTCGAGGAACGCGGCCCCCGCCGCGGCGCCGAGCACGGCCTCGGCGAGGTGGCCGTGCGCGGAGAGGAACGGCTCGCCCGCAACCGCCGCGGCCCGGTCGCGGACCGCGGCCACGACGAGGCCGAGCGCGAGGGTCCCGAGCGTGACCTCGTCCGGGAGCGTGCGGGCCCCGAGGTCGGTCGCGACGAGGATCAGCCCGGCGAGCGCGAGGAGCGCTCCGCCCGCGGCGACCGGCGTCGGGCCCCACAGGAGAACGGCGCCGGCGAAGATCCCGGCGCCCGCGGCCTCGACGAGCGGATAGCGCGGAGAGATCGGCGCGCCGCACGCGCGGCAGCGCCCGCCGAGGAGGAGCCACGAGAGGACCGGGACGTTGTCGTGCCACGCGACGCGCGTGCCGCACTTCGGGCACCGCGACGGCGGGTGCACCACGGACTCGCCGCGCGGGAGCCGGTGGATGCAGACGTTCGCGAACGAGCCCGCGATGGCCCCCGCCGCGCCCGAGAAGACGACGAGGAGGACCTCGGCCGACGTCACGTGCCGTCCTCCTTCCGGCCCGCGAGGACGAGACCGACGAGGACGAGGAGCGAGACGCCCGAGACCGCGACGCCGGCGCGCCAGGCCGCGGGCCGGTACGCGAGATCCAGCCGGTGCTCGCCGGCCGGGACGGCCACCGCCATGAGGGCGAGGTCGCACCGCCGGATCGGGACGCTCGCCCCGTCGAGCCGCGCCTCCCAGCCGGCGTCCCACGAGCGGGTCACGACGAGCAGCGACGCCTCCGACGTCGCCGTCTCCACGGCGAACGACTCGGGCTCGTCGCGCGCCACCCGGGCGACCGCGAACCCCTTGCCCGCGCGCGGCGGCGGAAGCGCGCCGGCGCCCGGGGCGACGAGAGCGCGCACCTCCGGATCGAAGCCGCGGCCGGCGAGCGCGCCGAACGCGGCGTCGTCGTCGACGACCACGGCTTCCCGGGGGAAGAACACGCGCCCGAGCGGGCGATCGAGGGCGTAGAGCAGCACGTCCCCGGCGCGCCGCTCGAGCCGCGTTCCCTCGAGCGCGGCCGGGAACGGCGTCACGACGTGCCTCACGTCCACGAGGCCGAGGAGCGCGCCCGCGTCCCCGCCGGAGAGCGCCGCCCCGAGGAGCCGCGTCCGCCGCGGGTTGCCGATCGGCGACGGGGAGGCCGCCGAGGCGATTCCGGCGGAAAGCGACCCGTACCCCGCGAGGGCCTCGTGGGCGCGGAGCGGCGTTTCCGCGGTCCACGCCGCCCCGCCGAGCCACCTCCGGAGCAGCGCGCCGTCCGAGACGACCGGGAAGACGCGGCCCGCGGACCCCGGCGCCAGACCGGCGACGACCGGCGGGGTCCGCGCGAGATCGTCGGCGGACGCGCCCGCGAAGACGTCGCGCGCGCCGAGCGGGAGCGGGAGGCCGACGCAGAGGACGAGAAGCGCGCCGCACCGCCCGCGGGAGAGCGCCCGGCTCCCGCGCGCGAGCCCGAGGAGCGCGACGCCGGCGGCCGCCGCGGCGAAGGCGGCCCACGCGGCGACACCCGGCACGCGGCGCTCGGAGACGGCGAAGGAGGCGAGCACGGCGAGGGCGGAGGCCGCGAGCGCCGCCGAGACGAGGAGCGCCCCTTTCCGGGGCGGCTCGGCCTCGTGCCCGGCGCTCGCCGGCCACGCGAGGAGATGTCCGTCGCGCCAGCCGTCGAGGCCGGCGCCGGCGGCCGCCGCGAGAGCGAAGTGCGCGAGGACGAACCAGCGCGCCGGAAAGCGGACGCCCCGGGCGAGTCCCGCGTCCCACAGGAGGGGGACGAGCCCGCCCCGGGATCCGAGGGCGAGGACGACGCCGACGGCGGCGAGAGCGAAGAGCGCCGCGAGGAGGCGCGGGCGCGACGCGAACCCCGCGCCCGCGGCCCCCGCGAGAATGAACGGCAGCGGCGCGAGCGCGAGCGTCACGAGGTAGCCGCCCCGGTCCTCTCCGGCGCGGCGCGTCGCGTCGGGGGCGGGCGGGACGACGAGGTCCGCGAGGTCCGCGCGTCCGACGGGCCGCGCGACCGCCTCGGCCTTCGTCACGCCCGTGAGGCGCCCCGTCGACGCCACGAGGGCGAGGAACGGCGCGAGCGTCGCCGCCGCGAGAGAGAGGCCGAGCGCGAGGCCTCCCGCCACCCGCAGGGCGGCCCGCGCCGGGCGAGGCCCGGCGCCGGACGGCTCCTCTGCGCGCGTCGCGAAGGCGACGAGACCGGCGGCGACGCAACCGACCGCCGCGAGCGCGGGCTCGCCCCCGAGGAACGCGAGCGCGACCGCGAGCGCGAAGCCCGCCGGAGACGCGCCGCGCACCGTGCGGCGCGCCCCGAGAAAGAGCCAGGGCAGGTACGCGGCCGTCGCGAAGTTGTTGTAGACGGGGACGAGGGAGAGGAACGCGCCGCCGCCCGCCCACGTCGCCGCCCCCGCGAGCGCGCCCGCGCGCGACGTGCCGAGAGACGAGAGCCACGCGGCCATCCCGGCCGCCGCGATCGCGACGTGCAGCGCGATCGCGAGGAGCGGTCCCGCCGCGCCGCGGAGGAGGAACGGAAGGTCGCCCGGGTAGAGGACGCCCGTCTGGAGCTGGGCCAGCCAGGGCTCTCCGCATCCCGAGAGCGGATTCCAGAGGGCGATCTGCCCGGCCGCCCACCGCGCCGCCGTGTACGCCTTCATGGGCCAGAAGAAGTCGGCCAGGTCGCCGCGCGCCGGGACGAGGCCGGCGAGGGCTCCCGGCCCGAGGAGCGCCGCCGCGAGGGCGAGCCCGAGGGCGCCGCCGAGGAGCGCCGTCCGGCCTGTCGTCGCGCCGCGCTTCACTGCCGGGATTCTAGGCGCGGGGCAGACGCCCAAAAAGGGAAAGAGCCCCCGTGAGGGGGCTCTTTCGGGCGAGGGCGGGAGGACTTACCGCTGCGCGCCCGCGGGGTACTGAACGAACTGACCGTCGACGAAGATGATGTCGTCGTTGAAGTTCGTGGTCTCGCCGAACGTCGTTGGTGCCGGCCGCGCCGTCCTTGCCGTACGACACGATGCCGTAGTTCTGCTTGGTTGGCATCGACGCCGTACGTGAAGAACGACTGCCAGCCGTCCGTGAGGGGAAGGACGCGGATGTACGTCGGGGTGACCTGCGCGTTGAAGCCGGAGCCCGGCGCGCCGAACGTCGTGGTGCCGAGCGAGAGGCCCGACGGCAGGGAGTAGCCGGCGGCCGCCGGGTAGTGGTTGAAGTCGACGGCGTAAGCCTCGGCGGCCGTGCCGGCCGAGCGCATGTCGCCCATCGTCCTCTTCTGCTTGGCCCGCTGGATCGCGTTGAGCAGGTTCGGAATGGCGATGGCCACGATGATGCCGATGATCGCGACGACGATCAGCAGCTCGATCAGCGTGAAGCCTTTCTGGTTCCTCTTTTTCATTTGAGATCAACCTCCTGCCTCGTCCCTTTCAAGAGCCGTGCCGCGCCCCGATCATCTTGCTTTTCTGATAGTTGAAGCCGAATCCGCCATCGCCGGGGGCCGGTGCGACGAATTTTTGTCGGGGGGGCCTCGCGGAATCGAACAGCGTTTGTCACCCGGCGCGACACGGCGCTCAGCGCTGGGCGCCGTCGGGGAACTGAACGAACGCGCCGTCGACGAGGATGATGTCCGCGTTGAAGTCCGTCGTCGGACCGAAGTTCGGAGACGTCTGCGGAACGCCGTCTGCACCGGCGGATCTCACCGCGTAGTCCGACCGCGACGCGCCCGTCCCGTACAGGTACCAGGAGTTCCACCCGTCGCTCAGCGGGGTGATCCGGATGTACGTCGGGCTCAGCTGCTCTTCGGCCGTGCCCAGCGTGGCCGTCGGCAGCGAGAGGCCCGAGGGCAGCGTGAAGCCCGCGGCGGCCGGGTAGAAGTTCCGGTCGGTGGCGTACGCCTCGAGAGCCGTCGAGATGCTCTTCATCTCCGCCATCGAGCGCTTCTGCTTGCCGCGCTGGATCGCGTTGATCATGTTCACGATGGCGATCGCCACGATGATCCCGATGATCGCGACGACGATCAGGAGCTCGATCAGCGTGAAGCCCTTCGCCGCGTTCGCCCGTGCCTTTCCGCGCACTCCATCCCTCTCGTTTCACGCTTCCGCAATCAAGATCCGTGCCCCGGTCGCCGGGGACGGGAAGCCTAGAATCCCGGGCAGGTGATCCCGAGGCCGCCGTTCGCGTCCGACCTCTCCCTCGAGCGCGAGCTCGAGGAGTTCGAGAGGCTCAAGCCCCGCCTCCTCGAGGTCTGGGAAGCGATCGCGGGTCGTGACGAGGAGCCGCACACGTCGGTCGTCGTCCCGTCCCTGACGCTGGACCAGGCGGAGCTGACGAAGCTGGACGGCGCGAGCTTCTACGAGGAGCGCCTCCTGTTCCTCCTCATCCGCCTGCGCAACCCCCGCGCGCGCGTCGTCTTCGTGACGTCGCAGCCCGTCCACCCGCTCGTCCTCGAGTACTACTTCCAGCTCCTGGTCGGAATCCCGGCGAGCCACGCGCGCAGCCGGCTGACGCTCCTCTGCGCGCACGACGCGTCCCCCCGCTCGCTCACCGAGAAGATCCTCGAGCGCCCGCGCCTCATCGAGCGCATCCGCGCGGGGATTCCCGACCGCTCGCGGGCGTACCTCACGGTCTTCAACTCGACTCCCCTCGAGAGAAGGCTCGCCGTGCTCCTCGGCATTCCGCTCAACGGGGTCGACCCCGCGCTCATCGCGCTCGGGACGAAATCGGGCAGCCGGAAGGTCTTCCGCGAGGCGGGCGTCGCGTGTCCGGAGGGCCACGAGGACCTGCGCGACGACGCGGACCTCGAGGCCGCGCTCGTCGCCCTCAAGAGCCGGAATCCGGCGCTCCGCAAGGCCGTCGTGAAGCTCAACGACAGCTTCTCGGGCGAGGGCAACGCGATCTTCCGGTATCCGGAGGGAACGACCGACGCGGCCGCGGTCCGCGCGCGCCTCCCGGAGCTCGAGTTCTCGGTCGGCTGGGAAACGTGGGACGACTACCACGCGAAGTTCCGCAGGATGGGCG
Source organism: uncultured Acidobacteriota bacterium (assembly GCA_963776915.1). Taxonomy (GTDB): domain Bacteria; phylum Acidobacteriota; class Thermoanaerobaculia; order UBA5066; family UBA5066; genus Fen-183. The sequence goes on along the minus strand of CAVZPE010000008.1, from coordinate 48,066 downwards.
GCATCGCCGAGGAGTTCCTCGAGGGCGCGCTCAAGGCCTCGCCCTCCGTCCAGCTCCGCTCGGGTCCCCGCGGCGACGTGCTCCCGATCTCGACGCACGACCAGGTCCTCGGCGGTCCGAGCGGGCAGGTGTTCCTCGGCTGCCTGTTCCCCGCGTCGGACGAGTACCGCCGCGAGATCACCGAGGCCGCGATGCGGATCGGCGCCGTGCTCGCGTCCCGCGGCGTCGTGAGCCGGTTCGGGGTGGACTTCCTCGCCGTGAAGGACCGCGCGGACGGGCCGTGGCGGCTCTCGGCGCTCGAGATCAACCTCCGGATGGGGGGCACGACGCACCCGTATCTCGCGCTCCAGTTCCTCACGGGCGGGCGGCTCGATCCGGACACGGGCCTGTTCCTCTCGCCGCGCGGCTCGCCGAAGTTCTACCGCGCGACCGACAACCTCCAGTCCGAGGCGTACCGCGGCGTCCTGCCCGAGGACCTCATCGAGATCGTCACGATCAACGCGCTCCACTACAGCCACAACTCCGAGTCGGGCGTCCTCTTCCACCTCATCGGCGCCCTGTCGCAGTACGGCAAGCTCGGGATGACGGCGATCGGAAACAGCCGCGAGGAGGTCGAGACGCTCTACGAGAAGACGCTGCGGATCCTCGACCGCGAGACGGCGATCGGGCGCTGAGACGCGGCGGGCCCCCGGGACCCCGCCGGCCCGCGCGGTAGCATGCCCGGCATGCACAGACCGGCCCGCGAGGCGGGACTCCTGCTGCACCCGACGTCCCTCCCCTCCCGTTTCGGGATCGGCGACCTCGGGCCCGGCAGCGACGCCTTCCTCGACTGGGCCTCCTCCGCGGGCCTGAGGCTCTGGCAGGTCCTGCCCCTCGTCCCGCCGGGGGCGCACGACTCGCCGTACGGGGGCCTGTCCGCCTTCGCGGGCAACCCGCTCCTCGTCTCGCCCGAGTGGCTCCTCGAGGAGGGGCTCCTCCCGGCCGCGGCGCTCGAGAACGCGCCCGATTTTCCGGACGACCGCGTGGACTTCGAGGCGGTGCGCGCGTTCAAGGGCCGCATCCTGCGCGCCTCGTTCGCGCACGCACGCACCCTCGGCGCGGGCATCACGGACCTCGTCGCGCGCTTCGTGGCCTCGCCGGCCCAGACGACCTGGCTCGACGACTGGACCCTCTTCGCCGCACTGCGCGACGCGCACGCGGACGCCGCGTGGACCGCCTGGGAGCCGGCGCTCGCCGCGCGCGAGGAGGGCGCCCTCGCCGCCGCGCGAAAGGAGTACGAGGACGAGATCGCGTTCCACGCCTACGCGCAGTTCCTCTTCTTCCGTCAGTGGGAGCGGGTCAAGCGCGCCGCCAACGCGCGCGAGATCTCGATCCTCGGCGACCTCCCGATCTACGTCTCCCTGGAGAGCGCCGACGTCTGGTCGCAGAGGCGGCTCTTCGCCGTCGACGCGGCGGGCCGGCCCGACACCGTGGCGGGCGTCCCGCCCGACGCCTTCAGCGACGACGGGCAGCTCTGGGGCTTTCCGCTCTACCGGTGGGACGTGCTCGAGGCCGAGGCGTTCGACTGGTGGATCGAACGCGTGCGCGCGAACCTGCGTGTCGCGGACCTCGTCCGGCTCGACCACTTCCGCGGCTTCGCCGGCTACTGGGCGGTCCCCTCGGGCGCGGCCTCGGCCCGCGAGGGGCGCTGGACGACGGGCCCCGGCCTCATGCTCTTCCTCGCGATCCGCCACGCGCTCGGCGACGTCCCGATCGTCGCCGAGGATCTCGGGGAGATCACGGACGACGTCCGGCACCTCCTCGCGACGCTCGGGCTGCCCGGGATGAAGGTCCTCCAGTTCGCGTTCGGGGAGATGGACAGCGAGCACCTCCCGCACCACCACGTTCCGAACTCCGTCATCTACTCGGCGACGCACGACAACGACACGACCGTGGGGTGGTACGCGTCCCAGCCCGACTGGGCGCAGCAGCGCTTCCGCGACTACTTCGGCGTCGACGGCCGCGACCCGGCGGGCGTCCTCGTGAGGGCCGCCTACGCGTCCGTCGCGGACCGGGCGGTGGTGCCCCTGCAGGACGTCCTTGCCCTCGGCTCGGAGGCGCGGATGAACGTGCCCGGCCGCGCGCACGACAACTGGACGTGGCGCGCCCCGAAGGACGCCTTCCGCCCCGAGGTCGCGGCGCGGCTGCGCCACCTCGCCGAGCTCACGGGCCGCGTCGCGGTCCCCCGCTAGGTCTTCGCGCCCTCCGAGTGGTGCAGGATCACGCTCTCGCCGAGGCCCCCGGCCGCGCTGCCGCCGCGGTAGGCCTCCTCGCCGTGGACGCGGCGGTCGAGGCCGTCGAGCTCGGCGGGGAGGCTGACGCGCAGGGGCGTGACGGCCCTGATGACGACGAGGACGACGGCCGTCACGGCGAGCGTGTACGCGAACACGACGGCGACGGTCGCCGCCTGGATCCCGAGGAGGGCCGCGTTCCCGTGGAGGAGGCCGTCTCCGCCGTCCGGGTTCGCGGCCTTCGACGCGAAGACGCCCGTGAGGAGCGAGCCCGTGATCCCGCCGATCCCGTGGCAGGCGAAGACGTCGAGCGTGTCGTCGAGCGAGGTCCGCCCGCGCAGGCGCAGCGCCGCGAAGCTCGCGAGCGCCGTGAGGGCCCCGATCGCCAGGCCCGAGAGCGGCGAGACGAATCCCGCGCCGGGCGTGATCCCGACGAGGCCGACGACCGCGCCGGTCGCGGCGCCGACGGCCGTCGCGTGCCCGCCGATCGACCGCTCGAGAGCGAGCCAGGTGAGCGCCGCGGCCGCGGCTCCCGCGTTCGTCGTCACGAAGGCGAGCGCCGCCGTTCCGTTCGCGCCGAGCGCCGAGCCGGCGTTGAACCCGAACCACCCGAACCACAGGAGGCCGGCGCCGAGGAGGACGTACGGGACGTTGTGCGGGATGAGGGCGATCCGCCTGAAGTCCTGGCGCGGCCCGAGGATGCGCGCGGCGACGAGCGCGGCGGTGCCCGCGGTCACGTGGACGACCGTCCCGCCCGCGAAGTCGAGCGCGCCCCACGCGCGGAGGAAGCCGCCCGTCCCCCAGACCCAGTGCGCGACGGGGGCGTAGACGAGGAGGCTCCAGAGCGCGAGGAAGATCACGTAGGCGCGGAAGCTCATCCGCTCGACGATCGCGCCCGACACGAGCGCCGGCGTGATCGTCGCGAACATCCCCTGGAACGCGAAGAAGGCGAGGGCCGGGATCGTGGCCGCGTACGCGATCTCCGGCGCGCCGCCGACCCCGGCGAGCCCGAGCCACTTGAGGGAGCCGAGGAACGGGGAGCCCGGCGCGAACGCGAGCGAGTAGCCCGCGAGCATCCAGACCACGGCGCCGACGCCCATCGCGACGTAGGTCATCATGAGGGTGTTCAGCGTGTTCTTGCGGCGCACGAGCCCGGCGTAGAAGAACGCGAGGCCGGGGTTCATGAGGAAGACGAGGGCGGACGCGACGAGGACCCACGCCGTGTCGCCCGCGCTCAGGGCGGGCGCGTTCACGCGCCCTCCTTCCCGGCACGCAGCGCGCGGGCCTTCACCTCCTCGGCCGAGATCGGCGTGAGCGCCTGGACGTCCTGCTCGCCCGTCCGGATGCGGATCACGCGCTCGAGCGGCTGGACGAAGATCTTTCCGTCGCCGACCTCGCCCGTCCGCGCGGCCGTGACGATCGCCTCGATCGTGGGCTCGACGAAGGGCTCGGAGACCGCGATGTCGATCCGCACCTTCTCGACGAACTCGAAGACGAGGGTCGTCCCGCGGTACTGCTCGACGGTGTCGTGCTCGCCCCCGTGGCCCTGCACGCGCGAGAGCGAGATGCCCGTGACGCCCGCCCGGAAGAGCGCGGCCTTCACGTCCGCGAGCTTCTCCGGCCGGATGATGGTCGTGATGAGCTTCATGATGCTCTTCCCCCCATCGTGGACTTGAGGCGCGATTCTGTACCATCATGGCCGGGTCTTCGGAGGTCCGCGTTGGTTCGATCGGTCCGGGAGATACCCCCCGGGGCTCCCGCTCTCTACCCCGAGGCCGACTCGTCCGACCTGACGCTGCGCGACGGCACGCGCGTCCACCTGCGGCCCATCCGCACGGACGAGGCGCCGCGCCTCCTCGGGCTCTACGACCGCCTCTCTGCCGAGAGCCTCTACTTCCGCTTCTTCGCGGTCCCGGACAAGGACCGCGCGAAGGCCGAGTACCTCGCGCACGTCGACTACGTCGACCGCTATGCCCTCGTCGCCGAGGTCGACGGGACGCTGGTCGGCGTCGCGCGCTGGGAGCGGAGCCTCGCCGATCCGACGCGCGCCGAGGTGGCCTTCACGGTCGCGGACGACCTGCAGGGCAGGGGCCTCGGGTCGGCCCTCTTCCGGCGTCTCGCGACGCTCGCCCGCACGCGGGGGATCGCGACCTTCGACGCCGAGGTCCTGCCGGGCAACGAGAAGATGCTCCGCGTCTTCGCGCGCTCCGGGCTCGAGCAGACGACCCGGCCCGATTCGCCGTCCCTGCACGTGTCGATCGTCCTGGGGGACGAGCCGGTCCCCTGACATCCCCGCCTATACTTGCCCTCCGAGTGGCGGCCGCGGACGTTCTCCCCCGCAGCATCGGCCGGTACGAGATCGTCCGCCTGCTCGGCAAGGGCGGGATGGGGGAGGTTTACCTCGCGACGGATCCCGCGCTCGGGCGCCGCGTCGCGATCAAGGTCCTCCCGGCCGGCCTCCAGGAGGACGCGAAGATGCGCGGGCGGTTCGTGAACGAGGCGCGCGCCGTCGCGGCCCTGAACCACCCGAACGTCATCACGCTGCACGACCTCGCCGTGACGGACGAGCGGGACGCGGGCTTCCCCCCGGGCGCCCTCTACCTCGTCCTCGAGTACCTCGAGGGGAAGGGTCTCGACGAGGTCATGGACGCGCGCCGGCTCACCGTCGACGAGTGCGTCGACGTCGCGATCCAGGTCCTCGAAGGGCTCAAGGTCGCCCACCAGAACCGGATCCTCCACCGCGACATCACGCCGTCGAACGTGATGCTCACCCCGGAGGGGCGCGCGAAGCTCCTCGACTTCGGCCTGAGCAAGATCCTCCTCGAGGGCGCGCGCGACTCCTCCAGGGGGCCCCGCCACACGGGCGAAGGGATGATCGTCGGGACGCTCGACTACCTGTCGCCCGAGCAGGCGCTCGGGAACCCGCTCGACGAGCGGTCGGACCTCTTCTCGTTCGGGATCGTCTTCTACCAGATGCTCGCGGGCACGCACCCGTTCTCGGGAGCGAGCGTGACCCAGATGGTGGCCAAGATGATGACGAAGGAGGCGGACCCGTGGCCCGAGCCGGACCGGGTGCCGGACGTCCTCAAGCAGATCGTCGCCCGCGCGCTCCGCAAGGACGCGTCCGAGCGCTACGGAAGCGCGGGACAGATGATCCTCGATCTCCTCATGGCGCGGCGCGAGCTCGCCGCGCGGCCGGCCCGCGGCGCCGTGACGCGCGAAGTCCCGGCCGTCCCGGCTCCCGCGCCGCCGCGCGTCTCTCCCGTGACCGCCGTCCCCGCCGCCGGCCCGGCGACGCTCACGGAGTCGACGGCGCCCCTCGCGCGCCCGAAGCGCACCGCCGGCATGGGCGTGGAGCGGTCCGGCCGCCGGGGCCCCCTCCTTCTCTTTCTCGCGGCGGCGCTCCTCCTCGTGGTGGGCGGCGTCACGGTCGTCTCCGTCCGCGGCTGCGCGCGCCTGCGTCCGGCGGGCGCGGCCCACGCCCGCTGACGGAGGCCGTCGTCTTGTATTAGTCTCCGCGCGGTTCCCGACGCCCCCTTCCCGTCGCGCCCGACGGCCCCGTCCCTGAATTTCGCTGGAGGAGGTTTAGATGGTCCGAATGAAACGAGTCTCGATCGCTCTCGTGGCGGCGCTTCTCCTGTGCGTCGCCCCCGCCGGCCCCGCGCTCGCGCAGAGCGCGACCGGCACCATCTCCGGCACGGTCTCCGACACGGGCGGCGCTCCGCTTCCCGGCGCGACCGTGACCGCGAAGAACGTGAAGACGGGCGCGGTCCGGAACGCGACGACGAACGTGAGCGGCGCCTTCCTGTTCCCGCTCGTTCCCGTCGGCCTCTACGAGGTCTCGGCGACCCTGCAGGGCTTCACGCCCTCGAACGTCGGCAAGGCCGACGTCACCGTCGGAGCCGACACGGGCTTCCGGCTCGCGATGGCGCTCGCGGGCGTCAAGTCCACCGTGACGGTCACCGAGGAGACGCCGGTCGTCGAGACGACGAAGACGGAGCAGGGCTCGGCCGTCAACGAGAAGTACATCCAGAACCTTCCGACGAACGGCCGCAACTTCATCGACTTCGTCCTCACGACGCCGGGCGTCACGAAGGACCCGCGCCTCGGCGACATCAGCTTCGCCGGCCAGCGCGGCACGCTCAACAGCATCGTGATCGACGGCGCGAACAACGACAACACGTTCTTCGGCCAGGCCCTCGGCCGCACGGGCTCGGGCCGCGCGCCGTACCAGTTCAGCCAGGACGCCGTCAAGGAGTTCCAGGTCAACCGCAACGCCTACTCCGCCGAGTACGGCCGCGCGGGCGGCGCCGTCATCAACGTCGTCACGAAGTCCGGCACGAACGAGTTCCACGGCACGGCGTTCGAGTTCTACCGCGACAAGGGGCTGAACGCGAACGACTACATCAACGTGATCAACGGCCGCCCGATCAGCAACTACCACTACAACCAGTTCGGCGCGAGCCTCGGCGGCCCGATCGTGAGGGACCGCCTCTTCTTCTTCGCGAACTACGACGGCCAGCGCAACACGAACGGCCAGGCCGTCATCCTGAACACGTCCGGCCTGAACCTCTCGGACCCGAACACCGCGGCCGGCCTCGCGAAGCTCCAGCCCCTGACCTCCCCGTACGACCGGGGCCAGAACCAGGACGTCTTCCTCCTCAAGGGCGACTGGAACGCCTCCGAGAACGCCCAGGTCTCGATGCGCTACAACCGCCAGCGCTTCACGGGCGTCAACAACGAGAACGGCGGCCCGACGCAGTCCGTCCAGCACTCGGGCGACTCGCTCGTGAACACCGACACGCTGACGGCCTCGGTCACGAACACGTTCACGCCCACGCTGTTCAACGAGCTGCGCGGCCAGTACGCGAAGGACTCCGAGCCCGGCCTCGCGAACAGCGCGGACCCGGAGGCCTTCATCCAGCAGGGCTCGTTCGCCTTCACGATCGGCCGGAACTTCTTCAGCCCGCGCGAGACGACGATCACGCGCTACCAGGTCGGGGACGCCGCGACGTTCCTCTTCGGGAACCACTCCCTGAAGGCGGGCTTCGACTGGAGCCGCGACCTCATCCTGAACTGGTTCCCGGGCAACTTCTCCGGCAGCTACACGTTCAACTCCGTCGCGAACTACAACCTCGGGATCGCGTCGAGGTACGTGCAGGCGTTCCCCGGGCCCGGAACGAGCGGCCCGTACACGAACCCCGACCTCTCCGAGATCGCCTTCTTCCTCCAGGACGAGTGGCGGCCGAACCCGAGCCTCACGCTGAACCTCGGCGTCCGTTACGACAAGCAGGGCATCGCCCAGCCGACCGTGAGGAACCCCGACGCGCAGCTCCTCGCGGCCGGGATCGACACGTCCGTCATCCCCGAGGACGACAACAACTTCGCGCTCCGCGCGGGCTTCGCGTGGTCGCCGAAGGGCCAGGACAAGACGGTCGTCCGCGGCGGCTACGGAATGTTCTACGGAAGAACGCCGTCGATCATGATCGGGACCGCGATGTCGAACAACGGCATCAACGTCCAGACGCTGACGTTCACCGGCGCGCAGATCCCGACGTACCCGACCATCCTGCCGTCGATCCCGACCGGCGTCGTCCTTCCGAAGCCGACGATCTTCACGTTCGACCCGAGCTTCCAGAATCCGCTCGTCCACCAGGCGTCCATCGGAATCGAGCACGCCCTGACGCCCGACATCTCCCTCGCGCTCTCGTACCTCTACGCGAAGGGCACGCACCTGCAGCGCTCGACGGACATCAACGTGGGCTCCCCCGGCACGACGACGTACACGGATTCGACCGGCAGGACGTACACGGTCGTGCGGTACGGCGCCGACCGGCCGTTCGCGAACTTCGGGCGCGTCATCCAGTTCCAGAGCACGGCCGACTCCGAGTACAACGGCGCGACGCTCGAGGTCAACAAGCGCTTCTCGCACAACTGGCAGATGCGCGTCGCCTACACGTACGGGAAGGTCATCGACACGAAGCCGGACGCGACCGCCGTCGTCCCGGCCAGCGGCGACGACGGGAAGTTCGCCTCCGACCCGCGCAACTTCAACGTGGACCGCGCCGTCGGCGACGCGGACCAGCGCCACCGCCTCGTGATCTCCGCCTACTGGAGCATGCCGTACTTCCGGAACGCCGGCGGCTGGCAGCAGGCGGTCCTCGGCGGCTGGTCGCTCTCGGGCATCCTCACGATCGCGAGCGGGCAGCCGTACACGCCGACCCTGGCCCCGCTCACCGACATCAACAACGACGGCAACAACCGCAACGACATCGCGCCGGGCTTCGCGCGCAACAGCCAGACCTACCCGATGTTCATGTCGTGGGACCCGCGCATCACGAAGGACATCCCGATCGGGCCGGTCAACCTCCAGCTCATCGCCGAGGCCTTCAACATCCTGAACCGTTCGAACGTCGTCGGCGTCACGCAGTCGTACTGGGCCGTCTCGGGGCAGACCCTGACGCCCGTCGCCGCGTACGGCTCCCCGACCGTCTCCGCCGGCGCGCGGATCGTGCAGCTGGCCGCGAAGGTAATTTTTTAGGAAGAGGGGATACGCGCCGTCCGGCCGGAGTCAAGGGCGCGCTGCGCGCGCCGCGTAGCGGTCGCAGACCCTTGACACCGGCCGAACGGCCGCAGATTTTTCATCTATCGGCGGCTGCATCAGCAGCCGCCGCATAGCCGAAGGATCTCTTCGTATTCCCTCGGCAACGGAGAGGTCACGTCGATCGTCATCTCCGGAATCACGATCCGCTCGGCGTGGAGGAGGGGGCGCGCGAGGCGGCGGAGCGCCGCGCGGAGCGCGGCGTCCTGGACTCCCCGCCAGCGCGTCGCGCCGCCGTAGAAGTCGTCTCCCGCGATCGGGTGGCCCTTCGCCGAGAGGTGGACGCGGATCTGGTGGGTGCGCCCCGTCTCGGGCGAGAGCCTGAGGTCCGCGAGCGAAGGGTACCGGCGCAGCGTCTCGTAGTTCGTGACGGAGGGCTTTCCGTCCGCCTCCGCCCGCATCTTCCGCCCGTCCCTCGGGTCCCGGGCGAGCGCGAGGTCGATGCGGCCGCGGGCCGGCACCGGGTGGCCCCAGACGAGCGCGCGGTAGGTCTTCTGCGCCGTCCTCTGCTGGAGCGCGCGGGAGAGCGCCCGGTGCGCCGCGTCGTTCTTCGCGAGGAGGACGACCCCGCTCGTCCCGACGTCGAGGCGGTGGACGAGGAGCGGCAGCGGCTCGTCCGCGGGGAGGTCGCACGCCGCGAGGAGGCGGCGCACGGCTTCCTCGGCCGAGCCCGGCCGCGACGACGTCGCCATCGAGACGCCCGCCGGCTTGTCCAGTGCGAGGACGTCCGCGTTCTCGAAGAGGATCACGGTCGGCCGCCGGCTCCGCCGGCCGCCCGCGCATGCCGCCGGCGCGCCGCGATCCAGAGCGCCCCGGCCCCGGCGAAGAGCAGCCCGGTCAGCGCGACGAGCTTCCCGAAGGCGAAGAGCCTGTCCGTGGCGTCCTCCGGCGGGACGAACGCGAGCCCGAGCGACAGCGCCGTCGTCGTGAACCCGACGCACGCGAGGAGGATGGAGACGGGCCGCCCTCCGGGAACGCGGAACGCCCCGGGCGGCGGCGCCTCTCCGGCGAGCCGGATCGTGGCGGCGAAGAGGAAGAGGAAGGGAACGAAGTAGGCGACGACGCTCATCGCGACGAGCGCATCGTAGGCGCCCTTCACTCCGGTCCCGGCCTGGCTCAGAAGGACGAAGCCGAGCGAGAGCGCGGACTGGACGAGGATGGCGACCGCCGGAGTGCCCCAGCGCGGGTCGATGCGGCCGAAGACGGGAGGGAGGAACCGGTCGAGGCCGCCGACGAACGGGAGCCGCGCCGAGGCCGCGAGCCAGGCGCCCGTGACGCCGACTCCGGAGAGCGTGATGAGGAGGGCGGCGACGCCCCCGAGAGGGGGCAGCCCGGCGCGCGCGCTGGCGGCGACGATCGCCTTCGTGATGCCGTCGAGGCCGCTCGCCTCGTGCGCCGGGATCGCGACGAGGACGGCCGCGGTCCCGGCGAGGTAAACGCCCGTGATGAGCGCGCCCGAGAGGAGGAGGGCTCGCGGCAGGTCGCGGCGCGGGTCCCGCATCTCGGCGCCGAGGAACGACGGGGCCTCGAGACCCCCGAACGCGAACGCGATCGTCGACAGGAAGAGCGCGTCCCGCATGGAGAAGGACGGCGTCAGGCTCGCGCGCGTGAAGGCCGTCGCCGGGCCCGAACGCACGAGGACGACGGCCCCGCAGGCGACGAGGAGGAGGGCCGGCAGCCACGTCGCCACCGCCGCCGCGTTGTGCAGCCACGTCGCGAACTTCAGGCCCCGGACGTTCGCGGCGGTCGCCGCGGCGATCGCGACGCACGAGAACGCGAGAAAGAAGGTCGGGCTCGAGCCGAGCGCGGCTCCTCTCGGGCCCGCGAGGACGACGGCGTTCGCGGCCGTGAAGTAGAGGAGGCCGGGAAAGAACGGCAGGTTGCTCGCCCAGTACAGGAAGCCCGCGAAGAAGCCGGGGCCGTCGCCGAACGCACGGCGCGTCCAGACGTAGAGGCCGCCCTCGTCCGGATAGCGGGACGACAGCTCGAGCACCGAGGCCGCGAGCGGGATGAAGAGACCGAGCGCGGCGAGGACCCACACGGCGAGGGCGGAGGGTCCGGCCTCCGCCGCCGACGCGATCCACCGCAGCGAGAAGCACGTCAGGGTGAAGAGGAAGACGAGGTCCCGGAACCCGAGGACCTTGCGCAGCGCCACCTCAGCGGTCCGCCATCGCGTCCGCCCACAGGCGGTGGAAGTGGTGGACGCCCGTCTCGCGCCGCGGCGAGTAGCGCCCCCTCTCGTACGTCGCCGAGCCGAGGCCGCGCTGCACGGCCTCGCAGACGGCGACGTCCTCGCGCTGGATCTCGTCGCTGAAGGCCACGGTCGCCCGGACCTTCTCCGCGACGTCCGCGTGCGCGGGATCCCGGAAGTACCACTCGAAGACCGTGAGCGTCTTCTTCGGCCCGAGCGGGAGGATGAGGTTCGTGGAGAAGTTGTCGGGGTACACGTTCAGCATCAGGTTGGGCCAGATCCACCAGTATTCCGCCTCGTCGTCCCCGTCCGACGTCCGGAGCGGTCCCCCTTCGCGGCGCCGGATCGGCGCGATCTGCAGGGAGTGGGTGCGGAAGGTCTCCGTCCGGTATGCGCCGTAGTCCAGCTCCCCGAGAAGCCCGGGATGCACGACGGGGATGTGGTAACCCTCCAGGTAGTTGTCGACGTAGACCTTCCAGTTGCAGTCGAGCGTCCAGTCGCGGCGGAAGGCGAGGCGCATCGAGGCGAGCCCGCGGCTCTCGAGCCGCGGCCCGAGCGCGTCGAGGGTCGCCGCGAGCGCCGGCGCGGCCGGGTCGAGGTGCGCGAAGACGAGGCCGATCCAGGAGTCCGCGCGGAAGGACGGCAGCCTCACGTCGTCGCGGCGGAAATCCTCGACGCCGTCGAACTCCGGCGTTCCGAGGAGCCGCCCGTCCAGGCCGTAGGTCCAGCCATGGTAGCCGCACGAAAGCACGCGGCAGCTTCCCGCGCCCGAGGCGACCGGGCCCGCCCGGTGGCGGCAGACGTTCGAGAGCGCGCGAAGCGTCTCGCCGTCCCGCACGACGAGGATCTCCTCGCCCGCGACGCGCGCCGTGAGGAAGCCTCCCGGGGAGGCGACCTGCTCCGCGCGTCCGACGAGCTGCCAGGACGCGCCGAAGACGCGTGCCTCCTCGGCCTCGAGGACGGCCGGATCGACGTAGGCCCGCGCGGGGAGCGTGGCCGCCCTCGGGATCCTCTCGTCGATCCGAATCTCCATCGTGCGCCGCGCAACGTATCACGCCGGCGCGACCGAGACTCAGCGCAGCGAAAACGTGATGACGACGCTCAGGTAGACCGCGACCGGCCTGTCGCCGATGCGCGCGGCACGGTAGCGCCAGTGGCGGACCGCCTCGAGCGCCGCCGGGTCGAGGAGCGGGTGCGCGCTGCGGAGGACCCGCACGTCGCGGACGTTGCCGTCCGGGCCGATGATCGCCTCGAGCAGCACCGCGCCCTCGACGTGCGCGCGCCGCGCGAGCTCGGGGTACGCGGGCGCGATCGTCTCGATCGCCACCGGCGGCGTGACGCCGCGGGCGGTCGCGGAGATCGCATTGCATCCCTCGCAGCCGGGACCATCGTCTCCTGCGGCTCCGCCGCCGCGACCGCCTCCGGAGGGAATACCCGACTCGCTTCGCTCGTCGGCTTCATCGAAGGGTGAAGAGGGCTGATCGCCAGTGGCGGGCGGCAGCACCTCCGTGAAGCTCGTCGGCTGCGTGATTGGTGGTTTCGCGGCGGGGCGGGCATCCGTCGCGCGGGATTTCGGCGCCGGCGCCCCTCCCTCATTACCCTTTCTAAGAAAAACCACCGTCTCCTGAATCGGGGCGTCGCTCGCGAGGGGCGGCAGGTGTGCGATGTGGACGAACCCGTCCGGCTCCGGCGGCTCCTGCGTCGCGAAGAGCGGCGGGACGACGAGCGCGGCCGCGAGCGCCGCGTGCGCCGCGGCGGAGACGGCGAACATGGGTCGGCGGCGGGGCGCGGGCGCGGGCTCGAACATGGCGGTCTCCTCGCCCGGAAGAGACCCGCGCTTCGGCGCGGAAGTTCCCGCCGACGCGCCGCGCTCAGTTGACGTTCGTCAGGACCGGAGTCTCGCCCGCCCGCTGCACGCGCGTGACGACTCTTTTCCCGTGCACGGTCCGCGTGCGGATCGTGACGGTCTGCCCGGGCGCGAGGCCCTTCGGCACCTCGGCCTTCTTCGCCAGGGTGAACGCGACGGTCGTCCCCTCGGGGCGGCGAAGCGTGAGGCTCCTGCCGGGCTCGAAGGCGACGACCGTGTACGGCAGCGCCCGCGCGACGCTCACGGGCCGCCCCGCGACGCCGGGCTTGCGGTGCACGCTCCCTGCCGCCGCGGGCGACGTGCCCGTGTCCGGCTCGGAACGGCCGGGCTCCTCGACGGCGGCCGGCGGCGCGGCCGCGGTCGGCGTCGGCGTCGGAGCGGCGACCGGGAGCGGCGCGGGCGTCGGGGACGCCGACCCGAGCTCGACCGTCCGGTTCGCGCGCTGGTCGGGGAGCGCCGGCCTGACGGCCGTCTGGTCCGACGGCGCGACGGCGCCCGCGCCGGCGGACGTCGGGACCGCGGTGGGCTGCCCTCCGGCGCGCGCGGCGGCGCCCGCCGCGAGCGCGAGGAGGAAGACGGCGGGCGTGGCGCGCATCAGTTCTTCGGGGACTGGGCCTCGCTGAACTTCGACGCGGGCGGAGCCTTCGACGGCTTCGGGCGCTCGACGCGGTCGGCCGTCTTCCCGTCGAACGGCTTCTGCAGCGGGACGCGCACGACGACGGCGTCACCCGGTGCGAGCCCCTCGGCCACGACGGCCTTCCCGGCGATCTTCAGGGTGAGTTCCCTCCCGTTCGCCGCCACGAACGTCACGGACTCCTTGTCGATCGACTTGATCGTCCCGCGTACCGTCAGGTGGGACGCTCCGACGACGGTCTTTCCCTTCGGTCCCGGGGCGGGAGGCGGGGGCGCCGTGGGGACGGGTGTCGCCGCCGTCGCGGGAGCGGCCGGAGCCGGCGCGGCGGGCTCGGCCGGTGCCTTGGGAAGCCCCGTGGGTGCGGGCGGGGGCATCGCGGTCGAGAGGCCCGTGACGCGATAACGCCCGTTGGTGGTCTGGCGCACGAGGACCGTGAGCATCCCGCCGGGGCGGAGGTCCGGCGGGAAGATGATGGTCGAGACGACCGGCACCACGCGCGTGAGCCCGTCCTCGAACCTCATCGTGATCGAGCGCCCCTCCTCCCACTGGACGACCTGGCCCGTGAACGAAAGCTCGGGGCCGACCATCTCGGCGCCCTGGAGGTCCTGACCCTCGATCCTGACTTCCTTGTTCGGGACTCCGGGAAGCGACGGGACGACGACCGTCTGGCCGGCGGACGTCTGCGCGCGGGCGGGCGACCCGAGCGCGGCCGCCGCGGCGAGGACCAGGAGCATGCGATTCGGCCTCGGGAGACGCATGGTGAGTTCTCCTCTCTCGGCGTGCGGGGCCGCGGAGCGCGCCGCCGCGTGCCCCATTGTCGCCCCGGGATCAAATCGCGACTCCGTCTCACATGGAACGGTGCCGCCCGGCCGGGAACCGCGCCGCGGCGAACACCGTGAGGACGGCCACCGCGAGGAGCGAGCCGAAGACGGGCAGGAGCGAGCGCTCCATCGCGAGCCGGAAACCCGGCGGCCCCGGGCCCTCGCCCGAGAGCGCCCGGCTCGCGCCCTCGAGCGCCGGTCCGAGGCGCGCGGAGAGGCCCGCCGCGAGGACGGCGCCCATCGCGCCGACGCCGAGCGAGCCGCCGACCGTGCGGAAGAAGGGAACGAGGCTCGTCGCGACCCCGCGCTGCGCGGCGGGCGCGTCCTCCTGAACGGCGAGAACCTGCGACAGGGCCGTCGGCCCGAGGCCGAGCCCCACGACGGCGCAGGCTGCGCTGATCCACGCCGTGGACGCGTCGAGCGCCGCGGCGGCGACGAGGCTCGCGAAGCCGAGGACGAGCAGGGCCGCGCCCGTGACGGCCGCTCTCCGGAACCCGACACGCAGGATGAGCCGGCCGCCCGCCGTCGCCGAGAGCGCCCAGAACAGGATGAGCGGCGTCACGACCGCGCCCGCCGAGCCCGCCGAGCCGCCGCGCGCGCCCTGCACGTAGAGCGGCACGTACGTCGTCACGCCGTAGAGGGCGATCCCCATGAGCGTCGAGGAGAGGTACGGGATTCCCGTCGCCTTCTCGAGGACGAGGCCGGGCGGGACGAGCGGATGGAGGAGGAGCGCCTGCCGGCGCGCGAAGAGGACGAGGAGCGCGGCGCCGCCGCCGAGCAGCGCGACCCGGCCCGGGAGGGACCCCGGCCCGCCGGCCTTCTCGAGCACGCCGAAGAGGAGCGCCGTCACGCCGCCGCCGAGGAGAACCGCCCCGCGCACGTCGAGCGGGTCGCGCACCTTCCCGAGCGACTCGATCATCTTCGTGGCCACGATCCACCCCGCGAGGAGGCCGAGCGGCAGGTTCAGGAGGAAGATCGACCGCCATCCGAGCGTCACGGTCAGGAACGCGCCGGCCAGCGGGCCCACGAGGCTCCCGAATCCCCAGATGGAGCTGAAGAGCCCCTGGATCCGGGCCCGCTCCTCCATCGAGTAGAGGTCCCCCGAGACCGTGAGCGACAGCGGGATGAGGCCGCCCGCGCCGAGGCCCTGCAGGCCGCGCGCGACGATGAGGTGCGGCATCGTGCGCGCGAGCGCGCACAGCAGCGACCCTCCCGTGAAGAGCGCGATCGCGAAGAGGAGCATCTTCCGCCGCCCGTGGATGTCGGCGAGCTTCCCGTAGACCGGCATCGTGATCGTCGAGCCGAGGAGGTAGACCGAGAAGACCCACGAGTAGAGGGCGAGGCCGTGCAGGTCTCCGATGATCGTCGGCATCGCGGTCGTGACGACGGTCGACTCGAAGGACGAGAGCGACGTCACGAGGACGAGGGCGAACGTCACGGCCCGGCGGCGCGCGGGGTCGAAGCGGGGCGCCGGATCGGGCGGGAGCGTCGCGTGGGACATGGGCCGGGCAGCGTAGCAGCCGGCGACGGGTTTCATGCGCGCCCTCCGGCAGGCCGAGGCCGTCGCGAAGCGGCTGCAGGCGTCGCGTCCGCCGTCCACGGCGACGCTGAGTCCCTCGACGGGCCGCCCGGGAGATGACGGCCGGCGCCGGGCCTAGAATCCCGGCCGGGAGTCTCCCATGGACTTGAAGGGTCGGGTCGTCCTCGTCACGGGCGCGGGTCGCGGGATCGGCCGCGCGATCGCCCTCGCGTTCGCGCGCGAGGGCGCGAAGGTCGCCCTGAACGGCCGCACGAAGAAGAGCCTCACGGACGTCCAGAAGGAGCTGAAGGAGACCGGCGCCGCGTCGGCCGTGCTTCCGGGCGACGTCGCGGACGAGGGAGTCGTCTCGCGCGTCGTCGCGGCCGCCGAGCAGCAGCTCGGGCCCGTCGACGTCCTCGTGAACAACGCGGGCGTCTACGTCACGGCGCCCATCGAGAAGATGGACACCCTCGTCTTCGACCGCATCCTCGCCGTGAACCTCCGCGGGCCGTTCCTCATGTCGCGGGCGGTCCTCCCGGGAATGAAGGCGCGCCGGCGGGGGCACGTCGTGAACATCGCCTCCACGGCCGGCCGGCGCGGCTTCGCGGGCGGCGGCGCGTACTGCGCCTCGAAGTTCGGCCTCGTCGGCCTCTCGGAAGCCATGATGTACGAGGCGCGCACGTCCGACGTGCGCGTCTCGGTCGTCTACCCGTCCACCGTCGCGACGGACCTCGTCCGGAAGGCGGGCATGGCGTTCGACGAGAAGAAGGCGATCCAGCCGGAGGACGTCGCGGCGGGCGTCGTCGCCCTCGTGAAGATGGACGACCGGGCCCTCGTGAAGGGGCTCGAGATCTGGCAGACGAACCCGTGACCGCGAAACGGGCGGAGAAGCCGCGGCCCCACACGCCACAGGCTCCCCCGCACGCCAAGGGGGTCTCGCGAGGCCTCCCCCGGCACCATCACGTCGAGACGCACTTCGAGGGATCCGAGATCGTGCGGGACGTCGTCCTCGGCATGTCCGACGGCCTCACGGTCCCGTTCGCGCTCGCCGCCGGCCTCTCCGGGGCGATCGCGAGCTCGCGCGTCGTCCTCGTCGCCGGCGTCGCCGAGCTCGCGGCCGGAGCGATCGCGATGGGGCTCGGCGGCTACCTCGCGGCCCGGAGCGAAACGGACACGTGGCACTCCGAGCTGCGCCGCGAGCGCGAAGAGGTGGCCGAGGTCCCCTCCGAGGAGAAGGAAGAGGTCCGCAAGGTCTTCAAGGGCTGGGGGCTGGAGGGCGGTGTCCTCGAGGCCGCGACCGAGGCGGTCTGCGCGGACCACGAGCGCTGGGTCGACTTCATGATGCGCGAGGAGCTGAACCTCTCCGAGCCGGACCCGAAGCGCGCCCGCGTCTCGGCCCTCACGATCGGCGGCTCGTACGTCGCGGGCGGGGCGATCCCGCTCGCGCCGTACCTCTTCCACGTGCCCATCACGACGGCCCTCCTGGCGTCCGTCGTCGTCACGCTGCTCGCGCTCGCCGTCTTCGGAGCCTTCAAGGGCCGCCTGACGGGCCGCCCGCCGGCCGCCGAGGCGCTCCGGACGGTGCTCGTCGGGGCGCTCGCCTCCGGCGCCGCCTACGCTCTCGCGCGGCTCATCTCCGGCTGAGACTCGTTCCGCCCCGGGCCCATGATCCGTTCGCATCATGGACGGGGGAAGCCTCAGGAGAGACCCTGTGCGCCATGTCGAGACGTGATCTCACCATTGCGATGGTCGGGGCCGGCGGCGACGGGATCGTCACCATGGGCGACATCCTGTCCCAGGCCGGCGCGCGTGACGGCCTGAACGTCATCAAGACCGAGGCGTACGGACCCCAGATCCGGGGCGGCGAATCCTCGTGCGTGGTGCGGCTGAGCCCGGACGCGATCTACGAACAGGGGGACGCCGTGGACGTCCTCACCGTCTTCTCGTGGGCCGACTTCGCCCGCTTCAAGGGCGAGGTCCAGCCTGCCGCGGACGCGGTCGTCCTCTTCGACGAGGCGGATCCCGTCGCGCGCACGAAGGAGGACCTGGGCCTCGGCGCGAACGCGCACTGGCTCCCCGTGCCGTTCGCGAAGCTCGCGGGCGACGCCGGCGCGAAGGGCTCGAAGAACGTCGTCGGGCTCGGCGTCCTCACGGCGCTCGTCGGCCTGCCGCAGGCGACGATCCGCCGCGCGATCGAGAAGCGCTTCGGCCGCAAGAAGGCGGCCGTCGGCGAGCTCGCCCTCAAGGCGTTCGACGCCGGCATGCTGCACGGCGCGACGCTCGCGAGCCTGAAGGACCGCGGGATCACGTTCACGCCCGGCCCCGCGAAGCTCCTCATGTCGGGCAACGAGGCCTCGGCGCTCGGGGCGCTCCACGCGGGCTGCCGGTTCTTCGCGGGCTACCCGATCACGCCCTCCACCGAGATCCTCCAGTTCGCCGAGGAGTGGCTCCCGAAGATGGGCGGCACGGTCGTCCAGACCGAGGACGAGCTCGCCGCGATCGGCGCCGTCGTCGGCGCCTCCTTCGCCGGCGTCAAGTCCATGACGGCGACCTCCGGCCCCGGCCTCTCCCTCATGACCGAGATGCTCGGCCTGGCCTCGATGGCCGAGGTGCCCTGCGTCATCGTGGACGTCCAGCGCGGCGGCCCCTCCACCGGCCTCCCGACGAAGAGCGAGCAGTCCGACCTCTGGCAGGCGCTCTTCGGCTCGCACGGCGACGCCCCGCGCGTCGTGATCGCGGCCTCCGACGTCGAGGACTGCTTCCACACGACCGTCGAGGCCTTCAACATCGCCGAGGAGTTCCAGATCCCCGTCATCGTCCTCACGGACCAGTCCGTCGGCCAGCGCCGCGAGACGCTCGACCCGACGCGCCTCGTCCACGCGGTCATCGACCGCGCGGTCCCGACGGCGGCCGAGCTCGAGGACTACACGCGCTACCGGGACACGCCGGACGGCTACTCCCCGATGAGCATTCCCGGCATGAAGGGCGGCATCTACCAGACGAACGGCCTCGAGCACGACGAGTCGGGCCGTCCCGCCTCGATGGCCGTCGTGCACGAGAAGATGAACGCGAAGCGCTACCGCAAGCTCAGGCCGATCCGCGACCGGTACCAGCGCGCGCGCCGCTACGGCCCCGCGAAGGCCGACCTCGGCATCGTCTGCTGGGGCTCGTCCAAGGGCGCCGTCAAGGAAGCGATCCTCATGGCCGAGGCCCGCGGCGAGACCGTCGCCGCGTTCATCCCGGAGATGATCTTCCCGTTCCCGGTGAAGGCGTTCGAGGAGTTCCTGAAGAGCGTGAAGCAGGTCCTCGTCATCGAGATCTCCTACGCCGCCCAGTTCTACAAGTACCTCCGGACGTTCACGACGCTCCCCGAGGACACGATCATCTTCAAGAGGTCGGGCGGCAAGAACCTCACGATCTCCGAGGTCGACGACCAGATCCGCAAGCACTTCACCCCGTCCGGGGACCGGAAGAAGGGGGCCGCATGAGCGCCGCTCCGCCCACCCTGCCCGCCTTCGTCCCGAACGACTACAAGACGGACCTCAAGCCCGTCTGGTGCCCCGGCTGCGGCGACTTCGGCGTCCTGACGGCGCTCTACCGCGCGATGGCCGAGCTCCAGCTCACGCCCGAGTCCACGGCCGTCATCTCCGGGATCGGCTGCTCCTCGCGCCTGCCCGGCTACGTCGAGACGTACGGGTTCAACACCGTCCACGGCCGCGCGCTCCCGCTCGCGACCGGCGTCGCGGTCTCGCGGCCCGACGTGAAGGTCATCGCGGTCGGCGGCGACGGCGACGGCCTCGCGATCGGCGGCAACCACTTCATGCACTCGGCCCGGCGCAACCTCGACGTGACGTACATCCTCATGGACAACGAGATCTACGGCCTCACGAAGGGGCAGGTCGCGCCGACGACCCCGACGGGCGACAAGACGAAGACGACGCACTACGGGAACCCGGAGCCCTCCGTGGACCCGTGCGAGCTCGCGATCTCCTTCGGCGCCACGTGGGTCGGCCGCGCGTTCTCCGGCGACCTCAAGGGCACGGTGGACCTCATCACGAAGGCGCTCCGGCACCGCGGCTTCGCGTTCCTGAACGTGATGTCGCCGTGCGTCACGTGGCGCGGCGACGACCAGTTCAAGACGCTCAAGGCCAAGGCGCGCCCGCTCCCGGCCGGGCACGACGTCACCTCGCGGTTCGAGGCCTTCAAGTACACGCGCGAGACGGACGTCCTCACGACGGGCCTCCTCTACGAGGTGAAGACCCCGTCGTTCAACGACCGGCTCGACGCGGTCAAGAAGACGGCGCGCGGCGACGCTCCGATGGTCGCCGTGCCGGACATCATCCGGACGTTCCTGCCGTCGTTCTGACGCCCCGGCCGTCCGGATTTCAGCGGGCCGCGCTCTCCGCGCGGCCCGCTCCGTTCTCGACCGTCGCGACCTCCTCGAGGATCTCGCGCGTGAGGCGCGAGGAGCCGCCGAAGCGCTCGAGGTGCTCGCCGCGCAGGCGCTTGACCTCCGCGCCGCCGAGGTACGCGTCGAGCGCCGCGCGCGAGGAGACCTCGTAGAGGACCCAGTAGCGCGCCCAGCCGCCGGGCGCGTCCTCCAGGCGGTACTTCGTCGCGCGCACGAACCCGGGCTGCGCGAGAACGTCGGGGATGTGGTGCTCGGTGTTCCACGCGTCCCACGCGCGCTCGGCCTCCGGCGCGATCTCGACCTTCACGAGGTAGACGGCGCCCACGTCAGCGGCCGCGCATCTCGTAGACGAAGCCGAGGTCGGGCGTCTTCTTCGCCTCGAGGTCCGCGCGGTACGCGCGCGCCTCCTCGACGCTCGCGAACTCGCCGATCACGACGCGGTACCAGACGCCCTTGTTGCCGAGGTCGACCTCGACGGCCCGGCCCGGCCGGCCGAGCAGGGTCGCGAGACGCTTCGCCTCCTTCTCGGCCGACGGGCGGTCCTTGTGCGACGAGAAGTGGACGACGTAGACGGGCTTGCCGGACCAGTCGGGGGTCAGGAGCAGGGCGGCCTTGCCCTTCGGGACGGCCGGGGCTGCCGCGGGCGCGGAGGCCGCCTTCGGGGCCGGCGCGGCCTTCGCCGGTGCGCCCTTCGCGGGCGCAGGCTTCGGCGGAGCGGGCTCGGCGGCGACTTCCACCGGCACGGGTGCGGCCGTCGCCGGGGCCGCGGCGGGCCTCTTCGGCGCCGGCGCGGGCGCCTCGACTCTCTTGACGACGTCGCCGGACAGGAACGTCCGGACCGCCCAGACGAGGCCGGCCGCGACCACGAGAACGACGACCACGGCCGCGATCCAGCCGGTCTTTCCGCTCTTCTTCGCGGGCCGGGGCTTCTCGGCGGCCTTGAACGCGAACTCCTCCATCTCCGGCTCGACAGGCTCGACCGGCTCGGTCACGTCGCCGACGAGGTGCGAGAGCGGAGGCATCTCGGACATCGACCTCACGGACGGTTCGATCCGCCTCGAGGGAGTGCCGAAGTCGGGAGCCGGCAGCTTCGAACGTCGGTACCGGGGTCTCGGGTTCCGGAGCCGGCGGCTCGAGAGCGGGAGCCGGCGTCTCGAACCTCGGGGCCGGCGTCTCGAACCGCCGAGGAGGCTCGGGCGACGCGAACGCCGGAACCTCCGCGAACGCCGGGCGCTCGGGAGCGGGCGGCGCCGCCGCCCGCGGCGGGGGCGGTGCCGGCGCGACCGGCGAGGACAGCTCGAGCGTCGGCGAGGAAAAGAGCGGGAGGTCGTCGGCCCCGGGCTTCGGCCGCGGCGCGGCGCCGCTCCGCTCGATCGCGAGCCCTTCCGGCGCGAGGACCCGATCGGGCATCGGCAGGCGCGGCGCGGGCGGGGGCGCCGGGGCGGGCGCCGGCGGCGGCGCGGGCGCGGCCGGCCGCTCCGGCGGCGCGATTCCCCTGCACGCGCGAGCGCGGCGGCAGCGGGAGGATCGCGGAGCGGAACGGCGCGTCCTCCGGCTGGATGTGGAGGTCCTTCTCCCAGTCGAGGTCGGCCGCGCCGGCGCTCTGGAAGGGATCCTCGGCGGGCGGGGAGGTCGGCTTTTTCTTGAGCGGCGGCGCCGCGATCGAGACGGACTTCGGCTCTTCCCCGGCTCCCCGGCCTCGTTGACCGGGCCCGCGACGCCCTCCTGCTCGAGCTGGCGGCGCGCGCGCCTCACGAGGACGTCGAGCGGCGCCGACTCGAATCCCTGCTTGACCTTCGCGAGCTCGTCCGCCACGGCCGCGCGGGCCGCCTTGAAGAGGACGGCCGGGTCCGCGGAGACCGTGCGCGCGAGCTCGCGCACGACGTCCGTCACGGCGGGCAGCATGCGCCGCTTCGGCGTCCCGGAGTCGCGGCCGAACCCGCCGTCGCCGCTCATGCGCCGAGCGGCTCCCACTCCCCTTCGGGGGCGTCGATCGCGATCGCGAGGCCGCCGTTCGCGCCCGCGAAGACCGGGTCTTCGACGGCCTTCACCCGGCCGCCGCCCACCTCGAGGAGCACCTTCTCGAGCGCGGCCGCGAGGCCGGGGATCTGCGAGCCGCCGCCCGCGAGGACGATGTTCCGCTGGACCTTCTCCTGGTACTCGGGCTCGACCTTCGAGAGGAGGTCGAGCATCGTCTCGGCGATCGGCCCGACGATCGACTCGCAGGCCTTCTTCATCTCGGCCGTGATGTCGACGTCCGCCGGCTTTCCCTTCACGGGGAAGCGCACGACGATGGGCTGCTTCGGGTCGCCCACGATGCTGTGCTTCTCCTTCCACTCGCGCACCATGTGGATCGAGAAGCGGCCGTCCGGCACCTTCGTCTTCACGAGCTTCATGAGCTGGTCGTCGATCGAGTCGCCCGCGTGCGTGAGCGTGCGCTGGTCGTCCTCGGTGGGATAGCGGCCGTTCATGACGCAGAAATCCGTCGTCCCGGCGCCGATGTCGATCACCATCGTGTGGAGGAGCGCGTCCATCCCGTAGGCGACCGCGAACGGTTCGGAGACGATCAGGAGCGCGTCCGCGATGCCCTTCACGGCGCCGCGCAGGTGCTGACGCGACACCCGCAGCGCCTCCGCGGGCACGCCGACGACGGCCTCGACGCGCTGCCCTTCCTGCCGGCCCGCGAGCGCGATGAGGTGCTTGAGGAGCTCGTGCACGGCCTCCTCGTCCTTCGCCGAGCCCTGCTTGATGAGGCCGCGTTCGAGGGGGCGGTGCAGGTCGAGCATGGACCGCGCGTCCAGCGCCTCGGCGCCGAAGAGGATCGTCTTCTTGATGATCTTCCGCGCGACCATGTCGAGGGGCCAGCCCACGTAGCTCTCCACCACGTGTTTCGTGCCGTTCGACGCGGCGATCGCGCTGCGCGACGTGCCGAGGTCGATGCCGACGTGGAGGACGTCTTTCTTCGCCGTCATGTCAACTCCGTTTCGAGGGGGGATGGTTGCGGGATTCCGCGTACGCGAGGATCCCGTCCGCCAGCGCCCGCGCGATCGTCTGTCGGTAGCCGGGGTTCTTCAGGCGGCGCGCCTCGTCGTCGTTGGAGACCGTGGAAACCTCCGCGAGGATGCCCGGCATCTCGGTCGCGATCAGGACGACGAAAGGCGCTTCCTTCACGCCGTGGTCCTCGAGGCGCGGGACGGCCCGCCTCAGGCTCGCGAAGAGGCCGCCCTGCACGGCCTGCGCGAGCCGGCGCGACTCGCCGGAACGCGCGTCCTCGAGCACGCCCTCGAGCAGCCGGCGGTAGTCGGCCAGCGTGTAGCCCGACTCGCGGTTCTCGTCGCCCGCGAGGGCCTGGAGGCGGGCGTCGGTCGTCATCCCGAGGACGTACGTCTCGACGACGCGCTTGTCGCGCACCGCCGGAAGCGAGTTCACGTGGATGGACACGAAGAGGTCGGGCTTCTTCGCGTTCGCGAGCAGGACGCGGTCCTTCAGCGACAGCGTCGCGTCGCCGTCCCGGGTCATGGAAACCGCGAGGTGCCCCTCCTCGAGGAGCGCCTTCACGCGCGACGCGACGTCGAGCGTGACGTCCTTCTCCCGGACTCCGCCCGCCCCGATCGCGCCGGGGTCGGACCCGCCGTGGCCCGGGTCGAGGACGACGGAGCGCACGGAGAGCCGGAAGAGCGACGGCTCCATGCCCATCGGCGCGTGGAGGACGCGCGGCGCCGGCACCGGCGCGGCCGCCGGAGTCGAGACGACGAGGACGTCCGTCCGCTCGCCTTTCCCGTTCGTGAGCGCGTTGATCGAGAGGAAGAGCGCGAGAGGGACGACCACGAAGACCGACGCCCGGAAGATCGCACGGCGGATCCGGTCCGAGCGGCGCAGGCCCCGCGGCAGACGTCCCTCGATGACGTCCACGTTCTCGCGGATCGCGTCCCTGAGAATCGACTGCCTGAGCCGCCCGGTCGCCGCCATGATGCAGGGAAAAGGTTAGCACCTTGAGACTTAGGGAGGACGGGGGGTTACGATCCCGGGGGATTTCCTCGAAGGAGAAAACGTGAAGAAGCTCGCGATCGTTTCCGGCGTCCTCATCCTCGCGGCCGTCCTCCTCTCGGCCGCGCCCGCCGCCGCGCAGGGGACCGGCGGGTTCCAGTTCGGCCTCTCGGGAGGCGCCTCCTTCCCGAGCGGTGATGCGTCAACCGCGTTCGACACCGGCTACCACGGTGGCATCGTGCTGAATTACGAACTCCCCGCCCTCCCGCTCGGGATCCGCATCGACGGCGACTACCGCAAGTTCGATGCGAAGTCCGTCGGCACGACCACCGGTTCCGCGGAGATCTTCGACGGGAACGCGAACCTCGTCGTCGGCATCCGGATCGTCCTCGTCAAGCTCTACGCGCTCGGCGGGGGCGGCTTCTACAACATGAAGATCAAGGCCGAGAACGCCGGCATCTCGTCGTCGATCTCCCAGACCGACTTCGGGTGGAACGCGGGCGCCGGCGTCGCGTTCGTCGTCGGCAAGCTCTCGATCTTCGGCGAGGGCCGCTACCACGAGGTCACCCTCGACAACTCGGCCGGCAAGTTCAAGTTCGTCGCGGCGACCGCCGGAATCCTCTTCTAGGAATCAGGCCAGCGGCGCCCTTCCCCGGGGAACGCGCGGCCCGCCGGGGCGCGGCGCGGCGGCCGGCGCGGGCCCGCGCTCCTTCGTCTGGAGGAGAAACCGCGTCGCCGGGTGCTGCGGGTCGGTCAGGACCCGCGCGGGCGGGCCCTCCTCGACGACGGCGCCCTCGGCGAGGATCACGACGCGCGTCGCGTAGTCGCGCACGAGATCCTCGTCGTGCGTCGCGACGACGAGCGTCCGGCCCTCCTCCCCGACCAGCCGCTGGAGCGTGCGCCCCAGCTCGTTGCGGCGCGCCGGATCGAGGGAAGCCGTCGGCTCGTCCATCAGGAGGAGCGGCGGCTCCATCGCGAGCGCGCGCGCGATCGCGACGCGCTGCGCCTCGCCGCCCGAGAGCTCGCGCGGAAACGCGCGCGCGTGCCGGTCCACGCCGAGGGAGGCGAGGAGCGCGCGCGCCCTCGTCTCCGCCGCCTCCCGCGCGAGCCGGGCGACGTGGAGCGGCGCGAGCGTGACGTTGTCGAGGACCGAGAGATGCTCGAAGAGGCCGTGGTACTGGAAGACCATCCCGACCCGCCCCCGGAGCGCCCGGAGCGACTCCCCCGCGGGCGGCGGGCCGGGCCGGAGCGCGACCCGGTCCACGTCGATCGAGCCCGCGTCGAACCCCTCGAGGCCGACGACCGCCCGAAGCACCGTCGTCTTCCCGCCGCCCGAGAGCCCCATGAGCGCGACGAGCTCGCCCTTCGCGACCGAGAGCGTCACGCCCTTGAGAACGCTCGTCGCCCCGCGGGAGAGCTTCAGCCCCTCGATCGCGAGAAACGGGGAGGCCGGCGCGAGCGGCGCGCTCACGCCGACGCCGCCTTCCAGCGTCCCTCGAGGCGCCGCGCGAGCCGCGCGAGCGGCAGCGACATCGCGAGGTAGAGCGCCGCGCAGAGCGCGCCGGGGACCGCCCAGCTCGCGATGTTCGTCGCGAAGATGGCCGTCTGCTTCGTGAGCTCGACGACCGTCACGACGGAGACGAGCGACGAGTCCTTCAGGAGCGCGACGAAGTCGTTCGTCATGGGCGCGAGCGCGAGGCGGAAGGCCTGCGGCCCGCGCACGAGCCTGAGGACCTGCCCCTCCGTGAGGCCGAGCGTCCGCGCGGCCTCGAGCTGGCCCCGCGGGACCGCCTCGAGCGCGCCGCGGTAGATCTCGCTCTCGTAGGCGGCGTAGTTGAGCCCGAGGCCGAGGAGCGCCGCGACGAACGCGGGGAGACGCACGACCGAGGACAGACCGTAGTAGAGGACGAAGAGCTGGAGGAGGACCGGCGTCCCGCGCGTGATCTCCACGTACGCGGTCAGGAGAAAGCGCACGGGTGCGTTCCCGTACACCCGCCCGCTCGCGATGCCGATTCCGAGCGCGACGGCGAGCGCCATGGCGAGACACGAAAGCGTGATCGTGACGAGCGAGGCCTTCAGGAGAGAAGGCAGGTAGGAGAGAACGAGAGAAAGAGAAGAGGAAGAGAAGATTTCTTAGAAGGGGAAGAGGGAGGGGAGGCGGCCCCCGCGGCGGCCGCCTCGGCCCCGGGCTGCGCCGGACCGCCCGCTCGCACCGCTCCGCCGGCGCCCTGCCTCTTTACCATTCGAAGAAATCTTCGTCTTCATCTTCTCTTCGAATGCGGCCTGGCTCTCGTCCCAGACCTTCCACGTCCTCGAAGATCCGCTTCAGCGTCCCGTCGCGCATCGCCTCCATCAGGATCCCGTCGATGCGGTCGCGGAGCGCCGCGTTCTCCTTCGCGAGGATCGCGACGTACCGGCCCGTCGCGACCGTCGCGGGCTGGATCGCGAGACCGGGGACGCGGCGCACGGAGCGCGCCGCGAGGACGTTGTCGAGGAGGACCGCGTCCAGGCGCCCCTGCGCGAGGTCCTCGTAGGGGTGGACGTCGTCGTCGTAGGAGACCGGGACGATCCCGTCCGTCTTCGCGGCGGCGGCGAGCGCGTCCCACGCGATCGTGCCCGCGAGCGTGCCGACGCGCCGGCCGCGCAGGTCGGCGAGACCGCGGAAGCGCGTCGCGTCCGGGGCGCGCACCGTCAGGACCTCGCGGAACTCGAAGTACGGCGCCGTGACCGCGAGCATGGCGCGGCGCGCCGGGGTGTCCTCGATGCCCGAGAGCGCGATGTCGAAATCGCCCCGCGCGGCCGACTGGTCGAGGGACTGGAACGCGACCTGGACGAACTGCGGCGTCCGCCCGAGCTTCCTCGCGACGAGGTTCACGATTTCGACGTCGAAGCCGCGCATTTTCGTCGGGTCGGCGGGGTCGGCCTCGACGAAGGGGGCCCCGCCCTCCGCGTCTCCGCCCCACCGGAGGACGGGCGGGCCCGCCTCCGCCGCGCGCGCCGCGCCGGCCACGGCGGCGAGCGTGGCGGCGCCCGCGAGGACGAGCGCCCCGCGGATCACGCCGCGAAGGCTCCGAGGCGCTCGCCGACCCGGACGGGCCCGAGGCCGCGCGAGGGGCGCCACGCGTCCGCCCCCGGCCCGCCGACGAGGAGGACGACCGTCGAGCCGAGCTCGAAGGTCCCGAGGTCGTCGCCCGGCGCGCAGGGCAGGCCCGCCACGTCGACGCGCCCCCGGCGCGGGAGGGGCCGCCCCGCGAGCCAGCGCGGGTCGATCACGACGCCGCCCACGTGCGTCGCGGCGACGAGGACCGCGGCCACGACGAGTCCCTCGTCGGGGCCCGAGCCGCCCGCGATCCAGTATGCGCGCCGGTTCCTCACGTAGAGGCGCGGTGTGAAGTTCGTCGAGGCGTCGTTCACCGGCCAGAGCTCCCCCTCGACGCGTCCGGCCGAGACGCAGCCACCGAAGAGCGGGACGTGGATGCGGTGGTAGTCCTTCGGCGCGAGGTAGAGCGTGAGGTAGTGCGCGCCCGCCAGTTCCACCGCGAGCGGATCCCCGTCCAGCAGCTCGTCCAGGCGATACGGGAGGCCCTTCGCCTGCAGGAGCGTCCCCTCCGCGACCCGGCCCGACGCGATGAGCGCGCCGTCCACGGGCGAGTTGATCCCGCCGGGGACGGCCTCGGCCTGCGGCCTCAGTCCGGGCTTGAGCCGCCGCGTGAAGAAGTCGAGGACGCTCGTGTACTCCTCGAGCGGCCGGTCGGCCTCGTCGAGGTTCGCGCCGAACGCCTCCGCGAAGCGCCCGAGGATCGGCCGGCGGAGGGAGCGCGCGATCGGGAGGCGTGCGAGCGCGCCGACGGCCCGGGACCCGGATTTCTTCGGGTAGAGGGACAACAGGCGCAGCGAAAGGGGCTGCCGGCGCTCGGGCATCGCTCAACCGTACCAGAGAAGGGTCCTGTGCTAATTTTCGCGCGCCCCGGAGTCTCAGTCCCCGCGCGGCGCGCCGAAAGGAACCCCATGAGCTCGCTCCTGACGACGGCCTCTCGCGGCACGCCCCTCTCGAAGAACCCCCATCTGCTCTCGTGGGTCGAGGAGTGCGCGCGCCTGACGCGGCCCGAGAGGATCGTCTGGTGCGACGGCTCCGGGGAGGAGAAGGCGCGCCTCACGGCGCACGCGGTCTCGAAGGGAATCCTGATCCCCCTCAACCAGGAGAAGCTCCCCGGCTGTTACCTCCACCGCTCCCACCCGGGTGACGTCGCCCGCGTCGAGCACCTGACGTTCATCTGCACGCCCACGCGGGAGGAGGCGGGTCCGAACAACAACTGGATGGGCCCGGACGAGGCCTATCGGAAGCTGGGCGGCCTCCTCGACGGCTCGATGGGCGGCCGCACGATGTACGTCGTCCCGTACGTCATGGGTCCGCCCGGCTCGCCCCTCGCGAAGGTGGGCGTCGAGATCACGGACAGCGTCTACGTCGTGCTGAACATGCGGATCATGACGCGCATGGGCACGGCCGCGCTCGAGGTGCTCGGAGACTCGGGCGATTTCAACCGCGGCCTCCATTGCACGCTCGACCTCGACCCGGAGCGCCGCTTCATCTGCCACTTCCCGCAGGACAACACGATCTGGTCCGTCGGGAGCGGCTACGGCGGCAACGCGCTCCTCGGCAAGAAGTGCCTCGCCCTGCGCATCGGCTCCTGGCTCGGCCGGCAGGAAGGCTGGATGGCCGAGCACATGCTCATCATGGGCGTCGAGGACCCCCACGGGGAGACGACGTACGTCGCGGCCGCCTTTCCGAGCGCGTGCGGGAAGACGAACTTCGCGATGCTCATCCCGCCGAAGCGCTTCGACGGCTGGCGCGTGTGGACCGTGGGCGACGACATCTGCTGGATGCGCCCCGGACCGGACGGCCGCCTGTGGGCGATCAACCCGGAGAACGGGTACTTCGGCGTCGCGCCCGGGACGAACTGGGCGACGAACCCGGCGGCGATGCGCACGATCGCGAAGGACACGCTCTACACGAACGTCGCGCTCACGCCCGACGGCGACGTCTGGTGGGAGGGCAAGGACGGCCCCGTGCCCGAGTCCCTCGTCGACTGGCAGGGCCGGCCGTGGACGCCCGCCTCGAGGGAGAAGGCCGCGCACCCGAACGCCCGATTCACGGCGCCCATGACGAACAACCCGTACCTGTCCCCCCGCGCGAACGACCCGCGCGGCGTGCCGATCTCGGCGATCGTCTTCGGGGGCCGGCGCAGCGACACCGTGCCCCTCGTCCTCCAGGCGTTCAACTGGGTGCACGGCGTCTACCTCGGCGCGACGCTCGGCTCCGAGACGACGGCCGCCGCGACGGGACAGGTCGGCGTCGTGCGGCGCGATCCGATGGCGATGCTCCCCTTCTGCGGCTACGACATGGGGATGTACTTCAGCCACTGGCTGGACATGGCCGACCGGATTCCCGCGCTGCCGAAGATCTTCCAGGTGAACTGGTTCCGGAAGGGCGACGACGGGCGGTACCTCTGGCCCGGGTTCGGCGACAACATGCGCGTCCTGAAGTGGATCATCGACCGCGCGCACGGCCGCGCCGTGGGGCGCGAGACGGCGTTCGGCTGGGTGCCGAAGCAGAGCGACTTCGACCTTTCCGGGGTCGACGTGCCGCTGGAGGACGTCGACGAGGCCCAGTTCATCGACCACGCGGCGTGGCGCGGCGAGCTCGCGGACCAGGAGGCGTTCTTCCTCAAGCACGCCGCGACGATGCCGAAGGAGATCGTCCTCCAGCGCGAGCTCCTCGTCGCCCGCATGGAGCGGGACCGGAGGCTCAACCCGGAGATCTGACCGCGACGCCTCAGGCCACCGGCGCGAGCTTCACCGGCGCGGTGTGCCAGACCTCGCGGACGTAGTCCCGGATCGACCGGTCCGAGCTGAAGCGCCCCATCCGCGCGACGTTGAGGATCGAGGTGCTCGTCCACCAGACGACGTCGCTCCAGGCCCTCGAGACCCGCGCCTGGCACTCCACGTAGGCGCGGAAGTCCGCGAGGACGAGGAAGGGGTCGTCCTCCACGAGCGTCGCGGACGAAGGGCCGGAAGAGGTCCGGCTCGTCCGGGACGAAGTGCCCGGACTCGATGAGCCAGAGGACGTCGGCGAGCTCTCGGTCCGCCTCGAGGAGGGCGCGCGGGTGGTAGCCCCGGCGCACGACGTCCTCGATCTCGCCCGCCGTGAGCCCGAAGAGGAAGAAGTTCTCCTCGCCGACCGCCTCGCGGATCTCGACGTTCGCGCCGTCGAGCGTGCCGATCGTGAGGGCCCCGTTCATCGCGAACTTCATGTTCCCGGTGCCGGACGCCTCCCGGCCCGCGGTGGAGATCTGCTCCGAGAGGTTGACCGCCGGGTAGATCCGCTGGGCGTTCTTCACGTTGAAGTCGGGGACGAAGACGACGGTGAGGAGCTCCCTGGCGACCGCGTGCCGCTCGAGGGTCTCCCCGACGGCGGTCGCGAGGCGGATGACGAGCTTCGCCGCCTGGTAGGCGGGCGCCGCCTTCCCCGCGAAGAGGAACGTGCGCGGAGCGATGCCCGCCACGTCGCCGCGGAGGATCCGCTGGTAGAGCCAGACGATGTGCAGCAGGTTGAGCTGCTGCCGCTTGTACTCGTGCATGCGCTTGCACTGGGCGTCGAAGAGCGTGTGCGGGTCGACGCGGCGTCCCATCGTGTCGTGGATCCACGCGGCGAGGCTCTGCTTGTTGGCCTGCTTCACGGCGCGCCAGCGCTCGCGGAAGACCGCGTCCGGGGCGAGCTTCTCGAGGCCGGACAGGCGGTCGAGGTCCGTCAGCCACCCGTCGCCGATCGCCTCGGTGATGAGCGACGAGAGGCGCGGGTTCGACTGCCCGACGAAGCGCCGCGGCGTGACGCCGTTCGTGACGTTCGTGAAGCGCCCGGGCCAGAGCTCGGCGAAGTCGGCGAGGACGGTCTCGCGCAGGAGGCGCGAGTGCAGCGCCGCGACGCCGTTCACCTTCCCGCTCGCGACGGTGGCGAGGTTCGCCATGCGGACGCTCTTCTCGCCGTGCTCGTCGATGAGGCTCAGGCGGGAGAGCCGCCCGTCGTCGCCGGGGAAGCGCTTCCGGGCCTCGTTCAGGAAGCGGTGGTTGATCTCGTAGACGATCTCGAGGTGGCGCGGGAGCAGGCGGCCGAAGAGCGGGACGGGCCACGTCTCGAGCGCCTCGGGGAGCAGCGTGTGGTTCGTGTAGTTGAACGAGCGCGTCGTGATGTCCCAGGCCTCGTCCCAGCCGAGGCCGTGCTCGTCCATGAGGAGCCGCATGAGCTCCGGAACGGCGAGCGCCGGGTGCGTGTCGTTGAGCTGGATCGCGAACTTCTCGGCGAACTTGTCGATCGTCGTCCGCTGGAGGAGCAGGCGGATGCAGTCCTGCAGGGCGCAGGAGACGAAGAAGTACTCCTGCTGGAGGCGCAGCTCCTTGCCGGCGGTCGAGGCGTCGTTCGGGTAGAGGACCTTCGTGATGTTCTCGCTGCGGATCTTCTCGTCGACGGCGCGCCAGTACTCCCCGACCTGGAACGCGTCGAGGTCGAACTCCTCCGCCGCGACGGCCGCCCAGAGTCGGAGGAAGTTCGTCGTCACGGTGCCGTAGCCCACGACGGGCGTGTCGTAGGGGACGCCGCGCACGACGCGGGCGGGCGTCCACTGCACGCGGCCGCGGCCCGCGGCGTCCACGACCGTCTCGGTGCGGCCGCCGAAGCCCACGGGGTGCTCGATCTCGAAGCGGCGCACCTCCCACGGGTTGCCGGACCTGAGCCAGCGGTCGGTGCGCTCGCGCTGCCAGCCGTCGACGATCTCCTGGTCGAAGATGCCGAACTCGTAGCGGATGCCGTGGCCGATGGCCGGAAAGTCGAGCGTCGCGAGGGAATCCATGAAGCAGGCCGCGAGGCGCCCGAGGCCGCCGTTGCCGAGGCCCGGCTCCTCCTCGTGCTCGATGAGCTCGTCGAGGTTCAGGCCGAGCGACTCCATGGCCTGGCGCGCCGGACCCTCGATCCCGAGGTTGTAGAGGTTGTTCCCGAGCTGCGGCCCCATGAGGTACTCGGCGGAGAGGTAGATGACGGTGCGGTGCTGCCCCTCGAGGTACGTGCGCGCCGAGCGGATCCACCGGTGCAGGATGCGGTCGCGGACCGCGCGGGCGAGCGCGAGGTAGTGGTCGTTCCGCGTCGCGACGCCCGGGAACTTGGCGACCTCGAAGAACAGCTTCTCGACGAACGACCGGCGGATCGCCGGCGCGTCGAGGCCGAGGACGACGTCGTCCGCGTTGATGTCCTTCGCCTGGCGGCTCGAGATCATGGTGAAGCCGTCACCGGACCACGGGTGCCGGTCCCGCGTCGACGACGATCGCCGGGACCCGGCAGGTGATCTGCGCGAGGCTGAGGCTCATGCGGTCGTCGGCCGCGGACATGTGGCCCATCCCCCAGACCCACGTCCACAGGAGATAGGTGTTGCCGGGATCCATCAGGACGAGAACGTCGCCCCATAGCCTGTCGGCCAGCTGACCGGATCCGGAGCCGTTGCCGGTGTTCGGGGGAACCTGGGCGTCGTTCCAGAGGAAACCGCGTCGGTCGAGGAAGGGCGTGGAGTCGTTGTTGAAGTAGCCGAGCACGCCCACGCCGCCCTTGCTGGCGGCCGGCCCGCGAAAAGCGATGTTGGCCCAGTCATAGTTGTAAGGCGCCATCGGCCGGACGCGGACGAGCGACCGCTTCGTGACCGACAGGTAGACCCCCACGCCGGCGGCGGAGAATCCGTCGGCGACGAGGACGATCAGGCTGCCGTCGGACTTGTCGCCGAACCCGGCGCCCGCGCCCCACGAGACGTCGTAGGGCGGGGCGAGCATCTGCCATCCCGGATCCGCGGTGAAGTCGAACGCGGTTGCCGGCTCCGGGAAGACACCCTTGCGGATCGCGTCGGCCCGCCGCTTGTACGCCCGCTCCGTGGCCTTCTGGAGCGCCCGGGCCGAGGCGAGGGCGCGGCGGTCCTGCCCGATCACCTTGCGGATCGGCGCGCCGACGTTCCCCAGGTGCCTGGCGGTCTCGGTGAGCGATGCGAGCTCCGTTTCGAGCGCGCTCGTGACGCTCTTCTCGAAGCGCGACACGGCAGACTTGAGAGCGGTCCTCGACGGCCTGGCCCGCCTCAGTCCGGCTTCGCGTGCCCCGACGGCGAGAGTGTTCGACGCCTTTCTGATCATGGTCCCTCCTCGGCGCGCACCACTTCCTTCAGGGACTCCCGCACGTCAGTGGCGCACCGCCGCAATCGCCTGGATCTCGACCTGCCAGCCGCCGCGGAACTCGTTCACGGGGACGACGGCGCGGGCGGGGCGGTGATCGCCCAGGACGCGCGCGACGACGTCGTTCACGCGGCCCCAGAACGACGCGTCCGAGACGTAGACCGTCATCTGGAGGACGTGCGCGAGGTCGCTGCCGGCCGCGACGAGCACGGCCTCCACGTTGCGCAGCGCCCGCTCCGTCTGCTCTTCCACGGTCCCCGGAGGAGAGTCCGGCCGGGCGGCATCCTTGCCGAGCTGCCCCGCGACGTACACGAGGCCCGCGTGGAGGATCCCCTGGGAATAGTGGCCCGCGGGCGCCGGGGCGTCCTTCGTGAAGACGGCCTCCACGTCAGACCTTCTTCTTGAAGTCTTCCGTCGCCGCGACGAGCGCGGACATGATCCCCGGCTCGTCGGCCGCGTGCCCCGCGTCCGGGACGACGACGTACTGAGCCTCCGGCCACGCGAGGTGGAGGTCCCACGCCGACTGGATCGGGCACACGAGGTCGTACTTGCCCTGGACGATGACGCCCGGGATGCGGCGCAGGCGCTCGGCGTCGCGCAGGAGCTGCTCGTCCGACTTCAGGAACGAGCCGTTCAGGAAGTAGTGGGCCTCGATCCGCGCGAGCGCGATCTCGTTCGGCACGTCGTCCTCGGCGACGGGCTGGTCGCAGGGCACGAGCTTCGAGGCGTGGTTCTCGAACCTGTTCCAGGCGAGCGCGGCCTCGCGCCGGACGGCGGGGTCGTCGGACGTCAGCTTCCGGTAGTACGCGCGCACGACCGAGCCGCGCTCGCGGGGCGTCAGCGGGGCGACGAAGGCGTCCCAGCCGTCGGGCTCCAGGCGCCTCAGGCCGTCCACGAACGTCCAGTCGATCTCGAGCTTCCGCCCGAGGAAGATCCCGCGGAGGATCAGGCCGGTCACGCGCTCGGGGTGCGTCTCGGCGTACGCGAGCCCCATGGTCGAGCCCCAGGAGCCGCCGAAGACGAGCCACTTCGGGACTCCGAGGTGAGTCCGGATCCTCTCGGCGTCCGCGACGAGGTCCCAGGTGGTGTTGTCCTTCAGCTCGCCGAGCGGCGTCGACCGGCCGCACCCGCGCTGGTCGAAGAGGACGACGCGCCAGAACGCCGGGTCGAAGAAGCGGCGGTGAAGGGGCGAGATTCCCGCCCCGGGGCCGCCGTGGAAGAAGAGGACGGGCGGGCCATCCGGGTTGCCCGACTCCTCGACGTGGAGCGTGTGGAGCTCCGAGACGGGCAGCCGGAAGGTCCGGTACGGCTCGATCTCCGGAAAGAGCGGGAGCATGGCGGGAGTTTACCTATGCGGCCTCGCGCGCGAGGCTCACGACCGGCCGGCGCGCGAGGTTGATCGCCGGCACGAGCGAGGAGGCGACGGCGACGAGGAGCGAGAGGGCGGCGATCACGGAGATCATCTCCGCATCGGCCCTGAGGAGCGCGCCGATCCCCGCCCATTGCGTGTCGATGAGCGCCTTTCCGACGAGCAGGGCGAAGAGGTTCATGAAGCCGACGGCGAGGACCGCTCCCGCGGCCCCGAAGAAGGCCCCCTCGAGGACCAGGAGTCGAAGCACGGTCTTGCGGGGGAACCCGAGAATTCTCAGCAGCGCCGCCTCCCCCCGCCGCTCGCGGGCCGCCATCGCGAGCGTGTTGCTCGTGATCAGGAAGAGCGTGAACGCCGTCGCGAGGCCGATCCCCCCGAGCAGGGCCTGCACGTTCCCGAGCATCTCCATGAACATGAGCTGCCACTGCTTCTCGCTCATCGCCCGGATCGGGACGGGCGCGTTCTCGAGCCGGCGCTCGATCTCGGCCGTCACGCGCGGCGACGTCCGGCCGCGACTTCGCGAGGATCCAGAACATCCCGACCTGGCCCGTGTCGCCCGTGAGGTTCTCGAAGTACTTGCGGTGGACGTAGAGACCGTTGTCGAGCTTGTAGGTCGAGCACCGCGCGGACGGTCGTCTCGATGACGCCGCCCGGGATCGGGGCCTTGAGGACGATGCGGTCGCCGATCTTCCAGCCGTGCTGCTTCGCGAGGATCGGTCCGATCACGCAGCCGGTCGGGTCCGCCTTCCACGCCGCGACCTGGTCGGGCGGGATCTTCGCCTCCTTGTAGACCTCGACGAACGCGTCGGCCGGAGCGGCCTGGAACGGGATCATGTTCTCGGGGCGATCGTCCTTCCACTGCGTCATCAGGAAGTCGAACGGGCAGACGCGCTGGACGCCCGGGCACGTCCTCGAGCTTCGCGAGGTACGCCATCGGCAGCTTCTCGAACATGGAGGACTTCGCCATGACCATCGCGCGCTGGCCCATGTTCTCGGACCAGTCGTTCTTGAGCGCCCCGTTCACGAGGTAGAGGAACCCGACGAGGCCCGCGGAGAGCCCGATCGCGACGACCGTGAGGACGCTCCTCAGCGGGCGGCTCGTGACGTGGCGGACCGCGAGGCGGACGGGGGTCATGCGGGCACGACGAGCTTAGACCCCCGGATCGTCTCGATGAAGCGCGAACCGAAGGCCTGCGACGGCGTGTGGACGCCGGGCGCGACGTCCCCCGAGAGGACCCGCGACGCGATCGCGACGGCGGTCTCCGCGGTCAGGGCGTAGCCCTCGAGGGTCTCGAGCGTGCCGGTGACGGTGCTCGCGCCCTTCGTGACGCGTCCCCAGAGGAACGAGCGCTCGCGGTCGCGCTCCTCGGCCGTCGGGCCCTTCACGTTCCGTTCGACGCGCCCCTTCAGGAACGACTGGACCGGGCCGAACCCGAGGAGCGGCGCGAAGTGGCGCATCCGGCGCGCACTCGCGACGGCCGACGGCGGCACGGCCATGTAGACCTCGATGTCCGGGATCCCGGTCGAGCGGAAGGCCGTCGAAAGGTCGCCCCAGGGAATCGTCATCGCGAGGCGCACCCGGTCCCCGAGCGGGACCTCCATCGTCTTCCACGCGGCGGGCACCCGCGTCAGAACGCCCCCCCGGCGCACGAGGCCCCCCTTCGGGATGCCCTCGAGCATCGTCTTCATCGTCCCGGCGCTCGTCTTGAAGCCGCGGAAGGCGAGCGTGAGCGTTTCCGCGCCCGGCAGGGCCTCCGAGAGCGCCGCAGCCAGGCAATCCGACGGCACGACGTCGAATCCGGTGCCGGGAAGGACGGGCACGCCCGCGGCCTTCGCGTCCGCGTCGCGCGCGAACACCGACTCGAAGACGTCCACCTCCCCCGTGATGTCGAGGTACGCGGTCTTCGCCGCCAGGCACGCCTCGAGCGCCGGGGCGCTCGTCTTCGAGAACGGGCCGGCCGCGAGGAGCATCGCGGCGTACGGCTCGAGGAGGCGCGCCGCCGAGGAGACGTCCTCGAGCGAGAAGCAAAGGCTGTTCAGGCCCCATCCGGCCGCGAGCGGCTCGACCGCCTCGCGGCGGCGGCCCGCGACGACGGGCGCGAGGCCCGTGCGGAGCGCGGCCTCCACGATGAGCCTTCCCGTGTAGCCGTTCGCGCCGTAGACGAGAAGCTTGCCCCTGGCGGCCGTCTTCGCGGCCGCCTTCGCGGCCTTGGCCTTCCTCGCGGTCACGGGAGGCCCCCCGCCGGCGCCCCGGCCGTCCCGGGCGGGTCCGCGAGCTTCACGCCGCAGACGTTGGCGAGGTCGCGGCAGGCGTCGACGTCGTCCTCGGCGCCGCGCGCGGCCTCGTCGGACAGGACGAAGCGGAAGCCGTCCCCCTCCGGAAAGACGATCCCGTTCTCGAGGACGTGCCGCGGGCCGCCGACGCCGAAGAGGCCGGAGTCCATCACGAGCCACATCCAGTCCGCCTCGCGGGCGACGCCGGCGTGGGCCATCACGTCGCCGAGGCGGAATGCCGCGGGAGGGGAATCGGAGGAGAAAGAAGAAGACGACGAAGAGAATATTTTCTTAGAAGGTAAGAGGGAGAGAGCGGCGAAGCCCCTTGGGTCGTAGGCGCGCGTGGCGCCCGCCCCGTCATCCAGCGTCAGGAGCGGCGCGTCCTCCGGGATGAGGGCATCCGCCAGCGCTCTTTCCCACTCAAAGAAATCTCCCTCTTCCTCTCCCTCCCCCGTCTTCGGGTCCTTCAGGATGACGTCCACCCGGCTGTCGCGCCGCCAGGACGTCGGCTGCCGTCGAGAGCCGGCCGCCCGCGATCTCGTGGACGCGCCACCCCGCCGTCGTGTGGAAGATGCCCTTCGCCCGGGCGACGGCGCCGCGGGTCATCGATTCCCGAGCGAAGCGATTCGAGAGCCGCCAGCAGCCGATCCGCGTCGAAGATCCGCTCCGGCGGGTAGGCAACGCCCTCGGCCCACATACCCTTCGAAGGAATTCCTTTGAAGGTGGGTGTGGGAAGCGATCGCCTCGAGGAGCGCCGTAGCCGCACGCCGGGATCCGCCGCTCGAGGTCCCAGATCTCGTCCGGCAGCACCCCGTGCGACGCGCGGACGATGCGCAGCTTCGGCGGCGCCAGCGCCCGGGCGAACTCTTCCACTCGAAGAATCTCTTCTTCCGAAGCCAGATCGCACCGGTTCACCACGACCACGTCCGCAACGTCCATCTGGTCGCGAAAGAGTGCGCTCGCGGCGTACGACGCGGCGCCACGTCCTGCTGCGGATCGACGAGCGTGATCACGGGCCGCACGTCGAACCTCTGCGCCCAGCGCGGCCCCCGCAGGAGGTCGACGAGCTCGGACGGCTTCGCGAGGCCGGTCGGCTCGAGGACGAACCGGGTCGGGGCCACGAGGTCGCAGACCTCCTCGAGCGACGCCTCGAGGTCGGCCATCGCCGTGCAGCAGACGCAGCCGCCCGGCACCTCCCGGAGGATGCAGCTCGCGCAGTCCGACAGGAGCGCGCCGTCCACGCCGAGCGTCCCGAACTCGTTCACGACGACCGCGATCCGCTCGCGGTCCGCACGCCGCGCCAGGAGGTCCTTGACGGCGGTCGTCTTCCCGACGCCGAGGAAGCCGGAGAGGACGTGGACGGGGATCTTCACGCCCCGGATCCTAGAGAATTTCGTGCCACATGGCTCGGCCTCCCTTAAGATTCGCGCCGATGTCCAGCCCCGCCGCCCTCGCGCGCGTCTCGAAGAAGCCCCCTCGCGCCCGCGCCCCCGAACGCTTCGCCGAAGCCGAGAAGCTCTACGGCATCGAGAACTGGGGCAAGGGCTTCTTCTCCGTCTCCGACGACGGCAACCTCCTCGTCCATCCGACGAAGGAGAGCCACCGCTTCGTCGACCTGAAGGGCGTCGTGGACGACGTCGCCCTGCGCGGGATCTCGACGCCCGTCGTGATCCGCTTCCCGCAGATCCTCGACCAGACCGTCAAGGAGCTGAACGAGGCGTTCCTCCACGCGATCAAGGAGTACGACTACGACGGCGTCTTCCGGGGCGTCTTCCCGATCAAGGTGAACCAGAAGAAGGTCGTCGTCCGCGAGATCATCCAGTCCGGCCGCAAGTACGGGTACGGGCTGGAAGCCGGGAGCAAGCCCGAGCTCATCGCGGCGCTCTCGCAGGACCTCGGCTCGGACTGCCTCATCACGACGAACGGCTACAAGGACGACGCCTTCATCCGCCTCGCCCTGAACGGCATCCGGATGGGCAAGACGGTCGTCCTGATCCTCGAGAAGGTGTCGGAGCTCGAGAAGATCCTCGACGTCGCCAAGAAGCGCGGGGTCAAGCCGCTCATCGGAATGCGCAGCAAGCTCTACGCGCGCGGCTCGGGCAAGTGGGCGAAGTCCGGCGGCGAGGCGGCGAAGTTCGGCCTCACGACGACCGAGATGCTCGAGGCGGTCGAGATCCTCAAGCACCGCAAGATGCTCGACTCGCTCGTCATGCTCCACTTCCACATCGGCTCGCAGATCACGGACATCCGGAAGATCAAGCAGGCCATCAAGGAGGCCGGCCGCGTCTACGCGAAGCTCCACGCCTCGGGCGTCGCGATCCAGTACCTGAACCTCGGCGGGGGCCTCGGCGTCGACTACGACGGCAGCAAGACGGCGTTCGACTCCTCGATGAACTACACGGTCCAGGAGTACGCGAACGACATCGTCTACACGATCAAGTCGATCTGCGACGAGGAGAAGGTCCCCGTCCCGACTCTCGTGACGGAGTCGGGCCGCGCGCTGACCGCGTACCACTCGGTCCTCGTCACGAACGTCCTCGACGTGGCCGACCGCATCGAGCAGGGCCGGACGGTCAAGCTCGACGGCGACGAGAACCACGTCGTGCGCGAGCTCTACGACATCTGGCAGGGCGTGACGGCCAAGAACGTCCGCGAGAGCTACCACGACGCGCTCCAGTACAAGGAGGAGCTCTTCACGCTCTTCAACCTCGGCTACGTGTCGCTCGAGGACCGGAGCAAGGGCGAGATCCTCTACTGGAACATCTGCGAGCGCATCCGCCGCTACCTCCACACGCTCAAGGACATCCCGGAGGAGTTCGAGCAGCTCGAGGTCATGCTCGCCGACAAGTACGTCCTCAACTTCTCGGTCTTCCAGTCGCTCCCGGACGTCTGGGCGATCGACCAGCTCTTTCCGATCCTGCCGATCCACCGCCTGCGCGAGCGGCCGTCCGAGGCGGGCACGATCGCGGACATCACGTGCGACTCGGACGGCAAGATCGAGAAGTTCATCGACCTGCGCGACATCAAGGAAGCGCTCCCGCTCCACGCGTTCCACAAGGGGACGCCGTACTACATCGGGTTCTGCCTCGTCGGGGCCTACCAGGACGTCCTCGGCGACCTCCACAACCTCTTCGGCGAGGTCCACGAGGTGCTCGCGAGCGTGGACGAGGAGGGCCGGACGCGGATCCAGGACGTCCTGCCCGGCGAGTCGTGCGAACGCGTGCTCTCGTACATGAACTACGACAAGGACGAGATCCTCGACGGCATCTGGCGCCAGCTGCGCCGGGCCACCGAGCGCAAGAAGGTCAAGGAGCTCGAGGCGAAGGCCATCGCGCGGGACTTCGAGCACAGCCTCACGCACTACACGTACCTGGAGGAGTGAACCCGGGGGCTGGCGGCCGGAGAAGTCGCCGCTACGGCGCGGGAGCGGCTCGCGGGGCCTTCAGCGCGAGCTCCTGCTCGAGAAGCGCTTTGAGGCGTGGGACGTCCGCGTCGAAGTCGGTGTACTCATCCGGGGCATCGTGGACGAGAAAGTGATGCGTTTGCCCGAGGCTCGACGCCTGCGTGATGAAGTGCGTGTTCGGTACGGCGTTCGGGTAGAGGATCACGACCGGGATCGGACCGGAGAACAGGAGCCACCCGAGGCCGGCGCCGTAGGTCCCCACCACGATCTCGGCGGTCCGGAATGTCTCGATCTGTTCGCGCGTCGACATTCCCTCGAGGTACACCGAGCGGAAGCCCAGCGGCGCGAGGGCCTCCATCACCGCCCCCTCGTTCCGGACCCGTCTGTGCCTGTCCCCCTGGCGCGACACGAAGATCCGGCCGTGCGGTGTCGAGGTCTCGGGCAACCCGAATCCGCGGAAGATACG
This sequence comes from uncultured Acidobacteriota bacterium, assembly GCA_963776915.1. Lineage (GTDB taxonomy): Bacteria > Acidobacteriota > Thermoanaerobaculia > UBA5066 > UBA5066 > Fen-183. Next base: position 6,995 of record CAVZPE010000008.1, on the reverse strand, counting down.
GGTGCGGATCTCGCTCAGATAGTCGGCCGGAAGAAAGCCGTTCGAATGGCCCGAGAGAAACGAGGGAAGAATCACACGGTCCGCCCGCACCCACGTTCTCTTGGGCAGGACCCGGACCGAGACGTTCGCGGGGAGGAGGTGACCGAGAAGCTCTCGCTGGGCCTCGTGCAACGTGTTCGGCAGGAGAAGCGTGACGCGCTCGGCAGCCGGCACGGCCTTTCCGAGAGAGACGATTCGGGGCAGCGAGTCGATGAGCCAGTGCCAGAGGTTCTCGCCGAACACGTTGAGGATCGTGGCAACGGAGCCTTGTATTCGCATCGGCCGGAGGGGTCGCAGGCCCTCATAGACGGAGGTGTACGGAAGCCGATAAGCGAGGACGGACTCCTCCACGATGGTGCCGCGCGCCGTGAGAACGAGCCCCGTCCCGACGTGGACGAAGCCGGAAGGGACGTCGCAGACGAAGACGTCCGGCCGCTCGAACGTCCCTTCCGGGTAGTACTTGCTCACGCGGAGGAACGGCTCGTCCTTCGGGGCGAACGAGACCGGCCCTTGCGGAATCAGGACCTTCAGGTTCTCGACGCCGCGGCCGAGGAGGTCGCGAGCGTGCGCGACGTCGACGACGCGTAGGTGCCGGAGCCCCACCCGGTCGAGAACCGGCGCCGCACGGAGCAGCCGTCGCTTGATCCCGTAGAGCTTCTCGACGGCTGCGCGGCGCAGGCGGCTCGCCGTCGACATCAGGCGGAGCCCTTGAAGGGAAGCGGCCGCGACGCCAGGATCGCCTCCGGGTTGTCGACGAAGAGGCCGCGTTCGGCATCGGCTCCCCATTTCTTCCGGATCAGTTCGCGGGCGGGCGCCATGCGGGGAGGCCTCTTCGCGGTCGAGTGCGCGTCCGACGCCACCACGTGCACGAGACCGAGCTTCAGGAAGTTCTCGCAGGCCTTCTGCGCGGTCTTGCCGAAGTCCCCGAGGAGGCTGCCGGCCGTGATCTGTGCGAGAGCGCCCCGGGCCACGAGGTCCGCGAGGCGCTCCGGCTGACGCGCGAAGACGAGGTGACGTTCCGGATGCGCGACGATCGGCTGGAGACCGAGAACCCTCAGCTCGTGGAAGGCGGAAACGGCCGTCGGGGGCAGGAATCCCGGGGCGAACTCCACCAGGAGATACGACCCGCCCGAGAGGCCCGTCAGCGGGCTCGTGGGCCCTTTCTTCGCCAGCGCGACGACCTCGTCGGAAAAGTAGTACTCGCAGCCCGGGAGGACGCGCGGGGCGCCGCCGAGGCGCTCGTTCAGGGAGCGGACGAGGCGCTCCCGCACCACCGGGTTCGTGTTGACCCACCCGTTGCGGAGGACGTGGGGCGTCGCCACGATGCGCGTCGTGCCCTCCGCCGCCGCGGCCCGGCAGAGCGCGACCGCCTCGTCCCAGGACGCCGGGCCGTCGTCGACGCGCGGGATGCAGTGGAAGTGGACCTCGATCACGACGCGCGCGATTGTCGCCCGGACGGGGGGTCTAGAAGAACGATTCCTTGATCACGACGACGTCGTCGGCCCTCAGCACGGGATCGACGTCCTTGCCGGACAGGACGCGCTTGTAGTCGACCACGGTCTCGACGTCGCGCCCGGAGGCGTCCCGTCGCTTGATCCGGATCGTCTTCGACGCGCGGTCCGTCAGGCCGCCGGCCTTCGCGAGGACCGAGAGGAGCGTGATCCGGTCGTCCGTCGTGAACTCGACCGCGCCGGGCGTCCTCACCTCGCCGATGCAGAAGATCCTCACCGTGCTCCGCGCCGGGATGTTCACGACGTCCGACGGGTAGATCGGGATGTTCCACATCTGCGAGGCGCTGCGGAAGAGGTCGTCCGTCGAGATCTCGAGCGTGTCCGTCAGCCCGTTGTCGGCCTGGCGCAGGACGTAGATCTTCCGCCCCGCCGTGTCGGTCAGTCCCCCGGCGGCCGAGATCGCCTGGAGAAGGGACCAGCGGCCCGAGATCGTGAGCGGACCCGGGCGGTGGACCGCCCCGACGACCGTCACGGGCTTGTTCGCGAAGTCCTTCACGACGATCGACACGTCCGCCCGGTTGACGTACTTCTCCTTGAGAAGCGTCTCGAGCTTCGCCCGGGCTTCGGCGGTCGTCAGGCCGTCCACGACGAAGTCCCCGATGAGCGGCAGCGCGACGGTGCCGCGGTCGGAGACCCTCCGCTCGACGTTCAGCTCCGGAATCTCGAGCACCTTGATCTCGACGAGGTCTCGCGGGCCGAGGCGGTACTCGGCATTGTCCGGGGGCTCCTGGGCCCGCACGACGGACGCAAACAGGCCGAGAGCCAGGAGGACGGAGACGCGGCGCCATCGCCTCATTGCAGGAGGTTCCTTCCGAATGTGAGCGTCACGCCGAACTGGTTGTAGCTTCGGTCGTTCGCGTCGATGTTGGAATCGTACCGCGAGCGCGTCCACGAAGTTCCGACGGTCACCCGGGTTCCGAGGCGGATCTCGAGGGACCCGCCGTAGACGGTCGCGTCGTCGACACGGCCGGCCGGGTCCGGGCTTTCGCCCACCGTGTAGCGGTTCGTGCCCTGCTCGGCCGTGGGGTGCAGCGTGACGTGCGACCCGATCCGGATCCGCAGGCCCGCGCCCCAGCGCGTCTCGAGATAGTAGGGCGGCGTGCTCCCGATGCTGTACGAGATGCGGCGCCGCCCCGTGAACTCGACGTCGAGCGGGCGGACGACGGTGATCGAGACGTACCCGCTTCCCGTCGGCTCCTCGTAGGCCGGGAACGTCGACCCGTTCCGCGACTCGCCTCTCCGGTAGGCTCCCGAAAGGTTCACGATGAGTCCGGGCTTCTCGACGTGGACGCCGACGACGGCGGCGCGGCTCTCGTTGTCGCGCTCCAGCGGAGCATTCTCGAAATCCGTCCAGGTCTCCTCCACCCCGGCCGAGACGTCCACCGTCTCGGAGAAGCGGTACCGGAGCCCCGCGCGCGCGGCGGATTCCGTCCGGTCGTTGATGGAGTAGTCGGAGACGGGGTCGACCGCTCCCCCGGCGCTGTAACGGTGCCGCTGCCACTCGCCGTTCCCGACGATCGACAGCCGCCGGAAAACCGCGAGGTCGAGGTCTCCCCTCGCGCCGCGGACGTCGTCCCGCTGGATCGCCAGGACCTCCGTGCTCACGACGGAGTCCGAGCGCGTCGCGTAGCCCGAGCCGATGAACGTCAGGTGATTGAAGAACGCGAGGAAGGAGCCCGCGATCTGTCCCCCGAAGGCGCGCCGTTCGACCTCGTGCGCGTACCAGATGTAGGTCGGAAGGAGGTCCGCGCGAAGCGGCCAGCTTCGACGAGAGCGGCAGCGTGAGGCGCGCGCCGACGACGAGGTTGCCCGTCTCGTCCGACACGGGATCCGTCGTCGAACCGTTGATGTTGTTGTTGTACCCGAGGTTCTCGATCGAGAGCCTCGGCGCGATGCGCAACGGGCCGAGACGGAACCGGCTCTCGTCGAGGTCGCGCCGGAGCTCCTCGCGGGCCGGGATCGTCGCGGCGCGCGGGACCTCGTCCGTCACGAGCTGGGAGTAGGCGGGGGCGGACGCGAGACCGATCAGGCAGCACGCGAGGACCGCGCCACGCGCCGAGCCGCGAACCGTCACGGCACTTTCCGGGTCTGGGGCTCGTCAACGGCCTTCGGCGGCGAGCCCGACATCGACGGAACCGCCGCCAGCGCCTCGGCCGAGACCCGTGACCGCAGCAGCGTCTCGAACGCGGCCCGGGTCGGGGCGTCGAGACGAGCGCGTGCGTAGCCGGAGAAACGCCTCTCGATCTCGAGAAAGCGGTGGAGGGTCGCCGTGGCGTCCGACTTCCGCCCGGCCGCATCCTGCGCGAGGGCGAGACGCGCGAGGCCTTCCGTGAGGGCCACCGGCTGGTCGAGGAGGCCGAAGCAGGCGAGCCGGAACTGGTCTGACGCCTCGGCGAATCGCTTCGAGGCGTAGGCGTCGATTCCCGCCGCCAGCCGGGCGGTCGCGAAATCGTCGGCCCGCGCGCCTGCCGCGGCTCCGACGAGGGCGACGACGACGACACGGGCGAGGAGAAGGTGGCGTCTACGGCTGTTCATGATTCGTGCGCCCCCTCTCGAGAAGTCCTATATTACGATCCAGATGGCGTCGCAGTTGTTCGGCGGCGTCACTTCGCGAAAAAGAGCCATGACGCGAGAGCGGCCGGACGGGTTGAACCCGAACGGAGGGCACGGCGGGCCTCAGGCGGTCCGCCTTTTCTGGCGGCATCCGCTCGTCGCCGCCGAGGTCCGGGCGAGCCTCGAAGGCAAGCCGTTCGACCTGTCCGACTTCAGGATCCGCGGTGACCAGCTCCCGGCCGACGCTCCCTTTCCGGCGGCCCCGCCGATCGTCCTCGTCGAATCGGAGGAGCGCAGCGCCCTGCCCGTCCTCGCGCAGCTTTCCGCGCGCGCACCATCCGCCCGGGCGGTCGTTCTCGCGGAGGGCTTCGAGGACGAGGAAAGCTCGTTCCAGTTTCTGAGATCCGGAGTCAAGGGGCTCCTGACCTATGAGGAAATCCCGGCGCAGCTGCCCCGGGCCCTGGATGCGGTCGCGGCGGGACGCTTCTGGGTCCCGCGCGCTCTCCTGTCCCGCTTCGTCGAGAAGACCGTCGACACGGCCCCGCGGCAGAAGCCCGCGCACCTGGCGTCGCTGACGCCCCGCGAGGAGGAGATCCTCGAGGACCTGCTTCAGAACCTGTCGAACAAGGAAATCGCCCAGAGGCGCCGTTTGACGAGCCGGACGATCAAGTTTCACGTCTCCAACGTTCTCGCGAAGTACGGCGTCAAGCGGCGTGCGGACCTGCTCCTTCTTTCGCTACCGAGACACTGAGGTCGCCGTCGTCCGCGCCCGGGAGAGTGAGGCGCGCTTCCGGCAGGAACTCTGCGAGCGCCAGGCGGATGTCCAGGGACGTCCCGACGCGGGCCAGCGACTCGAACTCCGCGAGCGCGCGTGCGACCCGTTCGCGCGGATACGGCTCGAGGTTGCCGACGAGAATCTTCGGGTGCCGCGTCCGGCTGAGAGCCTCTCCGTCGTACTCGAGCTCCTCGTACAGCTTCTCCCCCGGCCTGAGGCCCGTGAAGTCGATGGGCATTTCCTCGTAAGGCTTCAGGCCGCTCAGCTTGATCATGGTCTCGGCCAGGTCGAGGATCCGGGCCTGTTCGCCCATCTCGAGGACGAAGATCTCGCCGCCGGTTCCCATCGCCCCGGCCTGGAGGACGAGCTGCGCGGCCTCCGGGATCGTCATGAAATAGCGCCGCATCTCGGGATGGGTCACCGTCACGGGTCCGCCCTGCCGGATCTGCTCGCGGAAGACGGGGATCACGGATCCTGCCGAGCCGATCACGTTCCCGAACCTGACGGCGACGAACCGGGTCGTGTAGCGGGACGAAAGGTCCTGGACGGCGATCTCGGCCACCCTCTTCGACGCTCCCATGACCGAGGTCGGGCGCACGGCCTTGTCGGTCGAGATCATGACGAAGGCCTGCGCCCCCGAGTCACCCGCAATCGTCGCGATCCGCCGCGTCGCGAGGATGTTGTTCTTCACCGCCTCCGACGTGTTCGATTCCATCATCGGGACGTGCTTGTGCGCGGCCGCGTGGAACACGACGTGCGGGCGGTACTCCGCGAAGATGGCCCGCATCCGGACCTCGTCGCCGACGTCCGCGACGAGGGCCTCGACCGGCGTGTCGCGGAAGCTCCGCAGCGATCGGATCAGGTCCTGCTCGATGTCGAACAGGGCGAATTCCGCGCGCTCCACGAGCAGGATGCGCGCCGGGCGGTAGCGCGCGACCTGTCGCGCCAGCTCCGAGCCGATCGAGCCCCCCGCCCCCGTCACCATGACCGTCTTGCCGTCGAGGAACTCGTTGACCGCCTCGCGCTCCAGCTCCACGGGACTGCGCCCGAGCAGGTCCTCGATCTTCACGTCGCGGATCCTGCTCACCTTCACGCGGCCCTCGAGGATCTCCGAGAAGCCCGGAATGATGCGCACCTTCACCGGCGCCTTTTGGCAAACCTCGATCAGCCGGAGGATTTCGGATCGTCCGATCTGGGCAATCGTGATGACGACCTGCTCGATTCCGAAGGCCCGCACGACCTGCCCGAGATTCTTCGTGGTCCCGAGCACGGGGAGCCCGTGGATGACCGTGCCCTGCTTGGCGGGGTCGTCGTCGAGGAATCCGCGGACGTCGAGATCGCTGTCGAGGCGCCCCTCGATCTCGCGCGCCGCAACCAGGCCCGCCTCACCGGCCCCGAGGAAGAGGGTCGGGACCCGCGGCCCGTCGCCCACGCGCGGCCGCGGGCGCTGCCGCTCGGAAGCCTCGTACAGCACTCGCCGGAGAAGCCGCATCCCCAGGACACCGACGAAACCGAGGACGCTTCCCATCAGGATCACGGAGAGGGGCACGCGCCAGTCCCCGAGCTTCGCGGGAAGCGTGAACCGCATCACCGTGAGGGCGAGAGCAGACGACCCGAACGCGTAGACGAACGCCCTCAGTTCGCGCATCCCGACGTAACGCCAGATGAAGCTGTAGACGCCCGCGAGCGCGAGCGCGGCGATCTGGACCGCGAGAACCACGGGGAGCTGCTCGGCCGCCTGCTCGAGCGCATCAGGGGGGAGGGCGAAATCGAACCGGAGGTTGTACGCGAGATAGAAGCCGCACGTGAGAACGAGAAGATCGAGGAAGAACTGGAGGCGACGCGTGACCTTCCCGGCCCGCATCCACCTGCTGACCATGGAAAGTAGCCATTCCAGCGACACACCGCTCTTCGGATTCCTCGAAGTCGGGGCGACCGCCTGAGATCCCGTCATCGCCGTCTCGTCTCCCGTTGAGACCGCGGATCATTTCATCTTTTCGGCTTTTCGCAAGAGAAAAATGCCGAAATGACCCTTACTTCTGCATAGGCCCGTCGGGATGAATCGTCAAGTCTTCTATCCGATAAAGGGGCACCAGATTTCGAAAAAGCCCCGCGAG